>NZ_PGGV01000029.1 GCF_002798405.1 Glycomyces xiaoerkulensis | reverse complement strand
CTTGACGTGATCGATAACATGAGTAAGGATTTGAGCGATAACATCCTCTGGGATGGATTGAACTCCTCAAATCTCACCAGCATGAAGGGCAATGATCATGCTCAGGAAAGCTATTGTCGGCCTGGGGGCCGGCGCGCTCTTGTTCGGCTCGGCCGCGTGCGGGGCCGACGACGGGGACGGCTCGGGCGGCGACTCGGGCGAGGGCCTGGTCGTCGGGTTCGCTCAGGTGGGCGCCGAGTCGGCGTGGCGGACGGCCAACTCCGACTCGGTGCAGGCGGCCGCCGAGGCCGACGACCGGATCGACGAGCTGAAGTTCGTCGACGCCCAGCAGGAGCAGGAAAAGCAGATCGAGGCGATCCGCAACTTCATCACCCAGCAGGTCGATGTGATCGTCCTGGCCCCGGTGGTGGAGACCGGCTGGACCGACGTGCTCGGCGAGGCCGAGACCGCCGGGATCCCGGTGGTCCTGGCCGACCGCGGCATCGAGGCGGCCGATGAGGACCTGTACGTCACCCGGCTGGGGTCGGACTTCGTCGAGGAGGGCCGCAAGGCCGGGTCCTGGACGGTCGAGACCTTCGGCGGCGGGGAGACCACCCGCATCCTGGAGCTGGAGGGCACGGTGGGGTCGGCCCCGGCCAACGACCGCAAGACCGGCTTCTACGAGGTCCTGGACGGCGAGGGGCTGGACTATGAGCTGGTCGATTCGCAGTCGGGCGACTTCACCGCCGAGGGCGGCAAGTCGGTGATGGAGACCTTCATCTCCACCCACGGGCTGGAGGAGGTCGACCTGCTGTACGCCCACAACGACGAGATGGGGCTGGGCGCGATCCAGGCGATCGAGGAGGCCGGGTTCGAGCCGGGCACCGATGTGCAGATCATCATCGTCGACGGTTCCAAGGCCGGGTTCGAGGCCGGCGTGGACGGCAAGGTCAACTACATCGTGGAGTGCAACCCGGTCTTCGGCGACCAGTTGATGGACGTGGTCGTCCAGGTCGAGGCCGGTGAAGAGCTCGAGAAGTTCACCCCGGTCGAGGAAGGCGTGTTCGGTCCCGACGACTTCGAAGACGAACTCCCCAACCGGCAGTTCTAGCTTCGGCTGGTGCTCGAATGAAATGATCGTGTCCGGGCGGTGGAGCACCGCCCGGACACGATCCACCCAGCCCCGTCCGCTCCTCGAACCGAAAGAATGAACCCATGTCCGACGAGCCGATCGTCCAAATGGCCGGCATCACGAAGGACTTCACCGGCGTCCGCGCTCTCGAAAGCGTCGACTTCACGCTCCGGCCCGGCGAAATCCACGCCATCATGGGCGAGAACGGCGCCGGCAAGTCCACACTGATCAAAGTCTTGACCGGGGTCCACGCCCCCGACGCCGGCCGCATCCTCCTGGACGGCGAGCCGGTCCGCTTCCACAGCCCCGGGCAGGCCCAGGCCGCCGGCATCTCGACCGTCTACCAGGAGGTCAACCTCACCGACAACCTGTCGGTGGCCGAGAACCTCTTCGCCGGCCGCGAGCCCCGCCTCGGCCCGTTCATCAACTTCCGCGCCATGCGCCGCAAGGCGAGCGCCCTGCTCGACCAGATCGGCATCGACCTCAACGTCGCCGCGCCGCTGTCGTCCTATTCGATCGCGATGCAGCAACTGGTCGCCATCGCCCGCGCCGTCGACTTCGAGGCCAAGGTCCTCATCCTCGACGAGCCGACCTCCTCGCTCGACCGCGACGAGGTCGAGGTCCTCATGCGCGTGATGCGCAAGCTCGCCGGGGACGGGGTGGCGATGGTGTTCATCTCCCACTTCCTCGACCAGGTCTACGAGGTCTGCGACCGCATGACCGTGCTGCGCAACGGCAAGCTCGTCGGCGATTGGGACACCGATGCGCTGCCGGAGAACGAGCTGATCGGCCACATGCTCGGCCGCGAGGTCGAAACGCTCGAGGCCATCGAGCACCGGCCGGACCGCTGGCCGCCCGGCGACGCCGCTCCCCTGGTGTCGGCCGAGGGCCTGGGCCGCCGGGGCTCGATCGCCCCGTTCGACCTCGACGTCCGCGAAGGCGAGGTGGTCGGCCTGGCCGGGCTGCTCGGCTCGGGCCGCACCGAGACCGCCCGCCTCATCGCCGGCGCCGACCGCCACGACTCGGGCTCGCTGTCCTTGGACGGTTCCAAGCTGCGCGGCCACAACCCGCGCACCGCCGCCGCCCGCGGCATCGGCTTCTGCCCCGAGAACCGCAAGACCGAGGGGCTGGTGCCGGACCTGTCGGTGGCCGAGAACATCGTCCTGGCGATGCAGGCCGCCCGCGGATGGGCCCGCACCATCCCGCCGGCCCGCCGCGACAAGCTGGTCGCCGAGTTCATCGCCAAGCTCGACATCCGCCCGGCCGACCCCCACCTGCCGGTCAAGAACCTCTCCGGCGGCAACCAGCAGAAGGTCCTGCTGGCCCGATGGATGCTCCTCCAGCCGCGGCTGCTGATCCTCGACGAACCCACCCGCGGCATCGACGTCGGTGCGAAGGCCGACATCCAACGCCTGGTCAACGAGCTCTCCGACGACGGCATGGCGGTCATGTTCATCTCCGCCGAGCTCGACGAGGTCACGCGCCTGTCCGACCGGATCGCCGTCCTGCGCGACCGCGAAATGATCGACATCCTCGGAGCGGAGTCCGAAATGACCACCGAACGCATCGTCGACACGATCGTCGCGAAGGGCGGTGAGCAGTGAACTCGTATCTGAAGCGCCTCTTCTGGCCCCTGGCGGTGCTGGTCGCCCTCCTGATCGTCAACATCGCGGTGACCGGCTTCGACTTCATCGTCCCGAGCGTCCACGACGGACGGCTCGGCGGCGCGTTCGTCAACATCCTGCGCGGGGCCGTGCCGCTGCTGCTGATCTCCCTGGGCATGACGATCGTCATCGCCACCAAGGGCATCGACCTCTCGGTCGGTGCGGTCTACGCGATCGGCGCGGCGATCGCCTGCCAGTGGATCCTCGACCGCGACCAGTCCGCGCTCGACACGGTGTTCACCGCCGTCGTCCTCGCCCTGGTGGTGGCCGCGGTGATCGGCGCCTGGAACGGGACCATGGTCGCCTACTTCGGGGTGCAGCCCATCGTCGCCACCCTGATCCTCATGATCGCCGGCCGCGGCATCGCCCAGCTCATCACCGGCGGCCAGATCCCGTCGGTCTCCGACGACACGCCCTTCGTCGAACTCGGCCGCGGCGCGATCGCCACCGTCCCGGTCCCGATCGTCATCGGCCTGGTCGTGTTCTTCGGCCTGGTGCTGCTGACGCGCACCACCGCCCTGGGGATGCTGCTCGAGTCCGTCGGCGGCAACCCCGAGGCCTCCCGCCTGGCCGGCATCCGCTCCAAGGGGATCACGATCCTCGCCTACCTCATCTGCGGCGCCTGCGCCGGGCTCGCCGGGATCATCGGCTCGGCGAACCTCGGCAGCGCCGACGCCAACAACGGCGGACTGTGGATCGAACTGGACGCCATCCTCGCCGTCGTCATCGGCGGCACCGCCCTCCTCGGAGGCCGGTTCTTCCTGCTGGGCACCGCCATCGGCGTGGCCATCATCGGCACCCTCGAGGACACGATCATCAACGTCGGGCTGTCGAGCCAGTGGCAGTTCACCGCCAAGGCGATCGTGGTCTTCATCGTGGCGATCCTCCAGAGCCCGGAGTTCCGCGCCTGGCTGCTCAAACCGTTCCGCAGCGGGTCCGCCGCCGAGCCGACCGCGCCCGAGCCGAAACCCGAGGAGAAGGCGGTGGCCAAATGAGCACCACCACGTTGACCGAGCGCTCCGACCGCTCCACGCTCTTCGACGGCCTCGGCCGCTACATCCCGATCGCGGCCACCATCGGACTGCTGATCGCCATGTACGCGGGCGGACTGGCCAACTACAGCAACTTCGACAATCCGCAACTGATCGCGGACCTGTTCATCGGCAACGCCGCCCTGCTCATCATCGCCGTGGGCATGACGTTCGTGATCCTCTCGGGGGGCATCGACCTCTCGGTGGGTTCGATGATGGCGTTCTCGACCATGGCCCTGGCGTGGATGACGGTCGAACTGGGCCTCCCGGCCGAGATCGCGGTGCCGGTCGTGCTGGTCTTCGGGACCGGCTCGGGGATGTTCACCGGCGCGGTCATCCACTACTTCAAAGTGCAGCCGTTCATCGCGACCCTGGCCGGGCTGTTCCTGTACCGGGGCCTGACGCTGCAGATCTCGGACCGGGACGTGTCGATCCGGGAGATCGAGTTCTTCTCCTGGGGCATGGACCGCGTCGAGTTCGGAAACGTCCGCGAGGGCGGGTTCAGCCTGCCGCACATCTCCTTCATCGCCTTCGCGGTGGTCATCATCGCGTTCATCGTGCTGCACTACACGCGCTTCGGCCGCAGCGTCTACGCCGTCGGCGGCTCCGAGCAGTCGGCGCTGCTGATGGGGCTGCCGACCGCTCGCACCAAGGTCGGCGTCTACGCCGTCTCGGGCTTCTGCGCCGCGCTCGGCGGGGTCGTCGCCGCCTACGCCACCCGGTCGGCCAACCCGCTGGCCGGGGTCGGACTGGAGCTGGACGCGATCGCCGCCGTGGTCATCGGCGGCACGCTCCTGACCGGTGGGAGCGGCTTCGTCCTCGGGACGGTCGCGGGCGTGATGGTGATGGGCATGATCTCCACGATCATCGCCTTCCAGGGCAACCTGAACTCGTGGTGGGCCCGGATCGCGGTCGGGGTGCTGCTGCTGGCGTTCATCCTGCTCCAGCGGTTCCTGGGCCGCTCGGGCGAGAAGCGGAAGACTTAGGGCCCCTCACGTCCCCCCGGCGGGGCCGCCGACCGACACGGTCGGCGGCCCTAAAACTTCGCGGTCACCGGCGCTTGGGCGGACCCGAGGAGTCCCGAACGATCAGTTCGGGCGAGGGCCAGCACGGCTTGGGCTTGGGCACCGAGCCGTCCAGGCGGTGGCGCAGCAGCTCGAACGCGCCCCTGCCGACCGCCTCGAAGTCCTGGTTGACGGTGGTGAGCGCCGGTGTCATGTAGGCGGCGAACGGGGTGTTGTCGAACCCGACGATGCTGAGGTCCCCGGGCACGTCCCGGCCGATCAGGTGCGCCGCGCGGATCGCGGCCAGGGCCAGGTCGTCGTTGCCGCACAGGATCGCGGTGACCGTCTCGTCGCGCACCAACGGCTGCACCGCCTCGAACGCCTCGGGGATCGACCATCCAGAGTAGACCACCGGCGGCACGTGCCGGCCGGCCTGCCGGAGCGCCTCGATCCAGCCCTCGGCGCGGTGCGACTTCAGGACGGCCTCGGTGCCCTTGGCGGTGGGGATCGCGAGGTGGTGGACGGTCGAGTGCCCCAGGTCGAGCAGGTGCCTGGTGGCCTCGACCGCGGCGGCGCCGTCGTCGAGGCCGATCAGCCACGGCTCGTCGGGCTCCTTGCCGGTGTACTCGCCGATGGCGACCATCGCCTCGGGCTGCGAGGCCAGCAGCGTCCGGCGGGCGCGCATGCCGGGATCGTCGTGGGCGACGACGATGACCGGTTCCCCGGCCCGGGGCAGCCGCATGGTGATGCTGGCGTCCGAGTGGGTCTCGGCGGGGTCGAGCACGGAGATCGAGACGCTCCAGCCGGCGGCCCGGGCGGCCTTCTCGATGCCCCGCAGGGAGGCCTCGGAGCCGTAGAGGGAGGTGTCGGCGGTGAGGACGGTGACCGACTGGACGGCGCCTCCCGCGAGGGTGCGGGCCAGCCGGTTGGGCCGGTATCCTAGCTCGGCGATGGCGTCCATCACGCGGTCGCGCGTGCCCGGAGCTACCCGGGGCGAGCCGTTGACGACCCGCGAGACGGTCTGGTGCGAGACCCCGGCGAGCCTCGCCACGTCCCAGATGCTCGCGGCTTTCTTGGCTGCGGCCATTGCGGGCGGTCACCTCCTATGCGGCAGCTCTGAATGTTCCGAACGACGACCGGGGAGCTGCGATCCACGTTTGTGTCGTCAACAAGCATCCGGTATCTGACGGATCCTTGCAAAGGCTTGACCGATCCTTGATCAGCGCCGTCGGAACAACGTCACAAGTATAGTATGTTATCGGTCACAGTCCTTCGCGTCAATCCTTTTCGGTCACAGATTGATAACGTCCGGGAACGCAGCGGCGGGGCCGGAGCGGCTCCGCGGCCGCCCCGGCCCCGCCGGCGGTGACTGCGCGGGCTAACCGACCGCCCAGTGCTGGACCGCCTGGTCGTTGCAGGTCCACTGCTGGACGGCCGCACCGTCCTCGGTGCCCCAGTCGGTGTTGTCCAGGCAGAGGCCGCTGTAGCGGTTGACGATGTTGGAGTAGCCGCCGCCGGCGTCGACGATCTCCCACTGCTGGACCTCGTTGCCGTTGCAGGACCACTGGCGGACCTCGGCACCGTCCTCGGTCCCCCACTCGTAATCGTCCAGGCACAGGCCGGAGTAGGCGTTGCGGATGGCGTGGTAGCCGTTGCCCAGATCCTCCAGGTACCAGTCCTGGACGGCCGCGCCGTTGCAGGACCACTGGCGGACCTCGGCGCCGTCCTCGGTGCCCCACTCGTAATCGTCCAGGCACAGGTCGCTGTGCTCGTTCCGGATCTGCACCGGAGTCGGCTCCCCCGACGGACCGTCCAGCACCGTGGAGGTCGAGACCGGGACGCCCAGGTCCGGCGTGCCGTCGGACTCGAAGTCGATCTTCTGCACCCGGGTGGTCCGGGTCGTGCCGCAGCCGTCGGATTCCGAATCGTTGGCGTGGTAGGCGATCCAGGTCTCCGTGCCGTCCGGGGAGGTGAAGAACGAGTGATGCGCCGGGCCGTAGACCCCGGCGGCGTCGTTACGCTCGAAGATCGGGTCCGGGTGCTTGTACCAGGAGCTCTGCTGCAGCGGATCGCCGCCGGTGTACTCGAGCATCCCGATCTTGTAGTTCGGACCCCAGCACGCGCTGGCCGAATAGGTCAGGAACGTCCGGCCGTTGCGGTGGATGGGGAAGGTCCCCTCGTTGACCTCGCCGTCCTGGGTCTCCCACGACAGCGTCGGCGCCGAGATCCGGCTGCCGTGCCCGGCGGCCGTCCACGGGTTCGACATCGGCGCGATGTAGTTCGACTGCAGGCCGTCTCCCGGATGGAAGGCCGAGAAGGTCATGTACAACTGCCCGTCCAGGTGCATCGGGGCCGCGTCGATCGCCCACTCGTTGTCGGGCATCAGGTCCAGGATGCCCAGGACCGTGTAGGGCCCCATCGGGTCGGACCCGGCGCTCTGCGCCACGTGGGTGCGGCGGGGCAGGTCCCCCTGCTCGACCGAGTAGTACAGGTACCAGCGGCCGTCGATCATCTCCAGGTGCGGCGCCCACATGGTGTCGCCGCCGGTCTCCACCACCACCTGCTCGGCGGCGCCGTCCAGCCCCGCGATGGTCGACGACTTGCGCATGACCACCTGCGACGACCAGGTCGTCGCGACGTAGTAGTAGAAGCCCTCGTGCTGGACCAGGGTCGGGTCGGCGCTGTTGGGCGGGCCGACCGCCGGGTTGGTGAACGAAGGACCCGGCTCCGCCTCGGCCCGGTCGGCGCCGAGCGCCACCTGCAGCGACAGCACGAGCGCGAGGACGACGGCGAGCCGCAGCATCACGCGTGCCGTCCATTGTCTGCTGACCATTGTCATGGATACTCCTCATGTAGGTCGCGGCGGCGCTGATGTGATCGATCACATCATCACCGTCGGCTCGGGTATCGGAGGGAACGGATCCGTGAACGGGCGGAGGGTGGGCCCGACGTCCTCATGCCGATATTTTGATATCTCGATGAGACTGAGGTTGACGTTAACATGTGATCGATCTCATGTCAACGGCCGGAACGGCCGCCCGCCGGGAAACCGGCGCTCAGGGTGCCGACATCGCCTCGGCCGCCGACTCCGGCGGACGCTTGACCAGGAACGACGCCGCCACGGCCACCAGAGCCAGCGCGGTGCCGCACCGGAAGGCGACGTGGATGCCGCCCGACTGCGCGGCGGCCGGTTCCATCCCGGCCTCGAGGTTCGCGGCGGTCCCGGTGGTCATGACGGTGATGAACAGCGCGGTCCCGGCGGCGCCCGCGAGCTGCTGGAGGGTGTTCACGATCGCGCTGCCGTGGGCGTACAGCTCGGGCCGCAGCGACCCGAGCGCCGAGGTCATCAGCGGGGTCATCAGGAGCCCGAGCCCGATCATGAGCATGAGGTTGGCCCCGAGCGCGAACTCGGTGGCGCTGGTCTGGTCGAGCAGGTTCATGAGTCCGAGCGCGCCGGCGGCGACCATGGAGCCGGGGATGACCAGCGGCCGGGGGCCGAATCGGTCGAACAGCCACCCGATGAGCGGCGCTATCAGGCCCATCGCCAGGCCGCCGGGAAGGAGTACCAGGCCGGTCTCGAGGGTGGTCAGGCCGAGCACGTTCTGGAGGTAGATCGGCAGCAGGATGAGGGTGCCGAACAGTGCCCCCATGGAGATGACCAGCATCACCGTCCCCACCACGAAGGCGCGGTCGCGGAAGGGGCGCAGGTCCATCAGGGCCGCGTCGCCGCGTTGGAGGACGATCTGCCGCCGCACGAACAGCACCAGCGCCGCGGCCCCGATCGCGATCGGCAGCCCTGGGGGGACGGTTGCGTCGGACTCCGCGGCCTCGCCGATGCTGCTGAGTCCGTAGATCAGGCAGCCGAAGGTCACGGCCGAGAGCAGGACCGACGGCAGGTCGAACTTGACCGATTTGGGTTCGGTGATGTTCTTGACCAGTCCCGCGCCCAGCGCCAGGCTCAGCATGGCGATCGGCAGCACCGACAGGAACATCCACCGCCATCCCAGGACCGAGAGGATGAACCCCGAGAAGGTCGGGCCGACGGCCGGGGCCACGGAGATGACGATGGTGATCAGCCCCATGGTGCGTCCGCGGCGGTCGGCGGGGACGAAGGTGAGCACGGTGGTGATCAGCAGCGGCAGCATGACGGCGGTGCCGCCGGCCTGGATCACGCGGGCGGCCACGAGGAATCCGAAGACCGGGGCGATGGCCGCGAGCAGGGTGCCGCCGGAGAACAGCGACATGGCGCCGATGAAGACCGCGCGGGTGGTGAATCGCTGCAGGATCAGCCCGGTGGTGGGGATGACCACGGCCATGGTCAGCATGAAGGCGGTGGTCAGCCACTGCGCGGTCGCGGCGGTGACCGACAGTTCGGTCATGAGCTTGGGGATCGCCACGCTCATCACCGTCTCGTTGAGGATCATGACGAACGAGGCGGCGAGGAGGAGCCCGATGACGAGTTTGATCCGGCGTGGAATCTCCGGTCCCGGCCGGTCGGCGGGGGTTCGGGGTGTTTCGGCCGGTGGCTCGTCCACGCTCTGGGGGCACCTTTCTGGGACGGGGCGCGGCTGCGCCGGCACGGGTGAATCGGCGCGCGCGGCGCCGCCCACCGCGCTGCAGTCTACGTCCTATGTGTTAACAAGCGCCAGGTCGTCGACCAAGGTGGACCCTCGGTGCGCGCCGGGTGGGCGGCCGCGGCGGCGGCGGTGCATCATGGGTGGGTCGGAAGGAGTCTGCGGTGGATGCGGTGCGGATTGCGGTGCTGGTGGCGGCCTTGGTGCTGGTCGGCCTGATGGCCGGGGTGTTCTTCGCGTATTCGGTGTCGGTGATGCCCGGGCTCGGACGGACCGACGACCGCACCTTCGTCGGAGCGTTCCAGGCCGTCGATCGGGCCATCCTCAACCCGGTGTTCCTGTCGGTCTTCGTCGGCGCGCTCCTCGCCACCGCCGCCGCGGCCGTGCTGTACCTCGTCGACGGCCGTGCCCGGGTGGCGACCTGGGCCATCGTGGCGTTCGCGCTCTACTTCGCGGCCGTGGCGATCACCGGGCGGGTGCACGTGCCGCGCAACGACGAGATCAAGGCCGCCGGCGAGCCCGACGGCATCGACCCGGCCGTGGTCCGCGAGCGGTTCTCCGAGGACGTGTGGCGGCGCTGGAACACCGTCCGGGTGCTGCTGAGCACCGCGTCGCTGGTGTGTCTGGCGGTCGCGGTCTCGGCCCTTTGAGCACGGCCGTGGCCGGGACCGTTTCATGCCGGTTTTGCCGGGTATCCTCCGCTTGCTGATCGCAAGGGAGGGACATCATGGCCGATGAGACTTCGACACTGGTCAGGCTCGGCGACACCGACCTGACCGTCGCCAACGAAGCCGACGATGTCCGGGGGCTGAAGGTCTTCGACCCGCGGGGCAACGAGGTCGGCAAGGTCGACAGCCTGCTGATCGACCGCGGGGAGCGCAGGGTGCGGTTCCTCGAGGTCGGTTCCGGGGGCTTCCTCGGCATGGGTAAGCGGCAGGTGCTCATCCCGGTCGACGCCGTCACCGGGGTCGACGACGACAACGTCTACATCAACCGGGAACGCGCCCACGTCGCGGCCGGACCGGGCTACGATCCCGAGCTGGCCCCCGAGCCGGAGCGGGGCTACCTGGAGGACGTCTACGGGCACTACGGGGTCGTGCCCCACTGGGGGTCGGGGTACATCTATCCGGGATACCCGTTCCGATGAGGAATGGCCGGACGAGGCCGTCGGTCGCCGACCCCGCGGGGTCGGCGACCGACGGCGTCCGCGGCGGGCGGGCAGCGCCGGTCCGCCCGCCGCGCCGGACTAGTTCAGTCCGTTGTGGATGGCGGAGACCAGTTCGCCGTCGCCGGTGTCGCCGGACAGCTCCCAGGAGAAGGCGCCGAGCAGGCCCTGTCCGTTGAGCCAGTCGACCTTCTGGCCGATCGTCGCCGGGGTGTCGTAGCTCCACCAGTCGTCGCCGCAGTGGGCGTAGGCGGTGCCGGCGACGGTGCCGGTGGACGGGCAGGAGTCGACCAGGACCTTGTAGTCCTCGATCCCCGACTCGTAGGTGCCCGAGGCGGCGCCGGTCGCCGAGCCTCCCGGTGCCGACTGGTCGACGCCGGTCCAGCCGCGGCCGTAGAAGCCGAAGCCGAGCAGCATCTTGTCGGCGGGCACTCCGATCGACTTCAGCTTCGAGATCGCGTTGGCCCCGTAGAAGTCGGCGTTCGGGATGCCGTCGTAGGAGTGCAGCGGCGAGTGCGGCGCGGTCGGCCCCTGGGCGTCCCAGGCTCCGAAGAAGTCGTACGTCATGACCATGTAGAAGTCGACGTACTGAGCGGCGGCGTCGTACCCGCCGGCGTCGATCTTGCCGCCCGACGAGGCGTCGGCGGTGATCGCGGCGGTCACCAGCTCACCGCCGAACTCGCCGCGCAGCGCCTGCATCAGGTCCGGGTAGGCCTGGGTCCCGCTGTCGTCGCAGGACAGTCCGCACGCGTTGGGGTACTCCCAGTCGATGTCGATGCCGTCGAACAGGCCGTCCCAGCGCGGGTCGTGGAGCAGGTCGTAGCAGGAGTCGGCGAAGGCCGACGGGTTCTGCGCCGCCTCTCCGAAGCCGCCGGAGTAGGTCCAGCCGCCGAACGACCACAGGACCTTGATGTGCGGGTACATCTCCTTGAGCTTGAGCAACTGGTTGAAGTTCCCTCGCAGGTCCTGGTCCCAGTCGTCGGCGACGCCGTCGACCGATTCGGCGGCGGTGTAGGCCTTGTCGGTCGCCGCGTACGAGTCGTCGAGTCGGCATTCGCCGTCCTGGACGTTGCCGAAGGCGTACACGATGTGGGTCAGCTCCTCTGCCGAGCCGGAGGTCGCGATGTCCTTGACGTGGTAGTCGCGGCCGTAGACGCCCCACTCGGTGAAGTAGGCGACGTTGTACTGCTCGGTGGGCGGGTCGACCGGATCGCTCGGGTCGTCGGTGGGGTCGTCGGTCGGGTCGTCGGAGGTCGGGTCGTCGGTGGGCTCGCCGTCGCCCGAGCAGGGTCCGAGGTCCTCCCAGACGTCGGCGGTGCCGGGTTCATCGCCCTGGGTCCACCACTGGGCGCGGTATTTGGTGCCGTTGTGGCCGACTTCGTCGCCGCCGACGTAGACGCCGGAGGCGTCCCAGTCGGCCGGGCAGCCGCCGGGGTCGCCGGTCGGGTCGTCGGTGGGGTCGCCCCCGCCGTCACCGCAGGGGCCCAGGTCCTCCCAGACTCCCCACTCGCCGGTCGTGCCGGGCTCCTCGCCCTGCGTCCACCACTGGGCGCGCCATTCGTTGCCGTTGTGGCTGGCCTGGTCACCGCCGTTGTAGACGGCCGCGGAGTCCCAGGCCGCCGAACAGGTCTGCTGGGCGGTGGCGGTGAAGGGATTCGCTACGGCGTAGATGGCACCGCTGAGGGCCACGGCCAGGGCCGCGGTCATCGCGATGAGCATGCGCCGGGATCTGAGGCGGCTCAATGCTTCCTCCCAAAAGTAAAGAGACTTAATTGATAAGTATCTTTATCTTTACGGGTGGATCCTTCGAAGTCAAGGCTCGGCGCGAAAAAATTTCCAGGCCCGCGGCATGCCGGTCCGGGCCCGGTTCAGCCTCCGTAGACGATCCGGTGCGAGGCTTCGTGCGCGCGCCTGGTCAGCCGCCGGTAGTGATTGAGGAACTCCTGCGTGTCCTCGCCGAAGTCGAGCGTCTGCGCCAGCGCGGTCAGCTCGGGCCCCGAACGCGGCAGCTCGTCGCGCGGCACCCCGCGCGCCAGGGTCATGTCGTTGCGGACCCGGGTGACGAACTCCCAGGCCGACCG
Organism: Glycomyces xiaoerkulensis; assembly: GCF_002798405.1. Lineage (GTDB taxonomy): Bacteria > Actinomycetota > Actinomycetes > Mycobacteriales > Micromonosporaceae > Glycomyces > Glycomyces xiaoerkulensis. Next base: position 432,168 of record NZ_PGGV01000029.1, on the reverse strand, counting down.
CAGGTCGTCCAGATCGGTCCGGTCGATGTAGCCGGCCGCGGCGGCGGCTTCCAGGACCGGGACGGTGCGGGTGGTGCGGAAGTCGGCGTCGTCGCCGTGCTCGAGTTGGAGCAACTGGGCGGCCCATTCGATGTCGACCAGGCCGCCGCGCCCGAGCTTGGTGTGGGCGTTGGGGTCGGCCCCGAGCGGGAGGCGCTCGGAGTCGACGCGGGCCTTGACGCGGCGGAACTCGAGCCGTTCGGCCTCGCTCAGTCCGCCGGGCCGGTAGCGGATCGAGTCGGCCAGTTCGCTCCACCGGTCGAGCAGGTCCTGGTCTCCGGCGACGGGGCGGGCCCGCAGCAGCGCCTGCCGCTCCCACAGCCGGGCCCGGTCGGCGTAGTAGCGCTCGTAGGCGGCCAGGCTCGGCACGAGCGGGCCGCCTTTGCCTTCGGGGCGCAGGCCGAGGTCGATCTCGACCGGGGGGTCGTCGGTGGGCGCCGACAGGAGCGTGCGGACCGATTCGACGATGCGGCCGGCGGCCTTGCGGGCGGCGTCGCCCTCGCCGTTGTGGACGAACACGACGTCGGCGTCGGAGCCGTAGCCGGTCTCGCGGCCGCCGAAGCGTCCCATGCCGACCACGGCCAGCGGCGGGGGGTCGGGCACGTCGCGGGCGGCGACGGCGAGTGTGGCGTCGACGACGGCATCGGTGAGGTCGGACAGGGCCAGGCCGACCTCCTGGTCGTCGAGGAGGCCGAGGAGGTCGGCGGCGGCGATGCGGATGAGTTCGCGGCGGCGGATGGCGCGGACGGCGGCGACGGCGGCGGTCGCGTCGGCGTGCCGGGCGGCGGCCTGCCGCATCCCTTCGGCGAGGTGATCGCGGCCGCGGGGTTCGAGGTCGGCGTTGTCGGAGAGGTACCGCAGCGACTGGGGGTCGCGCAGCAGCAGGCCGGCGAAATAGCGGGAGGTGCCCAGCAGTCGGGCCAGGCGTACCGCGGCCGGGCCGCCGTCGCGCAGCAGCCGCAGGTACCAGGGGGTGGAGCCGAGCTTGTCGGAGACCTGGCGGTAGGCGAGCAGGCCGCGGTTCGGTTCGGGCGAGTCGGCCAGTTCGTGGAGCACGACCGGCAGCAGCGCCCGCTGGACGGTGGCGGTGCGGGAGACGCCGGCGGTGAGCCGGCGGATGTGGGTGAGGGCGCCGGCGGGGTCGGCGAAGCCGAGCACGGCCAGGCGCGAGGCGGCCTCGGTCTCGGGCATGCGCAGCTCGTCGGTCGGCACCCGGGCGACCGCGTCGAGCAGGGGCTTGTACAGCAGTTTCTCGTGCAGGCGCCTCGCGGTCGAGGCGTGGGCGCGCCAGGCGGTGAGGAAGTCCTCGTCGGAGTGGTAGCCCATGCCGCGGGCGAGCCGGTGGAGCGGTTCGCCGCCGTCGGGGACGCGGTGGGTGCGCAGCAGCCGCTGGAGCTGGAGGCGGTGCTCGACGCTGCGCAGGAAGGCGTAGGTGTCGGTGAGGTCCTCGCCGTCGCGGCGGGCGAGGTAGCCGGCGTCGACGAGCACTTCGAGTGCTTCGAGCGTGGACCGCACCCGCAGGCCGGGGTCGCCGCGGCCGTGGACGAGTTGGAGCAGTTGCACGGCGAACTCGATGTCACGCAGGCCCCCGGGGCCGAGCTTGAGCTCCCATCTGCGTTCGGCGCGGGGCACCGATTCGGCGACCTTGCGGCGCATGTCGCGGATCTCGGCGACGACGCCGGGGCGGTTGGCGGCGTCCCAGATGAACGGCTGGACGGCGGCGAGCCAGTCGAGCCCGAGCTGGAGGTCGCCGGCGGCGGGCCTGGCCTTGAGCAGGGCCTGGAACTCCCAGGTACGGGCCCAGTCGCGCAGGTAGGCCAGGTAGGAGTCGACGGTGCGCACCAGTGCGCCGTGGCGGCCCTCGGGGCGCAGCCCGGCGTCGACCGGCCAGGTGGCGGGGCCGACGATCTGGATCATGCGGGCCGCCTGCCGGGTGGCGAGGTCGAGGTCGTCTTCGGCGACGAAGACGACGTCGACGTCGGAGACGTAGTTGAGCTCCTCGGCGCCGGTCTTGCCCATCGCGATCACCGCCAGCCGGGTCGAACCGGGGATCTCCTCGCGGGCCAGTTCGAGGCCGCGGGCGAGGACGGCGTCGGCCAGGCGGGAGATGGCGTCGGAGGTGGCGGTCAGGTCGGTCTCGCCGGTGAGGTCGGCGGCGCTGATGCGCAGCAGGTTGGCTTTCCAGGCGAAGCCGAGGCCGGCGGCGTCGGCGGCGCGGATGCGGCCGAGCCCGGCCTCCTCGGTCTCGGTGAGGGCGGATTCGACCTCGGGGTGGGCGCGCATGAAGTCGCCGAGGGCGTTGCTGGCCTCGGTCACCGCCAGGCGGGCGTGGTCGGGCTCAGGCATCGAGCACCGGCAGCTCGCGGCGCTCGCCGGCGGCGATGCGCGCGAAGCGCTGCATGATCGGCCGCCAGGTCTCGACGATGTGCGGGTCGACCCCGCGGGCCTGGTCGAGCGCTTCGTCGTCGAAGTCGCCGAAGGCGGCGAGCTGGTCGGGGGCGAGTTCGAAGTGGGACTGGACGCCCCAGGCCGCCTCGCCGATGCGGAAGGCCTCCAGCGAGCCGTACGGGGAGGCCGCCAGCAGCGTGGCGGTCTCGGGGAGGGCGGTGAGCTCCCGCTCGCCGCGGCGGATGACGTCGAGGGTCATGGGGGCGGGCCCGAACAGCAGGTCGAAACCGGCCGCGTCGCGTTTGGCGAGCATCCGGGGGCCGTTGGCCCGGTCGGTGGGCTCGGAGGCGCCGCCGAAGGCGGCGGCGAGCATGCGGGCGGAGGCGCCGAGGGCGAAGACGGGGGTCGAGTCGGCGACGGCGCATTCGAGCAGGCCGGTCAGTTCCTCGTCCCAGTCCTCGCCGCGGCCGCCGCCGAGGGCGATGAGGCCCTCGTGGCCGCCGGCGCTTTTCGGGACGGGGTCCCCGGCGTGGGGCCGGACGACGTCGAACCCCATGCCCGCCTCGGCGAGCCAGTCCCCCGCGCGTCCGAGCCCCTGTCCGGGGTCGTTCTCGATCACGAGTGCAGTGGTCACCGTCCCATCGTAAGCGGTCAGAGATTGATGTACCTCTGGCGCTCGAAGGCGGTGACCTGCGTGCGGTAGTCGTCCCATTCCTTGCGCTTGTTCTTCAGGAAGTAGTCGAAGACGTGCTCGCCGAGGACCTCGGGGACCAGGTCGGAGGCCTCCATGGCGTCGAGGGCCTCGTTCAGCGACGAGGGCAGCGGCTGGTAGCCGGCGGCGACGCGCTCGGCGCCGGTGAGGGCGCTGACGTCGTCCTCGGTGCCCGGAGGGAGCTCGTAGCCCTCCTCGATGCCCTTGAGGCCGGCGCCGAGCAGGACCGCGTAGGTCAGATACGGGTTGGCCGCCGCGTCCAGGGAGCGGATCTCGACGCGGGCCGAGTTCGGCTTGCCGTAGGCGGGCACGCGCACCAGCGCCGACCGGTTGGCCTTGCCCCAGCACACGTACGAGGGCGCCTCGGAGATCTGGCCGGGCAGCGGACTGGAGTAGAGGCGTTTGTAGGAGTTGACCCACTGGCAGGTGATCGCGGTGAACTCCGGGGCGTGCTTGAGCATGCCGGCGACGAAGGCCTTGCCGGTCTTGGACAGGCGCTGCTCGTCGCCCGGGTCGTGGAAGGCGTTGTCCTCGCCTTCGAACAGCGACAGGTGGCTGTGCATGCCCGAGCCGGGCTGGTCGGCGAACGGCTTGGGCATGAACGAGGCGGTGACGCCCGAGGACAGGGCCACCTCCTTGACGATGTGCCTGAAGGTCATGATGTTGTCGGCGGTGGTCAGCGCGTCAGCGTAGCGCAGGTCGATCTCCTGCTGGCCGGGGGCGACCTCGTGGTGGCTGAACTCGACCGAGATGCCGACCCGCTCGAGCCCGAGGATGGCCTGGCGGCGGAAGTCGCGCGCGGTCGAGTGCGTGGTGTGGTCGAAGTAGCCGCCGTCGTCGACCGGCCTGGGGTCGTCGCCGCCGTCCTTGAGCAGGAAGAACTCGATCTCGGGGTGGACGTAGAAGGTGAAGCCGCGGTCGGCGGCCTTCGACAGCGACCGGCGCAGCACGTGGCGCGGGTCGGCCCAGGACGGAGCGCCCTCGGGGGTGAGGATGTCGCAGAACATCCGCGCCGACTCCCCGATCCCCCGGCCCTCGAACGGGAAGACCTGGAAGGTGGTGGGGTCGGGCATGGCGACCATGTCGGACTCGTAGACGCGGGCGAAGCCCTCGATCGCGGAGCCGTCGAAGCCGATGCCCTCTTCGAAGGCGGATTCGAGTTCGGCGGGTGCCACGCTCACCGATTTGAGCGTTCCGAGCACGTCGGTGAACCACAACCGCACGAACCGGATGTCACGCTCTTCGAGCGTGCGGAGCACGAACTCTTTCTGCCGTTCCATTGCGCGTTTCCTCTCGGTCCTGGGGCGGCCATTGTCTCACTGGCTTATTTCCCGGACGTTACTCTGCGGGGTCGCGGGCACGAACGCGAAGGCGGTACATTCGTGGGCGTGTTCGCAGGTACGGTGACCCGAATGTGGCGCTGGCCGGTCAAGGGCCTCCGCGGCGAGACGGTGCGATCGGCCACCGTCGGCCCCGCCGGCATGGCCGGGGACCGGGTACTGCGCGTGCTCGAGTCCGGGACCGGAGAGCGATTGTGGGGCGGCGGCCTGCCCCGGATGATGGGCTGGGAGGCGGCGTGGCCGGCCCAGTGCGGCAGCGCCGACGGCACCGGCGACGCGCCGGTGCTGTACGAACCGGGCGGGGCGCCCTGGGCGGCCGACGACCCGGGCCTACCGGAGCGGCTCGCGTCCGATCTGGCTCTCGAACGGGGCGTGGAGCTGCGCCCGAACCGGAACGTCGACCGCATCCTGGTGATCTTCGAGGCCAGCCTCAAGCGCCTCGAAGAGGAGCTGGGCCGCGCGGTCGAGCCCGAGCGGTTCCGCCCCAACGTCATGGTCGAGACCGACGCCGACCCCTTCGCCGAGCTGGAGCTGGAACCGGGAACGGCGGTGCGCCTCGGGGAGGCCGAGCTGGGCGTGCAGGAGCCGTGCGAGCGGTGCGTGCTGCCGAGCTGGGACCCTTATGGACGCGAGCGGGACCGGGAGCTGCACCGGCTCATCGTCGGCGGGCACCGCAACCTGTTCGGCCTCTACCTCAAGACCTCTCGGGAAGCGCCCGTGCGCTTGGGCGACCCGGTTACCTGCTGGTAGACGTCCGACGCCCTGAGCCGGGGATCGGTCGGCTCAGGGCGCACCTTCAGCTTAATTCGGCCCGGCGACAGATTCGGTACAGTTTTCGGCGCGAACCGGTATCGCTTTGGCGCATAAGGCATTCAAGGCGGCGCGCTCGTTGACCCATCGGTGAATGTACGGCCACAGGTCCTCCGGGTGGGCCACCGAGACGTCGGCCTGCGGCCAGGCGCGCCCGAAGTGGTCGATGTAGGCGGTCGCGCATCCGCGCTCGGCGGCCGGGGCCAGGTCGTTGCGGGGGATGTCGCCGATGCTCAGCAGCGTCGACGGGTCGCGGTCCTTCAGCAGCCGGTCGATGACCTCGCCGAGTCCGTCGGGCTTGGCCGCGTCGCCGACGACTTCGTCGAACAATCCGGCCAGGCCCAGGCGTTCGAGCGCGGGCTCCAGGCTGGCGGCGGGTGCGTTGGTGACCAGGACGACCTCCACGTCCCGCGGCAGGGCCCAGATCAGTTCGCGCAGCCCGGAGGGGGCCCAGATCTGGAACTCGCCCTCGGCCATCCTGGCGCGGGTGGCCTCGTAGGCGGCCTGCCGGACCGGGTCGGGGACGCCGTACTCAACCGACAGGCGGCGCACCGCGTTGTCCGGATCGTAGGCGTCGAAGGTGGAGGCGGTGGTGGGCTTGCCCTTGCAGAAGGCCTCGTGCGCGGCGAGGAACGCCCGCCGGTCGTCCTCCGGGAGTTCGGAGGCGACCAGGCGGGCGTAATGTCCGGCGTGCTCCCAACCGAGTCGCACGGTGCCGTCGTAGTCGAAGAGCAAGGTCGCATTGTGGTTCACGTGCGGACACGCTACAGGCGTCGGGGCCGCTGCCTAGGGGAAGGGGACGACATTCACTTGAAACCGTGCTCCTCGGCCGGGAACGTACCGGCGCGGACCTCGTCGGCGTAGGACTTGGCCGCGTCCTCCAGGACGGAGGCGACGTCGGCGAAGCGCTTGACGAACCGGGGCGACCTGCCGCGCCGCAGCCCGGCCATGTCCTGCCAGACCAGGACCTGGGCGTCGGTGCCGCCTCCGGCCCCGATGCCGACGGTGGGGATCGGCAACTGCTTGGTGATCTCGGCGGCGACGGCCGCGGTCACCATCTCCAGGACCACCGCGAAGGCGCCGGCCTCGGCGACGGCGTGCGCGTCGGCCTCGACCTCGGCGGCCTGGGCGTCGCGGCCCTGGACCCGGTAGCCGCCGACGGCGTGCTCGCTCTGGGGGGTGAACCCCACGTGGCCCATCACCGGGATGCCGGCGTCGACGAGGGCCTTGATCTGGTCGGCCATGCGGCGCCCGCCTTCGAGCTTGACCGCATGGGCGCCGACCTTCATGAACCGGACGGCGGTCTCCAGCGCCTGCGCCGGTCCGGCCTCATAGGACCCGAACGGCATGTCGGCGATCACCAGCGACCGGCGGGTGGAACGGGCGACGGCCGCCACCAGCGGGACCATCTCGTCGACGGTGACCGGGATGGTGGTCTCGTAGCCGTAGACGTTGTTGGCGGCGGAGTCGCCGACCAGCAGGGCCGGGATGCCGGCCTCGTCGAACAGCGACGCGGTGTAGGTGTCGTAGGAAGTGAGCATCGCCCACTTCTCGCCGCGCTCCTTGGCGTCGACGAGGTGGCGGGCCCGGACTCGCTTGACGGTCTTGCCCGGCCCGTACAAGCTCGGGATCTCGTCTGAGGAAGTGGCTTGAGACATCTTCGTGCTCCTTGTGGTTCCTCGGGGCCGGATCTCCCCGGTCCCCGGGCTTACCCGAACGAGGCTAGCGCTCGTCGATGTCCCAGAGTCTGGACGCGAACCGAGTGTGACGAACTCCCTTCTCATCTCCCCCGGAACTTGTTCGTGATCGGCAGGCGGCGGTCGCGCCCGAAGGACTTGACCGAGATCTTGGTGCCCGGAGCGGTCTGGCGGCGCTTGTACTCGGCCCCGTCGACCAGGTTCGTCACCCGCTCGACGACGTCCTCGGGGTAGCCGGCGCCGATCAGGTCCTCGCGTCCGGCGTCGCCGTCGACGTAGGCGGCCAGGATCGCGTCCAGGACCGCGTAGTCGGGCAGGGAGTCCGAATCGCGCTGGTCGGGCCGCAGCTCGGCGCTGGGGGCCTTGACCACGATGTTCTCGGGTACCGGCGCGGGCTCGCCCTGCCGCCGGGCCAACTCGTTGCGCCAATTCACCAGCTCGTAGACGAGGGTCTTGGGCACGTCCTTGATCGGGGCGAAGCCGCCGACCGAGTCGCCGTAGATCGTGGAGTAGCCCACGGCGTACTCGCTCTTGTTGCCCGGGGCCAGCACCAGGTGGCCGTGCTGGTTGGACAGGGCCATCACGACCGCGCCCCGCACCCGCGCCTGGAGGTTCTCCAGCGCCAGCCCGGAGATCGACAGGTCGGTCAGGTAGCTGTCGACGATGTGCTGGATCGGCTCGACCGAGTAGTTCAGGCCGCAGCGGCGGGCCAGCTCGGCGGCGTCGTCGAGCGAGTGCTGCGAGGAGAACTGGCTGGGCATCGAGACGGCGTGGACGTTCTCCGGGCCGATCGCGTCGGCCGCGAGCGCGGCGGTCAGGGCCGAGTCGATCCCGCCCGAGAGCCCGAAGACGACCGATTTGAAGCCGTTCTTGCGCACGTAGTCGCCCAGGCCCAGGGTGAGGGCCTGCCAGGCCTCCTCGAGGCGGTCGAGCGGGCGGGCCGCCGAGCGCTCGACCGCCGGCCGGGGCGCCGGCTGCTGCTCGGACAGGAGGTGGTGGCTCACGCTCATGTCGGTGGTGGTCTGGTTGGCCAGGTCGCGGTCGCCGTGCCCGGGAGTCAGGTCCAGGTCGGCGATGAACAGCTCGGGCGCGAACCGGCGGGCCGAGGCGATGACCTCGCGGTCGGTGCCGACGATCGTCGAGCCGCCGTCGAATACCAGTTCGTCCTGTCCGCCGACGGTGTTGAGGTAGGCGATCGGGACGTCATTGTCGGCGGCGCGGCGCAGCAGCAGCTCCAGGCGCTGCTCGTGTTTGCCCTGCTCGTAGGGGGAGGCGTTGATGTTGACCACGAGTCCGGCGCCGGCCTCGCCGGCGGCGCGGAACGGGACGCCCGCCTGCCAGAGGTCTTCGCAGATGGTGAAGGCCACGTCCACTCCGGCGATGCGGGCGAGGTGCAGTTCGTGGCCGGAGACGAAGTACCGGTCCTCATCGAATACTCCGTAGTTCGGAAGGTGGTGTTTGTAGTAGCGGAACAGGACCTTGCCATCCTGGATCAGCGCCAGCGCATTTCGGATGCCGTGCCCGTGCCGGTTGTGGACGGGCCCGTCGGCGTCGAGGTAGCCGACCGCGACCGGCAGGCCGCCGTTGCCGTCGGCCTCGAGCTCGGCGGCGAGCCGCTCGAGACGCTCGCGGCTGGCCTCGATGAAGGAGTGACGCAGCGCGAGATCCTCCACCGGGTAGCCGGTGAGGGCCTGCTCGCCGGTGGCCAGCAGGTGAGCTCCGGCGGCCGAAGCGGCGGAGGCGGCCTCCCGGATGAGCGAGGCGTTGGCGTCGAGGTCGCCTACGACCGGGTTGTCCTGGGCGAGTGCGATACGGAGTGTCGGCATGTACCCATTGTTCCCTGTGGGACCGGCTCGCGTCATCTGAGCAGGAGGATGACGCTCAGGACGAAGCCGTAGAGGACTATGCCGATACGCAGGGGCCGGTCGGGGATCCGCACGAACAGGCGGGCGCCGACGTAGCCGCCGAAGAAGGTGGCCGGGACCAGCACGGCGATCGCCCACCAGGCGATGTCGGCGAAGATGCCGTAGACGACGGTGGTGACCACGCCGACGATGAAGGTCATGGCGTTCTTGAGCGCCCCGACCCGGCTCAGCGCCTCGGGCAGGCACATGGAGATGAAGGCGATGAGGACCAGGCCGAGCGCGGCGTTGAAGTAGGCGCCGTAGAGGCAGCCGAATCCGACTCCGAGGTGCAGGGCGATCGGGTGGAGCGCGCGGCCGCCGTTGAGGGCCATGACGCGGCGGTTGATCCACGGGCCGACCGCGACCAGGGCGGTGGCGACGAACACGAGGAGCGGCACCAGGTCTTCGAAGAGGTGGTGCGGGGTGTTGAGCAGCAGGATCGTTCCGGCCAGCCCGGCGGTGAAGGCGGTGGGGACGAGGCCGAGGACGCGCCGTCGCTGGCCGCGCAGGCCCTGGCGGGAGCCGATCGCGGCGGCGGTGTAGGCCGGGGCGACGGCGATGGCGTTCGTGGCGTTGGCGTGGAGCGGCACGACGCCGACCGCGAGCAGGGCGGGGTAGGTCAGCAGCGAGCCGCCGCCCGCGACGGCGTTGAGCGCGCCCGCGCCGACGCCCGCCAGCAGCAGCAGGAGGACCTCGAGGACAGTCATGGCGCCGACAGCGTACGCTTGAGCGTTGGGACGAGTCGGCCAGGCGGCCGCGTCAGTGACGGGTTCGTCGCTGCCGAGGAACGTCCGGACTCCACAGGGCAGGGTGGTTGCCAACGGCAACCCGGGGCGACCCGCGGGAAAGTGCCACAGAAAGCAGACCGCCGACCCCGGTCGGTAAGGGTGAAACGGTGGTGTAAGAGACCACCAGCGCCGCCGGTGACGGCGGCGGCTCGGTAAACCCCACCCGGAGCAAGGTCAAGAGGGGCCGCGAGGTCCTGCGCGAGGGTCCGAGGGCTGCCCGCCCGAATCCTTCGCGGGTAGACCGCTCGAGCGCGTCGGCGACGGCGCGCCTAGATGGATGGCCGCCCGAGACAGAATCCGGCGTACCGGCCGACTCGTCCCACACTCTCAACGCAGAGAAGGGCGCCTAGCTGCATAAATGCTGCTAGACACCCTCCTTATTGGTCTTGAACTTGCCTCTCGGGGCGCGCCTGGGGCGCTAAGCCTCCCAAGCCTCATCGAGAATCTGACGGGCACGGGGCCGACTGTTGGGCATCAAATGGCCGTAGACGCGCAGTGTGAAACCCGGGTCCTTGTGCCCAAGGAAGTCGGCCAGGGCGCGGACGTTCCCGCTGTGCTCCAGATACGCGGCTGCGAAGTAGTGCCGCCACGAGTGCGTACCGGTGTCCTGCTCCGGCTCGAAGGCCGTATTCGAGATCCCTCGCTTCCACCCGCCCGGTTCGCTCATGAACGTGCTTCGGTGGATCGGGTTTCGACGTATGTTGGTGAAGACCAGCTTCACCGAGACCGGTTCCCCGTCCGGTTCCAGCCACGGCAGCGTCACCGACACGGGCGGGAACCGCTCCATGTGGTCGCGAAGGGCCCTGGCGGTGAACCTGGGAAGCGGTACCGTCCGTACCGAGTTGCGTTTCGGTGGTGCGAATACCCGCTTACTGCCGACCAGCTTCACCTGGCGTCGAATGTCGATCTCTTCGTTAGCCCAGTCGATGTCATCGACGCCGATGCCGAAGACTTCGCCGATCCGGTGCCCGCACCCGGCTCCGACCGGAACCATCGCCCGATAGCGGGGCGCAAGGTTGGCATGGACGGAGTCGAGTTGAGCTCGCGTCCACGGCTTGATCCTGCGCTGTACCGGCCGCGGCTTTTGAAGACTTTTCGCCTGACACGGGTTGGTGCGGATCAGCCGATCGTCCACGGCCGCCTCGAACATCGAGTTCACATAGACGAAGAGCACCGACTTGGCCGCCTCACCCAATCCCAACTCACCGAGCCATGTGCGGATCGTGCTCGGCGCGACCGTCTCCACGGGCCGACCGGTGAAGTACGGGATCACGTGCTTATTCATCGACTGCTTGACCTTCTCCTTGGTGGAGGGGTCACCGCCGAGCCCCACAAGCCACTGCTCGGCGAAGGCGCCGACATCAGTCTTGCCGGCGTCCGGGTCGATGTAGCTGCCGGTTTTCAGGTCCTGCTTGACCTGGTCGATCTTGTCGACGGCGTCGCCCTTCTTTTCGAACGACGCTGAGCGCCACTTCCCGGTCGGGTCGGTCCAACGAGCTCGGTACCGATTCCCCGCGCCGTAGCGTCGGGTCTTGATCCGCTTCCGCTTCCCGTCCTCGTAGACGACCTTCCACCAGCGATCCTCGATATAGGCACGCATCAGGCGACCTCTCCCCCGCATTGCTCAACCCACCGTTTGACGTGTCCCGGGTGGTAGCGGAGGTGACGTCCCATCTTCGCCGCCTTCGGCCCGACCTTGCGCTTTCGCCAGGTTCGGAGGGTCTCCACTGGAAAACCGAGGTATGCGGCGGTCTCTTCGATGGTCCAGAGTCGTTCCATCAGCGCACCTCCACCCGTCGCAGGAGGCGGCCGTATGCCTGTACCTGCCCGGTGTCCCGGTGTTTGGTGGCCTGGACTTCGAGGCGCCAGGACTCGAGGGCGGCTTCGTCGAGTGCTGCGAGGGCGTCGACGACGTCGGCCCTAGTGCCGGTGAGTCGGATCTGCACGGCCGGACGGTCAGGATTGCGTGCGCGCATGGTGCATCCCCTTCTTTGTATCCTTTTTGGTCAGTTTTTGTTGAAGCATGGTTTCGGCGATACCGGCCGCGAGCTCACGTTCGGCGGCGGAGGCGTGCCCGAAGCCGACCGCTTCCCAGTCGTTGACCACGACCACGTCGGACTCGGCGACTTCGAGCTCGGCGAGGATTTCGGCCAGGCGGTAGCGGGCGCGGATCGAGCGCAGCTCGCCGAGAGTGGTCGACCAGCGGCGGGATTTGGTGAGGAAGTGGCCGCGGAAGCCGAGCATGTGCGCCCACCGGCGGAGGTTCAGGCCCTCGTATCGGTCCAGGCCGCCCAGGTGCCAGGCGGTGCGCATCATCGCCCGGTGATGGTCCGACACCGGTAGCAGGTCGATCTGCTCGAGCGAGCAGACGCGGCGGTCGGGACCGTCATGGGCGCCGGTGGACTTGGTGGCGTACTTGGCGACGTAGGAGGCCACCCGGTCGGAGGCGACCCGTTCCGACTCGTGCTCCTGGTCGGCCTGGTCGGCTCGACCGGCGATATCGCGCACATCGAGTTGCGCCCCGAACCCGAGCTCGAGAACCGACCCGTCCGGGCGGACGGTAGCGACGGTGACCGCATCGGCGGCGGCCCGGATAGCAGCCGCAAGCGTGTCCTTGCTGGCCCACCCCGGCGGAGCGGTGGCCGGGCCGTCGGCGCCGTCGAGGCGGATCGCGGCGTGGAAGTGGACCAGACCGCGCCGCTGGTACTCGGCGACCTTGGCATACGACAGCCGAACCGCCCGGTTCAGCTCGGCGACCTTCACCCCGCCCAGCCGCGCCAGCTCGCGGCGCAAGGCGATGGTGAACCGGTGCCATAGTTCCCCGGCGTGAGCCTGCCACAGCACCGCCGCCTCATAGTCGTAGGCGTCGGGCTCGACCGCCTGCCCGAGCCGGGAGTCGTGCTCGGAGTGCCAGGACCCGCAGGCGCACGGCCGCCGCAGCCGCCCAGTGGGGCCGACGATGCGGGAGTGGACCGGGCCGAAGCTCGGCGGGGTGAGGGTGACGAACCACCGCGGCCGGTCGGCGACGGCGGCGTCAACGTCCTTGGTGTCGTCGCCGGAGAGACCGGCGCGGATGAGGTGGAAGGCATCATCGGCATACCAGGCCGAACAGGAGGCGCAGAGTTGTTCGCGACGGGTTCCGCAGGGGACCCAGACCGAGCCGCCGGTGGCCCGCAGGACCTCGCCGGTGTGCTTGCGGCGGATGGTCGAGGAGCCGCGCAGCTTGACCGGCGCCGCACAGCCGTGCGTGGACTTGACCTTTTCCCGCCAGAGAGCGAAGCCGGGTCTGGAGGCGAACTCGCTCAACGCCCGGTCGAGATCGGCAGTAGTCGGCATCGGTCACCTTCCTTTCGTGGTGGAGACACAGCAAGCCCGGACCAGCAGATACAGCCGGTCCGGGCGCAGACAGTCGTGATTCGGTTGTGTCGTGTCGGTTTAGCCGGGGTGCTCAGCGATCTCCACGATCAGGGACGCGGCCTGGTCGACGGCGTCGGGACCGGCCGGGTAAGGGACTCGGATCGTTCGGTTCCGAGCGGGGTCAGGGTGCTCGTAGTTCAGGATCAGGTGTGCAAACCGGATGGTGACGGAGGTGATGGGCGCGTCCGATCCGGCTTCCTCAATGCATTCGATGTGCCTGTAGGCTTTGCCGCCGTTGGCTTCGACGGCGTCGGCGAGCAGGTTGTACATCTCGCCTTGCAAGACGATGTACGGCATGATGATTCCTTCCAGCATGTGGCGACGACAAGCGCTCGGGCCAGCGATGAAGCCGGTCCGAGCGGAAGTCCTTTCAGGATCAAGGCGGCCGAATCGATCGGTGATCGTCGGCGCCGCTCGTTAGCAGCCGCGGTTGTCGTTGACAGCGATGATCTGATCGGCAACGGTCGGCCAGTCCAACGGCCATTCAGGCTGGCCGAGGTCGTTGAGCGGGAGGTCGATAGCGACCTCATCGCGTTCGGGCATCAGGGTGACCATGACCGCTCGGCCGTGGTCGAAGTGCACCTTGGTGAACCGTGTGCCGTCTTCCTCCCAGTTCTCGGCGCATTCGTCGTCGAGGATCAGTCGGGCGCCTTTGATTTGGAGCCAGTCGCCGACGATGCGGACGAACAGGGAGTCCCCGGTCATGTAGATGGGGATCATGTCCGGCTCCCTTCGGCCCACGGGTAGGGGTCGTCGCGCATCTGGCGGTCAAGCCAGTCCCCGACATCGGACATGAACTGTTCGGAGTCGAACTCCTCGCCGGAGATGTAGTCGCTGTAGGTGAACTCGGTGCGGTGGCCTTTGTAGTTCAGCCGCATCGAGCCGCGGCCGTTGTTGCCCTCGATCCACAGATCGGGCGGCCACGGGTCGCCGGTGTTGCCCTTGACGGTGGTCCAGTCGACGGCGTCGCCGGTGGCTTGTTCGACGCGGTCCATGAACAGGTACCAGTTGAGACCGGTCATGAGCCCGTACATCTTGTGGCGCATTGGTTTCCCCTCGCTTGATGGTTCGGTAGAGACAAGAGGCCCGGATCGAACGGTTCGTGTCCGATCCGGGCCAGTAGTGCGCGGTATGTGGTGTGTGCTGGGGCCGGTCAGGCGCGAGCGTGAGCGGCGGCGAAGTAGCGAGCGGCTTGTTCGGCCATGCCGGTCGGCAGCTTGACCACCTGCTGGATTTCGCCGGCGGTGATAGCCCGACCGGTCTCGGCGACTTCGGCGGCCTTGGTCTCGATCGACCGCATCAGTTGCGGCGGGAGTTTCGGCGGCCGGACGTCGGCCGGCGGAGTCGGCTCGCTGGCAGTCGCTTCGGAGGCGACCGGCGGCAGGGTCGGTGAGACCGGCGCCGGTCCCGCTTCCTGGCCCGGCTCGGTTGCCAAGCCCGCCACCGTGTCGGGCACCGACGACTCCGGCCGGTCCGGTGTGGCGTCTGCCTGCTTGATCTCGGCTAGGAGCCGGTCACGGGCGGTGGTGAACCGCTCCTGAATGACCGGCATGACTTCGGCCAGGCAGAACACCAGGGCCGGGATGATCAGGTGCAGCGCGACGAACACCCCGCCCTTGGCGAGCCCGGCAAGGAGGTTCATCACCAGCGTGGAGCCGAGCAGCAGGTACTTAGTGGCCCGCACCCAGCCCGACCCGACCGCTACCCCGCGGGTGGCCATGATCGTCTCCCACCGCAGCAGCGTGATCAGCAGCCCGGCGAAGGTCGGCTCCACGGCCCAGCCGCCCCACCACATCGGATCAGCCACGGTCAGCCCGGCGGCGATGTAGTCATGGACGCCGGTGGTCGTGAACGCCAGCCCGACCGCCAGCAGCAGCCACATCGCCCGCGTGATCGAGCCGCGCATCCGGTCCAGCTCCACGACCTTCAGATACGGGTCATCGGCGATGGCCTGGACCTGGCGCGCCTGCCCGACCTTCCGCCGGAGCTTGACCACCTTCCGCGCCTCCCGACCACCGCCCTTCTCCTCAGCTTCAGTGTTGGCGCCCACGGCGATCACCTCCTTTCGATTCGTTGATGGTCAGGCGACCAGGCGCAGGCCCGGCGACTGCTCAGAGTCGGGACCGGGGCCGGTGTTGACGAAGTCGACCAGGCGCTTGATGTCGGCGTCCGAGGAGTAAGCAGCGCGGACGCGGACTGGAACGCGGGTGCGTTCGACGACCTTGAACCCGATACCGGCCGACTCGGGGACAGCCGGGATTTCATCAGCAATCGCGCCACGGGTGCGCATCCCGTCGCCCAGCACCATTTCGGGGTGAGCGGCACTGGTGACCCGCAGGCAGACCCGCAGGGTGAACAGCTCACGGCAGGAGACGACATCCTTGGTCGGCTCCTGCACATACCCGTGCATCGCGTGCCCGGTCGCCAGCCCCTGGGAGCCGATCAGATCGAGCGTGGTCC
The DNA here is from genome assembly GCF_002798405.1 of Glycomyces xiaoerkulensis. Classification (GTDB taxonomy): domain Bacteria; phylum Actinomycetota; class Actinomycetes; order Mycobacteriales; family Micromonosporaceae; genus Glycomyces; species Glycomyces xiaoerkulensis. The sequence continues at coordinate 416,613 of NZ_PGGV01000029.1, read as the reverse complement.
GGACGGTCCGGATGTGCTTGCGGTCGTCGTCGCTACCGGACCCGTAGGCCAGCAGCGCCCCCAGCTCGTCAGCGATCAGCAGGTTCAGCGGCGTCTGGACGCTCGGAGTGAACTTCCGCAACCCCTGGTCCTGCAAGAGCGCCTGCACGCGTTGCTGGTCGTTGAGGAACTCGCGGCAGACGTCGGCGCATTCGGCCAGCCCCGCCCCGTACCGGTGAGCCAGCCCCCGCCCGACCGACAGCTCGGTCTGCTTGGGATCCAGCAGCCACACCCGGACCAGACCGGCCCGGATCGCCGGAGCCAGCGACCCCAGCAGCGCCCAGGTGACCGAGTTCTTGCCCGACCGGGAGGCCCCGGCAACCAAGAAGTGGTTGTCGAGGACCGATTCGCGCCACTGGCGCCCGAACTCGTCCCTCCCCAGATACACCGAGGCCAAGTCCACCGACTCCAGGTCATCGACCAGCTCCGGGGCCGGGATCGGATCGGTGAACGGCTCGGTGCGCTGCACGATCAGCGCCACCACCCGCGGCTTGACCTTCTCAATGGAGACCCGCTCGGCATTGAACGCCACCGCCAGAGCCTCCAACGTGTCGCTCCACTGCCGGTGGGTCTGGCCCTTGAGGAGCTTGACCCACACCGTTTCCACATGCCGGTTGTGGGCCCGCACCCGCAGCACCCGCGGCACCAGCAGCTCACCGGTATCCGGATGCTGGCGAGCCAGCCCGACCTCGCGCATGTTCCGACGCCAACCCAGGCCCGCATAGGTCCACGACCAGCGGCGGCGCACCGTCCGCAGCGGCGGCAGCACGTACCGGTCGAAGCTGTTGGGGTGCGCCCGCGCCCACGCCAGAGCCCCGGCGATACCGCCACCGGCCACGACCGCGGCGACTTCGGGCGCCGAGGCCGCCGCAACCCCAACGGCCGGAGTCCCCAGCGACAGGCCCGGATGCCGCGCCGCCCAACCGGCCGCCTTCCATTCCAGACCGACTTTCCGTTTCGAATGGCCCTGGTTTTCGGGCATGACGAATACCTCCCGTCATTGACGGATACGAATAGATGATGATCAGTAAGATGTGCCTGCTTCCCGGCAGACATGACCGCTCCCCAACCCCGGCAACGGGTTTGAGGAGGATCAGACCAGCCGGACCGGCCTCACAGTTGGTACTTGACCTCTTCGAGCAGCACCGTCAGGTGCGCCACCTCCTGAGCGGCGGCATTGTGCGCCCGATTGAACCCGAACTCCCGGTCCGGGATCCCCTTCATCGCCTTGCGCACTTCCTTCATCGCGATGTTGACCGAGTCGATCACGTCATCAACCAGGCGAGCAGTGGGCATCGCCACGGAATATCTCCTTCCTGTCGGGGAGCGGCTAAACCTGCCACTCCCAGGACTTGAGCTTCGCTTCGTTCCTCCGCGCCTTCGCGACCAGCGCATTCAGCGACTCATACAGATCGTTCAAGGCGCCCTTGAGCTCCTCGGGCTCGACGTGCATGAAGCCCCGCCCGACCGGCCGGGTCGAGGCCGCGGCGGTGTACATGCCCACGACCACCTCGGCCTCCTCGATCGCGAGACCCAGGCCGTCGAGCGAGCTCATGAAGTGCTCATACTTCCGCCGCGACCGCTCATTGGCCTTGAACCAATCGATCTTGTCCACAATGCTCCCTTCTTGATTCGGTATGTTCGACGTGGCCGCCATGCCTGGTGACCACTCACCCCTACCGATCCCCGTCACGCGGCAAGGGCAAGAAGCAATCAGGCATTGCTAGAGATTCCAGTACCGGAACAGCCGCCGGCACTCACGACGGATCAGCGCCAGGTTCAGCAGCAGCGAGCAGCCCAGCACCAGCCACACCCACCAGTAGTCCCCCATCCGGTACACCTCCTTCCTTGTCTCCCAGGGCGATCACATCGAGCGGCCCCAGGCCAGATTGGGTATGTCGTCGGCCTCGGACCGGTCGAGGTAGCCCCAGACGGTGAACCGCTGGCCGAAGGCCCAGCAGTCGGCCTGCACCATCACCTCCGAGCCGCCAACCGCCTCGGCCTCCACCGACCCATCGCCGCAGGCATCGGCCCACCCGGTCACCCCCGGCCGGACCATCGAGGTCAACCGGCCTCGCGGGCACCCGTAGTGCCAACGCCACTCCCACGGCAGTTCCAAGCCGGGGCACGCCTCGGCGAAGAACGCGTTCAACTGGTAGGTAGCGAACGGGCCGTCCCGGTCGGGCCGGTCAGACTCCCGCTCGATCAGCCCGGCAAGCCGCGCCTCCAGACTCACCGCCGCGGTGCCGGTATCGGTCACGGTGGCGCCCACCGCTACACCTCCTTTCGATCAATCAACGCCCCAACCAGGGTTGAGGCAGAAGAACGCCCCGGCCTCGTGCTCATCGGCCCAGCACGAGAGCCCCACGCGGTAGCCGGCAAGAGCGACCTCGCAGAACAGGACCACCTCCGGCGGCCGGGCGAACTCCACCTCGGCCTCGACCTCGAAGACCTCGCACCACTCGGCGAAGGCCCGCACCGCCCCATAGCCCTCGAACACGCCCCGCAACCGGCTCCCAGCGACCCAGCGAGGCTGGACCAGCCCGGCAGGCACTACCGGTGTCAGCGCCTGCCGGAACAACCCGTCCACCGCATCGATGTCGCCATCGGCGGCGACTGCTGCGACCTGTTCGGCGGTGATCACGATGCTTCGGCCTCGCGTTGCCGCAGATCGAAGTCACCGTCGACGCCGCGATGCTCGCAGTGCGCCATGACTTTCCGCACCGCCGTGCCCCAGCCGAGCGACGGCAGCTCCCCCAGTTCGCGGCACGATTCACACAGCGTCAGGCACAACAGCCCCACCGGTGACTCGAATTCGACGATCAGGAGATACCCGTCGTCCTCGCAGGACTCGCATTCCTCTTCGCCCGGGCACCGGTCGATCCCGTGATCGATCATCACGCCACCTGCCCAAGGTGCGTCCGATGCGCGTTGACACACGCCGCAGCAGCGAACACCCCGATCGGTGGGAGGTCCCCACGCTCGGCGCAACCGCCGCAGACCGTTTCGCAGGCGGTCCCGAAGTCCGTGCCGACCTCAACGACCACCAGATGCCGCCGGCGGCCACAGGCGCCGCACTCGCTGCCCTTGGGACAGAACCGGGTTCGAGACCTAGCCATGCTCGGCCTCCTCGGTCGCGGTGAACGGGAACGACTCAACGATCTCGACCCAGCCATCCGGCAGCCAGCACTTCACGACTCCGACTTGCCGGTCACCCTCAGCCGAGAGCATCACCCCGCAATCGAGCGCCGCAGCGACATCGATCAGGTCCAAAACCGTCGCGATGCCCTCGCAGTCGGCCATCCAGAACCCGGGGCGCCGCTCCCAAACCTCGTCGACAGTGACCCCGTCAGGCAGCCGCACAGCCAACCCAGCGGCGATCCGCCCAGGCAGCTCCTCAGCGCTGATCGATCCTGCCAAATACTCTGACAATGTCAGCGACTTCGAATAGTCCATGCACTTTCCTTTCCGGAGACCCACGCACCGGACCTCGATGCGCACAAACCCCCACCGCCACAGCAACGCAGCAGCGCAGAAATGAACCCATCGAGCGGCACAAGGGAACCGGAACTGTCAGGCGAGCGACACCACAGCGACGCCCGATCGCTTAGGCTCCCAACACATGACAGACGAAACGCAACATCCGACCGACCAAGTAGACGACCGCAGCGACGAACTCGCTAGCGCACTTGCTGCCCACGCCGACGAACTCGCACGAGCCAGAAGCGACATCCAGCAACTGCACGAGGCGATCGGTCACCTTCGCGACGACATCGCCGAGATGCAACGCAAACTGCCTGACCACTAAGCCGGTCAGGGCCGGCCGGAGAGATCACACTCCCCGACCGACCCACGACGGCACCGCTACTGGCCGGCATCCGTCGACTCGATGAGTCGGAATCCCAGGTCCTTCGCCTCGCGCCGGACGCGGTTCACGAGCTTCTCGAGGTCGCCCGCGTCCATGTACAGACGACTCAGGTCGTCCACGAACTCCCGCAGCTTCCGCGCCTCCAGCTCATCAGCAATCTTGGCGTTGTAGTCCTCGCGCAACTCTTCTCTCTTTCCGGTGACCCGCACATCGACTCTCGATGCGCACAAACCCCCACGGGGAGTCCAGCTCCTTCCTGTTGTGCCCGTAGAGGAATGAACCCATCGACCACGACAGCCAGTGTCGCTTATGGTCGGCAGGTCAGCCCGGAAAAAGGCAATCTCAAACACCCTGTGCAATTCGTCGAACAACACACCAGCGAACGCAACGCGCAGACTTATGCAATCCACCCGTGCCGAATCACCGGCCCAGCACCCCGGCCGGACTCAAACCGGCCGTCCCGTCAAACACCGGAAGCAGGGCCACCCAGCAGCGCCAGCCGCTAGCCCTTCGGCGCCGGCACCAGCCCCTCAGCGTGAAACTTCTGATTGATGAACCGGTTGCCCTCGGGGTTCGTGAAGTCCGAAACCGACACGGTCGGGCGATCGAGCTGGATGTACATACCCTCGTCGAACTCCTGCTCGGCAGGCTCGCGAGTGAACTCCACCTTGATCTCCTCGCCTTTGGGCCGCTTGCCGTTGGCGAACGTCTGCCGCGACTTCGCGAACACGCTCACCACGTACACCGGCTTATCCGTGCCGTACTCGGTCGCCACCTGGGTCTGACCGTTCTTGTCGGTGAACGACTTCAGCTCCGGAGCCTCAGAGATCATCAGCGTGTAGCCGCTCAGATCGATCGGCAGCTTCTGCAGCATCGAGAACACCTCTTTCCGAGTCCCCCACCAAGACCTTCCTGGTGAAGCAAGCTGGCTTGCCTGGCTAGCCATGCTCGATATCTCGATGGTACACACACCTGGCTAGCCATGCAAGGCCCTGGCAGAGATTTTCTGTCCTGGCTAGCCATGTAGTAGAGTAGGGGCATGAACAGCCTCGACTACCTGCCCAAACTCAACGCTGAGAGCAGCTACAGCGCATCCGTACAGATCGCGAATCACATTCGCGCAGCCATCAAGACAGGGAAGCTCACTCCTGGCCAGGAGCTACCGTCCAACCAGCAACTTCAAGATCACTACGGAGTAGTTCGCGAGACCGTCAAGCGAGCGGTCACGAAGCTCTCGCAAGACGGCCTCCTAGTAACGCAGCAGGGAAAGAAGCCGCGGGTTCGCTCCAAGGTTCACCGAGCGATCGAGCTTCGCCCCCACGTTTCCGCCGCCTTCGAAGAGGTCAACGTCAGCATTGATTTTGCGGGGTTCTCTGGCGAAACGCTCCAAGGCGCGACAGCGGAAGCGTTCGACCGTATCCGTCTCGGAGAACTCTCGCCAGAGACCATCACAATTCGTGCAATCGTGTCGGACATGACAAAGCCCCTTGCCCTTCCAAGACCGATCAATGATGAAACCGATTCCGAAACTGTTCGCCGTAGAATGACCCGAATCACCGACCAGGCTCTAGACCAGATAGCCAACGAGGTCCACGAACTTCAAGAAATGGACTTCATCAAGTCTGGAACTCTTGAGGCTCGAATGCTCGGAATTGCACCCACTTTTAAGATGTTCGTACTGAACGAAACAGAAGTGTTCTTTGGGTTCTATCCGATCGTTCAACATTCAGTTAAAATCAATGGCGAATCTGCTGAGATTTTTGACCCTATGGGCAAAGATGCGCATCTTTCGCACTTCTCAAGCCGAGACAGTTCGACTCAACAAGGCATTCAGTTTCTTGATTCGGCCAGAGCTTGGTTTGACTCCGCATGGACAACCATTGCAACGGAACGTAGAATCGACTTATGATCTATACGGACCTATCAGCCGTCATTCTCGACTTCGATGGACCGGTCTGCAGTGTCTTCTCTGGCTATAACGCCGACCTCGTGGCACGTGAACTCACAGCGACGATTCGCCTTAGCGACGTCGCTGTATCGCAAGAGATTGGCGATCTGACCGACCCGATGGAAGTGCTGCGTGTGGCCTACTCCAGGCTTCCAGAGGACACCTCACAGACAATCGAAGACCAACTCTGCCAAGCAGAGCTAAAGGCGATCTCTACCGCGACTTCCACGCCAGGAACCAATAGCCTACTTGCTGATCTCACTCAGAGTGGTACACGTATCGCGATCGCGAGCAACAATTCGGCCGAGGCGATCGAATACTATCTAGAAATTCAAGGAATATCCCAGTTCGTTTCCACAACTGTTGGCCGTCCTTATCGCCGTCCCGATCTTATGAAGCCGAATCCACAAGTCGTCAATACAGCGCTAGAAAGCCTTGGAATCAAGGCAACAGCCGCTCTATTCGTGGGTGATTCCCCGTCAGACGTGAGTGCTGGAAAAGCAGCGAACATCAGGACCATCGGATATGCAAATAGGCCAGGTAAGCGAAAGGCTCTGACAGCGGCTGGGGCTTCATCTGTGATCGGCCACATGACAGACCTTCGATACATCCTTGGGGAAAGGTTAATACACTATCCGGCGAAGATGTCATTAATTGCGTTACGCACGCGATCCATAGTCGCACCCGCGACCAACCCGATAGGATCGCCACTCACATTGACCTGTGCCAGTCGTCCTATATCAGCCGTACCACCGAGCGGATCAGCCTCAGATAGGGCCACCAGGTACGGCGGAGCGTCCATAGTCTTACGCCGCAGTGGAACCACCCACGGCATTCCCACCGCGTTATGAGCATCCGAGCTCACTACAAGCACCCGGTACCGGTGTCCCCTCAGCTCATGGTCGTAGAACTCGCCCTGCCTTACCACTCAGCACCAGCCAGACGATCCGAAGACACATGCTCGGCATCCCAAGCCGACATGTCCGAATCATCTGCATCAAACTCGGCATACCGCCGGGCCGCCTCCTCGAAGGTGGCACTCCGGATCGTGCGAGCAACCCAGGCTGACATGCTCATACCCGCGGCAGCCGCCTGTTGCTTCGCCATATCGATTATCGCTGATTCCAGCGAGACTGTGACGTTTCCTGTACTCATACCTGTGATTCTAGCCGTGATACCTCATTGACGCCAGCCTCAAACTCGTCACAGTCTGAATCCCATCGCCCCGCCTGCAAGACTCAGGACCCGTCTCAGTACCAACCCATAGCCCGTATCCCCTTGCAGCCGTCCGGCTTCGGCATAGCTCGTGTTCAAACTTTCTATACATCATCAAGGGCGCGCTTCGCGCGCCTGGCGCGCGCCGCTCGGCCGGGCGTGCGGCTGGCGCCGGTCCCGTCCGGCGGCGGCGCCAGCGGGAGCAGTGCGCGCTGAACCGAAGCCGAGCACGACGACCGACACCACTACAGGTGGGCGCAGGGGCGCCAAGGCAGCGACAACGAGGAGACCGCAGCGGCCGGCACACGTCGATCCGTCCGGCGACGTGGAGGCCGGCGGGGGACTCCGGGCAGCGTCGAGCCCGAGACCGACACGAACGGCGTCCGGGACCCCGGTGAGCCAGCAGACCGGCGGGCACCTTCACCAGCGCCCGAGCGGATCCAGGTAACCGCCGCCGACTCCGTCGTCGGACTCAGACAAGGTGACACCGCCGTTGACTTCACCCATATCGAGGCTCTGGAGGACCCCCCCTACATGGATCCCCCTGACGAGCGGTGCGCGACAATGGCCAAACCGATCGAGAGGAGACCCTTGTGGAGAGATCAGATCAGGTTGCCAAGGCACGCCAGATTATCGCGGAGATGAAGGACGACCCCCGGATTAACCATCCCAAGGACCAGCGAATGCACGCTAAGGAGGACTGCGTGCGAATCGAGGTCCCTGGACTGGTGGATATCCGGTATGTGGGGCATAACGGAGAGAATACCTTCATAACGGTCGTTCCCAAGCAAGAGTAGAGTTCTCACCTTGGCATTGTGCGCGGGCTGTCTTGGCAGCACTTTCTGAGACAGCCCCGCCTGGCACCAGCACACCCCATGGGGGCGCGTTCGGGGCGCAGGGGCGCGCTGGGGGCGCTCCAGAGCGACTTATGCTGACCAACAACGACTGACAACGACTGTTCGAATTACCAGGTCAACTGCCATCCGCCCTCGATGAGCTGGAGTCGGAGAAGTTCCGCGAACCTATCCGGCGTACCGGCCGACTCGTCCCCCATGTTCGAACGCCGCAGGGGCGGTTGCCCGCACACACCGGCAGCATTCCTCCGATTCGGATATGAGCTTGCCTTTCGGGGCGCGCCGGGGCGCCGTTGGTCCGGAACGCCCAGGTCGGGTGTCCGGGTTCCATTCTGGCTGAGCCGCACGGATGTAAGCGAGTTCGGGGTGGCCGAGGAAGCGTTCGACCGTCGCGGGGAGGTTCTGGAGCCGGCGCAGCGCACCGAGCGGGGACCGCTTGCGATCGGGGGAACGGGTTCGGCCCTCCGTTGCTCGACCGCCTGGGCGTCCTGCCGGTCCGAACAAGAGGGTCCGATCGGGCGGGCGCGGGATGCCTTCTCGATGGTCCGGCTTCAGCACCACGATGATCCGGGCGGCCCCTGCTGCCTACTTCGTCAGGCGCCCCGGCCCTTCGCGCGGTCAAGGAACTTGAGCAAGCCCTGCGTCAACCGGTCAGGTAGCGCTCGGCCAGACCCCAGCGTCGAAGCTGCTCGACCTGGAGCCGGGTCCACGGCGACAGGTCCGAGTCGGCGCGCCTCGCACGGGCGACGTACTCGGACCAGTCGATCCAGGCGAACCGGGAGACCTCCTCGGGGGCCGGTGCGGGGTCGCCGTCGATGCGGCACAGGTAGACCGGGCAGATCTCGTTCTCGACCACTCCGTTCGACTCCGCCCGGTACCGGAATGTGGGCAGCGCGCACACCAGCGTCCGGGCCTCGACGTCCAGTTCCGAGCGCAGGCGCCGTGCGATGGCCGATTCCATGAACTCGCCGGGGCCGGGGTGCCCGCAGCAGGTGTTCGTCCAGACTCCGGGGAAGGCTCGCTTGGCGGACGACCGCCGGGTGACCAGGAGACGTCCCTCGGCGTCGAATCCGTAGCAGGAGAACGCGAGATGCAGCGGCGTCTCCGGCCCGTGCACACGGTCCTTGCGCTCGCGACCGATCGGCGTGCCGTCGTCGCCGAGCAGCACGACCGCTTCGGCCGCATCGCCCACGAATCCTCCCGTGATCGACAGGTCACCGATGGTATCGCAGTGCCCGGGGCTCCGCATCACCAGCATGGGCCGCGAATCGAAGAAGGAGCGAGCCGAGCCTCCGCACATCCCCGGACGTGCTCCGCTTCGCGATCGAATCGATGGTCTGATATGCGGCGAATTTGCGTTATGATGTATATGTCAGATATTCAATCTTTGGTGTTCATGGCAGGCGGTGGTCGAGTTGCGGCACTCGATGGAAGGCGTCCATCCGACTCCACGGCTCGAGCTCGGATTCGGCGCCCGAAGCGCCGTCTCAGCGTCGGCGCCGGTCACATGACCACTCGCGACTCACCGCCCGAGCTGGCCGACGCGTACGAGGTCATCGGTCGGTTCAGCAGCACCTGGTACGAATCGATCCTGCAGTTGCCTCCGGGGCTAGACCGCGCGGTGTCCTCGACCTACCTGCTGCTCCGAGCGATCGACGAGGTCGAAGACCATCCGCGGCTGTCCGTCGAAACGCGGGTACGACTGCTGCGGGGCATCAGCGGGGTACTGCAGGAGCAGCGGCGAGAGCCCGACTTTTCCGTTCCCCTGCACGGTTGCGAGGGGCGACTGCCTGATGTCAGTCTGAGGATCGGCGACTGGATGGAGCTGTCGCCGGTGGACATCGCGCCGCGGATCCAGGAGACGGCCGCGACGATGGCCGAGCGGATGGCCTCGTGGGCGGCGGACGGATGGCCGGTCCGAACCCAGGCCGACTTCGAACGCTATGCCTACGCCGTCATCGGGACGGTGGTACTGCTGCTGTGCGATCTGTGGACGTGGTTCGACGGCACGCCGGTGGATCGCAGTCTCGGTATCGGTTACGCCCGTGCGCTCCAAGCGCTCAATGTCTACGGCGACCGGGAGGAGGACCTCGCGCGAGGCGTGGATCTGTGGCCGGACGGGTGGACCGAAGCCGACATGCGCCGGTACGCTCAGCGGCAGCTATCGCTGGGAGAGCGGTTCGTGGACTCGCTTCCCCGGCACTGCCCCGGCCGCGACTTCTGCCACGGCATTCTGAACAAGGCCCGTTCGGTGCTACCGCCGTCGGCCGAGGTGGCTCGGACATGACGCGCCGAAGCGAGCTGGGCGACCTGTGGGATCCGATCACCGAGCTGGTCACGCGCGCGCTGGGAGGCAACACCCACTTCGGTTACTGGATCGAACCGGCCGGCTCCGAGCCCATAGGTGCGGCCACGGACCGCCTGACCGACCTCGTCGCCGGGCGCCTGGCCGCCACTCGGGGAGCGCGGATAGTCGACATCGGGTGCGGCAGCGGCAGACCGGCGAGGCGCATCTCCGCGGCCGGCGGCGCCCGCGTCGCCGGAGTCACGGCCAGCCTCGCCCAATTCACGGCGGCCCGGACGCCGGCCGCTCGGGAGGGACAGGTCACCTTCCATCACGGTCCGGTCGATCAGCTCTGCTTCCCCGATGGGACCTTCGACGGGGCATACGCCGTCGACACACTCCTCTACGAAGCCGACCGCGCCGGGACCGTCGCCGAGATCGCCAGAGTCCTGCGGCCGGGGGGCCGACTCGTCATCGCCGATATCTGCATGCGTGGACCACTTCATGACCGGGTCCTCGCAACGGCGACGGCACTTGAGCGGACGTTCGGGCTCTCGCGCGTGCCCGACATGCAGTGCTTCCGCGGATACCTAGAGGACGCGGGCATGAGCGTGATCGGGAGCGACGACATCGGCCGCGGCGTTCGGCCCACCTACGACGTTCTCGCCGCAGCGCTGCGAAACGTCGAGGGTTTCCCGGCGGAGGCGACCGACCGCCTGGCGGCCGCCGCCGACACCGTCGAAGCGTTCGGTGCGCAGCCGGAGACCGGCTATGTGCTCATGACCGCAGAACGCCCCGACCTCGACCGATCGGGAACCTGAACGAGCCCTGCCGGCAACGGCCGCGGTTCCTCCAGCTCACCGGCGCGGGTTCGACGGCACCGCTGTGGGATGCGACCAGCGCACTGCCGCCCTCGGGCGCGGACCCAGAGCGTCGGATATCCGACACGTCGTCGCGACGTTTGGACGCGGCCGTGAGGGTCGCGCTGGGACTTCACCGAATGCAGTGGCGCCTTGGACGCTTGCTTCACTGCCGGAACCCCTGGCCCCGGAGCCACAGTCGTTCCGGCGCAGGCGAATGGGCGGCGAAACATCTTACCGGCCGAGCGCCCGTGAATCAATCCGTGCATATGCACGTGCATTAGCACGGTAGCTTGCACGACGCGCCGGAGCTTTACCCTGAAGTATGGCCGCGTTGAGTCTCGGGTTCTGGATCCTCGCGGCGACGGCGATACCGGCCGTCGTCGCGGCGCTCGTCGCCGTCCTTGCGCTCCGCGGCAGCGAGCCCAGCGAGCGCCCCGCGATCCTGCGAGAACTGGCGGGGGTCTTCACCGCCCTCAGCTTCCGCAGGCCGCGATCTGGGACCCGCAGCACCGGCGACGCACCGGTCGAGGACGACCGGAAACGCGGCCCGGTGGACCGATAGGGTGTGCCGGTGACTCCCTCTGTGCAGCGACGCCGGGCCCCACTGATCCGCAGAGCGGCCGGGCTGGTCTTCTACAGCCTCCCCCACCCGATGCGGCGGCGCATCGTCCGCATCGTCACCCCCACCTACACCCTCGGCTCGGTAGTCCTGGTCATGGACCAGGCCCGGGAGCACCTGCTGATGCTGCGCCAGCCGCCCGGAAGGCGCTGGACGCTCCCGGCCGGACTGCTGAACCGGCGCGAGCAGCCTATCGAAGGAGCGCGGCGCGAACTGGCCGAAGAGACCGGCATCGAGGCCGACCTCGAGGAGCTGGCCCCGGCCGACCCCTGCGCGGTGGTGCACACCAAGGGCCGGTGGGTCGACAACGTCTTCCACCTGGTCCGCGACCCGCAGACCACGCAGATCAGCGTCGACGGCCACGAGGTGTGGGACGCCGCCTGGCATCCGGCCGCCGAGCTGCCCGAGACGACCCGCGCGACCGCCCGGCTCCTGTCCAACTACGGCATGGGACCACTGGCCGAATGACGAAAGGCCCGGCGCAGGAGCGCCGGGCCTTCGCTCAAGCTTGCCGCTACTCCGGCCCGAGTTTGCGGGTGCCGGTGTAGTACTCGAAGGTCAGCCCGCCGGTGGCCAGCAGCACCGTGATCCCGCCGGCGACCATCAGCCACGGCAGCCAGAACACCACGCCGATGCCCGCGAGCACCGCGGTGGCGGCCAGTCCCAGCGGCCAGTAGGAGCCGGGGCTGAAGAAGCCGACCTCACCGGAGACGTCGGCGATCTCCCCGTTCGGGCGGTCCTCGGGCCGCGGGTCGATGCGCCGCGAGATCATCCAGAAGAACGCCCAGATCATCCCGGTCAGCAGCCCGGACATCAGCAGCGCGATGGTGCCGACCCATTCGATCTGCCCGACGTGGCCGTGCGCCGGGTTCTCGTCGATGTAGGTCCAGTAGCCGTAGCCGGCGGCGAAGGCGAACATCGCCACCATGACGATCAGGAAGAGGCGGTTCTCGGTCTTCATGCTGCGCTCTCCTTAGCTCGCTTCGCCCGAGTTGGGGTCGGTGTCGAAGACCTCGGTCGTCTGCGCGTACCCGTCCTGGCCGATCGCCTCGAGCGCCTCGGGGGTGGTCGAGCCGCCCGCGCGGGCGTCGATGAACGTCTCGTAGTCGTCCGGGGAGACCACGCGCATCTCGAAGTTCATGAACGCGTGGTAGGCGCCGCACAGCTCGGCGCAGCGGCCGACGAAGGTCCCCTCGGAGTTGAAGTCGACCTCGAACCGCTGCGTCTGTGCCTCGCTGCCGGGGATCACGTCCCGCTTGAACAGCAGGTCCGGGACCCAGAAGGAGTGGATGACGTCCTCGGAGGTGGCCTCGAACCGGACGTCCTCCTGGTTCGGCACGACGACGATCGGGACGTAGTCGGAGCTGCCGGTCTCGGTCACCGGCTCGCCGGAGGCGTCGGTGATCGGCTCGCACTCCTCGTCGGCGTAGGTGAACTGCCAGTTCCACTTGAAGGCGGTCACGTTGGTGCAGGAGGTCGGCTCGTCGCTCATCGCCGTGACCTCGTCCTGCACGATCACCGTGAAGTAGAAGAGGACGAGGACCATGATGACCGGGAGGCCGGTGAAGGTGAGCTCGGCGGGCAGGTTGTACTTCGTCTGGCGCGGGAGGTCTTCCTCCTCCATGCGCTCCTGCTCGGGCAGCTTCTGGTCGCGCTTCTTGTAGGCGGCGACGCACCAGAAAGTGAGGCCCCAGACGATGACGCCGACCGCGAGCGCGGCGATCGTGGCGCCGATCCAGAGGTCGAACATCAGTTCGGACTGGTCGGTGGGCCGCAGACGAGGCCACCCGAAGTAGAAGGCGTCCTCATAACTGCACCCTGCGAGTACCACGGGGAGCAGCGCGGCGATGCCGGTGAGACCTATGGCGCGGCGGGTTCGGCCGCGAGATTCCCGGGACGGTTTTCCGACCACCTGTCTCATGCCTTTCTCACTGCTTGGCTGCCGAGTCGCCGCCTGGGCAGGCGGCGGCACGCAGATCTAACGGCTCAGAGCCTACTGCCCGGCCCGGATTGCCGGTCGCAAGGGGTTGGGACCGGTGCCCGGCGTCTTCTACATTTGACAGGTGACGCAGACGTACTTCGACGGTGCGACCGCTCAGCCGCCGCACCCCGCCGCCCAGGACGCCTATGCTGCGGCTTTGTCGGAGGGATGGGCCGGACCGGGACGACTGTACACATTGGGCCGACGCTCGCATATGCTCCTGGAGGCCGCCCGCCGGTCGGTCGCCGACGCCCTCGGCGCGGCGCCGGATGAGGTCACTTTCACATCCAGTGGGACGCAGGCCGTGCACGCGGGGATACTCGGCGTGATCACCGCCCGGAGCGAACCGGGCGCACTGGCCCACGGCGCCGTCGAGCACTCGTCGGTCCTGCACGCGGCCCAATGGCATGAACGCTCCGGCGGCACCTCGGTCGAGCTCCCGGTGGACCGGCTCGGACGGGTCGATCCCGACCCGCTCGCCGGCGTCGAGGACGCGGCCGTGCTGGCCGTGCAGAGCGCCAACCACGAGGTCGGAACCCGACAGCCGATCACCGAGATCGCCGCGAACGCCGAGGGCGTGCCGCTGGTGTGCGACGCGGCCGCGAGCCTGCCGTGGGAACCGGCCCCGGCCGGATGGTCGGTCCTGGCCGCCAGCGCCAAGAAGTGGGGCGGGCTGTCGGGCTGCGGGGTCCTGGTGGTCCGGAAGGGCACGCGCTGGCGGAACCCGTTCCCCGGTGAGGACTCCTCGCTGCAGGAGGCGATCGGGGAGGTCGACGTGCCGGCCGCGGTCGCGGCGGCGGCGGCGCTGCGGGCGGTGGCGGCCGAGCGCGACGAGCTGTCCAAGCGGATGCGGGACCTGACCGACCACCTGCGGCGGGAGATCGCCGCCTCGATCCCCGAGGTCGAGCTGCCCGGCGACCCGGACGACCGGCTCCCCCACATCGTCACCTTCTCCTGCCTGGGCGTCGACGGCGAGGTCCTGCTCGGCGAGCTGAACAAGGCCGGTTTCGCGGTCTCCTCGGGTTCGGCGTGCGCCTCCACCAGGCTGCGGCCCTCGCACGTGCTGCAGGCGATGGGCGTGCTCAGCCACGGCAACGTGCGGATCTCCCTGCACCGCGAGACCACCGAGGACGAGGTCGAACGCTTCCTGGACGTGCTGCCGGGCATCGTCGCGGACATTCGGCGTATCGCCTCATAGACGCGCCGGGCTCGGGATTTCCCACTGGTTCCGAGCCCGGCGCCCCTGCTTCTCTATGGGGTTGATCTTGCTGCCGGGCAAGGGAATTCGTCCGGGTCGCGGACGCTGCGAATCGCCGTGGTCCGGTACCGTGAGAGTCGGCGTATGAGGCGGCACGATTCTGCGGCGGCCCGTGCCGGTGGTGAACACGAACCCGCGAGCGAGAAGGAGACCGGTGGCGATGGCGACTACAGCGGAGATCAAGGCCCAGATTCAGGCGGCGATGGAGCAGGCGAACGAGGCGATCGCCTCGGTGACGAACGCGCAGACCCAGGGCGAGAGCGCCATCGAGTCGATGAGTTCGACGACTCAGGACACGTCCAGCTCCATGCCCGGGGAGGCGGTCGGCCAGTGGCAGGAGGCCATCGAGCGGCTCACCGAGGCGATGACGACGTTCCAGGCCGGCAACACCACCGCCGAGCAGTACATGAACAGCATTTAACTCAGGCGGTGAGGAGCCGCAGCACGAGGATCGCGATCGCGGCCAGCGCCAGGAGCGTCGGCAGCGGGGTGCCCTGGCGGTGGCCGACTCGCAGGTGGGCAATGACCGCCCCGATGAAGTAGAGCGCGCTGCCGATGGCGGCGGCTACGCCGATCGGCCACCAGAACAGGCCCGCGAGCAGGCCGATCGCGCCCGCGATCTCGAGTATCCCGAGCGGGTCGGCTATCCGGGCGGCGCCGACCTCTTCGAGGGTGTCCATCATCAGGGCCTGCCGGCGGAACTTGCCGATGCCGGAGTTGCCCATCAGCAGCGCGAGGATCACGGTGAGCACGACGGTGGCGGTGAACATGGCGCTCCTTCCGAGGTCTGAGGCCGGGCGGATGGCCTGCCGCCCGATCCCGCCTCCGGCGAAGCCTATCGGAGACGGCGCGGTGGCGGTGGACGGAGTCGCCCGGTCCTTCACCGGGGGTGACCGATCCCGGACGGGGCGCTGGGGGTGTCGAGGCGAGCCGGTCGCGGCCGAGGTCATCGGCGCTCCCGGTGGACGCCGCTGAGTAGCATGGCCGGACCCGCCTCCGGGTTGACCGTGCCGCACAGAAGTCGAGACCAGGTGGATGCACATGACCGACGCAGTTCCCGGTGCCAGCTCGCTCGCCTCGTACATCCGGACCGGCAGCCGAGCCGACCGCACCGCCTACCGGGATCTTCCGGCCGAGCAGCATGCCGCCTACTACGGGCTGGTGAACACGGTGTTCTCGGTGATGGTCTCCCATCATTTCGGCGGCGAGTTCATCAAGGACGACGTCGACCGGCTCATCAGGCGCATCGCCGCCCGCCATCCGGATTACGGCGGCGGGGTCAAGCGGGTCCTGCGGACGGTCCTGGAGAACGCGGACCGGCGGTCGGGGATGAACCAGCAGCAGCTCCGGACGGCGCAGCACCTGGTGATCCGCGAACTCGCCAAGCTGTACCCGCAGGCCAAGGCCAATGCGGAGCAGATCGTGGCGGAGTCGGCCACGATCATCGGCCTCATCGAGCCGCCCCGGCCCGAGGCTCCGCAGCGCCCAAGCGCCCCAGCCGAACCCGAACCCGAGGCCGAGCCGGAACCGGAGACCATCCCCGAGTTCGAAGGCGAGGCCGCCACCGGTGAAGAGGTCCTCAGCGACGAACTGGCGGAGCTGGACCGCCGGTACCTCGAGATGCGCTCCGAGATCGCCGAAAGCGAGTTCACCGGCTCCGACCCCGACCGCCATGCGTCGGTCGCGCTCGACTTCGCAGGCGATCTGCGGGGCCTCGAGCTCCACGCGGGAATCGAGCGGAAGGACGGCCGTGGCGTGGCTGAGGCGATCATGTGCGCCTGGAACGTGGCCGAGCGGGAGCGGGCCGCGGGCCGCGAGGCGACCAACCGGCGCTTCGGCATCACCGATCCGCAAGCGCCGGCGGTGCTGGAGCGCACCGAGATCCAGGTCAAGTCCGACTCGGGTGCCTGCCGAGTCGGCGTCGACCGGAACGGCCGCCTGAGCGAGGTCGTCTTCCTGGAAGACGACCTGTTCGGCCCCGCCGGGCGCGACAGCCTCGCCACCGACGTCGCCGGGGCCGTCCATTCGGCCCAGTCCTCCGCCGCCGCACCGATTTCCTGATCCGAGTCGGCGGGGCCGGTCGGTCCCGTGGACCGATCGACCCCGCCGATTCCTCACCCGGTGGTCGGGCGCGGCGGCCATTGTGAGGCCAGGGGACGGCTAGCAACGACCGACCGCCGCGCCCGAGTGTTCATCCCTTCCGATGGGGGGAGTCGACGCACTCAGACCGCACATTCGTGAATCCATTTCGGAATGTCTGATATCCGATCGTCAGAGCGCCCGGGAGCCGCTTGTGGATCGGGAGGTCGCTGGCTCCCGGGCGCATCCCCACCGGTCGCGAACCTCTGGCGTGCTCGCGACTGACTTCAACATAGACGCATCTTCCGTTGCACGGCAACAAGAGAAATGGAAACGCAAGGCCGCTACCCCAACTTCGAACCAGGAGGATTCCACCTCGAAATATTCACGGTCGCTTTCTCCCCCACCGACTTTCCAGTTGATTACCAGGCAATTGGACTGTGTCATAGTGAGAGACCGAAATCCAACGCGCAACGATGCGGGAGGCGATCATGCGGAGACCGGACATGGGTCGGTTCTTTCTCCGGAGGATGCTGAGGAAGGCTCGGAATAGCGCCGGACTCTCCCAGAGGGACTTGGGCGACGCCATCGGACGCTCCGACGACACCATCCGCGGCTGGGAGCTGGGCAAGACCGACGTCCCGCACTCCTGCATCGACGCCCTCGCCGAGGCGACCGGCATGAGCTCCGAACTCAGGGGCTACATGAAGAAGGTCGCCAGGGCGCGGCACAAGGGCGAGCCGATCCCGATCGAGGCCGACATGCGGTTCAACGCCATGTACCTCTCGCTGGGAGAGGCGCACTACGGCGACATCTTCAAGTGGGACTCGGTCCTGATCCCCGGTCCGCTCCAGACGCAGGGCTTCCACTTCTCGGTCGTCCGCAAGTCCGAGCTCATCTCCTCGGATGACTACTTCGAAGGCGGGTGGCGCTTCAAAACAGAGCGGCGTCGAGTGCTGGAGGACCGGCAGGACCAACTGAAGATCCAGTTCCTCATCGGAGAGGCGGCCTTCCAGCTTCTCAAGAGGGAGCCCGAGGAGATCCAGCACGAGCAACTGGACTTCCTCGACGTCTGCGACCGTCGACCCGGCTGGGAGATCAAGGTGCTGACCGATCCCTGGGCAAGCAGGCAGGGGAACTTTGAGATCTACGGGGAGGGCTCCAGCAGCTCCGCAGGTCCGCCGTTCGTCTACACCGAGATCCACGATTCGAGTTGGCTCATTCCGAACCCCTCCAGGATCGCGAAGTACGATGAGTTCCGCCAGAAGAGGTGGCCCAGAGCGATCCGATATGAGGAGTACCGCAATGACTACTGACGTGACCGCGTGGCGCAAGAGCACCCGCAGCGGGGGTGGCAACGACACGAGCTGCGTCGAGATCCGTCGGGCCTGGCGCAAGAGCACCCGCAGCGGCGGCGGGAACGACACCAACTGCGTCGAGGTCGCCCCGTGCTCCGACGACGGCTTCCACCTGCGCGACTCGAAGCTGGACTCAGCTTCCCCCGTCTTCGACCTCTCCGCCGACGACTTCGCCGCCCTGATCAACGCCGCCGGCTAAGGCGACCTCCCGTACGGCCCCAAGGCGACCGACTCTGCAGCCGAGCGGTGGCATGTCTTGCCGGACGATTTCCTGCCGTTCTGACCTCCGCGTGCTCAGACCACGGCCACCGCGTCGATCTCGACCAGGGCTCCGGGAGCCAGGGCCGAGACGACGTGGACCGTGATCGCCGGCGGTGGGTCGGCCCGATTCCACACCTCCTGGAAGGCGGCCACGCCCTCGTCGAACGACTCGCCCTCGACCGTGGCAATTCTCCAGTGCACGATATTCGCCAGGCTCGCTCCCTCGCTTTCGAGGATCGTCGCGAGGTTGCGGAACGCCTGCCTACTCTGCTCCCCGACCGTGGGACCGACGACCTTGCCGTCGGCGTCGACGCCGTTCTGCCCGCCGATGTAGATCGTCTTCGTCGGTTCTTCGACCACGACGGCCTGGCTGAACGCCGGGCTGCGCTGAAGTCCCTCCGGATTGATGTGCCGCATCTGCACGATTCGCCTCCTCGATCAGTGTAACCGGTTATAGGGGTTCCTTCTTGTGAAACCTAATATACTGGTTTCATGCGACGGAATGCGACCGGACAGCGGCTGCACGATCCCAAAGGAGGATCGTTCTGGTTCGATGCCGGTGCGGCGTGCCTGGACTTCGCCCACACCGGAGGTGAAGGCCGGTACGCGGTGTTCGAGACCCTCCACGAGCCGGTCGACCTGGGCGAATGGCTGGCGCAGCCCCCACTGTCGGTGGTGACGACAGTCCCCGTCACGTTCGACGAGCTGGCTACCGCCAAGACGCTCCGCCAGGCGATCTGGGACACCGCACACGCACGCGCCGCGGGCCGCGCCCTCCCCGAGGCGGCGGTCATGTGCATCAACCGGGTCGCCGCCGCCGCGCCGCTTGCCCCAGAGCTCGCCGCCGCTGGCACCACCGCTAAGTGGGCACCGCCGGTGCAGGCGGCGCAGGCGCTGTCGACGCTGGCGCGGGAAATGATCGAACTGCTCTCGGGGCCGCTCGCCGAGCGCATCCGCGAATGCGCGGGCGAAAACTGCCCGCTGGTATTCGTCGACTCCTCCCGTCCCGGCGCACGACGATGGTGCTCGATGGAACGGTGCGGCAACCGGCACAAGGTCCGAGCACACAGGGCTCGGCGGGCCGCCGACCGGTGACAGTGCCTCGGCGGTGAACGGGTACGGCGGACGCCGAGTTCGGGTGCAACATGTAACGAACGCTCCGTGCGCCGGACGATCGCCATCAGCGCTTCGTGGGTCTCGCGGTCGGCGGCGGCTATCAGTCCGGTCTCGCCCGAGCCGACCGGTTCACCACGCAGGTCGGTCACGACGCATCCGGCCGCCCGGCAGAGGGCGATGCCGCTGGAGAAATGCACGTTGTCCCGCATCGGCCCGTCGGTCACATAGGCCGCCCGACGCCCGGCCGCCACCCACGCGACCGCCAGCGTGGAGGAGACCACGCGGGGTCCGAACCGCTCGGCGAACGCCGGATCGGCGAGGAGTCCGGTACCGGTGAATCCGGGCACGGTGGTGTACCGGACATCGAGGTTGACGTCCACCAGGCCGGTCCAAGACGCGGGACGCAGCGTCTCGTCGCCGGAGTCACGCCGCGCGAAGGCCCGTTCGCCATCGGTCCAGAACACCTCGCCGGTCGCCGGGTCGGCCGAGGCCGCCGCGGCGATGCCCGCCCCGTCCCGCAGGGCCACATTCACAGCGGCCAGCAGGTGCCCGGCCGCGTAGTTGACCGTCCCGCACAACGGGTCGACCAGCCACCTCCGGTCGGTGCCGCCCGCTCCGGTCCGACCGCTCTCCTCCCCCGTCACCGCATCGTCCGGGCGGGCGGCGCGGAGGATATCGAGGATCGCCTGCTCGGCCTTGAGGTCGGCGTCGGTGGCGAAATCCCCGGGCGACTTCTCGAAGCGCTCCAGCGGGCCGGCGAACATCTCGCCCACTACCTCGGCTCCCGCGTTCACTGCAGCGACCGCCAGCGCGGCGTCGCTGAGGCTCTTCGGATCCACATGACGAGGCTACGCGGGCCGCGAGTAGGAGACTCGCGCGGCGAAAGGGCTGCGGCCCTGCGCTCCCGCAGGGCCGCAGCCACATGCGATGGGGCTACTTGGTGCGTACGGTCACGCCGATCGCCTCGTCGAAGTCGTCGGCTCTGGAGAAGACGTTCTGCCAACTGCAGTCGCCTACGTGCGATCCGTAGGCGCGGTTGTTCCACGACCAGCCGCCACCGGAGTCGCCGCCGATGGTGACGTCACCGTCCATTCGGACCAGGCTCTGGGTGTAGTAGCCGCCGAGCGTGCACGACCACCAGGGGTTCTGCACGTCGAGCGAGCACTGGCGGGAGCCGGTGGAGCGGCCGAAGATGCAGATCGACTCGCCGACGGAGAATCCCCACCACGGTTCCACCGACAGGGTGTCGCGCCGGTAGTTGGGGTGAGCGTAGAACTCCGCCGGTTCGACGTGGTACGGGGCGATGTGCCACTCGACGTCGCCCCAGTAGCCGCGGTGCTGGCGCTGGAAGCGCAGATCGTTGAAGCCCCAGTTGGGCTGGTAGAGCTGGTTGATGCCGGTGCAGTGCCCGGCGGTGGTCACGCCGGTGACGCCCTCGGGGCTGATGACGGTCCAGCCGCTGGTGCATTCGAAGTTCCCGTCGTCGTAGACCGCGGAGCCGCCGTAGGCGTGCTCGGTACGGTTGCCGAGCCGGTCGACGACCTCGAGGTCGACGCCCTTGTGGAACTCCTCGGAGAGCCGCTCGCGGATCTCGTCGGGGTCGGTGGGCAGGTCGGGCTGGGCGGCGAGTTCGGTGGCGATCCGGCCGTCGGTGATGTCGAAGCCGCTGGACAGGTCCTCGTAGCCGAGTTCGATCAGCTCTTGGTTGAGCCGCTGGTTGCGCTCTTCGAGTTCGAGGAACGAGAACGGCTGGTGCTCGGCGACGATCACGTCGAGGCCGCTTTCCTCGATCACGCGCCAGATGTAGTCGTCGGCCTCGCCTTTGATGTAGAGCGTCGGCGGGCCGCCGGACTTCTCGGACAGGGCGGTGCCGACGAACACGTCGAGGCGTTCCGGGGCGATCTCGTCGGCGATCTCGCCGATCGCCTCGGCGACGCGGTACTGGGCTTCGGCCTCCTCGAAGCTCCAGCCGCGGGCTTCGGCGGTGATGCGGAGGTCGTCTTCGAGGCTCTCCTCGGGGCTCTGGTAGCCGTCTTCCGGGGGCGGATCTTCTTCTTGGGCATTGACCGCGGCCGGCGAAGCCAGCAGCAGTCCGGGGGCCACGAGCGCGATGAACACGCGCTTCGCGATGGGACTCTTCATGTATTGCGTCCGATCTGCTCGTGCGTTGAAGAGAGGTGGTTCTACGAGAGTCGGGCCCGACTGCAGGCATGGTGACCTGAACAATGAGTAACGCTATAGCTACATGAAGATCAACTCAAGTCCTTTGTGTCATCAGTCCGAGAGGCTAGCCCGGGTCTCATCGGCGTTTACCGAGGCAAGGCGGACAACACGGCACCTGGATGGGTCGACATTGGTCGGATATGCGACACACGGTGCCACGGCCGCCGGAGGCGCGCGATCGGCCCGCTGGCCCGACTACGGGCCTCCCCCACCGCCGCCACCACCGCCGCCGTCGCCTCCGCCGGAGAAGCCACCGCCGCCTCCGCCGCCGTCCATTCCGACGTCGATCGAGACGCTGAAGCCGCCAGCACCCGAGGCACCGGCGACCGGTCCGCCTCGGGTCCGATGTAGCTTGACCCATTTCGAGTCTCTGATCCCGTCGGCCTTCAGTCTGCGGAGCAGTTCGTGGTCGCTCATCGCCGACAGGCCCCACCAGGCGACCCGCGCGTTCTGCGACCGGTAGCCCGCGAAACGCGGCATCAGCAGCTTGTATACGGCCGTTCCCTTCGAGGTCCGGCCGTTATGGAGGACCATCATGGAGAGGATCTTCATCAGGATGAACGCCGCGACGATCGAGAGCGCGGGAAGGTGGAACATCTGCGCTCCCCAATCGACGGAGAACCTCCAGTGCTCCGACGGGTCCAGCCGGGCCTTCGAAATGTTGTAGGCCAGGTATGCGGTCAACGCCGAGGGCACCGGCGTGCCGAGCATGATCAAGGCGCGCTGGCCGGCCCGTGTCGACACCAGCCGGTGTCGCAGGAGCCAGGTCGCCTCGGGCAGGTGCCCTTCGGTCCCGATCCGCTTCCTGGCGTCCCGCAGGTCGCCCGGGTGCTCGGCGAGGAGGCGCAAGATCCTGCGATCGGATTCGTCGAAGTCCGGCGAGTCGAGATCGACGCCCTCGGCGATCACGAGGACGAGCTTGGGCTCGCGGCCGAACCGGCGCTGTTCGGCGAAGGTGAGCAGTCCCTTCTCGAGCAGCGCGACGATGCGCGCGTCGATCGCCCGAATCGGACCACCGGAGATCGCCGCAAAGTGCCGGAGTCCGAGCTCCCCGGTCGCACGGATCGCCTCCTCCGCGGCCTCCGCACTCGGGAACCGCCTGGAGCAGAGGATCAGCACCAGAACCAGCACCGGGACCGCGGCGGAGACGACGTAGTGGGCGATCAGCAACGGCGTCGACATAGAGGGCTCCAAGGCAGGGGACCAATCGGGACAAGTGCTCCATCAGGGATGGTCTTCCACGGTAGGGCGTGGCCGCCAATGCGGCTCCGCCTGGAATTGCGGCAACGGTCCAGCACGGATACGTTTGACTGGGATCGCCATCATGTGGTCTTCACCACTAATCGCAACGTGCAAGGTCCGCAAACGCGCCTATAGAGGACGACAGCACGCGAACCGCCTACGAGCGGTGGCAATCGACCCGCCGGTACCGGGCCGAACAGCACTTCGACCACGGTGTCGGCACCGACCCAAAGGGGACGGCCATGCTCGAATTCCGCCTCCTCGGCCCCGTGGAGATCCTCCGCGACGGCGAGCCCGTACGTTTTCCGCGACAGGCGCCGACCCGGATGCTGGCCGCACTGCTCTTGCAACCCGGATGGGCCGTCAGCACCTCCACCCTGGTCGACGCACTGTGGCCCGACGACCCGCCGCAGACGGCCCGCAGGCAGATCCAGAACACCGCCGCCCTGATCCGAAGGCGACTCGACTGCGGGAACCTGCTGACGCACACCGCCGGCAGCTACACGATCAACGTCGACACCGACCAATGCGACGCCGAACGGTTCAAGGAGTCGGTCGCGCTAGCCAAAGACGCCCGCGCCAACGGCGAACTCGCGACTGCGCTCGCATACCTCCGCGACGGGCTCGCCCTCTGGCGCGGGCAGGCGCTGGCCGACCTGACCGGCCAGTACTTCGAATCTGCGGCCCACTCCCTCGATGAAGCCAGGCTCGTCGCCATCGAGGACCTCATCGACCTGGAGACACGGGTAGAGCGCGACTACGAACGGGTCGTCAACGAACTGCAGCGGCTGTGCGCCGACCACCCGCACCGGTCCAGGATCGTCGGGCAGCTCATGACCGCGCTCTACCGCCTCGGCCGGACCCCCGATGCGCTGGACGCCTACCAGCGGTTCCAGGAGCGGCTCGCCGACGACCTCGGCATCGACCCGCCCCACGAGATCCGCGAACTCCACACAGCGATCCTGCGCGACGAGGTGCGGCTCCAGGAGGCGCCGCAGAGACCTGAAGCGCCGCATCGGGATACGGCCCCTCGACCGGCCCAACTGCCGAGCGCCCCGCGGACGTTCACCGGCCGCGACGGTGAACTTCGACGATTGACCGAAATCATGTCCGAACCCGCTTCACGGCACCTGGTCGCGATCACCGGACTGGCCGGTTCGGGCAAGACCGCTCTGGCCCTGGAGTGGGCGCATCGGGAGCGAGAACGCTTCCCCGACGGGCACCTGTACGTCGACCTCCGCGGGGCCGACGCGTCGGCCCCAATGCCGCCGGGGCGTGCGCTGACGCACGTGCTGCGGTCGCTGTCGGTTACGGCCGTTCCGGACTCGATCGACGAGGCGGTGGCGATGTACCGGTCGATGACCGCTGACCGGCGACTGCTCGTGGTCCTCGACAACGCCGCGGACGCGGCACAGGTGCGGCCGCTGCTACCCGGCGCCGGCGGGAGCGCGACCCTGGTGACGAGCAGGAACCGACTTTCCGGTCTCACCGTCCGCGAGGACGCGGCCCTGCTCCGACTCGAACCGTTGACGACGACCGAGTCTTTGGACTTGCTGGGCGCGATGCTCGGAACCGAGTGCGTCGCGGCCGAGCCGGAAGCGGCCGAGCAGATGTGCGAGCAGTGCGGACATCTCCCGCTGGCACTGCGGATAGCCACCTCGCGGCTGCTCGACGCTGAGGGAGTCGGCATCGCGGACCTGTGCGAAGAGCTGGGGGCCGACCGTTTGTCGGCGCTGGAGATCGAGGACGATCCCTTGGCGGCGGTGCGGTCGGCGTTCGACGGCTCGCTGCGGCGGCTCGACGCGATGACATTGAACTTCCTGATGAAGCTCGGTCTCCTGCCGGGCAGCGGCTTCCCGCACGAACTCGCCGCGGAAATCGCCGACACCGACCTGCGCGGTGCGGTGAGCACCATCCGACGCGTCGAGAACGCCTCGCTGCTGGAGCCGGACGGCGCAGGGCGAAGCCGCTTCCACGATCTGGTGAAGACCTACGTGGATGAACTTGCGCGGGGCGAGCTGAAGCAGGAGGTGCAGGAGTCGGTCCACGACCGGTACACCGACTGGTACTACTCGAGGACCGGGACGATGAAGGCACTCGAGTTCGACAACGTGCTCGCGGCGGTGCGCCGGTGGGCCGGGCACCGCCGGGCGGTGCGGCTGGCCAGGCCGCTGTCGATGTTCGCGCCCTTGGCGTTCAGCACCAAATGCGTCCGAAACGAGGTCGAGGCGGCTCTGCCGGCCGAAGCCGAAGTCGAAGCCGCATCGATGCGTTACGAGCTGCACTCGACTCGATTCCAGGTCCTGTGGTCGGCCGGAGAGTACACCGACGCGTTGCACCATGCGCGGCTCGCAGCCGCGGCGGCCGAGAAGGTCTCGGACACCGAAGCCGCTGCCGCATACGGCGACATGGCCGTGGCGCTGTACGGATTCGGCCGGTACCGGGAAGCGATGGAGTTCGGCGAGAAGGCGGTGGCGATCGGCCGCACGGTCAACGCGGCTCGGCTGGGCGGCGACCTGGGATGCGTGGCGCACCTGGCACGCGCCATGGGCAACCACGGACGCGCCGAAGCACTGGTCAATGAAGCGATCGAAATCGCCGAAGCCGCTGGCAACCGCGTGGACGTCATGGACTGCCGCCTCACGGCGGCGCTCCTGGACCTCGACCTTTGCCACTGGGAGGCGGTCGAAGCGACATTGGACGAAGTGGAGCGATTCGCAAACGAGGAGAACGCCGTCCGTTTCAAAATCCTGGCGGCGAGGATGCGCGGAGAAATGCTCCGGATGCGCGGCCGATACTCTCAGTCCCTGACCCTGTTGGAGCAGGCGCTCGCCGATGCCGAAGCCACACAGCGCACGGGTATGGCGCGACGAGTCCGAATCTTCCTCGCCGAGACCTTGGCCGAAAGCGGCAGGTCCGACGAGGCGATGACCCATCTTCGGAAGACATTCCAGAACGACGAGGGGCGCCTCCGTCCGACCGAGGAGGCTCGGCGCGCACTGGTGCTCTGCAAGATCCACACCCAAGCTGGCCACCAAGCCGAAGCGATCGAGGAAGGTCAGAAGGCCGTGACCCTCTACGAGTCGATGCCCGATCGCCTATGGCGCCACCGATCCGAATCGGCCCTCACCGCTGCCCGGAGATCCGGGGGTCTGGCAGATATTTTGGGTGTCAAGGTGGTCCAGGAAGGTTGAAGTAGTCTGCTGCTTCAGCCGGGAATGGATTGCTTTGAACGACAACACGATCGAGAACGAGACCTCCAACAGCGCCGGTGGCCTGGAGGTGCGGATCGCTGACGAACTGGTCGAGCGGGCCTGGACCGAGGGCTTGGAGCTGACCGGTCCGGACGGGCTGCTGGCGGCGGTGACCAAGAACGTCATCCAGACCGCACTTGAGGCCGAGATGACCGAGCACCTCGGCTACGTCAAGGGCGACCGCGCCGGTGCGGCTGAGGCCGGGGAGGGCAACCACCGCAACGGCACCTCGAAGGAGACCGTGCAGACCGGCGTGGGGCCGGTCGAGCCGGACATCCCCCGGGACTGGGCCGGCCGGTTCGATCCGGCGATCGTCCCGGGGCACGACCGCCGGGTCGGCGGGTTCGACGAGGCCGTGCTCAGCCTGTACGCGGGGGGCTGACGACCGGTGATATCCGGGCCCACCTGGCCGAGATCCACGGCGCTGAGGTCTCACGGGAGACGGTCAGCAAGGTCACCGACTCGGTCGCCGCCGAGCTCGACCAGTGGCGTAGCCGTCCGCTGGACCGGGTGTACGCGGTGGTGATGATCGACTGCATCTACGGGGGACCCGCGACGGCGCGGTGGCCTCCCGGCCGGTCTATGTCGCGGTGGGTATCAGCCTGGACGGCGAGCGGGACGTGCTGGGCCTGTGGGTCGGCGACGGCTCAGAGGGCGCCCGGCCCTGATCTCCCTCGCCGTCGTCGGCCCGCACCCGGCCGATGACCTGACGCCCGGCGCCAACTGCAACCAGCAGGATCTTCTGATGGCCGGGGCGCGAGCCGCGCAGCCGCTTGCCGTCCAGCGCCCAGTGCTAAAGGTCGGCGGGCTCATCGCAGCCGTTGTCGTATTTCGCGGCCAACTCGGCCAGGCTCAGCGGAGAGACCGCACCGATCGCCCGGCACAGCGTATCGTGCGAGGACGGGAAGTAAACCACGCCGATCTTTCCGCGCCCCAGCGCCTCCAACGTGAGGTGCGGGGCGTCGGTCGCCCGCTGGTGGATTGCCGAGATCGTCCGGCGCCTGGCGTCCGGCAAGGGTCGCGACCACTCTAAAAAGCGAGTGCCGACGCCCGTGTGGCGAACGCGAGTAGGGAAGCTTGGCGTCACACGAGGCGAAGACCGACATTGATACATGGTGCGTGAGACGCTTGTATCGCAACGGGATGCTTCAACTGGCGGGCGCTTGAACACCCCTGTCAACGAAGATCCCGTTGCTTCAGTTACGTCCCTCATCAAGCGCCACGTTAACACTCCTATGTATCTTGGAGAAGCCCTGGTATCGCGGTCTCCTCGCGCAATGCTGGGCACTGGTGCGTTCTTGATGCAATTCTGGTGACCTTGCATCGTACTGTAAGAGAAATAACCGTTTCGATACAGTTATCGGAACTCGAGATCAATCCTTAGAATAATGGAGGTTGATTTACCTAATGGGACGCCAATATACCCCAGAAGATATTCGTGAAATAGGAACAGATACCATCCCGGCGGTAGCGGCCAGCTACGAAACCTTGAAAAATAGGACTGCGGAAGCAGACTCACTGGTCGACGAAACATTCAGAAATAAAAGCATTATACCCAACCCGGCTTCTGAAGCCTTTACTACTCTGTGGGATCGGTTTGTAACTGTCACTGAGGAGAGTCCCGAAACGCTCAATGCAATGGGTGAGACGTTCGCCACTATAGCCGATTCGTATGATGCTGATGAAGAGGACAACATCCTCGACCTAGATAGCGTCTTCGATCAAGATCTGGAGAACCATTATCTGAATGAACTCAACGGCTGAATCCAATTCGTTCTATTGAGAGGGAGGAACCATGGGACTCTGGGATGACATCACAGAATGGACTTCAGATAAGTGGGACGACTTTACTGATTGGTTGAATGACGACGATCGCTACGAATCAATTGATGAGCGTGAACTCAATGATGGAGAACTGGACTCAGCTCCAAAGAAGGATGACATACTCGAAAATCTCGAGAAACTTGAGCCCATAATGTTGGAAGGCTATCGCCGAGAAGAAGCGTACCAACGCTATCGCGATTATGTTTTCAGAACCCACAACGAGGAGCTACGATCATGGTGGTCAGCCCGGAAGCTCATAGAGATGGGGGGCGGGTATGTTAAAGAATCTCACCATATCGACGAAGAGATCAGTCTTAGTGGATTCTATCGATGGTCCGATAAATTGGAACTCTTCATGCCGAAAGAGGTACCAAACAGCGTTGCGGAAGAATACCACAATGGCGAGAGCTTTCAGCAAAGTTGGCAAGGGACGGATGGGTCGGATGATGATGACATTGACGAAGCCGTCAATACTAAAATGGACGATAAATTCGGTGGAATCGTAGAAGCGTACAACGAATTCATGGACCAGTGTGATCTTCCTGCGATGCAGGAACTCATCTCACAATTGGAGAGTGTGAACGATGCTGCCGTCGCGATCCATGACGATCATTACGAAAGCGAGTGCCGAAAGATCCGGAATCTATTCGACGAATGGGATGGAGACGACGCTGATGTTGCACTTGAGAAGTTCGGGTTTCGCATCGAGGATGCAGTGTCGGAGATCAAACTAATTACGTCACATCTCTGGGGAGCGGCAGCGGCCGAGGGAACTGCGCAGGCCACGGTTATGATCGCGGGGTACAATCATATCGCAACAGCCTGGAATGAAATGCAGGCTAAGCTCCATCCGGAACCGTCGGCTGGAGCAGAGTCTGCGGCGCGGTATACCGGATCGACGATTCTGGGAGAAATTCCGATTCCAGGCCTCAGCAGAGGAATCAACGCAGTTGACACGACAATCACGGTAACGACAGATGGAGACGTGAAGTCACCGATCACCGGGACCGTCGGCAAACTAATAATCGAGTTTGCGGGTAGCAAAGAGGTACCAGATGGCGAGGCATGCGATGAAGTTGCTGAAAAACTTATCGACGGAGCGAATGACTGCACCAGAAAATTGGAAGAGGCGAGGGAAATTTATACGCACGGTCAAGAAGGACCGGCTCTTTGGGATAAGGCGGAACAGGTAGACAATTATTGGCCGGGTAATGTCGACGAGATCGTTCCTGGCTATATCGACTGAATGGCTCTTCTGTCTCAATTCACCTCGATTATTCAGCGTCCCTTATGGTTCGATTAGCAGTCTGGCTTGTGCTAATTTGTCCTCGCCGTTGTGGGATGACCTCAGGGCCGGTCACTGCGCGACCGGCCTCGGCTGTGGCTTTCTTCCGCGGTTACTTGACCGCGTGGGTCACGTCGCGTTCCTCGGCGTAGAAGCAGGCGGTCGGGTGGGTGCCGTGGTTCCCCACGTCAAGGCTCGGCACCTCCTCGGCGCACCGCTCGGTCGCCTTCCAGCACCTGGTGCGGAAGCGGCAGCCCGACGGAGGGTCGATCGGCGAGGGCACGTCGCCCTGCAGGATGATCTCCTCGCGGTGCCCCCGCAGTGAGGGGTCCGGCACCGGCACCGCCGACAGCAGCGCCTGCGTGTAAGGGTGCCGCGGGTGGTCGTAGATCTCGGCGCCGGTCCCGTGCTCGACGACCTTGCCCAGGTACATCACCGCCACCTCGTCGGCGATGTGGCGCACCACTGACAGGTCGTGGGCGATGAACACGTACGCCAGCCCCAGCTCGTCCTGCAGCCGCTCCAGCAGGTTGATCACCTGCCCCTGGATCGACACGTCCAGCGCGCTCACCGGCTCGTCGCACACCAGCACCTTCGGCCGCAGCGCCAGAGCGCGGGCGATGCCGATGCGCTGCCGCTGCCCGCCCGAGAACTGGTGCGGGTAGCGGTTGACGTGGTCGGGGCTCAACCCCACCAGGTCCAGCAGCTCCTTCACTTCGGATCCCACCTGGTTCTTCGGTACCACGTCCTGGTGGATCGCGAACGGTTCGGCGACGATGTCGCCGACGGTCATGCGCGGGTTCAGGGAGGTGTACGGGTCCTGGAACACCAACTGGATGTCGCGCCTGACCGGTCGGATGTGGCGGTCCTTGAGGTTGCCGATCTCCTTGCCCAGCACCTTCACCGAGCCCGAGGTCGGCCGCTCCAGGCCCACCAGGACCTTGGCGAGGGTGGACTTGCCCGAACCGGACTCGCCCACCACGCCGATGGTCTTGCCCGGGTAGAGCTTCAGGTCGACCCCGTCGACCGCCTGCACGTGCCCGATGGTCCGCTTGATGACGATGCCGCGCTGGATCGGGTAGTGCTTGACCACGTCGGTCGCCTCGAGCACGGGTTCGGCGGCGTGCTCCTGGCCCAGTTCAGCGTTCATCGCGGTAGACCTCCTCGGCGAAGTGGCAGCGGCTGCGGTGGCCGGTGGCCACCGTTTCGTAGGGCGGGTCCTCGATCGAGCACTTGTCCTCGGCGGCCCAGCAGCGGGGGTGGAACGAGCACCCGCCCGGCAGCGCCCCGGGGTTGGGCGGGAGCCCGGAGATGACCTCCAGCTCCTGGCCGAGCGTGTCGACCCGTGGGATGGCCTTCAGCAGCGCCTTGGTATACGGGTTGGCCGGCCGCTCGAAGATCTGGTGGATCCCCGCCTGCTCCATGATCCGGCCGGCGTACATGACCGCCACCTCGTCGGCCACGTCGGCGACCACGCCCAGGTCGTGGGTGATGAGGATCAGGCCCATGTCGCGGTCTTCCTGGATCTGTCTCAGCAGCCTCATGATCTGCGCCTGCACGGTCACGTCCAGGGCGGTGGTCGGTTCGTCGGCGATGAGGACCTCGGGGTCGAGCGCGAGGGCCATGGCGATCATGACCCGTTGGCGCATCCCGCCGGAGAACTGGTGCGGGTACTGGCCCACCCGGTTCTTCGCGTCGGGGATGCCGACCAGGTCGAGCAGTTCGATCGCCTTCAGTTTGGCGTCCTTGCGGCTGGTGCCGCGGTGCATCCGGAACAGCTCCCCGATCTGGAATCCGACCGACCACAGCGGGTTCAGCGCCGACAGGGCGTCCTGGAAGACCATGCCGATGTGGTTGGCCCGGACCGTGCGGCGGGTCTCGGCGTCCTGCTGGAGCAGGTCGACGCCGTGGAGGCGCACCTCGCCGCCGGTGATGTGGCCCGGGGGCGAGTCGAGGATGCCCATGACCGCCTGGGAGGTCACCGACTTGCCCGAGCCGGACTCGCCGACGATCGCGAGGGTCTGGCCCTGTTCGACCGCGAAGGTCGCGCCTCTGACGGCCGGGATCCGGGAGCCGCGGACGGCGAACTCGACCTGGAGGTCTTCGACCTCGAGCAGCGGGGCGTTCATGTCGGCGCCCGGCAGGGTGTCGCCGACGACGCGGAGTGTCTGTGCCACTCGGGTCACCTCAGCTTCGGGTCGAGGGCGTCGCGCAGGGCGTCGCCGATGGTCGCGAACGCGAACACGGTCAGGATCAGCAGCACCAGAGGCAGGCCGAACAGGTAGATGTAGCCGCCGCCGGCCCATTCGGTGCCCTTGGCCAGCAGCACGCCCCAACTGGTGGCCGGGGGCTGCACGCCCACGCCGAGGACGGCGAGCGCGGATTCGGCGACGATGATGGAGCCGAGGGTGGTCGGCACGACCGCGGTCACCGGGACGACCGCGTTCGGCAGGACGTGGCGGAACATGATCCGGCGGTCCTTGGCGCCCAGGCAGCGGGCGGCGGTGACGTAGTCGAGGTTCTTGGTCTCGATCGAGACCGCGCGCGTGTAGCGGCAGAACTCCATCCATCCGAACAGGGTGAGCGCGAGTGCCGGCGGGCCGACCGTCTCCAGCAGACCGCCGGAGGAGCCGCGGCCGCGGAACAGGCTCAGCAGGAGGATCGCGCCCATCATCAGGGGGATGACGATGAAGACGTCGAGTGCGCGGGAGATGATCGCGTCGACCCAGCCGCCGTAGTAGCCCGACAGGATGCCGAGGGTGAGGCCGATCAGGATCGAGAAGACGATGACGGTCACCGCCAGCGCGATCGTCGGGCGGGTGCCGTGGACGATGGTGGCGGCGAAGTCGCAGCCGAAGCCGTCGGTGCCGAGCGGGTGTTCGCCGCGGAACCAGGTGTCGGGCCGCTGGCGGGCGTCGCGGCCGATGCACCGGGTGGGGTCCTTGTCGGTGAACAGGGTCGGGAAGACCGCCATGGTGGCGACGAACAGCAGGATCAGCGCGGCGAGGATGACGTCGGGACGCCGGCGCATGGTGCGGAAGGCGTCCTTCCACAGCGAGGCCTGCGGTGCCTCGGAGCTGAGCGACTCACTCATAGCGGATCCTCGGGTCGAGTGCGGCGTACAGGAGGTCGACGATCATGGTCACGGTGATGACGACTACGGCGCTGGCGGTCAGGCCGACGATGACGAGGTTCGTCTCCTGGCGCTGCACGGCTTGGAAGATCATGCGGCCCATGCCCGGGATGCCCATGACGCCTTCGGTGAGCACCGCGCCCGAGAGCATGTAGGCGAAGGTGTAGCCGACTCCGGTGACGATGGGGATCATGGAGTTGCGCACCACGTGTACGACGGTGATGCGCATTCTCTTGAGTCCCTTGGCTTTGGCGGTGCGGACGTAGTCCGAGCCGAGGTTCTCGAGCTGGCTGGCCCTCACTAGGCGGGTGAGGGTCGCCAGTCCCACGGTGCCGACGATGATGCCGGGGATAATGATCGTGACCCAGGGGTAGTCGGCGCTGTAGCTGGGTCTGAACAGTTGGCCCATGAACGATTCGTCGCCCCATATGCCGCGTGCCCAGTTGGTGAGGGGTACGGCGATGATGTAGACGTAGGCCAGCAGGACCAGGAAGACCGGTACGGAGTCGATCAGGATGGTGGTGCCGCGCACCGAGTGGTCGACGAACCTGCCGTGGTGGCGGGCGGCCCAGGTGCCCAGGATCATCGACAGCGTCACCAGGGTGATGGTGGCGAAGATGAACAGGCGCAGGGTGTTGGGGATCCAGATGGCGAGCAGTTCGCCGACGTCTTGGTTGCCGGTGAGCGTGGTGCCGAAGTCGCCGCGGGCGTAGTTCTGCATGCGTTCGACGAAGGGGGCCAGGCAGGGGTCGCCGGTCCGGTCGTAGCAGGCGTCGTCGAGGCCGTAGAGGCGTTCGACCTGGGCGAGCATGGCGGGGTCGGGCGTGCGTTCGCCGCCGAAGAACAGCAGGGCGGGGTTGCCGCGGATCTGCACCGAGAGCGCCATGAGGTAGTGCAGCAGGAACAGCGTGATGAACAGCGTCAGCAGTCCCTGGAGCAGGCGCCGTATTACGTAGCGTCCCATTGTCTTCCAGTTCCAGAGCTGCGGGCGGGCCCGTGGCCCGCCCGCTGCCCGTCGTAGGTTCCGGCTACTCGACTACCTCGATGTCGCGGAGTTCCGCGTCACCGCCGGGGCCGGAGTAGATCGGGTGGACGATGACGTTGTCCACGCGCTCGCTGTAGTAGTAGTTGACCTGGTCGACCCAGATCGGGGCGCTCGGCATGTCCTCGGCGAGGATCTGCTCGGCCTCCTGGTAGAGGCCGACGGCCTCGTCGAGGGTGTCGGCCGCGGCGGCCTCGTCCATCTTGGCC
This sequence comes from Glycomyces xiaoerkulensis, assembly GCF_002798405.1. Taxonomy (GTDB): domain Bacteria; phylum Actinomycetota; class Actinomycetes; order Mycobacteriales; family Micromonosporaceae; genus Glycomyces; species Glycomyces xiaoerkulensis. Next base: position 382,658 of record NZ_PGGV01000029.1, on the reverse strand, counting down.
TGGTACTCCTCGCTCTCGTATCCCTGGTGGTTGACGCGGGCACCGCCGCCGTAGATCGGGTCGAGGTAGTTCTCGTTCAGGTTGTAGTCCGGTCCCCAGCCCGAGCGGAACGGGCCGTCGAGGGACTGCGCCTCGCGCTCGGCCAGGAAGTCGGTCCACTCCATGGGGACGATCTCGTACTCGATGTCGAGCGTCTGGGAGATCGAGTCGCCGACGGCGCGGAAGACGTCGAGGTTGTCGGCGGCGTCGTTGACCCAGATGCGGAGCGGTTCGTCCTCGGGCCAGCCGCCGGCCTCGTCGAGGAGGTCGTTGGCGAGGTCGGGGTTGTACTCGCAGTACTCGCCGCAGGCGCCCTGGCCGCCGCCGAGGATCGATTCGGGCACCCAGGTGTCGAGCGGGTTGGCCCGGTCCTCGCCGATGACGGTGATGACGCCTTCGCGGTCGATGGCCGCCGAGAGGGCCCGGCGGAGGTTGACGTCTTCGAACTTCGGGTCGTAGAGCGTGTAGGCGAGCATCAGGATGCTGGTGCCGTCCTGCTGGATGTGGCGTTCGGCCAGCTCCGGGTCGTTCTGGGCCTGCTCGTAGTCGGCCGCGGTGGGGCGGCACACGTCGATGGAGCCGGTCATGAAGTCCGACCAGCAGTCCGATCCTTCGAGGTAGACCGTCCAGTCGACGGCGTCGATGTTGGCCGGCTTGTCGCCCTGGTAGTCGTCCCAGGCGACGGCGGTGCCGCCGCTCTGGATGTTGTAGGGCTCTTCGAACATGAACGGGCCGTTGCCGATCGGCTGCTCTTCGCAGGCGTCGGTGTCGTCGAGGCACTCCTGCGCGACCGGGAAGAACGCCTCGTAGCCGAGCATGGTGGGAAAGCCGATGAACGGCGCCGACAGCTCGACTTCGAGCGTCAGGTCGTCGACGACGGTCAGGCCCGACAGCTCGGTGGTGTCGACGTCGGGGAACTCGGGCGTGTCGGGGTCGGACCACTCCTCCTCGGGGAGCGGGTCGGGGTTCATCTCGTCGTAGCCCTCGATCGACGCCATGAAGTAGTTCAGCGGCAGCGCGTTCGGGCCGTAGGCGACGCGGTTCCAACCTCGGACGAACGCCTCGGCGTCGACCGGCTCGCCGTTGTGGAACTCCAGTCCCTCCTGGATCCGGATCGTCCAGGTCTGGTTGTCCTCGGAGGTGATCTCCTCGGCGACCAGGTTGTCCGGTTCGCCGGTCTCGGCGTCGTAGTAGACCAGACCGTCGTAGACGTTCTTCATGATCCGGAAGCCCTCGGATTCGCCCGATCCGCCGGGGATCAGGCTGCGGACTTCACCGATCTGCATGTTGACGGTGCCGCCTCCGTCGCCGTCGCCGCTGTCGACGTCGCTTTCGTCGCCGGCGCAGGCGGTCAGGGCGAGCGCGGCGGCCGCGCCCGTCGCTACCGCGTAACGAGTTCGTCTCACTGGTCGCTCCATGGATGTGAGTTGAGTCATGGGATGACTCACACCATGTCTCACAACGCGGCCGATTGTAAGGGTCCGTTGTGAAATCGTTACCCAGTGGACGGCCGTAAGAGACCTAACGGCGCGGGAAGCTTCGCGAAATCACTGAAAGGAATCGCGGCCAAGATGCAAATGATGTCCGGGAGAAAAGGGACGACTCAGGAGTTCAATCCGGCACCACGTAGGCGGACGCTTCGGCGGCCGCCGCCGCTCCGTACGATTCCTCCAGGCGTTGCACGAATTCGACGGGATTCACGCTGTAGTAGCGGGTTCCGACCGATTCCGAGGCGATCACGCCCAGTTGGCCGCCGACCTCGGCGGCGCGGCGCAGCGACATGCCCCAGCCGAGGCAGGCCAGCAGGCCGGCGGTGAACGCCTCGTGGACGCCGGCCGGGTCGATCGGCTCGCGCGCCCTGGCGACGGGCACGCGGGAGCCGTCCATGTCGTGTCCGGCGATCTCGACGCCCTCGGCGTCCTCGTCGGTGACCCGGACGCGGACCTCGGACAGGATCCCGTCGTCGTCCAGGCCGGTGGTGGCCTGCAGGAACTGGTAGCCCTCGGTGCTGGTCACCAGGAACTTCGCGCCCCCGATGAATTCGACCGCCTCGCCGCCCTCCAGGCCGGTCGGGTCGGCGCTGAACTCGAGGTCGAGTTCGCGGCACTGCTCGGCGAGCGAGAGCATCGCCTTGGGCTCGTCGGCGCCGATGTGGACCAGACCCAGCGGGCCGGTGCGCTCCATGACGTCGATGAGGTCGGTCTCGCCCGACTCGAGCGTGATCGGCTCCCCGCCCAGTCGGCGGATGCCGTAAGCGATCTCGGGCGCGGTGGAGCCGGTGACGGCGGTCTTCATGAACGGGACCTCGCAGGAGAAGAGCCAAGCAGACAGCACGCGGCTTGCGCGCACGAAAATGAAGCCCGGCCGAGAACACACGCTATGGGTGTTTTCGGCCGGGCTGCCGGAGTTTCGCCGGAAACTTTAGTGGAAGGAGTCGCCGCAGGCGCAGGAGCCCTGTGCGTTGGGGTTGTCGATGGTGAACCCCTGGGCGTCGATGCGGTCGGCGAAATCGATGCTGGCGCCCATCAGGTAGGGCACGCTCATCCGGTCGACGATGACCTCGAAGCCCCCGTAAGGCTGGACGACGTCGCCCTCGCGCCGGTCGGTGTCGAAGTACAGGCCGTAGCGCAGACCCGAGCAACCGCCGGGGCTGACCTCCACGCGCAGGGCCAGGCCCTCCTCGCCCTCCTGCTCGATCAGGGCCTTGACTTTTTCGGCGGCCGCGTCCGTGAGCACAACGCCTGTGGCGGCGGTGTCCTTGGCTTCCTCGGCCTGCTGAGTGGCGCTCACTGGTGGGTCCTCCTGCTGAGTTGGGATCAACTGCGTCGATCGGTATTCGAGTTGTCAACAGTACCCAACAGCTCCGAGCTCGTCAGTATTCCCGAGCCTACTTCCACTCACCGGCGACCGACTCGGCCAGAGCCGCCAGGCCCTCGCGCGGGGCCCGCATGGCGGCCTCGACGCCCCCGACCAGGTCGGCGACCGAGTGGACGCCCGCCAGCCGCGGGTGCTCGCCGAGGTCCGACCTGCCGGCGAGCACCAGGCAGGGCTTGCCGTGAGCCCGCGCACCATCGGCGACCTCGGCGGCGAGCTTGCCGCGCAGGCTCTGGCCGTCGAAGGATCCCTCCCCGGTGACGACCAGGTCGGCCGCGGCGATGGCCTCGTCGAGGCCGACGGCCTCGCAGGTGAGCCTCGCGCCGGATTCGCGGCGGCCGCCGAGCAGGAAGAGCGCCAGGCCCAGGCCGCCGGCGGCACCGGCGCCCGGCCAGGACGAGGCCCCGGCCGGGCCCAGGTCGCGCTCGGCGACCTCGGCGAAGTTGCCGAGCGCCGCCTCCAGGACCGGCAGGTCGGCCTCGCCGGCGCCCTTCTGGGGCCCGAACATGTAGGTCGCCCCGTGGGGGCCGAGCAGGGGCGAGTCGACGTCGGAGGCGGCGACGAACTCGACCCCGCGGGTGCGGGGGTCGCCGTCGATCGAGGTGCAGGAGGCCAGGGCCGCGCCGCCGTAGGGCAGGGCCTCGCCGGCCAGGTCGCGGCAGGTGTAGCCGAGGGCGGTGAGCATGCCGGCGCCGGCGTCGTTGGTGGCCGAGCCGCCCAGGCCCACCACCACGCGCCGGGCGCCGGTCTCGACGGCGTGGGCGATGATCAGGCCCAGGCCGTAGGTGGTGGTGCGGGACGGGTCGCGCTCGGCGGGGGCCAGCAGGTGGAGTCCGCAGGCGGCGGCCGACTCGATGTAGGCGGTGCCGCCGACGCGGAGGTAGTCGGCGTGGACGGTGCGTCCGAGCGGGCCGCAGCTCAGGGCGGTGCGGCGCTCCGCGCCGGGGACGGCCGCCTCCAGCACGTCGATGAAGCCGGGCCCGCCGTCGGCGAGGGGCAGGGCGACGGTTTCGGCCTCGGGCCGGGCGCGTCGCCACCCGTCGGCGATCGCCGCGGCGGCCTCGGCGGCGGTCAGGGTGCCGGCGAACTTGTCGGGAGCTATGAGGATGCGCACACCGAAAGCCTAGACGATGCCCGGAACCAGGAGGTAACCGCTTGCCGCGTGAAGTCGCAGAACGTGATCGAAACGTGCAAGAATCGATCGCATGACGGGCTTCAACGAACCTGCTCCCACCCAGACCGCGCTCCTGCTGCTCGGCAGGGGAAGCGACCCCGAATCCGAGCGCGGCGTCGACTGTCCCGGGGAGCTGCCCGAGCCCAGCGACCCGGAGCTGGTCGAGCGCGCCCGGGCCGCCAAGGAGGCCCTCGGCGAGGACCTGTTCGTCCTGGGCCACCACTACCAGCGCGACGAGGTCATCCAGTTCGCCGACGTCACCGGCGACTCGTTCAAACTCGCCCAGCAGGCCGCGGCCCGGCCCGGAGCCGAGTACATCGTGTTCTGCGGCGTCCACTTCATGGCCGAGAGCGCCGACATCCTCACCGGCGACCACCAGAAGGTGATCCTGCCCGACCTGGCCGCCGGGTGCTCGATGGCCGACATGGCCACCGGCGCGCAGGTCGAGCAGTGCTGGGAGGACCTCGCGCGGGCCGGGATCGCCGAGACGACGGTCCCGATGACGTACATGAACTCCTCGGCCGCCATCAAGGGCTTCGTCGGCCGCGAGGGCGGGGTGGTGTGCACCTCCTCGAACGCCGAGCGGGCGCTGCGGTGGGCCTACGAGCGCGGCCGGAAGGTCCTGTTCCTGCCCGACCAGCACCTGGGCCGCAACACCGTGGTCCGGGACATGGGCTTCGGCCTCGACGACTGCGCGGTGTACAACCCGCACAAGCCCGGCGGCGGCCTGACCGACGCCGAGCTGCGCGATGCCAGGATCATCCTGTGGAAGGGCCACTGCTCGGTGCACGGGCGGTTCACCCTCGACTCGGTCGAGGAGATGCGCCGCCTCGACCCCGAGGTGAACATCCTGGTCCACCCCGAATGCGTCCACGAGGTGGTGGAGGCCGCCGACTACGTCGGCTCGACCGAGTACATCATCAGGACCCTCGACGCGGCCGAGCCCGGGACCTCGTGGGCGATCGGCACCGAGCTGAACCTGGTGCGGCGCTTGGCGAACCGCTACCCGGACAAGGACATCTCGTTCCTGGACCGGACGGTCTGCTTCTGCTCCACGATGAACCGGATCGACCTGCCGCACCTGGTGTGGGCCTTGGAGGAGCTCGTGGCCGGCCGGGTGCCGAATCAGATCACTGTGGACCCGGCGACCTCGAAGCACGCCCGGGCGGCCCTCGACCGGATGCTCGAGCTCCCGTAGCGGGCGAGGCGGGCTCGTTCCTATAGGATATATCCTATTTCCTATAGGATCGCCCGGTTGCGTCGGCGACCTCCCCGGCCCCTCGCGGCACCGGATCGCGTAGAGTCCCGGGTGCAAGCCTGCTCCTCCCGGCACGTATCGGAGCCGCGGCGTCACACCCGCGCGTGGTTAGCACAATCACCGTGTGTTACGCCGCTACCTGGGAGTTTTTCCCTTAACACGGCCGTTATTGTTGGGCGACGATCCCGGTTGATCCACCCACTGAGGAGAGCTGTTGAGCGGCACCGCGTCCACCCCCGAAGACATGCTGATGATCCACGGCGGGACACCCCTCGAAGGCGAAGTCACCGTCAGAGGCGCCAAGAATCTCGTCTCCAAGGCAATGGTGGCCGCACTCCTCGGAAACTCCCCCTCGGTGCTGCGCGGGGTCCCCGCCATCCGCGACGTCGAGGTCGTCACCGGGCTCCTGCGCGTCCACGGCGTCGACGTCGACCTCGACGGCGACACCCTCTACATGGATCCGACCTCGGTCGGCCAGGCCGGCGTCGACGAGATCAACGTGCACGCCGGCACCAGCCGCATCCCGATCCTGTTCTGCGGCCCCCTCCTCCACCGCCTCGGCCACGCCTTCATCCCCGACCTCGGCGGCTGCAACATCGGCGGCCGCCCCATCGACTTCCACCTCGAGGCCCTCCGCCAGTTCGGCGCCGTCGTCGACAAGACCCCCGAAGGCACCCACCTGTCGGCCCCCGACGGTCTCCACGGGATCCGCTACGAACTCGACTTCCCCTCCGTCGGCGCCACCGAGCAGGTCCTGCTCACCGCCGTCACCGCCGAAGGCACCACCGAGCTGCGCAACGCCGCCATCGAACCCGAGATCATGGACCTCATCTGCGTGCTCCAGAAGATGGGCGCCATCATCAAGGTCCACACCAACCGGGTCATCGAGGTCGTCGGCGTCGGCGCCCTCGGCGGCTACAGCCACCGCCCCCTGCCCGACCGCATCGAGGCCGCCTCCTGGGCCTCGGCGGCCCTGGCCACCGGCGGCAACGTCTTCGTCCGCGGCTCCAACCAGGCCGACATGATGACCTTCCTCAACGTATTCCGCTCCATCGGCGGCGCCTACGACGTCGACGACGACCCGCTCGAAGGCGGGATCCGCTTCTGGCACCCCGGCGGCCCGCTCAAACCCGTCGCCCTCGAAACCGACGTCCACCCCGGCCTGATGACCGACTGGCAGCAGCCGATCGTCGTCGCTCTCACGCAGGCCGACGGCCTGTCGATCATGCACGAGACGGTCTATGAGAACCGGCTCGGATACACCTCCGAGCTGCGGCAGATGGGCGCCGGCATCGAGCTGTACTCCGACTGCCTCGGCGGCGCCCCCTGCCGGTGGGGCCGCCGCAACTTCCTGCACTCGGCCGTCATCGCCGGACCCACCAAGCTCCACGCCGCCGAACTGCGCATCCCCGACCTCCGCGCCGGCTTCAGCCACCTGATCGCCGCGCTCGCCGCCGAGGGGACCTCCCGGGTCTACGGCGTCGACCGGTACATCACCCGCGGCTACGAGAACTTCGAGGACAAACTGCGCGGCCTGGGCGCCAAGATCGAGCGCCCGGCCCTCGAGCGCACCCGTGAGCCGACGCCTGCCGACGCCTAAACGGGGTCGGTATGCTGGTTGGCAGCACCCGTCGCGAGCAAAGGAAGGTCGAGCGCCCCGTGGGGAAGAAGTCCGCCGGTCAGATTGACGGCCCGCAAGCGCCGCCGAAGGCGGACGCCCCGGCCGCCGCCACCGAGAAAAAGGGGAAGCCCACCCCGAAACGGCCCAAGCAGGCCAAACCGCGCCCGCCGGCCAACCCTCCGATGTCCTACAAGGAGAAACGCCGGCAGGCGAAGCAGTCGGGCACCAAACTCTCCAAGGACCAGAAACGCCAGGCCAAGGCCGACATGCGGCGCGAACGCGCCCGCATCGCCGAGGGCCAGTGGAAGGGCGACCCCCTCTTCGACAAGTACCACCTGGCGCGCGACCGCGGACCCGAGCGGCTGCTGGTGCGCGACATCGTCGACTCCCGGCGCACGGTCGCCCAGTACTTCTTCGCGATCACCATGGTGCTGCTGCTGGCCACGAACGTCGTCCCCTACGCCGCCGGCATCCTCATGGTGGCGTGGGTGGCGATGATGGTCGGCCTGGCCGTCGACTCGTACTTCCTCTGCCGCAAGGTCAAACGCCTGGTCAACAAGCGGTTCCCGCAGACGGGCCGGAAGTTCGGCGGCCTGTACTGGTACGCCGTCCAGCGGTCGATCATGTTCCGCTCCATGCGCAACCCGCGCATACGGATGAGCTACAAGGCCACCGAGGAAGACCTCGGCCGAGTAGTCAAGTAGCCCGGACCGCGCCAAGCCGTCGCCGACCTCGCTTCAGGGTCGGCGATGGCTTAATCTGATTGTCGTAACCCTCAGTGACCTCGTGAAAGTAGTCAACGTGGTGGATGTCGCGGCGGACCTGCGAGCCGGGCTGGTGCGCGCCCTCGGACCGCTCGACCGCGCCACCATGCGCCACGGCATCGCCGACACCGTCGCCCTCCAGCAGATCCGCGAAGAGGCCACCCAGCGCATCGGCCGCCACCCGGCCGAGGCCGACCAGTCGCGGCTGCTGGGCATCCGCGCGGTCGTGATGCGCGTGCTCGGCGACTTCGAAAGCGCCGAAGTCGACGCCGCCGCCGCGGTCAAATACGCCGAAGCGGTCGGCGCCGACCTGCTGCTGGCCCCCGCCCGCGCCCGCCACGGGCAGGTACTGCGCGTCCAGGGCCGCTTCGAGGAGGCCGACCAACTGTTCGCGCTGGCCGAGGCCGGCGAGGTGCCCAAGACCCTGACCGGCGCCGTCCGCGCCTACGCCGCCCTGTCGTGCCTGGCCCAGGGGCGGGTCACCGAGGCCCTCATCCACCTGCAGCGCGCCAGCGAGTACAACTCGCACGGCTTCGTGATGCAGATCGTCGAGACCGGCCTGGGCCTGGCCGAGGACTGGGCCGCCGGCGCCGGGTTCGGACCCCCGCCCCGGTCCTGGGGCGAACGCGCCGGGCACCCCGCGCCCGAACGGTTCCAGGACCCGCAGACCGGCCGGTGGGGCTACCTCGGGCCGGACGAACGGCCCGTCATCAAGGCCGCCTTCAGCCAGGCCGGCGATTTCCGCGGCGGCGTGGCGGCCGTCTGCCAGGCCGACTGGGGCGCGATCGACCGCAGCGGCACCGTCGTGGTCCCGCTGGTCTACAGCTCGCTCGACACCACCACCGCCGACGGCCGGACCGTCACCGGGTTCGTCGGCGGCGTGGCCGTGGCCGCCCAGCAGGGCCGCGCCGGCGTCGTCCACCGCTCCGGACGCGTCATCGTCGCCCCCCAGTTCCAGCAGGTCCTGGTGCACCCGGCCGGGTTCCTGGTCACCTTGGACGGCTTCACCTGGGGCACGTTCGGGCTCGACGGCCACGAGCTGCTACCGCCCCGCGCCGACCGGGCCGAGGCGGTCCGGTCGCTGGACGCGGCCGTATCGATCGACGACGGACCGCTGTGAGCGGACGGGCGCCTGTGGGCTTGTGAGGTTTCCGTCGTTGACACTTGCCGCGCGGCCGGTAGGCTCGTCGCCATGGAGTTTCGTCACCTCGGCCGCTCCGGCCTCGTCATTTCCGAACTCGTCTACGGCAACTGGATCACCCACGGCGGGCAGGTGGAGGAGGACGCCGCGATCGCCTGCGTCCGCGCCGCGCTCGACGAGGGCATCACCACCTTCGACACCGCCGACACCTACGCCCGCGGCGCCGCCGAGGAGGTCCTCGGACGCGCGCTCAAGGGCGAGCGCCGCGACGGCATCGAGATCTTCACCAAGACCTACTGGCCCATGGGCGGGGGCAAGAACGATCGCGGCCTGTCGGCCAAGCACGTCAAGGAGGCCATCGACAACTCGCTGCGGCGGCTCCAGACCGACCGCGTCGAGCTCCTGCAGGCCCACCGCTACGACCACGAGACGCCGCTCGAGGAGACCATGCAGGCGTTCGCGGACATCGTCCACGCCGGCAAGGCCCACTACATCGGCGTCAGCGAGTGGACCGCCGACCAGATCCGCCGCGCCCACGCCCTCGCCCAGGACCTGAAGATCCAACTGGTCTCCAGCCAGCCGCAGTACTCGATCCTGTGGCGGGTCATCGAGGAGGAGGTCGTCCCCGCCTGCGAGGAGCTCGGCATCGGCCAGATCGTGTGGTCGCCGCTCGCCGGCGGCACCCTCACCGGCAAGTACCGGCCCGGGCAGCCCGCCCCCGAGGGCTCGCGCGCCGCCGACCCCAAGTACGGCCGCTTCGTCGAGAACTGGATGAACGACGACGTCCTCGAGCGCGTCCAGCGCCTCGGTCCCATCGCCGAGGAGGTCGGCCTGACCACCGCGCAGCTCAGCCTGGCCTGGGTGCTCCAGCACTCGAACGTGTCGGCCGCGATCATCGGCGCCTCCCGCCCCGAGCAGCTCAAGGAGAACGTCAAGGCCATCGGCGTCAAGCTCGACGCCGACGTCATGGCCAAGATCGACGAGCTGTTCGAGCCGGTCGCGCTGACCGACCCGACCCTCACCAAGAGCCCGAAGCCGCGAGTCTGACCGCCCGCTCGACCAGATCCGGGTCGGCCGCATCGAACCATTCGATGCGGCCGTCCCTTTTGAACCAGGAGCGCTGGCGGCGCACGAACCGGCGGGTGCCCTGGACGGTGCGGCGGAAGGCCTCCCGCTCGTCGTACTCGCCGGCGAGGTGGGCCAGCACCTGCTGGTAGCCCAGGGCGCGGGAGGCGGTTCGGCCCTCCCGCAGGCCCTCGGCCTCCAGGGCGCGGACCTCCTCGACCAGTCCGCCCTCCCACATCGACCGCACGCGGTGCTCGATGCGCTCGTCCAGGGCGGCGGTGTCGAGGTCGACGCCGATGCGGACCGCCTCGAAGTGGGGCCGGGGCGCCTCCGGGAGGCTCGCGGTGAACGAACCGGTCAGCTCCACCACCTCCAGGGCGCGGACGATGCGGCGGCCGTTGGACGGCAGGATCGCCCGGGCCGCATCCGGGTCGGTCTCGCGCAGCCGCTCCCACAGCGCCGCCGACCCGACGCGTTCGAGCTCGGCCTCCAGGCGGCCCCGCACCGCCGGGTCGGTGCCCGGGAAGTCCATCTCGTCCAGCGCGGCCTGGACGTACAGGCCCGAGCCGCCCACCAGGATCGGGCGGTTGCCGCGCTCGCGGATGCCGGCGACGGCGGCGCGAGCCCGGTCGCGGTAGGCGACCACGTCGGCGGTCTCGGTGACCTCGAGGACGTCGAACACGTGGTGGGGCACCCCGCGGCGCTCGGCGGCGGTGATCTTGGCGGTGCCGATGTCCATGCCGCGGTAGAGCTGCATCGAATCGGCGTTGACGATCTCTCCGCCGAGCCGCTCGGCCAGTGCCACCGACAGCGCCGTCTTTCCGGCCGCGGTGGGGCCTACCACGGCGACGACCGGCGGCTGTAGGGTGGGGGTGCTGCTTCCTCGGACCAACAGAAAACCTCTCCGGTTCGTACGGCCTGTAAGGTACGGGGAGTACTCCCCAAAGTTCGTGAAGGATATGAGATTACCGCGATGAGTGACCTCGGAGACTGGACCCGATTCGGCCGGATCGACGCCGATGGCACGGTCTACGTGAAAACCTCCTCCGGTGAGCGCGCGGTCGGTTCCTGGCAGGCCGGCACCACCGACGAGGGGCTCGCGCACTTCGCGCGGAAGTACGCCGACCTGGTGGTCGAAGTCGATCTCATCGCCTCCCGATTGAATTCGGACTCGGCGGACGTGGAGCAGGCGGCCCAGCAGCTTCGCAAGCTCCGGGAGGGGCTGGACTCGGCGGCCGTCGTCGGCGACGTGGACGCGCTGGCGACGCGGCTGGACGAACTGTCCAAGCACGCCGACGAGCGGGTGGAGGAGTTCAAGGCCGTCAAGGAGGCCGAGCGCGCCGACGCGATCGCCGCCAAGGAGGCCCTGGTGGCCGAGGCCGAGGAGATCTCGCAGCGCGACAGCCACTGGAAGGCTTCGGGGCAGCGGTTCCGCGAGATGGTCGAGGAGTGGAAGTCGATCCACGGGGTCGACCGGAAGACCGACCAGAAGCTGTGGCGGAAGTTCGCCGCCGCGCGGGACGCCTTCACGCGGCGCCGCGGCGCCTACTTCTCGCAGCTCGACGCCGAGCGCAAGGTCATCGCCGCCAAGAAGGAAGAGCTCATCGCCGCCGCCGAGGAGCTGTCGACCTCGACCGACTGGGGGCCGACCGCCGACAGGCTCAAGGCCCTCATGGCGGAGTGGAAGGAGGCGGGCCGGCTCGCTCCCGATGCCGAGCAGAAGGCCTGGAAGCGGTTCAGGGCCGCCCAGGACGTCTTCTTCAACGCCCGCTCCGAGGCGTTCAGCGCCCGCGACGCGGAGCTGGAGGCCCACCAGGCCGCCAAGGAGGAGCTGCTCCGGGAGGCCGAGGCGCTCGACATCAGCGCCGACCCGAAGGCCGCGCAGGCGGCGTTCCGGAGGATCCAGGGCTCGTGGCACGAGATCGGGCCGGTGCCGCGGAAGCACCAGGCCAAGTTGCAGCGGCGGCTGCGCAACGTCGAGGACAAGCTCCGCGAGGCGATGGACACGGCCTGGCGGAAGGTCCCGGTCGAGGAGAATCCGCTGCTGCTGCAGATGAAGCAGCAGGTGGCCGAGGCCGAGGAGAAGCTCGAGCGGGCCAAGGCCGAAGGCGACCCGAAGCGGGTCAAGAAGGCCGAAGAGGACCTGGCGGGGAAGAAGCAGTTCCTGGAGCTCGCGGAAGGCGCCAAGTAGCGCAGCCTGGAGCTTGCGGAAGGCGCTCCGGTGCCCGCCGGTGGCCGCCGAAGGCAACCCGAATAGCGCGCCCCGGACTGGCGGGGAAGCGGCACGGGCGGCCATAATTGAGCCTCACAACGGCGTGGACCGCAGCGGTTCGCGCCGTCGTTGCAGTGCGGGACAATACCGAACGTGACACCCCGCCGACAGGAAGGCTTGGCATGACCCCGGACGTCCTCCCCCATCAGTTCCTCCCCACCGAGCAGGTCTTCAACCTGCGCGACGTCGGGGGCCTCGACGCCGCCGACGGCAAGAAGGTCAAGACCGGACAGGTCTTCCGCTCCGACAACTTCGGGCAGGCCACCGAGGCCGACCTCGACTACATCGTCGAGGAGCTCGGGGTGCGGCACGTGATCGACCTGCGGCGCCCGAACGAGCTGGCGAAGACCGGCCGGTTCCCCGAGCGCGACGGGGTCGCCTTCCACCACTTCGAGATGCTCCACATCGCCTGGGAGTCGGTGGAGATCGAGGTCTTCAACGACTCCCCCGACGAGGAGATCGTCCGCTTCCTGTCGCAGCGGTACACCGGCATGATGGAGTCGGGCTACAAGTCCGTCCGCGACTCGCTCCAGGTGATCGCGGGCGGCGAGCCGGTGATCTTTCACTGCATGGCCGGCAAGGACCGCACCGGCATCATCGCGGCGGTGCTGCTGTCGCTGCTGGGCGTCGACGCCGAGGACATCGCCGCCGACTACGAGTTGTCCAATGTGGGCTTGATGCGGTGGCGGGCGTGGCGCGACGCCACTCTCGGCGCGCCGCAGCGCGACCGCGGCCTGGGCACCCCGGCCGAGGCGATGCGGCGGACCATCGCGGCGATCGAGGAGCGGTTCGGCTCGATGTCCTCCTACGCGCGCTCGGCCGGCTTCCGCGACGCCGAGCGGCTCCGGGAGCTGCTCCTGGAGTAGTGCCCGGCCGACGTACGTACTCGAACTGTTCCCAGCGTCACTAGCCGCCCGGCTAGAAAATCGCTTGCCGCCTCCCACCCGGCCTGCCTACGGTGGCCGGGTGGGTTCAGAGCGGTCGAGATCATCAAGCGTGTCCGAAACAGACGATCCGCGATTGCGGAAGTCGCCCCTGGCCAACCTGTGGAGGCTCAAGCAGTACCTATACCCTTACCGTTTCCGACTCGGAGCACTGTGGACCATGGTGCTCCTCAACATCGCCGCCGCGCTCTCCATCCCTCCCGTGGTCGGCGCCGCCATCGACGGCCCCATCGCCGACCGGGACCTCGACCGGCTCTGGGCGTTCGCCGGACTCATCGCCGCCCTCGGCGCCGCGGACGCCCTCCTGGCGCTCACCCGGCGCTACTTCCAGACCTCCACGGCGATGTCCATCGAGGCCGACATCCGTGCCGCCCTGTACGAGCACCTCCAGCGGCTCCACACCGGCTTCCACGACCGCTGGCAGACCGGGCAGCTCCTCGCCCGGGTCACCGTCGACCTGGGCATGATCCGCCGCTTCTTCGCAGGCGGCCTGATCTTCGCCATCAGCGCCGTCGGCATGTCGACGGTCATCCTCGCCCAACTGTTCTGGATCGAATGGCGGCTGGCGCTGCTGGTCGCCGCCACCGCCGTCCCCCTGTTCCTGATCGGCCGGGGCTTCTTCAAGGAGTTCCTCCCCGCGGCCAGGTCCGAGCAGGACCAGTCCGGCGAAGTCTCCAGCGCCGCCGAGGAATCGGCGCTCGGCATCCGCGCGATCAAGGCGCTCGGGCGCGGACCGCTCATGGCCGGGAGGTTCGACCGGGAGGCCGACGAGCTGCGGCACCGCGGCGTCCGCAAAAGCCTCATCGCCTCCCGCTCGTGGTCGGCGTTCGGCGCCATCGCCTCGGCCGGGCTCGGCGCCACGCTCGTCGTCGGCGCGATCCTGGTCGCGAACGGCCAGCTCTCACTCGGGCAGTTGACCGCGTTCATCCTGCTCCAGTTGGGTCTGCTGTGGCCGATCGAGGCCGCCGGCTGGGTCATGGCCCACGGGAACGAGGCGATGACCGCAGCCGACCGCGTCTACGAGGTCTTCGACACCGAACCGGACATCCGCGACCGGCCCGGGGCCCGCACGGTCGACCGGTCCACCGTCCGCGGCGAGCTGGCGTTCGAAGGCGTCAGATACGCCTACGACGACGGCACCGAGGTCCTGCGCGGAGTCGACCTGACCGTGAAACCCGGCGAGACGGTCGCGATCGCCGGCAAGACCGGCTCGGGCAAGACCACCCTGGTCTCCCTCCCCTCGCGGCTCAACGACCCCACCGGCGGGCGGATCACCCTCGACGGCACCGACGTCCGCGACCTCCGGCTCGACGGCCTCCGAAGCGTGGTCACCACCGCGTTCGAAGAGGCCACGCTGTTCTCCATGAGCGTCCGGGAGAACCTGGCGCTCGGCCGCCCCGACGCCGACGAGCGCGACGTCGAAGAGGCCGTGCGCATCGCCCAGGCCGACTTCGTCCACGACCTGCCCTACGGGCTCGACACCCGCATCGGCGAGCAGGGCCTGTCGCTCTCGGGCGGGCAGCGGCAGCGGCTCGCACTGGCCCGGGCCGTGGTCGTCAAACCGGCCGTCCTGGTGCTCGACGACCCGCTGTCGGCGCTCGACGTCCACACCGAGGAACTGGTCGAGCACGCCCTGGGGCAGGTGCTGCGGGACACGACGGCGCTGGTGGTGGTCCACCGGCCCTCCACGGTCGCGCTGGCCGACCGGGTGGCGCTGCTCCACGGGGGACGGATCGAGGCCGTCGGCGGTCACTCCGAACTGCTGGAGTCCAGCCGCGCCTACGGGGACGTGCTCGCCGCCGAAGCCGAGGAGGTCGCCGCATGAGCGCCCATCAGCACCGGCACGCGGCCTGGCGCGGGCGCGCCGAACAGGCCGACGCCGAGCGCACCAGCGCCGAACTCGACGACGCCGAGGCGATCCGGGAGCTGCGCTCGCGCAGCCGCAGGCTGCTGGGATCGATGATGCGCCCGCATCGGCGGTCCATCGCGCTCCTGGTCGGGATCCTCGTCGTCCAGAACTTCGCGACCATGGCCGCCCCGATCCTGGTCATGTACGGCATCGACCACGGCATCCCGGCCATCAGCGAACGCGGCGACTACTCGATCATCGTCGGCATCGCCGTCGCCTTCTCGGTCACCGCCGCGCTCGAGTACCTGTGCGTGCGGTTCTACATCGCCCAGTCGGCCCGGGTCGGCAACGCGATGCTGTACGCGCTCAGAAACCGGGTGTTCTGGAAGTTCCAGCGCCTCTCGATCGCCTTCCACGAACGGTTCACCTCCGGCCGGGTCACCGCCCGCCAGAGCTCCGACATGGAGTCGATCCGCGAGATGACCGAGAACGGCGTGGACGACCTGGTCCTGGCGGCGATGAACGTCGTGACCATCACCGTCGTCATGCTGGTGATCGATCCGCTGCTGGCGGCGGTCTCGCTGCTGACGTTCCCGCTGATGCTCATGCTGGCCAAGTGGTTCAGCCGGGTCTCGGCGATCGCCTACCGCAAGGCCCGCGAGACCGTGGCGGTCCTGATCGTCTACTTCGTGGAGTCCATGGGCGGCATCCGCGCCGTCCAGGCCTACCGGCGCGAGGGCCGAGACCGCGAGATCTTCGGGCGGCTCAACGAGGACAACCGCCTGGCGCAGGCCAAGGGCCACCAGCAGAACGCGATCATGTCCGGGGGCGTGCGCGGCATCGGCCACCTGGCGACGGTCGTGGTGCTCCTCTTCGGCGGCTGGCAGGCCATGCAGGGGAACACCGAGATCGGCGTGCTCACTGCGTTCCTGCTGTACATGAAGCGCTTCTTCGACCCGCTCAACGAGCTGGTGCAGTTCTACAACGTGCTCCAGTCGGCCACCGCGGCGCTCGAGAAGCTCTCCGGCGTCCTGGACGAGCGGATCGAGGTGCCCGAGCCCGGCGAACCCGAGCGGATCGAGCGGCCGCGCGGCGAGCTGCGGTTCGACGAGGTCACCTTCTACTACCGCGAGGACGAGGTGGTGCTGCCGAACCTGGACCTCCGCATCCCCGGGGGACAGACGATCGCGCTGGTGGGCGCCACCGGGGCGGGCAAGACCACGATGGCCAAGCTCGTCAGCCGGTTCTACGACCCGCGCGGCGGGTCGATCAGGCTCGACGGGGTCGACCTGCGCGAGCTGACCGAGGCGGACCTGCGCGACAACGTCGTGATGATCACCCAGGAGAACTTCCTGTTCAACGGCACGATCGCCGAGAACATCGAGCTGGGCAAGCCGGGGGCCTCCCGAGAGGAGATCGTCCGGGCGGCCGAGGTCGTGGGCGCCCACGAGTTCATCGAGGCGCTCCCCGAGGGCTACGGGACGCACGTCCGCAAGCGCGGCGGGCGCCTGTCGGCCGGCCAGCGCCAGTTGGTGGTGTTCGCCCGGGCCTTCCTGGCCGACCCGCGGGTGCTGATCCTCGACGAGGCGACCTCCTCGCTCGACATCCCTTCGGAGCGGCTGGTGCAGCGGGCGCTGCGCACGATCCTGGCCGACCGGACGGCGATCATCATCGCGCACCGCCTGTCGACGGTCGAGATCGCCGATCGCGTGGTGGTGCTGAGCGAGGGGCTCGTCACCGAGGACGGCCCGCCGGCGGCCCTGGTCGAGTCCGGCGGGAACTACGCCGAGCTCCACCGCCGGTGGGAGGACAGCCTCGTCTGATCCGCGCCGGGGGCGTCCATTGCGTACGCTTTTGGGGACCCCCGGCCGGCTCGACGGCGGCACGGCCCCCGCCCGACCCAGAGGAGCATCATGGACGCCCCCGACCCCTACGGCATGAACGTGTCCGACGATGAGCGGGAGCACGTGATCGGCCAGCTCCGGGAGGCGCTGGAGGCGGGGCGGCTGTCCCTGGCCGAGTTCGAGCGGCGCTCGGGCGAGGCGTACGCGGCCGCGTCGTACGGCGATCTCAACCGGGTGCTGGACGATCTGCCCGGCTCGTCCCCGGCGCGGTCGCCGGGGCCGTACCGGTACGACCCGTACGGCATGCAGTATCCGACGGCGCCTCCGCCGATGCCGGTGCCGGCGCCCTACGGGGCGTACCCGCCGGGCCGGCCGCCGGAGAACGGCTTCGGGGTCGCGGGCCTGGTGCTCGGGATCATCGGGGTGTGCTGCCTGCCGTGCGCGATCCTGGGGATCATCTTCGGCGCCCTCGGTCTCGGCAAGGCCAACCGGGGCGAGGCCGACAACCGCGGCATGGCCATGGCGGGCCTGGTCCTGGGCATAGTGGGTGTGGCCTTGATTGTGATCCGATTCCCGCTGGGGTTCATCTTCTGATATCCCGGTTGGCGTCGTCGCGGTATCCACCTGAATCGATCGACGCTGTCAAGAAGGCGACAGAAGTGATCGCGACACGCGTGCGCTGACGGTATGCTTGGGCTCTGCGGCAGTCTACGGTGAGGGGGGTGAAGACAATGCCGAGAACAGTGATGAACCTCGACGACGAACTGATCACCCTGGCGGCCGAGATCTACGGAACCAACACGAAGGTCGGTACCGTCAACGCGGCCCTCAAGGACGCGGTCGACCGGCGGAGGCGGGAGCGACTCATGGAGTGGCTCGCTGACGGCGGTATGGAATTCGAAGACCACCGCGAGCTGAGGGACCGGGCCTGGTGACGACGGCTACCCATCTCCTCGACACCAGCGTTCTCATTCGTCAGAGAAAACCGGCCGTGGCGGAGCGCGTCGCACCGCTCATCCAAAGCGGGCTGGTCGCCATCTGCCCCCCGATTGAGATGGAGCTGGTCTACGGTGCCCGGAACACCGCGGACTGCGACAATATTCACGAGTGGTGCAGAGGCTTCGAACGGCTGTTCATACCCGATCAAGTCTGGGACCGCGCCGTCGAGATCCAAGCGATCCTGGTGAAGCAGTCCGAACACCGAACGGTCCGGATGCCGGACATCGTCATCGCGGCAACGGCCGAGCGGCATTCGGTCAAAGTCCTTCACTACGACCGCGATTTCGACCGGATCGCCAAGGTGACAGGTCAGCGCACGGAGTGGGTAGTGCCACCGGGCGAGGCCGACTTACCCAACATTGCGAACCGGGCGCTGAGGGAGTGCGTCGACATTCGGCAGGCAGGACGCGAAGTGACTCCGCCCATGGCCGACGCGGCTGGTCAGCAGGCGCAACCGGGGGTCTCGGCCTCGCTCTTTCGGCCGATGGTCGGCATGCCGAGGCTCACGCCGGGGAGCTTCGGGCTGCGGCCCGACTCCCAGGCGTCGCCGGCCCTGGTGCGCCGGTGGCTCCGGATCTCGGCGTCGGCCACCAGGTGGTGCGGGGCGCCGTAGGTGACGGTGGTGGTGATGACGTCGCCGGGGCGCACGCCCTCGGCGTTGTCGTAGGCGTCGGCCTCGCGCGGGGTGACCGAGAAGTGGACCAGGCGGCCGTCGCGGGCCCGGCCCGACAGGCGCCCGGTGGCCTCGTCCTTGCGGCCCTCGCCGGCGGTCACCAGCAGCTCGACCTCGGCGCCCTCGAGCTTCCGGTTCTCCTCCCAGGAGATGCGCTCCTGGAGCTCGACGAGCCGCTCGTAGCGCTCCTGGACCACGGCCTTGGGGATCTGGTCGGCCATCTCGGCGGCGGGGGTGCCGGGCCGGATCGAGTACTGGAAGGTGAAGGCGCTGGAGAACCGCGCGGCCTCGACCACGTCGAGCGTGGCCTGGAAGTCCTCCTCGGTCTCGCCGGGGAAACCCACGATGATGTCGGTGGTGATCGCCGCATCCGGCATGGCCTCGCGCACCTTGTCGATGATGCCGAGGAACTTCGCCGAGCGGTAGGAGCGGCGCATCTCCTTGAGGACGCGGTCCGAACCCGACTGCAGCGGCATGTGGAGCTGATGGCACACGTTCGGTGTCTCGGCCATCGCCGCGATCACGTCGTCGGTGAAGTTGCGCGGGTGCGGGCTGGTGAAACGGACCCGCTCCAGTCCGTCGATCTCGCCGCAGGCGCGCAGCAGCTTGCCGAAGGCGTACTTGTCGCCGAACTCGACGCCGTAGGTGTTGACGTTCTGGCCCAGGAGGGTCACCTCCGAGACGCCCTCGTCGACCAGCGCGCGGACCTCGGAGAGGATCTCCCCGGGGCGGCGGTCCTTCTCCTTGCCGCGCAGGGACGGGACGATGCAGAACGTGCAAGTGTTGTTGCAGCCCACGGAGATCGAGACCCAGCCGGAGTAGGTCGACTCGCGCTTGGTGGGCAGCGTCGAGGGGAAGGTCTCGAGCGCCTCCAGGATCTCGACCTCGGCGGCCTCGTTGTGCCGGGCGCGCTCCAGCAGGGTCGGGAGCGCGCCGATGTTGTGGGTGCCGAAGACGGCGTCGACCCAGGGGGCGCGCTCGACGATCTCGCCGCGGTCCTTCTGGGCCAGGCAGCCGCCGACCGCGATCTGCATGCCCGGGTGCTTCCGCTTGACCGGGCGCAGGTGGCCGAGGTTGCCGTAGAGCTTGTTGTCGGCGTTCTCGCGCACGGCGCAGGTGTTGAACACCATCAGGTCGGGGGTCTGCGAGTCGTCGGCGGGCACGTACCCGGCGTCTTCGAGCAGACCGCCGATCCGCTCGGAGTCGTGCACGTTCATCTGGCACCCGAACGTCTGGACCCGGTAGGTCCGCGCACTGTCGACGTCAACCACCAGACCAGCATAACGGCCTCGTCCGCGGTGTCGAACGGGTGCGGCCCCCGGGTGGAACCGCCCACGACCCGTCCGCATTCGAACTGGTATAACCCGAATTCATAAAGGATTCGGCGGTCTGTTATATAGGAGCCCGAATATCCGCCGCATCCCTGGTCCGGGTGTTCCCGCACGTGCCGACTGGTGCCGATGGTATAAAACCCTTGCTGGGGCTCCACCGGTGAGATATACCGTTCAAGCTCCTTTTTGAATGATCTGCCTGTTCGCTCTTGTGTCTGACGTTCCGTCCGGATATCGTGTGCGTCGTGCCGCCAGCGGGACCCCACACTCCGCGAAGCGGACGGTCCCCGCTGTCGCCCCCACCCGTCAGTGACTCTCAAGGAAGAACATGCGTTTCTACAGAACTTCCGGCGCCCTCGCGGCTGCCGCCGCACTGCTCGCCTCGGCCGCCTGCGTTTCCGAGGAGGGAGCGGCGGAACAGTCCGACGACACCCTCGTCGGCTCCGGAACCGGCGCCGACTGCACGATCGAGGAGACCGTCCCGATCGGCGCCGTCCTCAGCCTCACCGAAGCGGCCGCGTTCGCCGGGGAGTACCAGCGCGAAGGCATCGAAATGGCCTTCGAGGAGATCAACGCCGCCGGCGGCGTCGAGTACGAGGTGACCTACGAGGACGACAAGACCAGCCTCGAGGACTCCGTCGCCGCCTTCGAGAAGGTCATCGACCGCGACGAGGTCAGCGCCATCATCGGCCCGACGCTCTCCAACATGGCGTTCACCACCTACACCGACTCCCAGAGCGCCGGCGTCCCCACCGTCGGCATCTCCACCACCGCCGAAGGCATCCCCGAGATCGGCGACTACATCTTCCGAGCCTCCCTGCCCGAAGAGGTCGCGCTCGCGGCCAGCATCCCCGCGGCCAAGGAGACCCTCGGCATCGAGAACGTCGCCGTCCTCTACGACAGCGCCGACGAGTTCACCGACTCGGCGTTCAACACCATGACCGACGTCCTCGCCGACGAAGGCGTCGAGGTGGTCGTCGAAGAGAGCTTCGAGACCGGCGACACCGACTTCAGCGCCCAGCTCAGCAAGGTCCAGCAGAACGAGGTCGACGCGCTGATCCTCTCGGCCCTGCCCGGCGAGACCGTCCCGCTGGTCAAGCAGGCCCGCGACCTCGGCATCGAGTCGCCGATCGTCGGCGGCAACGCCTTCAACTCGCCGGTCCTGGTCGGCGCCCTCGAGGACGCCTCCGAGGGCCTCATCGTCGGCGGCGCCTGGAGCGCCGCGGCCGACACCACCGGCAACGCCGACTTCATCGCCGACTACACCGAGCAGTACGACCGGGCCCCCGACCAGTTCGCCGCCCAGGCCTACACCGCGGCCTACCTGATCGACGAGGCCGTCCGCGCCGACTGCGACGCCAACCGCGAGGCGATCAAGGACAACCTCGGCCAGATCCTGGAGTTCGACTCCATCCTCGGCCCCATCTCCCTCGCCGAGGACGGCGAGGTCACCCAGGAGCCGTTCGTCCAGATCATCCGCTCCGGCGAGTTCACCCTCCTCGAGGGCTGATCGCGGCCGTCCACACCTCTCAACCTCCGTCAGGGAACCATCGATGGTGCAGCAACTGGCCAACGGCGTCTTCGCCGGTTCGATCTACGCGCTCTTCGCGATCG
Organism: Glycomyces xiaoerkulensis; assembly: GCF_002798405.1. GTDB lineage: Bacteria > Actinomycetota > Actinomycetes > Mycobacteriales > Micromonosporaceae > Glycomyces > Glycomyces xiaoerkulensis. The sequence continues at coordinate 361,196 of NZ_PGGV01000029.1, read as the reverse complement.
GATTCACGCTGGTGTTCGGGATCCTCCGGCACCTGAACCTCGCCCACGCCGCGATCTTCACCGCCGGCGCCTTCGCCGGCATCGAACTCGCCGTGCGGTTCGACCTCCCGGTGTGGGCGATGTTCCCGGCCGTGGCCGCGATCGGCGCGGTCCTCGGCGTGGTGCTCGAACGCACCGCGTTCCGGCCGCTGTCGGGCCGCGACGACGAGCACTTCGCCGGGCTGATCTCCTCGATCGCCTTCGGCGGGGTGCTCATCGCGGTCCTCCACGCCCGGTACGGCACCGAGCCGAAGAGCTTCCCGCAGGAGTACTTTCCCAACCGGCTCTACGAGATCGCCGGAGTGCGCGTGACCCTGACGCAGATCGTGACGCTGGCCCTCGCGCTCGCGCTCATGCTCGGCCTCGCATGGCTCGTCTCCTCCTCCCCGATGGGACGGGCCATGCGGGCCGTGGCCGAGAACCCGGGCGCCGCGCGCGTGCTCGGCGTCAACGTCGGGCTCGTGACCGCCGGGACCTACGCGCTGTCGTCCGGTCTCGGCGCGGTCGCCGGCGCGCTCCTGGCGCTCAACCTCGGCCAGGCCGGCCGCGGACTGGGCGCCTCGATCGAACTGATCGGATTCGCGGTCATCATCCTCGGCGGACTCGGGTCCCTGTGGGGCGCGATGGCCGCCGGGCTGGTCCTCGGACTCGCAGAGGCCCTCACCGTCCACTGGCTCGACTCCACCTGGAAGGGCATGGTCGCCTTCGCCGTCCTCTTCGCCGTCCTGGTGCTGCGACCCCGCGGCCTGTTCGGGCACGTCAAGGTCAGGGAGGTCTGATGCTCGCCGGCTACGACACACTCATCACCACCATCGCGCTCGGCGCGATCCTCGCCTACTCCTTCCACGTCGTGCTCATGGCCGGACAGCTCAGCCTCGGGCAGGCCGGATTCGCCGCTCTCGGCGCCTACGTCTCGACCCTGATCGTCCCGACCGAGCCGCTGTTCGGCTCGCTGTCGCCGGTCCTGGTCGGGATCCCGGTCGGCGCCGCCGTCGGCGCCCTGGCGGCATTCGGGCTCGGGCTGCCGGTGCTGCGGCTGCGAGGCGTGTTCCTGGCGATAGCCACCATCGCGTTCGGCGAGATGGTGCGGGTGGTCATCACCAACGCCGAATGGACCAACGGCGCCCTCGGCATCCGGGTCGAGAAATGGGTGACCGTCGACCTGGCCTGGGCGGTCGTGGCGGTCCTGGCCTACCTGTTCTGGCGGCTCGGCCCCTCCCGCACCGGACGCGCCTTCGCCGCCGTCCGCGAAGACGAGCTCGCCGCCGGATCCATGGGCGTCAACGTCGTCCGCACCCGCATGACCTCCTTCGTCGCCTCCGGCGCGATCGCCGGGGTCTACGGGGTCCTGTTCGCCTACTTCTTCGGCCGCATCATCCCGGCCGCATTCGACTTCGGACTCATGCTCGACGGGCTGGTCACCGCCGTCGTCGGCGGCTACCTGGTGTACTTCGGCCCCATCCTCGGCAGCGGCTTCCTCACCGCCGTCCCCGAAATCCAGGAGTCCCTCGGACTCGAGGCCGGATGGATCCACCCGCTGGTCACCGGGCTGCTGCTGCTGGCGGTCATCGTCTTCCTGCCCGGCGGGCTCTCCAGCCTGGTCACCCGCGCGCGCCGCCGCCCGCGCCCGCCCGAACCCGACCTGGACGCGCTCGCGGCCCTGCCGCCGCCGCCTGAAACCGGCACCGCGCTCGTCCGGCTCCGCGACCTCGGCAAGGACTACGGGGCCGTCCGCGCCGTCCACGGGGTCGACCTCGAGATCGCCTCCGGCGACATCCTCGGCGTCATCGGCCCCAACGGCGCCGGCAAGACCACCCTGATCAACATGATCAGCGGCCTGGAACCGCCGACCACCGGCGGCGGCGACGTCCTCGGCGTCGCGCTCGGCCCGGCCGGCGGCGCCCACCGGTTCGCCCAGGCCGGCCTCAGCCGCACCTTCCAGCACTCCAAACTGTTCGACCGGCTCAGCGCCCTCGACAACGTCCTGGTCGGCGCCCATCCGGTCACCCGCCCCACCTTCCTGCGGCGGCTGCTGTGGCTGCCCTCGGCCCGCCGCGACGAGCGCCGCGCGCACGCCCTGGCCTGGGCCCAGCTCCGCCGCGTCGGCCTGGACGACCGGGCCGGGCTGCGGCCCGGTGCGCTGTCCTACGGCGACCAGCGGCGCCTCGAGATCGCCCGGGCGCTGGCCGCCCACCCGGCGCTGCTGATCCTCGACGAACCGGCCGCCGGCATGAACCACGTCGAGGCCGCCGACCTGGCCGAACTGATCCGCTCCCTCGCCGACGACGGGATCACCGTCCTGCTCATCGAGCACAACGTCCGCATGGTCCTGGAGACCTGCACGCGACTGGTGGTCATGAACTTCGGCGAGGTCATCGCCGCCGGAGAACCGCGCGAGGTCGCCGCCGACCCCAAGGTCGTCGATGCCTACCTCGGCACCGGCGAGACCGGGGAGAACGAATATGTCTGAACCGCTGCTCGCCATCGAATCCGTCCACGTCTCCTACGGGCGCGTCCAGGCCGTCCGCGACGTGTCCATCGAGGTCCCCGAGGGGGGCCTGGTCGCCCTCATCGGCGCCAACGGCGCCGGAAAGAGCTCGGTGCTCGCCGCGGCCGCCGGGCTGGTGCGCCCCAAGTCCGGGGCCGTCCGGCTCGACGGACGGGACATCACCCGCTGGCCGGCGCACCGCCGCGTCGCCGCCGGCCTGGTGCTCGTTCCCGAAGGGCGCCAGATCCTCGGCTCCCTCACCGTCGCCGAGAACCTCCGCCTCGGCGCCTACCGCCGCCGCAGGCAGGCGGCGCCCGAAGCGGAGATGTACGACCTGTTCCCCGTGCTCGCCGAGCGCCGCTCCCTGCCGGCCGGGTCCCTGTCCGGCGGCGAGCAGCAGATGCTCGCCATCGCCCGCGCCATGATCGCCCGGCCCCGGGTGATGCTCCTGGACGAACCGTCGATGGGCCTGGCCCCCAAGGTCGTCGACGAGGTGTTCGCGGCGATCGAGCAGATCCGCCGGGCCGGCGTCACCGTCGTGCTGGTCGAGCAGAACGCCCGCCGGGCGCTGCGCACCGCCGACACGGCCCACGTCATGGAGACCGGCGGGACGGCCCACAGCGGACCGGCCGAGGAGCTGCTGTCCGATCCCCGAGTCGTCAAGGCCTACTTGGGAGTCGACTGATGACTTCACCCCGAGAAACCGAAGGAGCCACCGCCATGGTGGAGGACGCCGCCGCCCCCTCCGACCCCGTCCCCGACCGGGGACCGTGGTGGTCGTCGATCAGGATCCGCACCAAGCTCGCGATCATGCTGCTGATCCCGGCGCTCACCCTCACCGGCATGGTCGGGGTGCGCCTGGCCGAGTCGGCCGCCGAGGCCGCCGCCGTCGGCGACACGGCCGAGGTCGTCAGCCTCGTCGGCGACGTCAACGGCGTCATCCAGGCGATGCAGGCCGAGCGCCTCGCCGCGGCGAAACTGATCTTCCAGGACCGGGCCGGACTCGGCGAGGACGACGACCTCACCGCCGGATTCGAAGCGGCCGAATCGGCCGCCGACACCGAACTCGAAGTCCTCGACGCCACCCGCACCGAACTCGACCAGGACCTCGACGCCGAGGTCTTCGAGCTGCTCGACCTGGCCGACAAGCCGCTCGGCCGACTCGACCTGGCGCGGCGCGCGGTCCACAACGGCACCGTGGCCGAAGTGCACCTGACGGTGTACAACTCGGCCATCGCCCGCATGTCGGCGGTGCTCGAGCGGGCGGTCGACGTCGCCGGCACCGCCGACCTCAGCCGCGAACTGCGCACCGCCAGCCTCCTGCTCGACATCGACGAGCAGTCCGAGCAGCTCCGCCTGCTCGTGCTCAGCCTCGAGGACGGCAAAGCGCTGGCGAACAAGTACCGGCCGTTCGTGCGCCTCACCGGCGCCCGCGAGGAGACGCTCGGCGAATACCGCCGCATCACCGCCCAGGTCGACCCCGACGCGGCGGTGTTCAAGGTCGGCGGCCTCGGCGCGGGCGACGCCCGCCCGGCCAACCGGCTCGAAAGCGCGATCGCCGGGTCCCGGTCCGACGACGTGCAGGAGATCGACCACGAGTCCCTGATGACCGCCTACGACTCCCGGCACGCGGCCACCGCGGCTCTGGTCGTCGACTCACTCGAGGACACCGACGCCCTCGCCGCCGCCATCCGCGAATCGGTGGTCCAGCGGCTCATGATCGAGGGCGCGATCGCGGTCGCGGCACTGGCCATCGCGGTCCTGATCGCCTTCGGTCTCGGGCGCTCGGTCACCCGCGGGCTGCGGGACCTGTCCGGATCGGCCCGCCAGATCGCCATGGTCGACCTGCCGCGCGCGGTCAAGCACGTCGACGAGCAGGAGGGCCTCAACGGGCTCACGCCGTTCGAATTCGCCGCCCGCACCACTCCCCCGCTGCGCACGCGCGGCACCGACGAACTCGCCGAGGTCGGCGAGGCGTTCAACATCATCCACCGCGAGGCCATCCGCATCTCCGCCCAGCAGGCGCTGCTGCGGTACCACGTCGGCGCGATCTTCGTCCGCCTGGCGCGGCGCGGCCACTCCCTCACCGGCCGCCTCACCTCCGAACTCGACGACGCCGAACGCAACGAGCAGGACCCCGAGCGCCTCCAGCGGCTCTTCCGGCTCGACCACCTCATCTCGCTGATCGGCCGCACCAACGACAGCCTGCTGGTCCTCGGCGGATCCTCGGCCGCGAAGGTCCGCACCACCGAAGCGAAACTGGGCGACGTCCTCACCGCCGCCCAGAGCCGCATCGAGTACTACACCCGCATCGACCTGGCCGCCGAGGACGGCGCCTGGGTCAAGGCCGAGGCCGTCGACGACCTCGTCCAACTCCTGGCCGAACTGATGGACAACGCCACCCGCTACTCCGAGTCCAGCGCCGAGGTCTCGGCGAGGGTCCTGACCGGACGAGCCCTCGTGCAAATCCGCGACCACGGCATCGGCATCGACGCCGAACGCATGGCCCAACTCAACGACCGCATACGCCGCCGCGTCCCGGTCGACCTCGAGGCCATGCAGGCGATGGGGCTGACCGTGGTCGGCCACCTCGCGGTCCGCTACGGCATCGAGGTGGAGCTGCGGCCCTCCATAGGCGGCGGCACCATCGCCGAGGTCGCCATCCCCGGCCGCATCCTGTCGTTCACCCCGCCGGAGGAGCCCCCCACCAGGACCGCCGCGATCGCCGCCGGCGCCTCCGCACCGCCGCCGCCGGACCCGATCAACCAGCGGCGCAACGCCCCCTTGTTCGACAAGTCCGCCACGCCGCAGTCGGCCCCGCCGTCCCCCTCCCCCGCCCGGGGCGTGGCGGCCGTCGGCGGCTCCCGGCCGACGGCGTCGGTGCTCGACGAGCCGACCGAGGCCCTGGCACAGCTTCCGCAGGTCAAGTTCGACGTCGGGGACGCCGGATACGCCGAGCCGTCGCTGCTGGCCGGCGCGCCACTCCCGCCGAACGGGCAGGAGTCCCCCGCACTCACCGAGAACGGCCTCCCGATGCGGCAGCCGATGTCCAACCTGGCCCCCGGAGCCGTCGCCCCCACCAACGAGCGCTCCGACGGGCCCATCCACCGCGATCCCCGCACCATCGGTGCCACGTACTCGGCCTACGCCCGCGGCCTCTCGGGCAGCAGATCGCAAACGAACCCCAGGAACTGAAGGACACCTTATGACCAGCTCACAATTGGATTTCCTGCTCAACGATTTCGTAGGCCGCGTCCCCCACGTGACGCACGTGATCGCGGTGGCGGCCGACGGACTGCTGATCGCCTCCAACGATTCACTGCCCCGCGACGAGGCCGAGCGGCTGTCGGCCATCGCCTCGGGCCTGACGAGCCTGCTGGCGGGAGCGGCGAGGTCCTTGCAGGCAGACCCGGTCATCAGCAACCTCACCGAGATGAACGGCGGATACATGTTCTCGATGTCCGTCTCCAGCGGTGCCAGCCTGCTGGCGCTGGCCGGGCTCCACTGCGACATCGGGCAGGTCGGCCACGAGTTGGCGAACCTCATCAACCAGGTGGGTCCGGCGCTGTCCCCGGCCGCCCGCGAAGTCGCCGCAGCCCGCCAGCAATAGCCCGGCCGGACTCGCGGCGGCCGACCGGACGGGCCCGGCGACGAAAAACGCCCCCGCCCGCAAGGGGCAGGGGCCGTCCCGGCGGTGGCCGGACTAAGACGCGCCGGCCTCGTACTTGTGGCGCACCCACGGCATCAGGCTCCGCATGTTCGAGCCGACCTCTTCGATCTGGCTCTCGGTCTGCTCGGCCTGCAGCTTGTTGAAGTTCTCGCGCTTCTCGGACTCGGCGACCCACTCCTTGGCGAAGGAGCCGTCCTGGATCTCGGTGAGGACCCGCTTCATCTCGGCCCGGACCTGGTCGTTGATGATCCGCGGGCCGCGGGTGATGCCGCCGTACTCGGCGGTGTCCGAGACCGAGTACCACATGTTGGTCAGGCCGCCCTCGTAGACCATGTCCACGATGAGCTTGAGCTCGTGCAGGCACTCGAAGTAGGCGGCCTCCGGCGCGTAGCCGGCCTCCACCAGGGTCTCGAAGCCGGCGCGGATGAGCTCGGCGGTCCCGCCGCAGAGCACGACCTGCTCGCCGAACAGGTCGGTCTCGGTCTCCTCCTTGAAGGTGGTCTTGAGGACGCCGGCGCGGGTGCCGCCGATGGCCTTGGCGTAGGCCAGGGCCACCGACTGGGTGTCGCCGCTCGGGTCCTGCTCGACCGCGACCAGAGCGGGAACGCCCTTGCCGTCGATGAACTGGCGCCGGACCATGTGGCCCGGTCCCTTGGGCGCGACCATCGCGATGTTGACGTCGGAGGGCGCCTGGATCAGCTCGTAGCGGATGTTGAAGCCGTGGCCGAAGAACAGGCTCATGCCGGAGCTCAGGTTCGGCGCGATCTCGGAGGCGTACAGCTTGGCCTGGACGGTGTCGGGGACCAGGATCATGACGATGTCGGCCCACTCGGTCGCCTCGGCCGGAGTCAGGACCTTCAGGCCCGCCTCCTCGGCCTTCGGCCGGGACTTCGAACCTTCCTGGAGCCCGATGGCGACCTCGACGCCGGAGTCGCGGAGGCTCAGCGAGTGGGCGTGGCCCTGGGAGCCGTAGCCGAGGACGGCGACCTTCTTGCCCTGGATGAGGGCGAGGTCGGCGTCGTCGTCGTAGAACACTTCAGCGGACATTGAATCCAATCTTCCTTACTTGACTTGGCTCGGTGAGACGTACCGGGACAGCGAGGCCATCGATTTGGCCCCGCGCCCGAGCGCGACGGTCCCCGACTGGACGAGCTCCTTGATCCCGTACGGTTCGAGGACTTCCAGGAACGATTCGATCTTGTCGGAGTTCCCGGTGACCTCGAAGGTGACCGTGTCGGGTGTGACGTCGACCGAGCGGGCCTTGAACAGGTTCGCGGCGTCGATCACCTGACCGCGGGTGGCGGCGTCGGCGCGGACCTTCACCAGCAGCAGTTCCCGCTGCACGGAGGCGTCCGGCTCCAGCTCCACGATCTTGAGCACGTGGATGAGCTTGTTGAGCTGCTTGGTGACCTGCTCGAGCGAGCCCACCTCGACGCCGACCACGATGGTGATGCGGCTGACGCCGGGGTGCTCGGTCTCCCCGACGGCCAGCGAGTCGATGTTGAAGCCGCGCCGGGAGAACAGGGCGGCCACGCGGGCCAGGACGCCCGGCTTGTTCTCGACGAGGACCGAGAGGGTGTGCTTGGTCATCACACCGCCTCCTCGTCGTCGAAGGTGGGCCGCACGTCGCGGGCGTAGAGGATCTCGTCGTTGGACACGCCCGCCGGGACCATCGGCCACACCATGGCGTCGCGGCCGACGGTGAAGTCGACGACCACGGGCCGGTCGTTGATGGCGCCGGCCTCCTCGATGACCTCGTCGACCTGGTCGGCGCGCTCGCATCGCAGGCCCACGCAGCCGAGGGACTCGGCGAGCTTGACGAAGTCGGGCACCCGCGGCGACTCGTCGCTGTGGTGCGTCGACAGGTTGGTGTTGGAGTAGCGCTTGTCGTAGAACAGGGTCTGCCACTGGCGGACCATGCCGAGGTTGCCGTTGTTGATGACGGCGACCTTGATCGGGATGCCCTCCACCGCGCAGGTGGCCAGTTCCTGATTGGTCATCTGGAAGCAGCCGTCGCCGTCGATGGCCCACACGGTCCGGTCGGGCTCGCCCAGCTTGGCGCCCATCGCGGCCGGAACGGCGAAGCCCATGGTGCCCAGGCCGCCGGAGTTGAGGAAGGTCCCCGGCGTCTCGTAGGTGATGAACTGGCTGGCCCACATCTGGTGCTGGCCGACGCCGGCGGTCCAGATGGTGTCGTCGGGCGCGAGCCGGCCGAGCCGCTCGATCACGTGCTGCGGGGCCAGCGACTCGTCCGCGTCGTGGGCCTCGTAGCCGAGCGGGTAGCGCTCGCGCAGATCGTTGAGGGTCTCCCACCAGCCCTTGAGGCGCTCCGGGCCCGGGTCCTCGTAGGCCTCGACCATCGCGGCGATGGCGGCCTGGCAGTCGCCGACGATCGGCACGTCGGCCTCGCGGTTCTTGCCGATCTCGGCCGGGTCGATGTCGACGTGGACGATCTTGGCCCCGGGCGCGAAGGTCGACAGCTTGCCGGTGACCCGGTCGTCGAAGCGGGCGCCGAGGGCGACCAGGAGGTCGGACTTCTGGAGCGCGTGGACGGCAGGCACGGTGCCGTGCATGCCGGGCATGCCCAGGTGCTGGTCGTGGGTGTCGGGGAACGCCCCGCGCGCCATCAGCGTCGTGACCACCGGCGCGCCGGTCAGCTCGGCGAGCCGGCGCAGCTCGGCGTGGGCGCCGGACTTGACCACGCCGCCGCCGACGTACAGCACCGGCCGCTTGGCGTCGGCGATGAGCGAGGCGGCCTCGCGGATCTGCTTGCCGTGGGGCTGGATCGTGGGCCGGTAGCCCGGCAGGTCCTGCTTGGGCGGCCACACGAACGGCGACTTGGCGTTGAGGATGTCCTTGGGGATGTCGACCAGGACCGGGCCGGGGCGTCCGGTGGAGGCGACGTGGAAGGCCTCGGCCAGGATGCGCGGGATGTCGGCGGCGTCGGTCACCAGGTACGAGTGCTTGGTGATGGGCATCGTGATGCCCTGGATGTCGGCCTCCTGGAACGCGTCGGTGCCGATGGCCGCCGAGGCGACCTGGCCGGTGATGGCCACGACCGGGACCGAGTCCATGTGGGCGTCGGCCAGGGGCGTGACGAGGTTGGTCGCGCCGGGTCCGGAGGTGGCCATGCAGACGCCGACGTTGCCGGTGGCCAGCGCGTAGCCTTCGGCGGCGTGCCCGGCGCCCTGCTCGTGCCTGACGAGGACGTGGCGCACCTTGGTGGAGTCGAGGAGCGGGTCGTAGGCGGGGAGGATGGCCCCGCCGGGGATGCCGAAGACCGCTTCGACCTCAAGCTGCTCGAGGGCTCGCACGATGGCCTGCGCGCCGGTGAGGACCGGGGCGGCGGCGGGGGAGTTCTGCGGCGGGCCGGGCTTGGGGGCCTTCGGCCGGGGCGGCTGCGCCCCGGCGGCGCGCGGCCCTGGCTTCGGTGCCTTCACTGGTGTGCTCATGTCCTTCGTCCAATAGGGAGTATTTGCTGACTGTCGACACTGGGACGTCGTTCCCCGGGCAGAAAAAATCGCCCGCGTGCAAAGACGCACGGGGCGAGCGCACCGTCGAGGAGACGACGGTGCGCTAAATAAGTACTACGGCAAGCGGCCGCTGCGGGTTCGCGGCGGCTGGCTTGATGTAGTCCTGCTTCGGCACGATGCCAGCATGCACCATTCCGGCCCGTGAGTCAACTTTTCTCACACTCCGAGAAGTCGTGTCGTGGTCTCAGGCGGCCGAGATGGCGGGCCGGTTCTCCGAGAGCCAGCGGGTGATCTGCTCGGCCGGCATCGGCTCGGCCAGCAGGTAGCCCTGGACGAGCGGGGCCTTCGCTTCGACCATGGCCTCGAGCTGGGTGTCGGTCTCGACGCCCTCGGCGATGACGTCCATGCCCAGGCGGCGCCCGAGTTCGACGGCGACCTGCGCGAGCGGGCCGACCCCGCCGTCGGCCTTGGCGATCAGGTCGCGGTCGATCTTGATGATGTCGATCGGGAGCCGGTCGAGCTGGCCGAGCGAGGAGTAGCCGGAGCCGAAGTCGTCCAGGGCGGTGCGCACGCCCGCCCCGCGCAGGGCCTGGAGCTGGGCCACCAGGGTGTTGAGCTGGTGGGAGAAGTCGTGCTCGGTGACCTCCAGGACCAGGCGCGAGGCCGGGACGCCGACGGCGAACAGGGCGGTGTTGACCTCGGTGGCGAACTTGTGGGTGTGCAGCTCCTTGACCGAGACGTTGACCGAGATCCAGGCCTTGATGCCGGACGACTGCCACTGCGCGAGCTGCTCGGCGGCGCGGTTGACCGCCCAGACCGCCAGCTCCTGGGTCAGCCCGGCCTCGGTGGCCGCGGGGATGAACTCGCCGGGGCTGACCCGGCCCAGGCGCGGGTTGTTCCAGCGCAGCAGCGCCTCGGCGCCGACGATCGAGCGGTCGGCCAGCCTGAAGATCGGCTGGTACACCAGGTGGAGTTCGTTGCGGGCGATCGCGCCGCGCAGCTCCTGGATCAGCTCGTTGCGGCGGCGGACCCTGCGGTCGAACTCGGCGTCGTAGGTCTCGTAGCGGTTCCGGCCGGCCTGCTTGGCCGCCCGCAGCGCCAGGTCGGCGTTGCGCAGCAGCAGCTCGGGGTCCTCGACCCCGCCCGAGGCGGTCGCGATGCCGACCGATCCGGTGGTGTAGACGGTCGACTCGTCGTGGAACTCGTACGGTTCCGAGAGCGTGCGGACCAGGTCGCGCGCCACCGAGACGGCCTCGGCGCGGTCGGCGCGCAGCAGGATCGCGAACTCGTCGCCGCCCAGGCGCGCTCCGAGGTCGGTGGGCCGCAGCAGGTCCCTGACGCGGCGGGAGACCTCGACCAGCAGCTCGTCGCCGAAGTCGTGGCCGCGGGTGTCGTTGACGTTCTTGAATCCGTCGAGGTCGAGCAGGAGCAGCGCCGTCTCGTTCTCCTCGGCGGCGACGCCGTCCTCCAGGTTCTGCAGCAGCGCGCGGCGGTTGGCCATGCCGGTGAGCGGGTCGCTGTAGGCCATGCGCGCCAGCTCCGCCTCCAGGGTCCGGCGGGCGCCGACGTCCTCGACGCGGGCGACCAGGCCGCGCACCTGCGGCTGGCCGCGGAGGTCGGTCACGATCGTCTCGGTGTGCCGCCAGCGCCGCAGGGAGTCGCGCACGCGGACCTTGAGTTCGGCCTTGCCGGTGGCGTTGGCCCCTTCGACGAGCTGCTCCAGGCTCTCGGCGGCTTTGCGCCGGTCGTCGGCGTGGACCAGGTCGAGGAAGGCCGCGCCGACGCACTGGCCGGCGCCGGTGGCCGGCCGCCAGGCGGCGTCCTCGGGGTGCCAGGTGACCTTGAGGTCGGCGTCGAGGACCAGGACGGTGTCGGAGGCGACCCCGACGATGGCGGTGAGGCGGCGGTGCCGGTCGGCGGCCTCGTCGGTGACGCGGCGGACGTCGAAGTGGGTGAGCACGAGGCGGGTGCCGAGCGCGGCGACGGCGGCGAGGCCGAGCAGGGCCGCGTCGAGCGGCAGCGCTCCCGCAACGGCGCCGTTGCGGAGGAACACGACGGTGGCGAGGGCGGCGGCTCCGGCCATGACGGCGTAGTGGACGGTCGGGTAGTTGCGCTTGTCGGCGGAGGCCTGCTGCCGGCGCGACATGTAGCTGACGCCAAGCAGGAGGGTGCAGGCAGCGACCCAGCCGAACGACCACCACAGGACCGCCACGTCCGGTCGTCCCCACTGCCAGCCGGCGAACATGGCCATCGAGCTGGTGTGGACCCCGAGCACCGGGACGTAGGCGGCGGCGAGGCAGCGGCGCCAGCGGTTGACGCGGAAGGTGGTGGTCAGTCCGACGCCGAACAGGACGAGCCCGAGCATGCCGGGGAGGACTATCGCCAGGTCGGTGCCGACCAGGTGGCCGTGGAAGTCGGCCATCCAGGGGCGGCCGACCGAGAGCCAGAAGGCGAACAGGAGGCTCAGGCCGACGATGGCGCCGTCGATGAGCCGGCGCTGGACGGCCGGGGCGTCCCAGCCTTCGTCGGGAAGGCGCAGCAGCGCGAGGCCGAACAGGCAGATCGCGGCGGTGAAGCCTATCCCGGCGGTCAGGGAGGCGGCGCCGGCGGGGAGCCAGCTCGCGGCGGCCACGCTGGCGGCGGTGGCCTGGACGCCGGCGGCCAGCAGCCGGTAGGTGGGGCGGCGGGCGCGCGGGAAGTCGCCCGCGACGCGCCACAGCAGCAGGCCGGCGCAGGCGGCGCCGAGGCTGCCGAGGCTCGGGGCGGTGGCGTCGTGGAGTCCGTCGGGGGACGATCGCAGTCCGGTAACGATGGCCGCTGCGAATACAGAGCCCCATACGGCCGTGGCCGCGATCCACGAGACGAATCTACGCGCGCGGCGAGGTGATGGCGACATGCACAGAGCCCAATCCTAGAAACCCTCGTGCCATACAGGATGCCGTATCCGGGGTCGAATGAAAACCGCGCCCCGAGGCACATGCCGTCTGCACATGCATCCTTTGTGAACGCGGACGCGGATCGCCGTCGCCATCGAACCACGGTGCGTCACTTCACAATCCGCAAATACGGCATTTCACCTGCGGAAGCGCACGAAGGACCGCGGCGCGTAGTCGCGCGGTAGCCCCCGATGACGACGCCCGCCTCGAAAAATCGATGTGCCAATCTTCCGAACCGGACGCGGCCGGCCCTCCTCGTGGAGGGCCGACCGCGTCCGGGTGACCTCTTCAGTCCACTTTGCGGACGGCGCCGTCGCTGGCCGGGGTGGCCATCGAGGCGTAGGCGCGCAGCGCGGTCGTCACGCTCCGCTCGCGTCCGGCAGGCGTATAGGGGCGCTCGCGCTTCTCTTGGGTGACACGGCGCTTGGTGAGCGTGTCGTCGTCGACCTTGAGCTCCATGCGGCGGGCCGGGATGTCGATCTCGATGATGTCGCCGTCTTCGACCAGGGCGATCAGGCCGCCGCCGGCCGCCTCGGGGCTGATGTGGCCGATCGAGAGCCCGGAGGTGCCTCCGGAGAAGCGGCCGTCGGTGATGAGCGCGCACTTGCGCCCCATGCCGCGGCCCTTGAGGAAGGAGGTCGGGTAGAGCATCTCCTGCATCCCGGGGCCGCCCTTGGGGCCCTCGTAGCGGATGACGATGACCTCGCCTTCCCGCACCGACTTGTCGAGGATGCCCTGGACGGCATCCTCCTGCGACTCGAAGACGCGGGCGGGACCGGAGTGGGTCAGGTTCTCCTCGGGGACACCGGCGGTCTTGACCACGCAGCCGTCCTCGGCGAGGTTGCCGAACAGGACCGCGAGGCCGCCGTCGGCGGTGTAGGCGTGCTCGATCGAGCGGATGCAGCCGTCCTCGGCGTCGGTGTCCAGGCTGGCCCAGCGGTTCCGGGTGGAGAACGCCTCGGTGGTGCGGACGTTGCCCGGCGCCGCGTGGAACAGCTCGATCGCCTCGGGGTCGGGGCTCTCGGAGCGGATGTCCCACTTGCCGAGCCACTGGTCGAGCGAGTCGGAGTGGACCGCGCGCACGTCGTCGTGGAGCAGGCCGGCGCGGTACAGCTCGCCGAGGATGGCGGGGATGCCGCCGGCCCGGTGGACGTCCTCCATGTGGAAGTCCGGCGAGTTCGGAGCGACCTTGCAGATGCAGCCGACGCGCCGGGAGACGGCGTCGATGTCGGACACCGAGAAGTTCAGGCCGGCCTCGCGCGCGGCGGCCAGCAGGTGGAGGACGGTGTTGGTGGAACCGCCCATGGCGACGTCGAGGGCCATGGCGTTCTCGAAGGCGTCGTGAGTGGCGATGTTGCGGGGCAGGACCGATTCGTCGTCCTCCCCGTAATAGCGGCGGCAGAGGTCCATGACCACGCTCCCGGCCCCGCTGAACAGGTCCCTCCGGGCGGCGTGGGTGGCGAGGGTCGAGCCGTTGCCGGGCAGCGACAGGCCGATGGCCTCGGTCAGGCAGTTCATCGAGTTGGCGGTGAACATGCCCGAACACGAGCCGCAGGTGGGGCAGGCATCGGCCTCCATGCGACCGAGCTCGGCGTCGGAGACGTCGTCGTTGGCGGCGGCGACCATCGGGTCGATCAGGTCCAGCTTGCGCTGCACCACGCCGTCCTTGTCGACGGTCTTGCCGGCCTCCATGGGACCGCCGGATACGAACACCACCGGGATGTTGAGGCGCAGAGCGGCCATGAACATGCCGGGGGTGATCTTGTCACAGTTGGAGATGCACACCAGCGCGTCGGCGCAGTGGGCGTTGGCCATGTACTCGACCGAGTCGGCGATGATCTCGCGGCTGGGCAGCGAGTAGAGCATGCCGCCGTGGCCCATGGCGATGCCGTCGTCGACGGCGATGGTGTGGAACTCGCGGGCGATCCCGCCGTTGGCCTCGACCCCTTCGGCGACGACGCCGCCGAGTTCCTTCAGGTGGACGTGGCCGGGTACGAACTGGGTGTAGGAGTTGGCTACGGCCACGATCGGCTTGCCGAAGTCGGACTCGGTCATGCCGGTCGCGCGCCACAGCGCGCGGGCCCCGGCCATCTGCCGGCCGTGGGTGGAAGTGCGTGAACGAAGCGCAGGCATGGTGCAAGTCTGCCACGTCCTGGATCCTGGGAAAAGGGGCCCGGTACTTAGGAAGCCCTTATTCGTCGTCCCGACCCCGAAGGGTTCCACGGCCCGGATCAGAATTTGCGGATCATCACGCCGGCGATCGATTCGGCCGGGCAGAGGCCGTGGCGGCGGGAGTCGTCGCCTGCGGGATTGTCGCTGAGCAGGAAGTAGTGGCCCGGCGGGACCGCCTCGGACGAGTCGGGGATCGGCTCCCCGGGGCCGGCGGCCACGCGCTTGACCCACCACGGACCCGTCGGTCCGCCGCGGCCCCGGCGGCGGCGCGGCGGCGCCTCGGCCCAGCCCAGGACCGGGTCGGGGGCGCGCACCACGACGATCTGGCCGGTCCCGATCCGGCGGGTGCGCCTGGCGAGGACCTCCTGCCCGTCGCGCAGCGTCGGCTCCATGCTGGGGCCCTCGACGTTCACCAGCAGCCACTGCCGCCGCAGCCACAGGACCGCCTCCACCATGAGCGCCACCGCCGCGATGACCGCCAGCGCGCTCAGCCACCAGCTAGATCCGCCCATCGCCGCCGTCCTCGTCGCCGTCGGTCGGGCGGCCCGGGGTCCTGCGGTAGACGATCGCCAGGACCAGGACCACCAGCACCGCGATGAGGCACCCGGCTCCCAGCAGGAGGCAGAGCGTCCCGCCGTAGATCAGGCCGCCGAGCATCAGGGCAGGTCGTTGATGATGTCGGTGATGCTGCGGCGCTTGCCGGTGAAGAACGGGATCTCCTCGCGCACGTAGAGCCTGGCCCTGGAGGCGCGCAGTTCGCGCATCAGGTCCACGATCCGGTGCAGCTCGTCGGCCTCGAAGGCCAGGATCCACTCGTAGTCGCCCAGCGCGAAGGACGCGACCGTGTTGGCGCGCACGTCGGGGTAGTCCCGCGCCATCTGGCCGTGTTCGCGCAGCAGGTCGCGGCGCTCCTCGTCGGGGAGGAGGTACCAGTCGTAGGAGCGGACGAACGGGTAGACGCACACGAACTCGCGCGGGGGCTCGCCGGCCAGGAACGCCGGGATGTGGCTGCGGTTGAACTCGGCCGGGCGGTGCAGGGCCATGTTCGACCACACCGGCGCCAGGTGCCGTCCGAAGGGGCTGCGCCGGAAGTCGGCGTAGGACTTCTGGAGGGCTTCGGCGCTCTCTGCGTGCCACCAGACCATCAGGTCGGCGTCGGCGCGCATACCGGTCAGGTCGTAGGTGCCGCGCACGGTCACGCCCAGGTCGGCGCAGTGCTTCTCGAAGAACCCCTCGGTGTCGGAGGCGAGGTCCTGGCGGATCGACGGGAGCGGGGCCTCGGCGCGGAACACCGACCACAGGGTGTAGCGGATGCTCGCGTTGAGTTCCTTGATGCGCTGGGCGTTCGGGTTGTTGGACTGGTCGGTCACGGTGCGGCCCTTCCTATGCTGATCCGGAGGCCAGTTGGTCGGCTATCTGGTCGGCGGCGTCCCGGCCCGAGCCGATGCAGGCGGCGATGCCGACTCCGTCGACGGCGGCGCCGGCGATCGCGATGCCGTGGTGGGTGCGGAGCCCTTCCCTCGCCTCGGCCATGCGCGAGGGGTGGCCTGGCGCGTACTGCGGGAGCGCGCCGCCCCACCGGTCGATGCGGTGCGCGACCGGTTCGGGGGTCCGCCGCCCCAGGTGCTCGCCGAGTTCTCGCAGCGCGGTCCTGGCGAGGGTCTCGTCGTCGTGCTGGAGCAGGGCCTCCTCGCCGAGGCGTCCCATCGAGACGCGCAGGATGGAGCGGCGCTTCCCCAGGTGCGGCCACTTCCGGCTGGAGAAGGTGGCGGCCTTGACGGTCTTGCCGCCGCCGGCGGGGGTCAGGAAGCCCGAGGTCTCGGGCAGGTCGATGTGGTCGAACGCGAAGGTGGCCAGGGCGACCGAGGCGTAGCCGACGCCGCTGAGCGCGGCGGCGGCCTCGGGTTCGACTCCGCGCAGGAGCCGGGCGGCCGGTCCGGCCGGGACGGCGAGGATGACCGCGTCGGCGTGCAGCCGGATCGGGTCGGGCACCGGGCCGACGACGACCTCCCAGCCGTAGGGGGTCTGGCGCAGTTCGCGGACGGTCATGCCCAGGCGCACGTCGGCGCGCGCGCACGCGGAGGTGGCGGTGACCAGGCGGGTGAGGCCCCCTTCGATCGAGGCGAACACGGGCGCGCCGGTCGAGGGCCGCTTGACTTCGGCGACGGCTTCGGTGAGGCGGGAGTGGCGTTCGAGGGCGGCGGCGAGCTGCGGCATGACGGCTCTGACCGAGAGCCGGTCGACGTCGCCGGCGTACACCCCCGAGAGCATGGGCGCGACGAGCCGGTCGAGCACTTCGGAGCCGAGCTGGGCGCGCACGAGTTCCCCCACCGACATGTCGGCGCCGGGTGCCAGGAGGGGGCGCTGGGAGCCGCCGGCCTCTTTGACCTCGGCGACCGCGGCGACGTCGGCCGGGTCGGCGGGCAGGCCCATCATGGTGCCGGCGGGCAGGTCCCGCAGTCGGCCCTCGAGGCTGAGGGCGGGTTTGAGGCCGACCGGGTGGACCAGGTCGTCGCCGAGGCCGACGTCCCGGGCCAGTTCCATCGCCTCGGGGCGGGCGGCCAGGAGCGATTCGGCGCCGGCCTCGACCGGCCTGCCGACGAAGCCGACGGTGTGGATCTTGCCGCCGAGTCGGCCGGAGCGCTCGGTGATGATGATCCGGGCGTCCTCCCCCAGCCGTGTGCGCAGGCGGTGGGCGGCGGCGAGCCCGGTGATGCCGCCACCGACGATCAGGATCCTCACGGGCCGGTCACCTCGTGCACGTGGTCGACGACGCGCGCCAACTGGTCGGGGTCGGAGTCGGGCAGGACGCCGTGGCCGAGGTTGAAGATGTGGGTGCCCGCGGCGCGGCCGGCGCGCAGGACCTCGTCGGTCTCGGCCAGGAGCGCGGCCGGGTCGGCCAGGATCGCGGTCGGGTCGAGGTTGCCCTGGAGGGGTTTGCCGGGCAGGCGGGCGGCGGCCTGGTCGAGCGGGATGCGGAAGTCGACGCCGCTGACTTCGGCTCCGGTCTCGGCCATCGCCTCGAGCAGGTGCCCGGTGCCGACGCCGAAGTGGATGCGGGGGACCGCGTCGGCCACGCTCATGAGCGCGGCGGTCGAGTGCGGCAGGGCGTAGCGGCGGTAGTCGGCCTCCGAGAGCGCCCCGGCCCAGGAGTCGAACAATTGGACGGCGCTCGCGCCGGCCTCGACCTGGACTCGGAGGAATTCGCCGCAGATCGCGGCCAGCCGGGAGGCGATGGCGTGCCACAGGTCGGGGCGGGAGCGCATGAGCGCCTTGGTCTTGGCGTGGTCGCGGGAGGGGCCGCCCTCGATGAGGTAGGAGGCGAGGGTGAACGGGGCGCCGGCGAAGCCGATCAGCGGGGTGTCGCCGAGTTCCTTGGTCAGCAGGCCGGTCGCCTCGGTCACGTAGCCGACGTCGCACGGGTCGAGGTTGCGGAGCCGGTCGGCGTCGGACTCGGTGCGGAACGGCTCGGCCACGACCGGGCCGACGCCGGGCACGATCTCGATGTCTACTCCGATCGCCGCCAGCGGGACGACGATGTCGGAGAAGAAGACCGCCGCGTCGACCCCGTAGCGCCGCACCGGCTGCAGGGTGATCTCGCAGACCAGTTCGGGCGTGCGGCAGGCCTCCAGCATGGTGGTCCCCTCGCGTGCCTTGCGGTATTCGGGGAGGCTGCGTCCGGCCTGGCGCATGAACCAGACCGGCACTCGTTCGGGCTCCGCCCCGCGGCAGGCCGCTAGGAACGGTGAGGTCGTCTTGGGGGCCGGATCGGTTCGCACCCGTTCATCTTGGCATGCGGGACGGGGGCCCGCCCGCATCAGCGGGCGCGATGTGGCGCGCATCGTCCCGCGGATCGGGAGGCGGCTGCCTCTTGCGGGTGACCGAAAACAGTGCTATAAGGCCACGTTCGGGTGTATATCGGTCCCGGCGGCGGCGAGGCAGTAGCGGCGGCAAGCTACTCCGCCGTACCTTGAACAGGTGACCGATCCCCAGCCCGAACCAGAGCCACAACTGTTGACCGAGCCTCGTGAAGGCATGCCCCCGCTCATCGAGGGTCCGAACGCACTCGCCGAGGCCGCCGAGTGCCTCCGGGCCGGCTCCGGCCCGGTCGCGATCGACACCGAGCGCGCCTCCGGTTTCCGCTACTCGGGTCGCGCTTACCTTATCCAGCTTCGGCGCGCCGGTGCGGGCACGGTGCTGGTCGACCCCATCCCCATCGACGACCTCACCCCGCTGCGCCGCGCCCTGGCCGACCTCGACTGGATCCTGCACGCCGCCAGCCAGGACCTGCCGTGTCTGGAGGAGCTGGAACTGCGCCCGGCGACGCTGTTCGACACCGAGCTGGCCGCCCGGCTGTGCAACTTCGAGAAGGTGGGCCTGGCCTCGCTGACCGAGCAGTTGCTGGGCTTCCGGCTGGAGAAGCAGCACTCGGCGGCCGACTGGTCGCAGCGGCCCCTGCCGCACGATTGGCTCGCCTACGCCGCCCTCGACGTCGAGCTGCTGCTCGAACTGCGCGAGCGCCTCGCCGCCGAACTGACCGCCCAGGGCAAGACGGGCTGGGCGGCGGCCGAGTTCGAACACGTGCGCACCGCCGGTCCGCCGAAGCCGCGCAAGGAGCCGTGGCGGCGCACCAGCGGCATCCACAAGGTCCGCGGCGCCAAGGCACTGGGGCGGGTGCGCGCGGTCTGGGAGGCCCGCGACGGCCTCGCCCGCAAGCTCGACCGCGCCCCCGGCAAGGTCCTGCCCGACGCCGCGATCGTCGAGGCGGCCACGAGCGACCCGACCGACTTCGCCGAGCTGATGAGCCTGCCGGGGTTCCGCCGCCGGGGCGGGCGCGCCAACGCCAGGCTGTGGCTGTCGGCCCTGGCCGAGGCCCGGCGGCTGCCGGGCGAGAAGCTGCCGTCGACCACGCCCCCGCAGGACGGCCCGCCGGCGACGCACCGCTGGGCCGACCGCGACCCGGAGGCCGCCGTGCGCCTGACCGCCGCCCGCGAAGTGGTCTCCGAAGTGGCCGGGAAGCACAATCTGCCGCCGGAGAACCTCATGACGCCGGCCATCGTGCGCGGCCTGGCCTGGGATCCGCCGAAGCGGCCGAGCGAGCGGCACGTCCGCTCGGCGCTGCTGGAGGCCGGGGCCCGCCGC
Source organism: Glycomyces xiaoerkulensis (assembly GCF_002798405.1). Taxonomy (GTDB): domain Bacteria; phylum Actinomycetota; class Actinomycetes; order Mycobacteriales; family Micromonosporaceae; genus Glycomyces; species Glycomyces xiaoerkulensis. Next base: position 341,276 of record NZ_PGGV01000029.1, on the reverse strand, counting down.
TGGCAGGTCGACCTGCTCGCTTCGAGTCTGTCGGAGGCGCTGAGCAACTCCTAGAAGTCCTCGTGGACGGGCCGTCGGTACTAGCCTGAGACCACGGCCGGGGGGCCGTGACACCGATCTTACTAGCGAGTAACATCGGCTGTGACGTCGCATACCCAAGGGAGGGCAAGCGTGAACGACACCATCCGCGATGTCGTCTTCGTCGACGGAGTGAGAACTCCGTTCGGCAAGGCGGGGAAACTCTTCGAGGAGACCCGCGCCGACGACATGATCATCCGCTGCATCAGGACGCTGCTGCGCCGCAATCCGGCCCTGCCTCCTGAAAGGATCGACGAGGTGGCGCTGGCGGCCACCACCCAGATCGGCGACCAGGGGCTCACGCTGGGACGCTCGGCGGCGCTGCTGTCGGGCCTGCCCCGCTCGGTGCCGGGCTTCTCCATCGACCGCATGTGCGCCGGGGCCATGACCGCGGTGACGACCGTGGCCTCCGCGATCGCCTCGCGCAACTACGAGATCGCCATCGCCGGCGGCGTGGAGTCGATGAGCAACCACCCGATGGGCGAGGGCGCCGACCCCAACCCGCGCATCGTCGCCGAGAAACTGGTCGACACCGACGCACTGGTCATGGGCAACACCGCTGAGAACCTCCACGACCTGTTCCCGGCCATCACCAAGGAGCGCGCCGACGAGTACGCCGCCGCGACCCAGCAGCGGTACGCCGCGGCGCTCGACGAGCTCCAGGCCGACATGACCTCGATGGCCGCCCGATCGACCGACGAGGGCTGGACCGTGGCGACGGCCGACCAGTTGCCGCGCCCGGAGACGACCGTGGAGGGCCTGGCCGACCTGCGCACCCCGTTCCGCCCGCACGGCAAGGTCACCGCCGGGACCTCGGCGCCGCTGACCGACGGCGCGACCGCCTGCCTCGTCGCCGACCGCGGGACCGCCGAGGCCCTGGAGCTGCCGGTGTCGATGACGATGGTCGGTTTCGCCTTCGCCGGCGTCGACCCCGAGACCATGGGGGTCGGGCCGATCCCGGCCACCGAGAAGGCCCTCGACCGGGCCGGGCTGTCGATCGACGACATCGGGATCATCGAGATCAACGAGGCCTTCGCCGTCCAGGTGCTGGCCTTCCTCGACCACTTCAAGATCGCCGACGACGACCCGCGGGTCAACCCGTGGGGCGGGGCGATCGCCGTGGGCCACCCGCTGGCCTCCTCGGGGGTCCGGCTGATGACCCAGCTTTCCCGCGAGTTCGCCGAGCACCCCGAGGTGCGCTACGGCATCACCACCATGTGCGTCGGCCTCGGCCAGGGCGGCACGGTCATCTGGGAGAACCCGCACTTCGAGGGAGACAAGTAATGAGCACGTTCCCCGTTGAATTCCCCGATTTCCCCGACGAGGCGGTCACCGAGTCGCTGGTCCGCTATATCGACGTGCCCGGTTTGGACGGCAGGGCCGCGCTGATCACGCTCGACAACGGCTTCGACCACAACAAGCCGAACTCGTTCGGCCCCGGCGGGCTCAAGAGCCTGTGGAACGCGCTCGACGAGGTCGAGGCCGCCGATGACCTGGGGCTCATCGCCGTCACCGGCAAGCCGTTCATCTTCCTGGCCGGCGCGGACATCAAGATGATGCCGCTGCTGGAGACCCGCGAGCAGGGTCTGGCGATGGCCCGCGCCGGGCACGCGGTCTACAAGCGGCTCAAGGACTCCGAGGTACCGACCTTCGCGTTCGTCAACGGCACCGCCTTGGGCGGCGGCATGGAGCTGGCGCTGCACTGCCACTACCGGACCGTCTCGACCGGCGCGATGGGGCTGGGCCTGCCGGAGGTCTCGATCGGCCTGATCCCCGGCTGGGGCGGCTCGCAGATCCTGCCGAACCTGATCGGCCCGGAGGCGGCCGCGAAGGTCATCATCGGCAATCCGCTCAACCAGAACAAGATGCTGCGCGGCCCCGAACTGGCCGGCATGGGCATCGCCGACGCCGCGTTCGAGCCGGCCGACTTCCTCGAGGAGTCGCTCGCCTGGGCGGTCGGGGTCGTGCGCGGCGAGATCGCCGTGGAGCGGCCCGAGATCGACCGGCAGTCGTGGCCGGCGGTCATGGCCGAGGTCCGGAAGACGGTCGACCGGAAGACCCACAACGCCTCGCCGGCGGCGATGAAGGCCCTGGACCTGCTGGACCTGGCGCGCACCGCCTCGTTCGAGGAGGGCTCGCTCGCCGAGGACGAGGCCCTGGCCGACCTGGAGACGGCCCCGGAGTTCAAGACCAGCCTGTACGCGTTCAACCTGGTGCGGCAGCTCGGCAAGAAGCCGGCGGGGGCGCCGAGTTCGGGCCTGGCCAAGGAGATCGGCAAGGTCGGCGTGGTCGGCGCCGGGCTCATGGCCGGGCAGATCGCGCTCATGTTCGCCCGGCGCCTGGGGGTCCCGGTGGTCATGACCGACCTCGACCAGGAGCGGGCCGACCGCGGCCTGGCGCAGGTGCGCGGCGAGATCGACAAACTCGAGTCCAAGGGCCGGGTGTCGAAGCTGGCGGCGGCGCGGCTGCGCGGGCTGATCTCGGCCAGCGCCGACAAGGCCGTCTACGCCGACTGCGACCTGGTGATCGAGGCCGTGTTCGAGGAGCTCAAGGTCAAGCAGGCGGTCTTCGCCGAGGTCGAGCAGGTCGTCTCGGACGAGTGCCTGCTGGTCACCAACACCTCCGGCCTGTCGGTGACGGCGATGGCCTCGAAGCTGTCCCGGCCCGAGCGCCTGGTGGGCATGCACTTCTTCAACCCGGTGGCGGTCATGCCGCTGGTGGAGGTCATCGGGACCGACTCGACCGACACCGAGACGCTGGCGACGGCGTACGAGGTGGCCAAGAAGCTGAAGAAGACCGCGGTCGGCTCGGCCGACCGTCCGGCGTTCATCGTGAACCGGTTGCTGGGCCGGATGCTCGCGGAGGTGACCGGCGCGGTCGACGAGGGCACTCCGGCCGGGGTGGCCGACGTGGCGCTCGACGAGCTGGGCCTGCCGATGCGGCCGTTCGCGCTGCTGGAGCTGGTGGGTCTTCAGGTCGCCTGGCACCTGACCAGCCACCTGAACGAGGACCTGGGGCCGCGGTTCCCGAAGTCGGAGAACCTGCGGCGCCTGGCCGAGGCGGACTTCCAGGTGTTCGACCCCGACGCGGCCGGCGAGGGCAGGCTCACCGAGCAGGCCGAGGCGCTGGTCGAGCTCGGGGACCGGCCGTCGACGGCCGAGGAGGTCAGGCAGCGGACGCTGCGGGGCCTGGCCGAGGAGGTGGGGCTCATGCTCGACGAGGGCGTGGTGCCCGGGCCGCAGCAGATCGACCTGGCGATGATCCTGGGTGCGGGATTCCCGTTCTGGCTGGGCGGACTCACCCCGTATCTGGACCGGGCCGGGATCTCGACCGAAGCGGTCGGCAAGGTGTTCGACGCCATGCGGGCCTCGGATTAGGAGCCGCGCGCGCGTTGCGAACCCGTAAGTGGTGAAGGTCACTTTGTTTTTCAACCGAGCCCGGGTTTACCCGAAAGGGTGAACCCGGGCTCGTCTCATTCCGGGGGCGGATGGGAGCAGTTCCAGCAGGACCCTCCCACGTCCGGCAATAGCGGAGCTATCGGAAAATCCGGATGGCCGTCCCAGGCGTGTACGGAATCGCTCCCATCCAGTGACCTACGGTGAAGTAACCCTCTTTGACCAGCGCGTTTCTCCCTCTATGTTTGCGCGGTGCAGATTCGCGAGAATGTCGAGCGCGCGACCGAGTCGCTTCGGAGCGCCACACTCATCACTTCCGACCGCATCAAGTCGGCGGCGACCCGCGTGGTCGACCGCTTCGGGCCGCGCCTGACCGTCGCAGGGGCCGCCACCGCGATCTTCATCGGCTCTACCACGGGCGCCGCCTGGACGATCACCGGCATGGACGACCCGGACGAGACCGGCTCGAACCCGGACGGCGGGTTCGCCGGGACCACCGCTCAGATGCTCGGCATCGTCTCCGACGACGCCGCCGCCACCGCCGAGGCCGAGGATCCTGAGGAGCCCCAGCCGGTCGGCGGCCTGGACGAGGACCAGATGGCCAACGCCGTCGACATCATCGAGGCCGGCATCGAGAACGACCTCGACCGCGACGGCTGGGCCGTGGCCCTGGCCTGCGCCATGCAGGAGTCCAAACTCCGCAACTACGCCAACGTCAACGTGCCCGAGTCGTACGACCACGACTACCAGGCCGAAGGCTCCGACCACGACTCGGTGGGGCTGTTCCAGCAGCGGCCCTCGACCGGCTGGGGCAGCGTCGGCGAGCTGATGGATCCGAAGACCTCGGCCGGCAAGTTCTACGGCACGCTCAAGAAGGTCTCCGACTGGGAGGAGAAGTCCATCACCGCCGCCGCGCAGGCCGTGCAGATCTCGGCCTACCCCGACGCCTACGCGCAGTGGGAGGACCTCGCCTGGGAGATCATCGAGGAGTACGAGCGGGTCAACTAGCTTTCCTCCGTGCCTCCCCGCACGACCGGGCCCCGCGGCGCTGCCGCGGGGCCCGGTCCCGTTCAAAACGCCTGGTGACCGAGCTGAGACTCCGCGCACATGACTTAAGTCACACCAGAGGTTCCGGCATTCCGGACCGCCGTTCGCCCGACGCGGCCCCGCCCGTCCGGCGGAGACGAACCCGCCCGAACCGCCCCGATCGCGCGCAGGTGCCGCGATAGAGCCTCTTCCGCTCGAAAACCTCAGGCGCACCGAGAGGGAATCGACGGTCTTCAATTACCGCCGAGGGTGCCGGCAGCGGCCCTGAGCTGCCGCTACACGCCCCTAGCCTTTCCTCTGTGCGAGAGCGGGCACTCCCCCCAGATCCTGCGACCAGCGCCGAAGACCGCGGCGACCGCCACCGTGTCGCCCCCGGCCGCCATCGCGCCGGTCCGGGCCGGCATCGGCGCGGGCGCGGACGGCATCGCGCCGCCCCCGCGCTGGCCCACATCGCGGCCGCCGCGGTCGCCGCGATCATCTGCGTCGGTTCGGCGAGCGCCATCCTGGCCTCCGGCGAGGACCTGCGGACCGGGAGCTTCGTCGCCGAGCAGACCCGGATCGGCCACGAACGCCAAGCGACCGAGCGCCGGCCGAGCCGGGAACTCCGGTCGAGCCCGGGCACGGCCTCCCGGCCCGAACTGGCCGAGGACGACCCCGCGGCGGCGGCCGAGGAAGCCGACGACGAGGCCGAGGAGACGCCCGACCAGACCGAATCGGCCGAGGACGAGGAGCCCGACCCGGAGCCGGACGGCCCCCCGGAACCGGTCGGCGGCCTCGACCGGGCCCAGATGGACAACGCCGTGACCATCATCGAGGTCGGCGTGGAACGGGGCCTGGAGCGGCGCGCCTGGGCGGTGGCGCTGGCGACCGCGATGCAGGAGGCCAAGCTCTACAACGCCGCCAACACCGGCGTGCCCGAGTCCTACGACCACGACTGGCAGCTCGAGGGCTCCGACCACGACTCGGTCGGGATCTTCCAGCAGCGGCCCTCGACCGGCTGGGGAACGGTCGCCGAGCTCATGGACGTGTCCACCGCGGCCCACAAGTTCTACGGCGGTCTCGAGGAGGTCCCCGGCTGGCGGAACATGCCCCTCACCGCGGCGGCACAGACCGTCCAGCGCTCGGCCCACCCCGGCCGCTACGCGCAGTGGGAGGACCTCGCCTGGGAGATCATCGAGGAGTACGAGCGGGTCAACTAGTCCGCTTGGAGGAATCCGCCAAGATATCCCCCTCGGAAGGGCCGATACCGGCCGGTAGTTGTCGGGGCCGCACAAAACACGTTCCGACAGTCCGAACTCCGTGTTGACATGCCCAGCACACTGACGGGGTGAACACGTACACCTGCCCCCGCTGCGGACAGCGCAGCACACCCGCCCAGTGTCCGAGCTGCGGCAGGGGACCCGAGCCGCTCCTGGCGCGGCTCGACGAGCTGGACACGGCCCTTCGCGTGATCTCGCACCACAACCGCAGCCGCGCCGCGGTCGAGGCCGAGCGGCTCGAAGTGCTCGAGGCTCTGGGCCGCCTGGCCGAGTCCTACCGGAACCGGACCGCGGCATCCCCGAGCGCACCGGCTCCGACCACCGGGCCGACGCCCGCCCCGCCCGGTCCCGCCACTCCCCCACCGCCGCCTCCGCCGCGCGCCCGGCCCGAAATGGGCGCCAAGGCCGTGCAGACACTGCTGCTGGGCCTCGGCGGTCTGCTGGTGGCCGCGGCGATAGTCATCTTCACCGCCGTGGCCTGGCGCCACCTCGGCGACGCCGGGCGCCTGGCGATCCTGACCGGATTCACCGCACTCCTGCTGGGCACGCCCGTCGCGCTGCTGCGGTTCGGCCTGCGCGCCACCGCCGAGACCTTCGGCGCGCTCGCCTCACTGGCGCTCTGGTGCTCGGCCCTGGCCGGGTACTACCTGCTCCTGCCCGGCGGGGCCTCGCTCACCGCCGAAGCGGTCGGCACCTGGACGATGCTCGTACTGGCCGCGCTCGCCGCCTACCGGGCGGCCGTGCCGGTCGCCGCCACCGGCTGGGCCATGCTCCCGCTGGCGGCGATCGGGGCCTCCTTCGCCGCCGTCGGCGAGACGATCAACGCCGCGCTGCTCATGCTCGGCACCGCCACCGTGCTGGCCTCGGCCGCATGGGTCGCCGCGCACCGCCCGAGCCACTACCGGCGCTCCGAACCGGTTGCCTCGCGGCTGCTGCTGTGCGCGGCGGTGGTGCTGGCGTTCCTGGCCGGCCTGCGCGTGGCCTTCGGCCTCAGCGACCCGCTCGTGCCGGTCGTCGCGGCCGCGGTGGCCCTGCTGGCCGCCGGGAACCTGCTGGCGACCGTCTACGCGCGCCGGGCCGGGGCGACGACCCTGACCACACTCATCGCCTGGGCCGCCACCGGCTCGCTGGCCGTCGCCGCCTGGGTGCTGTCGATCCGCGCCGGCGAGGCCGAGCTGACCGTCCCCTCCCTCGCGCTGCTCGGCGCGCTCATCGCGGCCCTGGTCGGCGAGCTCGACCGCTCCGAATCCGAACCGGGCCTGCTCGGCGGGGCCGTCGCCGCGATCGCCGGACTGGCCTCGCTCGCGATCGTCGCCGTCGACGCGCCCGACCTGACCTCGTACCTCGGCGCGTCCGCGGCGGCCGCGGCGATCGCGCTCGCCGTGCGCGGACCGCTGCACGAGCCGCTGCGCCGGGCCGCCCGGATCGGCCTGGTGGCCGTCGCGGCCGCCGGCGCGGCCATCGCGCTCGAGGCGCTGCCGGTCGTCTGGTGGGACGTGGATCCGTTCGGGCCCTACACCTGGGAGGTCCCGATCGTGCTCGCCCTGACCGCGTTCGCCGCGGCACTGGTGCCGCGCGTCTGGCGGATCGACGTGGTCGCCTTCGCCGCCACGTTCGCGGCCGTCGGCGCGGCCGGGCTGCTGTGGCACGAGGTCTCGGCCCCGCAGGCGGCCGTCCCGGTGCTGGGCTTCACGTTCGCGGCGGCGGTGGCCCTCGCGACCGCACTGGCCTCGGCGACCATGACCGGCCGGTGCACCTCCTGGGTGATGCTGGCGGTCTGGCTGCCGGTGACCGCCGCCGCGATCGGCTCCAGCCCGCACCTCGGGGCGGACGCGCTCCAACTGGGGTTCGCCCTGACGGGCGCGGCGGCGGCGATGCTCATGATCGCGGCCGGAGCTCGGCGGCGCACGCGCGCCGACCGGGTGCTGGGGGCGATCCTGGCCCACGTTCTGGCCGGGACAACGGTCGCGGTCATGCTCGGTGCGGAGTGGATCGCCGAGCTCATCGCCTCCTCCGGCTCGGTGCGGCTGCTGCCAGCCGCGATCGGCGCGTACACCCTCGCGCTGGCCGGGGTGTCGGTGATGGCGCCGGCCAAGCGGCGGGCCTACGCGATCGCGGCCCTGTGCACCGGCACGCTCGCATGGTGGACGCTGCTGGCGTCCTACTCGGTGACCACGCTGGAGTCCTTCACGGGGCCGCCGGCGGCGCTGCTGTTCGGCATCGGGGTGCGGCACCTGCTGCGCAGGCCCGAATCCGGTTCGTGGACGGCGCTGGCGGCGCCGGTCGCGGTCGGGCTCGCCCCCAGCCTGCTGGCGGCCCTCGGAGAGGACGGCGAGGCCGCCCGGCGCGTCGGGGTCGGTGCCGCCGCCCTCGCGGTGGTCATCGCCGGGCTGGCCCGGCGCTGGCAGGCGCCGCTGATCCTCGGCTCGGCCGCGCTGGCGGCACTGACGATCAACGAGCTGGCCCTGCTCTGGCACCTGATTCCGCAGTGGATCCCGCCCGCGGTGGGCGGCGCGATCCTGATCCTCGCCGGCGCCACGCTGGAGCAGCGCCGCCGCGACCTGCGCCGCCTGTCGCGCTCGATCCGCTCGATGCGCTGACCGGCCGGCCTCGGGCACTCGAGCCCAGAGTTAGACAAATGCTGCACGCTGGAACCATGACCATAGGATTCCGTCCGACCGACGAGGACGAGCAGATCATCCAGAGCTTCAAGCGCGAAGGGGAGAGCGCCTCCGACGTGCTTCGTCGCGGCCTGCGCAGCCTCGAACGCACGGCCTGGGAGGAGCGAGCCCGCGCCGACATGGCCCGCCTGGCGCTGGAGGACCCGTCCGACGAGCCGGACGACTGGGAGTACGACGAGTCGGGCGATATCCGCGTGCTCGGAGCGGACATCACCGTCGCCGCCAGGAAGGAAGACACCCGTTGACACGCGTTACGTCACCGGCGAACTCATCGACTTCCTCAGCCCGGAGGATATGGAACAGGTCGAGCATGCCGTCATCCGGTATCTCGGCCTCGCATCCTGAGCGGAATTCCTCCGGCCGGGAGGCAACCTTTCGAGCCCTCGCGGCGTCCTAACTCCAAGCACCAGAAGCGCGGCCGGCCCGATCGGGCCGGCCGCGCTTCTTCGCGTTCGGGTCAGCGGCGGCGCTCGGCCTCGGCCCCGAGGCGCTCGGCGATGGCCTCGGGGGTGAGGCCGAGGTCGGCCAGCAGTTCGGGACGGGCGCCGTGCGGGTGCCAGTCGCGGGCGACGGCGAAATCGACCAGCGGCACCTCGGTGCCCGCGTCGCGCAGGGCCTGGGCGAGCGCGTCGCCGAAGCCTCCGGCGCGGACGCCGTCCTCGACCGTGGCTACCAGCCGGTACTGCCCGGCGAGCTTCACCAGCGCGTCCGGGACCGGACAGATCCACCTGGGGTCGACCACCGTCGCGGCGACGCCCTCGTCGGCCAGCCGGGCGGCGGCCTGGACCGCGGTGGCGGCGAGCGCGCCGCAGGCGACGATGAGCAGCTCGTCGCCCTCGGGCTCGACCAGGAGGTCCAGGCCCTCGCGGGTGTCGACCGGCTCCAGGTTCCCGGCCGGGATCGCCCCGGTGGGGAAGCGCAGCATCGTCGGGCCGTCGTCGATCGCGAGCGCCTCGGCGAACTCCTCGCGCAGAGTCGCCTCGTCGCGCGGGGCGGCGATCCGCATGCCCGGCACCACGCGGAAGATCGAGGTGTCCCAGATGCCGAAGTGGCTGGGCCCGTCCGGTCCGGTGATGCCGGCGCGGTCGAGTACGAACGTGACCGGCAGGCGGTGCATGGACACGTCCAGCACGGTCTGGTCGAAGGCGCGGTTCATGAACGTGGAGTAGACGGCCACGACCGGGTGGAGGCCGTTCATCGCGAGCCCGGCCGCGGAGGTGACGGCGTGCTGCTCGGCGATGCCGACGTCGAACACGCGGTCGGGGTGGCGCTTCATCAGCTTGTCGACGCCGGTGGGGCCGGGCATGGCGGCGGTGATCGCCACCAGGTCGGGCCGGGTCTCCGCATGGGTGATCAGTTCCTCGGAGAACACGGCGGTCCAGCGCCGCTTCTTGGCGGCGACCGGCTGCCCGGTGATCGGGTCGAACGCCGACGAGGGGGAGTGCATCTGCTCGGCCTCGTCCTCGCGGGCGGGGGCCCAGCCGCGGCCCTTCTCGGTGAGGGCGTGGATGATCACGGGCCCGCCGAACCGCTTGGCCTGGTCGAGGGCCTCGGCGACCTCGTCGTAGTCGTGGCCGTCGATGGGGCCGACGTACTTGATGCCGAGGTCGGAGAACATGCCCTGCGGGGCCAGGGCGTCCTTCACGCCGGTCTTGGCCGCGTGCAGCGCCGAGTAGGCGGCGTGGCCGACGACCGGGATGCCCTCGACGGTGTGCTTGATCTTCTCCAGGGCCGGCTCGTAGCCGGGGCTCAGCCGCAGCCCGGCGAGCCGCTTGGCGATGCCGCCGACGGTCGGGGCGTAGGAGCGGCCGTTGTCGTTGACGACGATGACGAGCCGGAGGTCGTCGCGGGCGGCGATGTTGTTGAGCGCCTCCCAGCACATGCCGCCGGTGAGGGCGCCGTCGCCGACCACGGCCACGACGTGCCGGTCGGAGCCGGAGAGCGCGTTGGCCTTGGCGAGGCCGTCGGCGTAGGACAGCGCGGTGGAGGCGTGGGAGTTCTCCACCAGGTCGTGGGGGGATTCGGCGCGGTTGGGGTAGCCGGTGAGGCCGCCGCGGCGGCGCAGGCCGCTGAACCGGCCGGCCCGTCCGGTGAGGATCTTGTGGACGTACGACTGGTGCCCGGTGTCGAAGACGACCTGGTCGTGCGGGGAGTCGAAGACGCGGTGGATCGCCATGGTCAGTTCCACCACACCGAGGTTGGGCCCGATGTGCCCGCCGGTGCGGGCCACCGCTCCGATGAGGAACTCTCTGAGTTCGGACGCCAGGAGCGGCAGTTCGGCCTCGTCGAGCGACTTGAAATCGGCCAGCCTGCCGATGGAGGCGAGGATCGGGCCCATCTCGGGTTCGTCGGTGGCGGTCATAGGGCCGAAGTCTAGCCGTGGCGTCGGCTCGGTGGGCGTGCCGCTCCCACGTCGAAACGTGACACGTAACACTCAATGACTGTCGGATACCCGTCACTCCACGAAAGGGACACGCCGGACGAAAGTCCACCGCACCTGCATGCTCAGTGTGATCATCACAACATGGATCTGATTGACCTGCACCAGAACACCGAATGGCCCGCGCGCCTCGATCAGGTGTTGAGCTCCTCGCCGGTCGACTGGGCCGAGCGCAGAGCCGAGGTGCAAAGCCGCGCCTCACCGGGGCTGGCCCGGCTCCAGCGGCTGTCGGCGGTGCCCCGGTTCGACCTGGACGCGGTCGCCGGCGAGGTCTACGAGGGCATCCTGGAGAACGCGCTCGAGGCGGCCGCCTCCGGCGGCGCGGCCTACGCCGAGCTGCGGCTGCCGCAGGAATCGATCATCTACCCCGGCTTCATGGCGCATTTCGACGCCGCCCTCGACCGCGTCGCCGAGGCCCACCCCGGCTTCGACGCCGGCGCGGTCCTGAGCCTGAACCTGTGGGAGCCGACCGTGCGGGAGATCTGCGACGCCTTCGGCGACACCGCCGCGGCGGGCCTGGCCGGGGTCGAACTGGTCTACGTCCCCTATGCGGCCGAGGCCGACTGGACCCGCGGCCGCATGGTCGCCGAGGCCGCCGCCGCGGCGGGCCTGGGCGTGACCGTGCCCGCCGGGGCCTTCAACACCTCCAACCTGGCCGCACTGGCCCACATCGAGCAGGTCGACCGCATCGGCCACGCCGTCGGGGCCGCGAGCGACCCCGGCGTGATGCGCCTGCTGGCCGACCGGGGCGTGACCGTCGAGGTGTGCCTCACCTCCGCGGTGGTGCTGGGCATGGTCGGCTCCCTCGAGGAGCACCCGCTGCCGCGGTTCCTGGAGGCGGGGATCGAGGTGGTGCTCGGCACCGACTCGCCGCTGCGAATGGGAACCGACATCGCCGCCGAATACGACAAAGCCGCTTCGCTCGGACTCGGCGAGCGCGACTTGGCGTCACTGTCCGAACGGGCTCTGGCGGCGCGGTTGATCTGATCACGACGCCGGGAATTGATTGCCGTTTCGCAACAGTCTCGACAAAGTAGGATTGCAGACAATCAGATGAATGACCGGTAGAGATTCACCAACCGTGCTCTGCCCAGCCGGAACAATCGGGCGACACGGGCCGTGTCTTGTTTCTCACGGCCCGCGCACGTGCTGATCGTCCTGCAGTACGACTAGGGTTGGCAGTGGTTGCCGACCGTCAACCGGAAGGAAACGATGTCTGCCCTCTCAGTGGAATCTCTCTATAAGGTCTTCGGAAAAGGAGCGCACCAGGCCGTCGACGATCTGAAGGCCGGCGTCCCCCGCGAAGAGCTCCCCAATCGAGTGACCGCCGCGGTCATCGACCACAACTGGGAGATCGCCACCGGTGAGACGTTCGTGGTCATGGGTCTGTCCGGCTCGGGCAAATCGACCCTCATCCGGATGCTCAACGGCCTCATCGAGCCCACCGCCGGCTCGATCTGGATCGACGGCGTCGATCTCCGGTCCCTGTCGAAGAAGGGCGTCCGCGAGCTGCGCCGCGACAAGGTGAGCATGGTGTTCCAGCACTTCGCCCTCCTCCCGCACCGCAACGTGCTCGAGAACGTCGCATTCGGGCTGGAGATCAGGAAGCTCCCCGGCGACGAGCGCATGGACCGTGCCAGGGAGGCGGTCGAGATGGTCGGGCTTGGCGACGAGCAGGACAAACTGCCCGCGCAGCTCTCCGGCGGCATGCGGCAGCGCGTCGGCCTGGCCCGCGCCTTGGCCGCCGATACCGAGTTCCTGCTCATGGACGAGGCCTTCAGCGCCCTCGACCCGCTCATCCGCCAAGAGATGCAGGATCAGCTCCTCGAGCTCCAGGCGAAGCTCGCCAAGACCATCGTGTTCATCACCCACGACCTCAACGAGGCCATGAAGATCGGCGACCGGATCGCGATCTGCGACGGCGTGGTGAAGCAGTTGGGCACCGCCGAGGAGATCCTCAAGCACCCGGCCGACGACTACGTCGCCGACTTCATCGCCGACGTCGACCGGTCCCGGGTGCTCACCGCCGAGGCGGTCATGGAGCCGGTCGGCTCCGACACCGAGACCCGCGGGCTCGAGACCGTCGAGTCCGGCGTGACCGTCAACGACCTGTACGGCACGGTCGTCGCCTCCGACCAGCCGCTGCTGGTCGTCAACGAGTGGAACGAGCCGCTCGGCGTGGTCACGCCCCGCGCCATCATCAAGTCCCTCGCCCCCGAGACCGCCTCAGATGCCCAGGAGCCCCAGCGAGCATGATTCAATACCTGCGCGACTGGTTCTGGACCTATGTCTGGAACCCCCTGCCCGACATGCCCCTCGGCGAATGGGTCGACGAGGGCGTCCGGTGGCTCCGGTCCGAGTGGACGGCCCTGTTCGACGGGACCGAGGCGTTCCTCGGGTCCATGAACGACGGCCTCCTCGAGGCACTGCTGTGGATGCCCTCGGGCGTCATGATCGTGCTGTTCGCGGCCATCGCGTTCCTGGCGCGGGGCTGGAAGCTCGCCCTGGTGATCGGCGGCGGGATGTTCATCGCCGGCTGGTCCCCGTACTGGGAGGAGACCATGGAGACCCTCGCCATGGTGGTCGTCGCCGCGTCCCTGGCCACGCTGCTGGCCATCCCGATCGGCATCATCGCCTCGGAGTTCCGCGCCGCCTCCACCGTGGTCCGGCCGATCCTCGACTTCATGCAGACGCTTCCGGCGTTCGTTTACCTGCTGCCGGTGGTCATGTTCTACGGCATCGGCCCCGTTCCCGGCATGATCGCCACCATCGTCTTCTCCATGCCGCCCGGCGTGCGGCTCACCGAACTCGGCCTCCGCCAGGTCGACCACGAGGTCGTCGAGGCCGGGCAGGCCTTCGGCGCCTCGCCGACGCGGATCCTGGCCCGCATCAAACTGCCGCTGGCCCTGCCCACGATCGTGGCCGGGCTCAACCAGGTCATCATGCTGGCGCTGTCGATGGTCGTCATCGCCGGAATGGTCGGCGGCGGCGGGCTCGGCGGCGTCATCGTCTCCTCACTCGGACGGGTCGACATCGCCATGGGCGTCAACGCCGGCATCTCGGTGGTCTTCCTGGCGGTCTTCCTCGACCGCATCATGCACGGGCTGGCCGACCGGACCCCGGTCGCACGCGCGGCCGCAATTACCAAGTAACACGGAACAACCGCACACCCAAGGGAAAGGAACCACGACACATGCGTCGAACATTCATCAAGGGTGCCGTCGCCGCGAGCGCGGCCGCCGCGCTCGGTATCGGGCTGTCCGCCTGCAGCGTCGAGAGCGAGGACGGCGACAGCGGCGACAACGGGGGCAACGGCGACACCGGCACCGACTTCGGCCTTCCTGAAGGCGAAGGCGACATCACGATCGGCCTGATCCCGGGCTGGGACGAGGGCGTGGTCGCCACCGAGCTGTGGAACCAGGCGCTCACCGCGTCCGGCTACGACGTCACCGTCGAGGAGATCGGCGAGGCGGGCGTGCTCTACGAGGGCGTCGCCTCCGGCGACGTCGACCTCTTCCTCGACGCCTGGCTGCCGGTCACGCACGCCACCTACATGGACGAGTACGGCGACCAGCTCGAGCAGATCGGCACCTGGAACGAGAACGCCGCGCTGACGGTGGCCGTCCCGTCCTACGTCGACGAGGTCGACTCGCTCACCGAGCTGAACGACAACGCCGACCTGTTCGGCGGCCAGATCGTCGGCATCGAGCCGAGCGCGGGCCTGACCGAGGCCGTGCAGGACAACTCCATGCCCACCTACGGCATGGACGACCTGGAACTGCAGACCTCCTCGACCGCGACCATGCTCGCCGAGCTGGACTCGGCGATCGCCGCCGAGGAGCCGATCGTCGTCACCCTGTGGCAGCCGCACTGGGCCTACGCCGAGTACGACCTGAAGAACCTCGAGGACCCCGAGGGCACGCTGGGCGACGTCGAGACGATCAACACCGTGGCGCGCCCGGGCTTCTCGGAGGAGCACTCCGACATCGCCGACGCGATGGGCTCGTTCGCGCTGAGCGACGAGCAGCTCGCCGGGCTGGAGAACACGGTCTTCACCGAGCACGACGGCGACGTCGAGGCCGGTGTCAGCGCATGGCTCGAGGAGAACCCCTTCTCGGACCTGATCTCCTAAAGGAGACGCTCCAAGGGAGGGGCCGGGCTTCGCCCGGCCCCTCCCTTCGTCGTGCGGGCGCACCGCGGCTTGACGCGCTCTTAACCCTAGAGCTACTATGCATCGCAGTTCTAGGGTTAGGAGCGTGCGCATGCACATCGCCAAGGATCTGGTCGCCGCCTCGGCCGCACCGCTGGTGCTCGGCATCCTCGCCGAGGAGGAAAGCTACGGGTACGCCATCCTCAAGCAGGTCGGCGAGCGGTCCGGCGGACGCCTGGAGTGGACCGAAGGCCTGCTCTACCCCCTGCTGCACCGCCTCGAACGGCTCGGCCACATCGAGTCCCACTGGCGCAGCCCCGGCGGCGGCCGGCGGCGCAAGTACTACCGCATCACCGACCGGGGCCGCGCCGAACTGGTCGAACAGCGCCGCCAATGGGACGCGGTCGTCGAAGCCCTCCAGGGCGTCTGGACCGCCTCGCGGTCGCTCGACCCCACCGTCCGCCCGGCGCTGGAGGGCTGATCCGTGACCACCGACGCCGACACCGATCTGGAATCCCAGATCGCCCGGTGGCGCTCCTACACGCTGCGCCGCCGGGCCATGCGCGACTCCGACGCCGACGAGCTCGAGGACCACCTGCGCGGCCGGATCACCGACCTGACCGAGGCCGGCCTGCGCTCCGACGAAGCCTTCCTCATCGCCGTCAAACGCATGGGCCGCCTCGACGAGATCTCCCGCGAGTTCGCCCGCGAACACTCCGACCGGCTGTGGAAGCAACTGGTGCTGGCCCCCGAACCGGACGGCGCGGCCGCCGGCCGACGGCACGACCTGGCGGCCATGCTCGTCTTCGCCGCCCTCGCGGCGATCGCGGTCAAGGCCCCCGCGGCGTTCGGGCTCGGCCTCGGCGGCGAGGCGGGCTTCTACGCGCGCAACCTCGGCCCGCTGACCCTGACGCCCCTGGCGGCCTACTTCGCCTGGCGCCGCCGCACCGGTCCGCGCACCCTCGCGGTCATGGCGGCGCTGGTCGCCCTCGCGGCCGTCGGTGCCAACGCCTACCCGCTGGCCGCGGACTCCCAGAGCATCGTGCTGACCTCCATCCACCTGCCGATCGCGCTCTGGTTCGTCGTCGGTGCGGCCTACGTCGGCGGCGAGTGGCGGTCCGGGCGCCGCCGGATGGACTTCATCCGCTTCACCGGGGAGTGGTTCATCTACCTGGTCCTGATCGGGCTCGGAGGCGGCGTGCTCACCCTGTTCACCGTGGGCACCTTCGGCGCCATCGGCCTCGACGCCGAGCCGTTCGTCGAATCCTGGCTGCTGCCGTGCGGGGCCGCGGCCGCCGTCGTGGTCGCCGCCTGGCTGGTCGAGGCCAAACAGAGCGTCGTCGAGAACATGGCGCCGGTGCTCACCCGCGTGTTCACCCCGCTGTTCACGGCCGCGCTCCTGGCGGTCCTGGCCGCCATCGCCCTGACCGGCAGCCTCATCGACGTCGAACGCGACGCGCTGATCCTGTTCAACCTGCTGCTGGTGGTCGTCCTCGGCCTGCTGCTGTACTCGGTCTCGGCCCGCGACCCCGAAGCGCGGCCCGGCGGTTTCGACCGGCTCCAGCTCGGGCTGGTCGTGAGCGCGCTGCTCATCGACCTGCTGGTGCTGCTGGCCGTCGCCGGCCGCATCGGCGAGTGGGGCTTCAGCCCGAACAAGACCGCCGCCCTCGGCGAGAACATCGTCCTCTTCGCCAATCTCGCCGGGACGGCGTGGCTGCTGCTCTCCTTCGTCCGGAACCGGTCGCCCTTCTCGCGCCTGGAGCGCTGGCAGACCGGATACGTCGGCGTCTACGCGGCCTGGGTGTGGGCGGTGGTCCTGGTGTTCCCACCGCTGTTCGCCTACGCCTGAACCGGCTCGAACAGCGCGATCGTCTCGAAATGCTGCGTCATCGGGAACGCGTCGAACGCGCGCATGCGGGCCGGGGACCAGCCGTGCTCGGCGAAGGCCTTCACGTCGCGGGCCAGCGCGCCGGCGTCGCAGGAGACGTAGCAGATCGCCCGTGGACCGGCCGCGGTCATCGCGGCCACCACCTCGGGCCCGGCGCCGTGCCGCGGCGGGTCGAGCACGACGATGTCGGTCCGGCCCAGGGCGGGGAGCGTCTCGGCCACCTCGCCGCCGAGGGCACCGGCGTTCGGGAGGTCCGCGAGGTTGGCGGCCGTGCGCGGGGCCGCCGCGTTCTCGACGGCGACGACGCGGCCGTTCGGGCCGACCGCTTCGGACAGTCCGGCGGCGAACAGGCCGGCGCCGGCGTACAGGTCCCAGGCGGCCTCGCCCTCGCGCGGGGCCAGGAACTCCAGCACGCAGTCGAGGAAGGTCTCGGCGGCGAGCGGGTGGACCTGCCAGAAGCCGTCGAAGCCGAGCTCGAACTCGAACCGGCCGACCCGCTGGTGGATCGTGGCGGGGCCGCTCTTGTGATGGGGCCGGGAGGTGCGGCGCAACTGGGTGTAGACGGTGAGGCGGTCCTCGTCGGAGTCGACCACGCCCACCGCGCCCAGGCCCTTCCAGTTCCGTGCGAGGATGCGCGCCTCGCGGATGGGTTCGGAGGCGATCGCGCACTCATCGATGTGGATGACGCGGTGGGATTTGTGCTCGCGGAGCCCGGCCCGGCCGTCGCGGTCGACCGCGTACTGCATCCGGGTGCGCCAGCCGAGGGCGCCTTCCTTCCAGGGCAGTTCTTCGACCTCGACGCCTTCGAGAGCGGAAGGCTCGAGGCCGCCGATGCGGGTGAGCTGGTCGGCCAGGACGCGGGTCTTGAGGCGGCGCTGGGCCTCGGGGGCGGCGTGCTGGAAGTCGCAGCCGCCGCACTTGCCGGGTCCGGCCCACGGGCAGGGCGCCTCGACGCGGTCGGGCGAGGGTTCGAGGATCTCCACCGCGTCGGCGAAGGCGAAGCGCTTCTTGCGCTGGGTGACCTCGATGCGCACTCGCTCGCCGGGCAGTGCGTGGCGCACGAAGTACACCTCGCCGTCGGCCCGGGCCACGCAGTGGCCGCCCGCGGCGACGTCGTCGATCGTGACGATCATGAGTTCGCTTCCCCCACCTTTCCCATCTCGGAGAGGCTACCCGCGGTCGGGTGGCGGTGGGGTGGCCGGGCACCGCCTCGGCGGTGCCCGGCGGGTCGTGCTACTGCTTCGCTTCGGCCTTCTTGGGGGTGCGGCGAAGTCGCACCGTGGGGTCGGCGCTCAGGGCCTTCACGGTCGCCACGCAGATGGCGATCATGATGATCGAGAACGGCAGCGCCGTGACGATCGAGACCGTCTGGAGTGCGCCGATGCCGCCGACGATCAGCAGGGTGATGGCCACGGCGCCCTCGGCGCTCGCCCAGAACACGCGGGTCGGCTTGGGCGGCTCGAGGTTGCCGCCCGAGGACAGCGTGTCGATCACCAGCGAACCGGAGTCCGAGGAGGTGACGAAGAAGGTCACGACCAGCAGCGTCGCCAGTCCCGCCAGCAGCGGGGTGACCGGCAGGCCCTCGAGCATGCTGAACAGGGCCGCGGCCTCGCTCAGGCCGAGGATGTCGGCGCCGCCCATCGCCTGGTGCAGCGCGGTGCCGCCCATGACGGCGAACCACACGAACGAGATGGCCGTCGGCACCAGCAGGACGCCGAGGCAGAACTCGCGCACGGTCCGGCCGCGCGAGATGCGGGCGATGAACACGCCCACGAAGGGCGCCCAGCTGATCCACCAGCCCCAGTAGAAGGCGGTCCAGGCCGCCTGGAAGCCGCCCGCGTTCGGGTAGCCGCTCTCGGCGGCCGGGTAGGCGCCGGCGTCGAGCGAGGTCTGGAGGATGTTCTGGAAGTAGTAGCCGATCGAGGTGAACAGCTCGCGGAGCTGGAACAGGGTCGGGCCGAAGACGAACACGAACACCAGGAGCACGGCGGCCAGCACCATGTTGATGTTCGACAGCCACTTGATGCCCTTCTTGACACCGGTGATGACCGACCAGATCGCGATGCCGGTGATCACCAGGATGGTGATGATCTGGGCCGCGTTCGTCTGGGTGGCGTCGGCGGGGGCGCCGACGATGTTGAGCGCCTCGAGGCCCGCGTTGATCTGCTGGGCGCCCAGGCCCAGCGAGGTCGCGACGCCGAACAGGGTGGCGACTACGGCGGTGACGTCGATGACGTCGCCGAGGACGCCGCGGACCCGCTCCCCCAGCAGGGGCTCGAGGGTCCAGCGCAGCGACAGCGGGCGGCCCCTGCGGTGCACCGCAAAGGCGAGGGCGAGGCCGACCACGATGTAGATGGCCCAGGCGTGGACGCCCCAGTGCATGAACGAGGCGTGCATGGCGTCGCGGGCGGCCGCTTCGGTCTCCGGGGAGGCGTAGGGGGGCGTCGCGTAGTGCGCCAGGGGTTCGGCCGCGCCCCAGAAGACGAGGCCGATGCCCATGCCGGCGCTGAAGAGCATCGCGAACCACGAGGTGCGGGAGAATTCGGGTTTGGAGTCGTCGGGTCCGAGCCGGATCCTCCCGAGCCGGGAGACGCCGATGCCGGCGGCGAACAGTACGAACGCGAACACGACGAAGATGTAGTACCACCCGAGGTTCTGGGTGATCCATTCGTTGACGTTGTTGAGGATGACCGAGAAGTCGGTCTGCTTCTCCTCACCCTCGGCGGGGTCCGGCGTCTGCCAGATGGTGCCTACGAGCACGAAGGCAAGGATGATCGCGGAGGCCGGGTAGAAGACCCGGGGGGCGATCGACTCGCGCACGCGGGCGATTATCGAAGGTCTATGTTCAGTATCGGTCGAGCTCATTCGTGTCCCCAATGGGTTGTTGCTGGGCACATGGGTGAGCCTCATGCTATATGCTTCCGACTCGGCCGGTGAGGCCCATCGGAATGCCAGGTCGTCGCCTTGAGGGCGCTCACCGGCGCACTCGCCGCAGCGGCGGCGGTTCCATGTTCTCGCCCAGGATCCACGGCACGATGCAGATCATCACGCCGGGCTCGTACCTGAGTTGGCGACGGATCGCCTTCGTAGTCTGATTGTGCAGCAGATTCGTCGACCAGGGGAAGTAGTTGCGCGAGAATCGCCGCCGCTGCCACCAGTGGCCGACGACGAACTCGGGCAGGTATACGGTCACCACGTCGCGCGGCGCGTCCCGCCGCAGCGCCTTGACGTAGTCGACGATCGGGCCGGTGATCTCCCGGTAGGGCGAGTCCACCACCGTCAGCGGGACGCCGATCTTGCGCCGCTCCCATTCGGCCAGCAGTGCCCGCGATGCCGCCGCGTCCACGTTGACCGTCAGCGCCGTGACGCTGTCGGGGCGCGTGGCCTTGGCGTAGGCCAGCATCCGCATCAGCGGCCGGTTCACGCTCGATGCCAGCACGATCGCGTGGTTGCGCGAGGGCAGACGCGGCTTGCCCGGTGGCAGTTCGGTCTCGGAGGCCACGGCCGTGTAGTGCCGCGAGACGTACCACATGAGCGCGTAGCCCAGGCCGATGATGACCACCGCGATCCAGCCGCCGCGCCGGTAGTCGGTGACCGCGACGATTCCGAGCACGGCCGCGCACATCAGCGCGGCCGCCGACGCCGTGCGCCTGGCGCGGCGTGCCCGGCCGCGCCGGGAGGGATCGCGCTCGACTGCGAGCACGCGCCCCCAGTGCCGCATCATCGCCGCGTGCCCCAGGACCATCGACAGGAACACGCCCACGATGTACAGGCCGATGAGCCGGAAGGTCACCCCGCCGAAGGCCACCACCAGCACGGCCGCGGAGACGGCCAGGATGATGATCCCGTTGGAGTAGACCAGGCGGTCGCCGCGCTTGTGCAACTGGCGCGGCAGCAGCGAGTCCTGCGCGAAGACGGTGGCGAGCTGCGGAAAGCCCACGAACGCGGTGTTCGCCGCCAGGGTGAGCACGCCGGCGGTGGCGAGCATGATCGGCCACATCAGCACCGCCACCGAGTCGAACACGGCCCCGGCCAACTGCCCGACCAGCGGGATCTGCACGTAGTCCTCGGGAATCCCGGCCAACTGCCGGCTCGGGTCGGAGCTGGCCTGGGCGCCGACCAGGTAGGCCAGCATGATGATGCCGACGAAGAGCGCCACGGTCACGGCGCCGACCACGGTGATCGCCGCCGCGGCGTTGCGGCCGCGCGGCGGGCGGAAGAACCGCACCCGGGTCGTGAACGTCTCGACCCCGGTCACCGCCACCGACCCGGCGGCGAAGGCGCGGGCGCACAGCAGGAACAGGGCGGCCCCGGTCCACTCGGCGGCCTCGCCGACCGAGCTGAAGTCGGCCGAGAGCGGGTGCAGCTCGTCGCCGGCGGCGATCCGGAACAGGCCCACCAGCACCACCGCGGTCATGCACAGGACGAACAGGAGCGCGACCCCGGCCGCGATGCGGCCGGGGATGCGTCCGCCGCGCAGGTTGAAAGCCGTCAGCAGCACGATGACCAGCACGCACACCCACTCGCGCCATTCGCGCAGGCCCGGCAGCACCACCGCCAGGTTCGTCACCGCCGCGGCCACCGACACCGCCACGGTGAGGATGTAGTCCAGCAGCAGCGCCGCGGCGGCCAGCATGCCCGCGCGCTGCCCGAAGTTCGCCGTCACCACCCGGTAGTCGCCGCCCCCGCCCGGGTAGGCCTGGACGGTGTACCGGTAGGAGGCGATGACGGTCAGCATCACGACCGCGACGGCCAGACCGGTCCACACCGAGTAGGCGTAGGCGGCGGTGCCCGCGGCGGCCATGATGAGGAAGACCTGTTCGGGCGCGTAGGCCAGCGAGGAGATGGGGTTGACCGCGAGCAGGGGGATGGCGTAGCGCTTGGACAGCTCGAGGGCGCGCTGCCGCTCGCTGGTGAACGGCTCACCGACGAGCAGCCGTTTGAAGACGGACAAGGAGCGGGTCACGGCCGTAGCGTAGCGCTCCAACCCGCGCCGGGCGGCCGGGTCCGGCCATCACCGACCCGGCCGACGGGCTGTGCCCGGACTTGACCGGGTCCTACCGGCCCCTCGGGGACCGATTGTCTACTGCTCGGCCTCCTGAATGATCTCTCGCCCGCCCTGCCTGGCGATCGCCAGTCCTACGGCGATGCCGAGGTCGGTCGGGTCGAGCGCTCCGGCCGTCTCGGAGGCGGTGAGGACCTGCTTGCCGTCGAGCGAGTAGACCTCACCTCGCAGGGTCAGCTCTCCGTCGACGTGCGCGGCGTATCCGGCTATCGGTGAGTTGCAATGGCCTTGGAGGACGTGGAGGAACATGCGTTCGGCGGCCGCCTCGCGCCAGGTCTGCGGGTCGCCCAGGGGCGCCAGCGCCTCCAGCGTGGCCGGGTCGTCCTCGCGGCATTGGAGGGCGAGGATGCCGGCGCCGACCGGCGGGAGGAGCACCTCGGGCTCGAAGATCTCTGCGGCGACATCGGTCCGGCCTATGCGTTCGAGCCCGGAGACGGCGAGGATCGCCGCGTCGACCTCCCCGGCGTAGAGCTTCTCCAGGCGGCGGTTGGCGTTGCCACGGAACAGCCTGAATTCGAGGTCGGGCCGGATCGCGGCGAGTTGGGCTCGGCGTCGCACCGACGAGGTCCCGATCCTGGCCCCGGCGGGCAGTTCGGTGAGCGTCAGCCCTTCGGGGTGGATGAGGCAGTCGCGGACGTCGTCTCGTTCGAGGTAGGCAGCGATGGTCATGCCTTCGGGGAGCGGCCGTTCACCGGGCATGTCCTTGAGGCAGTGGACCGCCACGTCGGCGGCCCCGGCCGCCAGGACCGCGTCGACTTCCTTGACGAAGTGCGCTTTGCCGCCGAGGTCGGTCAGGCTCCCGGTCCATTTGTCCGCCGTGGTGGTGATCGGCACGACCTCGACGCCGAGGCCGGAATCGGAATCGGAATCGGAATCGGAATCGGCCAGGAGGGTGCGGACCCGCTCGACCTGGGCGAGCGCCATCGGGGACGAGCGGGTCACGATCCGCAGCACGTTCGACGTCATCGTCCTACGGTAGCTTCGCGGCGATCAGGAGCCCGGAGGCCCACTCGATCGGGACGGCCGCCATGTCGGTGCGGGGCCAGGAGCCGAAGAACTCGCCGATGCGCCTCTCGTGGCCGTCGGGCCAGGTCGGTTGCGGCAGGAGGTCGTCTACCACGTAGAGGCCGCCGGGCGCGAGCAACTCGACGACGCGGTCGAGTTGGGCGAATTTGCCCGCCCGCCAGTCGACGAAGGCCAGATCGATCGGTATGCCGTCGTAGCGCTCCAGCCAGGCGTGTGCGTCGGCCTCGACGATCTGCACTCGTTCGTCTCCGCCGAGCTGACTCCGGGCGATAGCAACGTTGGAGCGGTCGATCTCGACCGTGGTCAGCCGGGCTTCGTCGTCCATGCCCGAGAGCAGCCATGCGGCTCCGGCACCGAACCCGGTGCCGATCTCGACGAGGTTGCCGCCGGGCTTTGAAGCGGCCAGGACCGCTAGGAGCGACCCGACTCGCCGGTCGCAGCTCATCGCGAACCCAAGAGTCTCGCTGAGATAGCCGATCTGCTCCAGAACGGCCGGTTGGGTGAACGGCTCGGCGCGCATCAGTGGCCTTCCCTTTCACGGAGGGCGTCGGCAAGGACGTCGGCCGCATAGGTCAAGACGTGGTCGGCGCCCAGACGCAGGAACATGCGGTGATAATCCAGGACCGCCGAGGACGGGAGATGCCGGAGCGCGGCCCACTCGCCCGAAGTCGAGTAGGCGACGATCGGATTGAAGGTATACCCCGCCAACGCGGTCAGCCCATCGATATTGGTCAGGACCGGTTGGAGGGTGAGGCTGTCCGCGCCTTCGACGATCCATTCCTCGGCGCACTGGAGGACACCGGAGACCAATCGTCCCGAGCTGAGCTGGAGGCCCGCGCGGCGGCCGGTGCCGGGGTCGGTGTCCATGATCGTCTTGAACGGCTCGTACAGTTCGCCGTCGACCGCGATGTTGGGGCACACCGACACATCACGCCACCCTTCGGCATCGAGCGCGTCCCGCACTTGCCGGATCGAGCCGTCCAGCATGGCGGTAGGTGAGACCGCGTCGGCGCCCGCTTCGGCGTGGAGTAGGGCCATCTCACCCATGAGGGCATAGGTCGCCTCCAGGTCGATCAGGCCCCCGTCCTTGCGCAGGACGCATTCGCGGCTGGTCGTCCACGAGCACCCGCAGACCTCGGTGGTGACGGCCAGGTCGGGTGCGGCCGCCTTGATTTCGCCGATGGCCCTCGCCATGCGGTTGTCCGCCGCTGTGGCGCCGGTGGCGATGGCGTCGCGGTCGTGTCCGGTGACGAACACCTTCACCCCTCCGAGGCCGAGGCGGGCCAGGCGCCTCGCTTCTCCGGCGAGTCCGCCGAGGTCGATCTCACCGGGCAGCTCACCGGAGACCTCGCCGTTCGAGCGGACGAGCAGCGGCATGGACATCCGGCCAGGTTCGAGATGGTCATGGTCGTAGAGATGGCGGACGGCCCGGCGCGCTCGACCAGGGTTGACCCCTTCAGGGGAACGTCGGTTGGGAATGGTCTGCATCGATCTATCGGACATACGATGCCCTCCTCGGTGTTATCAATCGATCACAACAGGTCTTCTTGGGTATCGGTATCGGAGAACCGACAAGTTGCAGAAGCGGCCGCCGCCGGATCGGCTCCAGCAGGCCAGCGGGCCAATACAGCGGCGGCCCGGCTCAGGCGTCAGGGATGCGGGTCCCGCTCCGCAGCTCGGTCGCGATCCGTTGGGCCGGTTCGAGGATCAGGTCCCGGTCCCACTGACGGGGCAGTCCTTCCGCCCAGTCCGCTTTCGGGTCGCCGATGCGGAAATCGCACACCCGGTGGCACGCGGTTCGAGTCGCGCCCTCGTAGGCTGTGACTCGAAACCGACCCTCGCCCCCACGGATCGGCTGCGGCAGAACGAAGACGCTGAAGACGACCTCGATGTGCTTAATGAAGAAGTCATCGAGGAATTCCCGCTCGGTCAGCATCCGGGCGTCCTCTGTGTGAGGGCCGCGCGACGCGAGACCCGGACCGCGGTCCGGGCACGGTGCCGGTCCTCGCGGGTCCAGTTGGCCGGAAAGAAGAACCTCGGTCGCCGGTAGTGCAGGCCGGAGGCGAGGAACCGTTTTCGCGTCTCCATGGTCGGTGCGATTCGGCAGATGCTCACCGCACGGACCCGGTCGTCGGCATAGAGGCGGTACCGGCTACCGCCGGGCAGCTCGAACTCGCCGATCATGTGCCGTGTGACCGATATGGCGGCCACACCGAGGTAGAACGCTTCGGCGGCCCGCGTCAGCGCTTCGCCGTAGTCGCCGAGGCGGACCGCGAAGGGGTCCTCGAACGTGATGCGCGGCGCGCGGTGCGCGGTAGCACCGATGCCGGTGACCATGCCGACCATTCGTCGGCAGGCGGCGACTGTGTGGAGGCTGACTGCGCCGTCACCGAGGTGGGCAGTCAGCGCCAGGCGCAGTCCCCGTTCGGGGCCGGTGTCGACTGTCAGCGACGTGGTCGGGCACGTATCGTTGGTCGGTGCGCTCACGGCCGCTCCCCTGCCGGGCATACGAACACGCTCAGGTTGGCAAGCAGGTCGGCCAAACTCGCGTCGTCGAGCCAGCGGTCGGTCTCGCCGTCGTCGAAGAGGGCTGAGACCGCGCCGTCGAGGCCGATCAACGCCGGGCCGAGTTCGACCGATCCGTGCGCGGTGATGCCGATGCAGTACAGCTCGCTTGGAGCGGTCTGCCGCGCCAGGACCTCTCGCAGTCCGGTGCCGGCGACCTCGGTCATGTCGATGGTGATCGTGCGGCGGCTCAAGCGATCACCGCCTCCGCATCCGCCGGGTACGACGGCCCCCATCGGCCGACCGGCTCCGCCGATCGGGGTTGGAATGCCTCGGAGGGCAGGGCCGGGAGCACTTCTGTCGGAGTGACGTGCAGCGCCTCTGAGGGCGTGAACAGGTGGCCGCAGGCAAGGTCCCAGGTTCGCTCGTTTTCACCGGCGTGTTCGTCGTAGACGGCGAGCGCGGCACGACGGGCCGAGCAGCCGTCGCGGCCGCAGCGTTCGTTGCACCAGTCGCATCGCCAGAGCCGGAACAGGCCCGAACGCCGGGGCCGGTGGAGCGCGAGAATCGTCTTGGCCCGCGCTACTGCGGGCGCATAGAATGGATGAGCCAGGTAATGCATGAGAGACAGGTCCTTTCATGCTGCGCCGGAGGTAGTGCGGCCCGCCGAGATCATGTCGCCAAACATCAGGTCTCCCGGCGGGCCGCCGTCTATCTCATGGCGGCTGGTCAATGGCCTGTTGAGTTGTGAGGGCGCCCGCACTCCGCTGATCCCCTCGAACCCGGAGAGTGGGCGATCCGGGCGGCGATGGCCGAGCCCCAGTTTCCGGCTGCCGCCCATGAGCAGCGCCCGGACCTCTAACGCGCCGTGATTCGGACAGTGAAGGTCCCTGTCGGCAAACCCCTGCATGATCCGCGGCACAGGAGGAGTATGTCTTAGTTTCAGTATTGAGTCAAGTTTCTCACTAGAGAAACTATTCCGCTGATTGATACTCTGGCTGAAGCCGAGGGGTTGCTGCCGTCGTCGACCGCAGCCGATCCGTAGGATGGCTCGTGTGCGACCAGAGAGGTAGGAGCGAACGTGGCCGAGCCAACATGGCGCGCTCGATGGTTGGGCAAGACCGTCAAGGAGCTGAGGGATGAGAGCGGCTTGTCCGTCCAGGAGGTGGGCGAGTACCTCCGGCGGGTGAAGAGCGTCGTAAGCAAGTTTGAATCCGGTCAAAACCCGATTCCTGGTGACGATCTTCTGAAATTGCTGGACCTCTACGGGGTATCAGACATGACCCAACGCGCGGACATGCTCAGGCTCGCCAAGGACGTGACGCAGCGAGGCTGGTGGGACAACTACGAGCCGTACATCAATCGAAACTTCACGGACTACCTGTGGCTGGAGGACAACGCTCATACTGTCAACGTCCTCGCGTTGACGGCCCTCCCCGGATTGACGCAGACCAGGGAGTACATGACAGCACTCATCTCGCACGGCCCCGAGAGCGGCGACGATCTTCAGGTCCAGCGGACCGTCGAAGCCCGACTCATGCGCCACCAGGTGTTCACCGGCAAGGAGCCCAAGACCCTCCGTTTCCTGGTCCACGAGCCGGTTCTCTTCCAGCGGTTCGAGGAGGATCAGCTCATGCGTGACCAGTTCAGTCACCTCCTGGATATGATCGAGTGGCCGCACGTCGAGCTGCGCATCCTTCCGAAGGAGTGCTGGAAGCACATCGCTGCGGGCATCACGGTGGAGTTCACCCACTTCCAACTTCCAGAGCCGCTTCCCGAGGTCGTCTGCATCGACTCATCGGCGGTAACAAAGTTCCTCGAAGCCCCTGACGTAGACTCATTTACAGCGACTTTTGATGCGCTCTGGAACGAGGAAGCCCTTGACAAGGCCAGGACGGTCGAGTGCATCCGCGAGATATTGAAGGACGTGAAGAAATGACGATTCGTTCGCCGCTGGGCAGCGAGACCCCCACGACCAGCTTGGCTTGGCGGAAGCCGAGCCGCAGCTCGGGCAATGGCAGCAGCAACTGTGTCGAGGTCCGACTTCACGCCGGTTTGGTCGAGCTTCGCGACAGCAAGCTCGGAGAAGAGAGCCCGATCCTCAGCGCTTCGCTCCAGAGCTTCGAGGCGTTCGTGGAGACAGTCGTGGGGGAAGGCGTCCCGGCTCTGCGGACGGAACCCGCTCACGACGGACCGTCGCTGGTCCACCCGCTGAAGGGCTCGTTCGACGGCTCCGCGGCGCTGTGGGTGGGAACCGGCGGCGGAGCGGCGCTGGAGATCGGTTACGCCGACACCGGCCTGGTGGCCGTCCGCACAGCGGACGAACCCCGCGGCGACGTCCTCGTCTACACCCCTGCCGAGTGGAAGGCGTTCAGAGAATCGTCCATCGACGGCGAGTTCTCGATCGCTTCCCTGCGGGAGTTCGCCGCCGCCTGACCTCAATCCCCAAGCATCCAGCGGGTCGTCCAGAGTCCGAGCCGGTCGAGTTCAACGACGAGACCGTTCACGTGCTCAGGCGGGTGCATTCTCCCTCGACCCCGAGGTCCCCGTTTCCGACCCGAATGCCGGAGCGCTCTCCAGGAAAGCCGGTAGCGTGACCGTAGCGGTGGGCGGGCGCCGCGGTATGGTCGCTTCGACGTCGGGAAGGGAGTGAGCCGGGTGCACGTGGTGATCATGGGCTGCGGCCGCGTCGGCGCGACGCTGGCGCGCGGCCTGGTGGAACTGGAGCACACGGTCGGGGTGATCGACCAGAACCCCAAGGCCTTCCGCCGGCTCGGCCCGGACTTCGACGAGACCACCGTCAAGGGCATCGGCTTCGACCGCGAGGTGCTGTCCAAGGCCGGCATCCGGCGGGCCGACGCGTTCGTGTCGGTCTCCTCGGGCGACAACTCGAACATCATCGCCGCGCGGGTGGCGCGCGAGCACTACGGGGTCCAGAACGTCATCGCCCGCATCTACGATCCTCAGCGGGCCACCGTCTACGAACGCCTGGGCATCCCTACCGTGGCGACGGTCCGGTGGACCGCCGACCGGCTGCTGCGCCACCTCCTGCCGGAGGAGCAGGCGCCGCTGTGGCGCGACCCGACCGCGACGCTGTCGATGGTCGAGGTCCTGTTCGACGAGGGCTGGGTCGGCATGCCGCTGGGTTCGCTGGAGGCGGCGACCGGCCACCGGGCCGCCTACATCACCAGGTTCGGGCGGGCCTCCCTCCCCACGGATTCGACGGTGCTGCAGGACGGTGACCAGGTGTACATGCTGGTGGCAGACGACGGGGCCGACATGGTCGCCGCGATCGCGGGGCGTCCCCCGCAGGAAGGTGTCTGATGCGCGTGGCGATAGCCGGGGCCGGCAACGTGGGCCGATCGATCGCCTCGGAGCTGGTCGGCAACGGCCACCAAGTGCTCCTGATCGAGCGCGAGCCCGAGGCGATGCGGCCCGAGCGGGTGGAGGAGGCCGAGTGGCTCCTGGCCGACGCCTGCGAGCTGGAGAACCTGCGGCAGGCCCACATGGAGACCTGCGACGTGGCCGTCGCCGCCACCGGGGACGACAAGGTGAACCTGGTGGTGAGCCTGCTGGCGAAGACCGAGTTCGCGGTGCCGAGGGTGGTCGCGCGGGTCAACCGGGCCGAGAACGAGTGGCTGTTCAACGAGGACTGGGGCGTGGACGTCTCGGTGTCCAAGCCCCGGCTGCTGGCCGCGCTGGTGGAGGAGGCCGTGAGCGTCGGCGACCTGGTGCGCTTGATGAGTTTCCGGCAGTCCCAGGCGAACCTGGTCGAGATCACCCTGCCGCAGGACGCCCCGCACGTGGGCGCGATCGTCTCGGAGGTGCCGCTGCCGCACGACGTGGCGCTGGTGGCGATCATCCGGGGTCGGCGGGTAATCGCTCCCAGTGGTGAGGACAGCCTGGAGGCGGGTGACGAGCTCATTTTCGTCTGCAACGAGGATGCCGAGGACGCGACGCGAGCGGTCATCCTCGGGAAATCCCGGTAGAAACCGCTGGTCAACGCGGGTTCTTTGACATAACGGGCATGGGTAGGATAAATTTATGTTTGTCAATGTTTCCATTTTACTTGGGAGCGATACCATGCTCAAATCGAGAAGAGGCCGACTCAGAGGCCTCATCATGGCGGCGGCCGCCGTGGTGATCGCCGGGACGTCCGCGTTCTTCATCACCACGCAGTCGGCGTCGGCTCACGGCACCGCCACCTCGCCGCCCGCCCGCCACTACTCCTGCTGGGACCGGTGGGGCGACGACCACCAGAACCCCGACATGGCGGACGAGGACCCCATGTGCTGGCAGGCCTGGCAGGAGAACCCCAACACCATGTGGAACTGGAACGGCCTCCTGCGCGAAGGCATGCAGGGGCAGCACGAGCAGCGGATCCCCGACGGTCAGCTCTGCTCCGGCGGCAACGCCGAGGGCGGCCGCTACGCCTCGCTCGACGAGCCGGGCCCGTGGCACACCACGCAGGTGAACAACAACTTCACCCTCCACTACGAGGACACCGCCACCCACGGCGGCGACTATTACTGGGTGTACGTCACCCGGCAGGGCTACGACGCCGAGACCCAGCCCCTGGGCTGGGGCGACCTGGAACGGGTCGTGGAGACCGGCGTCTACGAGCCCGGCGAGGCGGTCGACATCCCGGTCAGCGCCCCCGGACGCACCGGCCACCACGTGGTCTACGTGGTCTGGCAGGCCAGCCACATCGACCAGAGCTTCTACTCCTGCTCGGACGTGTGGTTCGGCGACGGCGCACCTCCGGACCCGGAACCGACCGACCCCGAGCCGACCGAGCCGGAACCGACGGACCCCGAGCCGACGGACCCCGAGCCGACCGAGCCGACCGATCCGCCCGCATCGGGCGACTGCGAGGCCGACTACCAGATCGCCAACGACTGGGGCTCGGGCTTCACCGCCAACGTCGAGGTCACCAGCACCGGCGGCTCCGGCACCTGGGAGGTGAGCTGGAACTGGAACGGCGACCAGCAGATCACCAACTCCTGGTCCGGCACGCTCGACCAGTCCGGCTCCTCGGTCACCGCCACCGGCGAGTCCTACAACAGCACCCTCTCCAACGGAGGGTCGACCTCGTTCGGGTTCAACGGCAATTACAGCGGTTCCAACGACGTACCCGAACTGACCTGCAGCATCGGCTGACCGACGACTCAGGTTGTCAGGCGGTCCCGGCCCCAGCGGCCTGGACCGCCTTCATTTTGCGCCTCACCGCCCAAATCGTGAAGGCCGTCAGCGCGATCGTCACCGGCCAGCCCCCGAAGAGGGTCACATAGCCCAGTGCGTGGTCCATGTCGGCGAAGTAGAGCCACAGCCGCCCGGCGTTCTTGACCAGGAACACCGCCCCCCACAGGATGGTGATCTTGCTGAGCACGTCCACCAGCGGCTCGTTGTCGCGCCACTCCTTCTTGCCGCCCTGGGCGACCACGGCGTAGATCCAGCCGATGATGGGGTGCCGGATGAGCGCCGAGCCGATCAGGAGGAACCCGTAGATCCCGCCCTGGATGATCCCGGGCAGATAGAAGTCGCGGGCGTCGTCGCTGCGCCAGGCCAGGAACGCGCCGAGTGCGATGCCGAACAGGCCGTTGAGCGCGTAGCGGATCGGCTCCTTGCGGACCGCGCGCCAGATCGCGATGGCCACCGCGCTGGAGGCCGATATCACGATCGCCCATTGGAGACCGTTGAGCGGCCCGAGGACGCGATCGCCGAGGATCGGGTTCAGGATGACGAACAGCGTGATCGGGACGGCGGCCTCGACCACGCCTCGGACGCCGCCGAGCTGCTGGGAGAGCTGCTCGGTGAAGGGGGGCAGTTGGTCGGGGTCGGTCTGCGGCGGCGTCTCGGTGCTCAAAACGTGGCCTTTCACTGCCCGGAGGGGCGGAGCTCGTAGGTCGGGTTGTAGATGACGAGGCGGCCGTCATCGCCCCGGGCCACCCGGCCCTCGGCGACGAGCCTGGTCCCGGCCTCGAGTCCCACGATACGCCGCCGGCCCATCCAGACCAGGCCCACCTGGCCGGTGCCGTCGAACAGTTCGGCCTCGACCGACGGCGAGCGGCCCTCGGTGCGCAGCACGACCGTGCGCAGGCGGCCGGCCACCGTGGCCCGCTGCCGGGCCCGCAGCTCCTCGACCGGGGTGTAGTCGACCTCGGCCTCCCGCCGGACGTCCTCGGCGAACAGCTCCTGCGAGGGCGCGGCCAGCCGGCGGAGCCGTCGGCCGACGGTCCGTCCGTTCTCCCGGCGCCGTGCCACGGCGCGGCCTATCGTTTGCGCGGACGCGGGGACGGCTTGCGCCGTACGTTCGGCTTCGGGGTGTCGCCGGCCGCGACGATCGCGCGGGAGCCGTCGCCGCCCTCGGCCTTCCGCTGGGCGATGCGCGAGGCGGCCTCCTCGGCCATCTTCGGCGGGAGCTTGAGCGGCAGCGGCTCGCGCGCGGGCATGGCGAGGTTGCCGCGGTCGATGACCACGTTGCGCAGCGCCTCGTCCAGTTCGGGCGCGGCCTCCTCGTCGAGGGCGCGGTCGCCCTGGAAGGTGGCCTGGATGAACCAGCGCGGCCCGTCGATGCCGACGAAGCGCACCGAGTTGGTGCCCTTCTTGGCGGCGACCTTGGCGATGAGTTCGGTGCCCCACCGGCCCTCGACCGGCTCCACCTTGCCGCCCTGGTCGGTGACCTGGCCGGTGAGCTCCTCCTGCATCTCCTCCCAGATGCCCTCGCTGCGGGGCGCGGCGCGCGCCAGCAACTGGAGCGCGGAGGAGCCGGTGGTGAGCACGACCTGGCTGATGTTGCCCTTGGCGTCGGTCTGGGCCTGGAAGCCCACCCCCTTGGGCACCGGCAGCCGGATCGAACCGAGGTCCAGGCGCCGGAGCTCGTCCTCGGGGGCGTCGGCGATGTCAAAGGGGCCCTCGGTGGCCTCCCAGGTGGGCTCCTCGCCGGACTCGGCCAGCGAGTCGAGGACCGCGCCCTCGGCCGGGCGCTGCTTCTTCGACGACCGTCGCCGTCTAAACACGTTCGTTCTCCTCTGCGAGTCGGCGGTGTCCGCCGGTCGATCCGTGGCCGTTCTCGCCCCGCTGGGTGGGGGCCAGGTCGTCGACCTCGGTGAATCGGGCTCGTACTACCGGTTGGACAACCAATTGTGCGATACGGTCCCCGCGCTCGATGACGGCGGTCCGCTCCGGATCGAGATTGATGAGGTTGCACTTGATCTCGCCCCGGTAGCCGGAGTCGATCGTGCCGGGGGCGTTGACGCCGGTGACGCCGAGCCGGTGCGCCAGGCCCGAGCGCGGGGTTATGAACCCGACGTAGCCGTCGGGGATGGCCACCGCGACGCCGGTGGGCACCAGGGTGCGGCGCCCGGGGCCCAGTTCGACGCCCTCGGCGGCGTACAGGTCGGCCCCGGCGTCGCCGGGGTTGGCGTAGGCCGGGATCGGCAGGTCGGGATCGAGCCGCCTGATGGCGACCGGCACATCGGCGTTCACAGTCTCAAACTTCCTCTCGACGGCACTCGCTCGCGGCTCCGAAGGCGCAGCCGTGACTGAGCTATGGTCTCAGACATGGAGAGCGGAGTGCGCTACGCCGAGCGGATGCGAATGCCGTGGGCCGGGTGGATCGGCACCGTCGCGGCCGCGGCCGTGGCCGCGGGGCTGTCGAACTTCGGGGATCTGCGCTGGTGGCGGCTGACGCTCAGCGTCGCCGTCTTCCTCGTGCCGCTGATCGGGGCGTGGTGGCTGGGTCGGCTCCCGGTGCGGGTGGTCGAGCACGGCGAGGGGCGGTGGCTCCACGTCGACGACGCGAGACTGCCGGTCTCGGCGATCGACCGGGTCGAGGTGCTCGAGCCGACGGCCTACTCGGATTCGCTGGGGGTGGCCCTGCATCCGCTCGCGTTCGTGGTGCAGCGGCCGTGGATCCGGCGCGGGATCCGTGTCGTCCTGGACGATCCGGACGATCCGACGCCGTACTGGGTGGTCTCCTCCCGCAACCCCGAGAGGCTGCGGGAGGCGCTTGCGGTCGCTCGGCCCGCCGAGGCGGCGTAGGCCGGGCGCTCCGAGGGGCGTTCCCGGGGGATCTACGGGCAAGTGGTCCCCCTGGTTCCGGGTGCGCTCCTCGCCGGGCTAGACGCAGTCCTTGCAGACCGGCTGCCCGTTCTTCTCCTTGGCGTACTGGCTCCGGTGGTGGACCAGGAAGCAGCTCGAGCAGCGGAACTCGTCGTTCTGCATCGGCAGGACCTTGACCGAGAGCTCCTCGTCGCCGAGATCGGCGCCGGGCAGCTCGAAGTTCTCGGCCACCTCGGCCTCGTCGACGTCCACCGACCCCGACTGATCGCTGCGGCTCTTGGCGAGCGCCTCGATGCTGTCGGCGCCGGGGGCCTCTTCCTTGTCCCGGCGCGGGGCGTCATAGTCGGTTGCCATCGTCTTCCACTCCAATTGATTTCTTCTGGCACAGGCGCGTCGAAGCGGCGCGACTCCGATGGCTGCGGCGGTGCCGCTGGAGGCATTGTCGGTGACGCTCGGTTTCGACTTCGGTTTCCTGGCGGGTTCTGTCCGTCCCTGCAGGCGGGGTACCTTACCGCGTGCAGTCCATTCGTATACATCATGGGACCCACATTTTCATCCCTAATGTGGCGAGAATCACTCGTGTGGCACGTGCAGCGAGTGTAGCGCCTCTGCCCCACGCGGACGCGGAGCGCACGATAGCCTTTGGTCAACTTCGAGACTCGGGGAGGCCTCAGTGCGTATCGCTCGTATTCGCGCTCTGATCGTGTTGTGCGTATTGGCGCTGGTGGCGGGCGTGGTGACCCTGTGGGCGATCCAGAACGACTCGCAGCTCGCCGCCGGCAGCGACTGCGAGCCCGGGGCGGTGGAGATCAAAACCGCTCCCATTCCGGCCCCGGAGGAGATCGAGGTGGTGGTTCTCAACGGCACCGACAACTCCGGGCTGGCCGAGCAGGCCGGCCGGCAGTTGGAGGACCGCGGCTTCAACGTCCTCGAGGTCGACGAGACCGACGAGGAGTACGAGGGCTCGGCGCTCATCAGGTACGGGCCCGACGACTACCCCGCCGGCCTCCACACCCATGCCTACTTCTACCAGGGTCGCGATGAATTCGACCTGGAGTGGGAGGATCCGGTCACGGTGGTCATCGGCGAGGACTTCGTCGAGGTCCGGTCGACCTCCGATGCACGCCTGTCGTTCTCGCTCGGCGGCGGCATCACCGCACCCGAAGGCACCTGCACGGTAGAATAGACCGCCGTCACGCCCCTCGAACCGAAGACATCGCCACCAATAATGCGGAAACACAGCTCGAAACGGCTACACGGACGGGCCGATCGCGCATTTCAGCGCTACAATTCACGCCTGCCCGGTCGTGTTCCGGCCGTGGCTGCCGACCCAATATTCAGCTCACCCGCCATGGAGCCCGGCTTCGCCGTGCCCGCCATTGCCTCGGAAGGTTGCTCGTGACTGACGCACGTCCCAACGGCACTGACGTCAACTCCCTGACCGACTCATTGCTCGAACTGGCCCGTGAGAGCGACGGACAGCTGACGTCCGCGAAGGTCGCCCAGGTCTTGGAGACGGCTCAGGCCTCCCCCGCCGACGGCAAACTGGTGCTCAAGGCGCTCGCCGAGGCCGAGGTCACCGTTGTGGTCGACGGCTCGAGCGCCGGCAGGAAGCGCGTCCCCGCCGCCCGCACCGCCACATCTTCGCGCACCGCCGCCACCGCCAAGGCCGCCAAGAAGGCGACCAAGAAGACCGCGGCCAAGAAGACCGCAGCGAAGAAGCCCGACGCCGCCGAGGGCGCCGAGGAGGAGTCCGAAGAGGCCCCGGCGCCGAAGAAGGCGAAGAAGGCCGCGGCCAAGAAGACCGCCAAGAAGGCCGCCCGCAAGAGCACCAAGAAGGCCGCCGCCAAGAAGAAGCCGGTCGAGGACCTCGACGACGAGGCGCTCGCGGCCCTGGCCGCCGAGGAGGCCGCCGCGGCCGACGAGGAGAAGGCCCCCAAGCCCGCCAAGAAGACCACCCGCAAGAAGGCCGCCAAGAAGGCCGCGAAGAAGTCCAAACAGGACCCGCTCGACCCCGACGAGCCCGTCGAGAACGACTTCGAGTGGGACGAAGAGGACTCCGAGGCCCTCAAGCAGGCCCGCAAGGACGCCGAGATGACCGCCTCGGCCGACTCGGTCCGCGCCTACCTCAAGCAGATCGGCAAGGTGCCGCTGCTGAACGCGGCCCAGGAGGTCGAGCTCGCCAAGCGCATAGAGGCCGGCCTGTACGCCGTGGAGCGGCTCAAGCAGCTCCGGGCCTCCGGCGAGGAGATCCCCACCCAGCTCCGGCGCGACCTGGAGTGGATCATCCGCGACGGCGACCGCGCCAAGGACCACCTCCTGGAGGCGAACCTGCGGCTGGTGGTCAGCCTCGCCAAGCGCTACACCGGCCGCGGCATGGCCTTCCTCGACCTGATCCAGGAGGGCAACCTCGGCCTCATCCGCGCGGTCGAGAAGTTCGACTACACCAAGGGCTACAAGTTCTCCACCTACGCCACCTGGTGGATCCGGCAGGCCATCACCCGCGCCATGGCCGACCAGGCCCGGACCATCCGTATACCGGTCCACATGGTCGAGGTCATCAACAAGCTCGGCCGCATACAGCGTGAGCTGCTGCAGGATCTGGGCCGCGAGCCCACGCCCGAGGAGCTGGCCAAGGAGATGGACATCTCCCCGGAGAAGGTCCTGGAGATACAGCAGTACGCGCGCGAGCCGATCAGCCTCGACCAGACGATCGGCGACGAGGGCGACAGCCAGCTCGGCGACTTCATCGAGGACTCCGAGGCGATCGTCGCCGTCGACGCGGTCTCGTTCTCGCTCCTGCAGGGGCAGCTCCAGCAGGTGCTCCAGACCCTCTCCGAGCGCGAGGCCGGCGTGGTGCGGCTGCGGTTCGGCCTCACCGACGGCCAGCCTCGCACGCTCGACGAGATCGGCCAGGTCTACGGCGTCACCCGCGAGCGGATCCGCCAGATCGAGTCCAAGACGATGTCGAAACTGCGCCACCCGTCGCGCTCGCAGGTGCTGCGGGACTATCTGGACTGAGCCGCCGGAGACCGCGCCTCGGCCGATCCCGTATCACCCGAACGGGCGAGAGATCGCACCAGGCGCCAGGTTGCCGATCGGCCGGTTCGTCGGCTACGGTGTGGAACAACTATCGCGTCCCCAGGGGGTCAGTGAGCCCGGTCTCACCAAGCCCGACTAGGGAAGAGGTAGTACAGTGCAGGCGTTGAACGGGATGAGCCGGTCAACGGCGAAAGACAACCACCGACCGAACGCAGCGGAGGACCTGGTATGACATCCACCCTGACGCCCCCGCCCCAGACGGAGGAACGTCCGATCTCGGGCGAGCGCTGCGATCGGTGTAGCGCCGCGGCCAAGCTGCGCGTGACGCTCGCGGAAGGCAGCGATCTCGTCTTCTGCGGACACCACGCGAACCAGTACGCCGAGAAGCTCGTACCGATCGCCATCGATTTCAATGTCGCCCCCGAGTTCGAGTGGCGCGGCATGGACCTTATGGCATCGGAGAACTGACGAGCACGACCGAGACAGCTTGAGAGCGAGCCCGGACGGGGAACCGTCCGGGCTCGACTCGTCTCGGGCGAGCGCTGTTCGCTCCCGGCGAACGCCGCCGGTGCCCGTGTGTTCGGGTCCGGCTCCGCTACCACGACCGGATGGTCGCGATCCGCTCCTCCAACTGCTCGATCGTCGCCTGAGCGCTCGGCGGCCCGCCGCAGCTCGAGCGGAGCCTGGCGTGGATCTTCCCGTGGGGCTCGCCGGTGGCGAACGCCTGGGCGCCGACGAGCTGGTTCAACTGCTTGCGCAGTTTCAACCGCCGCTGCGCGTTCGTCATCGGCGGCTCGGCCCGCGGTCGCTCGGCGCCCTCGCCGGCGGATTTCCCGCGCTGCTTGGCCAACTGCTCCCGCTGCCGCTTCTGCAGCAGCAGGTGGACCTGCTCGGAGGTCAGCAGCCCCGGCAGGCCCAGGTACTCCTGCTCCTCGGCGCTGCCGGCCTGCACCGGCATGCCGAACGAGCCGCCCTCGAAGATCACCTGATCGAGCTCGGCGCTGCTCTCGAGCGTCTCGCGCGCACCGTCGAGCTCGGTGCCCTCGTTCAGTTGCCGCTGCGCCCGCTCCAGGAGCGCCTCGGGATCGGCGTCCTCGCTCCGCGCCTTGATCACGTGGTCGCGGTCGGCCTCGAGGCCCTCGGCGAGCTCCAGGAGCGGCACCACGCTCGGCAGGAACACCGAGGCGGTCTCGCCCTGGCGGCGCGAGCGCACGAACCGCCCGATGACCTGGGCGAAGTACAGCGGGGTGTGCGCGTTGGTGGCGTACACCCCGACGGCCAGGCGCGGGATGTCGACGCCCTCGGAGACCATGCGGACGGCGACGAGCCACTCGTCGTCGGACTCGGCGAACTTGGCGATCCGATCCGAGGAGCCGGCGTCGTCCGAGAGGACCACCGTGGCGGTCTTCCCGGTGACGCGCTTGAGGATGCCGGCGTAGGCGCGGGCGCTGTTCTGGTCGGAGGCGATGACGAGCCCGGCGGCGTCGGGCATCCCGGCCGCCCGCAGCGACTCCAGCCGCCGGTCGGCCCCGGCGATGACCTGCCTGATCCACTCCCCCGCCGGGTCCAGCGCGGTGCGCCAGGCCTGGCTGGTGAGGTCCTTGGTCAGCGGCTGGCCCAGCCGCACCGCCAGTTCGTCGCCGGCGCTGGAGCGCCACTTGGCCTCGCCGGAGTAGGCCATGAAGATGACCGGCCGGACCACGCCGTCGGCCAGCGCGTCCCGGTAGCCGTAGAGCGCCTCGGACTTCGAGCGTTTGGAGCCGTCGGGATACTCCTCGTACTCCACGAACGGGATCGGGTTGTCGTCGCTGCGGAAGGGCGTGCCGGTCAGCGCCAGCCGGCGCTCGGCCTCTTCGAAGGCGGTCTGGACGCCCTCGCCCCAGGAGCGCGAGTCGCCGGCGTGGTGGATCTCGTCGAGGATCACCAGGGTGCGCCGGGCCAGGGTCCGGCGGCGGTGGACCGCCGGGTCGGCCCCGACCTGCGCATAGGTGAGGGCCACGCCGTGGTAGTCGGCGGCGCTGTGGACGTCGCTGTTGCGGAAGGCCGGGTCGAGTTGGATGCCGAAGCCGGCCGCGGCGATCGACCACTGGGTCTTGAGGTGCTCGGTGGGGCAGACGACGGTGACGGTGTCGACCGTGCCGTCGGCCAGCAGGTCGTAGGCGATGCGCAGGGCGAAGGTGGTCTTGCCCGCGCCCGGCGTCGCCACCGCCAGGAAGTCCCGGCTCTGCCCCCGGTGGTAGTCGACCATCGCCTTGCGCTGCCAGACCCGAAGCGACGGAAGCGACTCGGGCGGGGCGGCCGGGATCATCGGGACTCCTCACTGTCTCGAGACGGACGGACCGCTCGATTCTAGGGTGCCGATCCGCCCGAGTTCAGCGCTCCAGGAGGATGGTGTTGGGGCCGACGTTGGTGCTGCGGACGTCCATCATGGCGCCGAACTTGCCGGTCTCGACGTGGGCGCCGAGGTCGCGCAGGGCCTGGGCGACGGCGTCGACCAGCGGCTCGGCCACCGGCCCCGGAGCGGCGTCCTTCCAGGACGGGCGGCGGCCCTTGCGGGTGTCGGCGTAGAGGGTGAACTGGCTGACCAGGAGGATCGGGGCGTCCAGATCGGATGCCGACTGCTCCTCGCCGATGATCCTGAGTCTCCAGATCTTGTCGGCGATCCAGCGCGCCTGTTCAGGACCGTCCGAATGGGTGACGCCGAGCAGCACCAGCAAGCCGTCGCGGACGGCGCCCACGGCGGTCCCCTCGACGGTGACTTCGGCTTCGCTCACGGTCTGCACAACTGCCTTCATGTGCTCGATCATGCCGCAGCCGACCGGAGTAGGCTCGAAGGGTGGGACGTCGAGAGCAGACGCAGCTCATCACCGATGCCGGCATGTCCCCCGCCGAGGAGCGGCGCATCCGGACCGTCAGGTATGTCTGGATGATGTCTATCCGCGCCTTCCTGGTGGTTCTGTGCGGTGTCCTGCTCATGGTCCGGGCCCCTCTGCTGTGGCTGTGGCTGCCGGCGACGCTGGTCGGCATGGTGGCGCTGCCCTGGCTGGCGGTGCTGCTGGCCAACGATCGCCTGCCCAAGCGGGGCCGCAGCCTGTTCCGACCCCATCGGCGGCGTGCCCGGACGCTATCGGCCCCTGAACACCGCATGATCGAATCCGACTAAAGCGCGCCGGACGTGGCAGACTTGACGGGTCTTTAGCGTGAACGAGGAGTGAGTTGACGTGAGCGAGCTTCCTACCACTGGTGGTTCCACAGCGCTCGAAGAGCAGACCGAGATCCAGCCGGATTACACCTACGAGGACGGCGATGAGGAGCGCTTCTCGCACTACGTGCCGAAGGACAAGCTCATGGCCGCCATGGTCGACGGCGTTCCGGTCAAGGCCCTCTGCGGAAAGATGTGGGTGCCCTCGCGCGACCCCGACCGCTTCCCGATCTGCCCGAGCTGCAAAGAGATCTTCAAGCACATGAAGAAGTAGGCCGCCTCGCCCCTCCCGGCCGAGGGGCGAGCCGACCCGGCTCCGCCCGCCGCACCCCCTGGGGCGGAGCTCTTCGTTCTCACTCCGGTGGCCGAACCGGCCGTCGCCGCGGTGCCGCGCGGCCTCGGCCGCTTGCACCGCCGGAGTACGCTCCGGTGCGGGCGGTGGCTTCCGGCCGGGCGCCCGCGCCCCGCCGTGGTGTGCTTCGCCGTACGGCCGGTGGCCTTCGGGTGTCGCCGGCATGACCGCGATCGGAACCTCCGAGGCTGTATCCCGGGTTCGTGCCACCCTTCCGGCTGAGGGATCTCATCAGCCGATTTCCGCTGCAAGCTGGTATCCCACCCCACCGGCGATCGCCGGACAGGGAGGAACACCCACCAGTGTCCGACTGCAGCGAAAGGCGACAACGATGGCACCCGTCGACAGCATCCGTCAGCGGCCGGCCCAGCCCGCGGCCGAATACTCCGGGGACCCGGTCCGCGCCTACCTCAACGGCATCGGCAAGCACCGCCTCCTCACCGCCTCCGAAGAGGTCGACTGCGCCAAAGCGATCGAGGCGGGCCTGATGGCCGGCCGGCGCATCAGCGAAACCACCGATCCGGACCTGCGCGGCGAACTGGCCAAGATCGCCGCCGAGGGCCGGGCCGCCAAGCAGCGGATGCTGGAGTCGAACCTGCGCCTGGTCGTCAGCGTCGCCAAGCGCTACACCGGGCACGGGATGGGCCTGCTCGACCTGATCCAGGAGGGCAACCTGGGGCTGATCCGGGCGGTGGAGAAGTTCGACTACCAGAAGGGCTACAAGTTCTCCACCTACGCGACCTGGTGGATCCGGCAGGCCATCAACCGGGCCGTGACCGACCAGTCCCGCACCATCCGGGTCCCGGCCCACACCGTCGACCAGATCAAGCGCATGAACCGCGTGCGGCAGGAGCTGCTGGCCGAGCTGGGCCGCGAGCCGCGGTACGAGGAGGTCGCCGAGTCGATGGAGACGACCCCGGGCAAGGTCCTCGAGCTGATGAGCTACGACCGCGAACCGGTGAGCCTCGACCAGACCGTCGGCGAGGACGACTCGACCGCCCTGGGCGACCTGATCGCGCACATGCCCCGCGCGGCCGCCACCGAGGAGTCGGTCACCTACGCACTGCTGCGGCGCCACATCGCGTCGGTGCTGGCGAGCCTGCCCGAGCGCGAGCAGAAGGTCCTGCGGCTGCGGTTCGGCATCGACGACGGCCGCCAGCGCACCCTCGAGGAGGTCTCGGCCGACTTCGGGCTCTCCCGGGAGCGGGTCCGCCAGATCGAGAAGAACGCCCTCCACCGCCTGCGCCAACCCGACTATGCGGGGCGGCTCGCTGACTATGTGGCCTGACCGGCGTATATCATTGGGGTTGACAGGGGGTCTGGCGGCTACCTGACCCACCCCCGCCCCGCGGGCGGACCTAAAGAAGGAACGAAGCTGTGACCACAGACCTCGTCGACACCACCGAGATGTACCTGCGCACCATCCTCGAGCTGGAGGAGGAGGGCGTCCCGGCACTCAGGGCCCGGATCGCCGAACGCCTCGAGCAGAGCGGCCCGACGGTCTCCCAGACGGTCGGGCGCATGCAGCGCCACGGGCTGCTGAACGTCAAGAGCGACCGACATCTCGAGTTGACCGAGGAGGGCCGGAAGCAGGCGGTGGCCGTCATGCGCAAGCACCGCCTGGCCGAGCGGCTCCTGGTCGACGTGATCGGCATGTCCTACGTCGAGGCCCACGAGGAGGCGTGCAAGTGGGAGCACGTCATGAGCGACTCGGTCGAGAAGCGCGTCTACGAGCTGCTCCAGCACCCCACGCATTCGCCTTACGGCAACACCATCCCCGGGCTCACCGAGCTCGACGCCAAAGCGCTGGTCGCCGGCTCGGAGGCCGACGAGCGGCCGCTGAGCGTGGTCTCGCCGGGCGCGAAGGTCCGCGTGACGCGCCTGTGCGAGTCGGTGCAGACCCACCCGGACCTGCTGTCGGACCTGCACGGGGCCGGGGTCGACCCCGGCGCCGAGGTCATGGTCGACCGCTCCGACGGCGAGATCGTGCTCACGACCGGCGGCGACACGCTGCGGCTGGTCGTCGACGACGCCGCGAGGGTCTTCGCCACCCCGATGCAGTAGAGCGCTCAGTCCTCCGACTCCCGGTCGTGCGCGTCGTTGATGCTCGCGGCCAGATCGGCGAAACCGCCGACCAGGTCCCCGACCGCGTCGCTCTCGGTGCCCTCGGGGGTCGTGTAGCGCAGCTCGAAGATGTCGCCGCCGTCGTACCAGCCCATCTCCAGGGCCGGGCCCGCCCCGGTGTCCTCGGAGTGCACGATCCAGTAGGCGGCCTCGCCCAGGTCGTCGAGGGTCTCGGCGTCCTCGGGCAGCTCTTCCTCGTAGACCTCGGCGGAGGCGTCGGTGCCGATGACGAACAGGGTCAGGTCGGGGTAGGCGGCCTCGGCGGTCTGGACCGCGCACGTGGACTGGTCGGGAGCGTCCTCCGCTTCCTCGCCGTCTTCGCCGTTCTGGTTCGGCCCGCCCGAGGCGAAACTGAAGTCGTACCCGGTCAGCTCGTTGAGCCGCGGGCCGTCGATCAGCGTGCAGGCCCCGCCTGCCTCGGTCAGGTCAAGTTCGACCGGCTCGCTCGCCGGTTCGGTGGGCGATTCGTCGTTGACGGCGGTGTCGACCGGGTCCTCGGGCTCGGGCTCGCCGTTCTCGTCGTCGCCGCCGCACCCGGCCAGCGCCAGCAGCGCCGCCGAGGCGATCACGAGTCTTCTCAATGTTCCTCCCCAGTGGCGATCGCGCGGTCCCGTGAGATCCAGTCGCTCCACGACCCGACGTAGACCGGCGGCGTCGGCAGGCCGGCGGCCGTGGCCGCCAGCGCCGCGCGCGCCGCGCCGACCCCCGAACCGCAGTAGAAGGCCGCCTCGCGGTGCGGCTCGTATCGTGCCCGGAGCGAGTCGGCGTCGGCGAAGCCGCCCTCGGGGGCGCCGTCGCCGCTGATCGGCAGGTTCACCGCTCCGGGGATGTGTCCGGCGACGGGGTCCACCGGTTCATTCTCACCCCGGTATCGCTCGGGCGCTCGCACATCGACCAGTTCGCGCTCGGCGGCCCAGCGGGCGGCCGATTCGGCGTCGAGGACCTCCAGCCGCCCGGGACGGACGGTGAAGTCGCCGCGTTCGGGCGCGGGCTCGGTGCGGTCCAGGGGGTGGCCGGCCTCGGTCCAGGCGCGCAGGCCGCCGTCGAGGACGCGGACGTCGTCGTGGCCGGCCCAGCGGAGGGTCCACCAGGTGCGGGCGGCGGCCATGCCGTCGCCGTCGTCGTAGACGACCACGCTCGAGTCCTGGTCGACGCCCGCCTCGCGCATGGCTTCCTGGAACGCGGCGGGGTCCGGCAGCGGGTGCCGGCCGCCGGTCTCGCCGACCGGCCCGCACACCTGGTGCTCGAAGTCGATCCAGACCGCGTCCGGCAGGTGGCCCCGGCGGTAGTCGGCCTCCCGGGAGGGGCCGCCGAGCGTCCAGCGGACGTCCAGCAGGACCGGCCGGGCGAGTCCGGCGACCTGTCCGGCACCGATTAGTGGCCTCATGGGCAACAGACTATCGGAGGTGCACATTGGGCCGTTCGGCCGCTGCTGCGAACTCCGTCATGGCCTCGACCTCGATCCCCGCTTCGCGGAGCATGCGGGCGCCGCCGGGGTCGCCGACGAAGCGGTCCGGTTCGGCCAGGGCGTAGACGACGCGGGCGACCCGCGCCTCGATCAGCAGCCGGGCGCAAGGCTCGGGGCGGGAGGCGCGACGGCCGCACGGCTCCATCGTCGAGTAGACGGTGGCGCCCGCGACCGGGGCGGCGGCGCGCCGCAGCGCGACCTCCTCGGCGTGGTCGGCCGGCTGTTCGGCGCGCGAGCGGCCCTCGGCGACCGCCCGGCCCCCGACCACGATCACCGCCCCCACGCTGAACGCGGTCGCGGAGGGCGGGCACCGTTCGGCCTGCTCGAGGGCCCGCTCCATCCAGCGCGCGTCTTCTTCGGAGATCAGCACCGCCTCAACCTACATCGGGTCCGGCCCGATGACGTCCGCCACCGCGCGTGGTGCGGTGTCGATACCATGATGCAGGCCCCGAAACTGTGAGGTGAAGTTGACTGTCCAGTCCCCTCCCGCCCCGCCGCAGGCGCCGACCGCGCCCGCCGCCGACCCGGGCGGGCGGCGCTTCTCGCGCGCGCTGGCGGCCCTGCGGTACACGCCCGGGCGGCTCCGGGGCCTGCTGGCGGTCCTGGTCGTCCTGATCCTGGGCGCCGGCGTCACCGGCATGACCGCGATCCTCGGCAAGTCGGCCGTGATCGAGGAGACCACCACCCAGTCGGGTCGCCTGTCGGTGGCGGCCCTCGAGCTGTACCAGGCGCTGTCGCAGGCCGACTCGACGGCGGCCAGTTCGTATCTGACCGCCGGGACGGCCTCCGAGGAGGCCCGCGCGGCCCACCAGGAGGCGCTGCGGGACGCCACCGTGGCGCTCACCACCGCCGCCGGCGAGGTCGAGACCGCCGAGGACGCGCAACTGATCGCCGAGCTCAACGCCCGGTTGCCGGTCTACACCGGACTGGTCGAGTCCGCGCGCACGTTCAACCGGCTCGGCGAGCCGGTCGGCGCCACCTATCAGCGGCAGGCCTCCACGGTGATGCGGAGCGAGATGCTGCCGGCCGCGAACACGCTGCAGCACAACGCGATCAACCAGTTGAGCGAGGCCCGCAGCGCCGCGGCGGCGTTCCCGTGGCCCGCCGTGGTGCTCACCGCCCTGGCCCTGGGCGTGCTGATCTGGGCGCAGCTCTGGCTGACCGGCAGG
This sequence comes from Glycomyces xiaoerkulensis, assembly GCF_002798405.1. GTDB lineage: Bacteria > Actinomycetota > Actinomycetes > Mycobacteriales > Micromonosporaceae > Glycomyces > Glycomyces xiaoerkulensis. The sequence goes on along the minus strand of NZ_PGGV01000029.1, from coordinate 296,321 downwards.
ACCAACCGCGTGTTCAACCTCGGACTGCTGGGTGCGACGGTGGCGCTCATCGGCTTCGCCGGGTGGCTGACGCTGGTGGCGCTGGCCTCGGCGAGCCACACCGATCGGTCCCATGAGGACGGCGCGGAGCCGCTCGAGCTGCTGGCCGAGGCCCACATCACCGCCCAGCAGGCGCGCGCCGAGGAGTCGCTGCTGCTCATCGCCCGCGGCGAGGACGCCGCCGCCGCCGAACGCTACGCCGAGCAGACGGCCCTGCTCATCGACGACGGCGGCCTGCTCGACCGACTCGGCGAGGCCTACGGCGACGACCCGGCGCTGTCGGAACCGCTGGCCGAGGCCCGGGAATCGGCGGCCACCTGGAGCCAGGGCCACGACGAGGTCATCAAGCTCGCCAAGGACGGCTCCTACACCGAGGCGGTCGACCTGGCCGTCGGCGACGACGACCAGAGCCTGGCCGCCTCCTTCGACATGCTCGACCGGAAGCTCACCGAGGCGACCCGGATCAGCGCCGACCGGTTCGTCAGCGCCACCGGCGACGCGCAGCGGTCCCTGTCGGGAGCCGCGGTCGGGCTCTCGGCCCTGTGCCTGCTGGCGCTGGTGAGTTCCGCGATCGGCATCCAGATGCGAGTGGCGGAGTACCACGCATGATCCGATTCAGAACCCTGTGGGCCGCCGCGCTGACCGGCTGCCTGGCCCTGACCGCCTGCGCCAACCCCGAGCCGCCCCCGTCGCCGGAGGTCGAGGTGCCGGTGCCCCTGCCCGACGGGATCGACTTCGATCCGGACATCGGCTCCGACCCGGCCGACACCGGCTGCGACCCGCTGGCGTCGTACGAGCCCGATTCGATCGGCGCCGCGGAGGCCCGCGAGCAGCTCGACGACCCCGACCGCGTGGTCGTGGGCATCAGCCAGTCGACCAACCTCATGGGCTACCGCGACCCGGTCTCGGGCGACCTCTCCGGCTTCGACGTCGACATCGCCAAGGAGCTGGTCGAGCGGCTCGTCGGCAGCGCCGACGACGTCCAGTGGGTGCCGATGACCTCCGGCGAGCGGGAGGAGGCGGTCAACTCCGGCCGGGTCGACATGGTGGTGCGCACCATGACGATGAACTGCAGCCGCTGGGAGGAGGTGGAGTTCTCCACCGAGTACTACCACGCCGGCCAGCGCCTGCTGGTCGCCTCGGACTCCGGCATCGAGGGCCTGCAGGACCTGACCGGCGACCACCTGGTGTGCACCGGGGCGGGCTCGACCTCCCCGCGCAACATCGCCGACGACTCCGAGGCCCAGCCGGTGACCGTGCCCGACTTCAACGACTGCCTGGTGCTGCTCCAGCAGGGAGTGGTCGACGCGATCACCACCGACGACACCATCCTGGCGGGGATGGCGATCCAGGACCCGACGCTCGAGGTCGTCGGCGAGGCGTTCTCCGAGGAGCCCTACGGGGTGGCCTTCGCCAAGGGCGACACCGACCTGGCCCGGTTCGTCAACGGCGCGCTCGAGGACATGATCGACGACGGCACCTGGCAGGAGATCTACGACCGCTGGCTCGCCCCCCACCTCGGTGCGGAGCCCCCGGACCTGCAGACCAAGTACCAGGATGAGTGAGCGCGATGAGCGATCAGCAGCCCGACCACACCCTGCGGTACGACCCGAGCGCCCACCGGGACCGGCCGCCGCCCGATGAGGACGGTTCGGACACGCTCCGGGTGCGCAAGAAGCTCTCGTCGCCGCCATCGCCCCCACCGGGGTTCGCTCCGGAGCGTCAGGACGGCACCATGGCCCTCCCGGCCACGGCGTCCCCGCAGGCGGCCTCCCTCCCCCAGGTGGCCTCGCCGCCGCCGGCCCCGCACCGAGCGCCGGCCGCGCCGCAGCCGCAGCCGATCACCGGCCCGGTGACCCGGTCGGCGACCTCCAGCGCCCGCCGGCGCGGCGGCCTGTCGGACATGCCGCCGGTGCCGCCGCGCGACCCGGCCGGGGCGATCATGGAGCACCCGCAGGTGCCCGAGCACAAGCGGTTCTGCGGCTCCTGCGGCAAGCCGGTCGGGCGCCCGCAGGCCGGGCGCGCCGGACGCGTCGACGGGTACTGCCCCTACTGCCGGAGCCGCTACTGGTTCACCCCTTCGCTGCAGCCGGGCGACATGCTCTCCGAGCGCTACGAGATCCTCGGCGCGATCGCGCACGGCGGCCTGGGCTGGATCTACCTGGCCAACGACAAGAACTTCGCCGACGACCTGACCCAGCGGTGGGTGGTCATCAAGGGGCTCATCAACACCACCGACGAGGACGCGATCGAGGCGGCGATCAACGAGCGGCGCTTCCTGGTGGGCATCGACCACCCGAACGTGGTCAACATCCACGACTTCATCACCGCCGCCGACCCGCGCTCGGGCCGCCTCCAGTCCTACATCGTCATGGAGTACATCGCCGGGAAGTCGCTGCGCGACATCCGCGACGCCGCCGGCGAAGACGGCGAACGCCGGCCGCTGCCGCTCGACCAGGTGCTGACCTACACCGCCGAGCTGCTGCCGGCGTTCTCCTACCTGCACGACCGGGGCCTGCTGTTCTGCGACTTCAAGCCCGACAACGTCATCCACGTGGAGACCTGGCTCAAGCTCATCGACCTGGGGGCGGTGCGCCGCCTCGACGACGAGGAATCGGCGATCTACGGCACCCCCGGCTTCTCGGTGCCCAACGACGAGCTCCTGTCGGTCGGCCCGTCGGTCACCTCGGACCTGTACACCATCGGCCGGTCGATGGCCGTGCTGGCGCTGGACTTCAAGGGCTTCACCGGCGAGTTCAAGGACTCCTTCCCGCCGGCGGACGAGACGCCGCTGTTCGCCGAGTTCGGCTCGTTCCACCGGCTCCTGCTGCGCTCGTGCCACCCCGATCCGCGCTCGCGGTTCCAGGACGCCGACGAGATGCGCAACCAGGTGCACGGCGTCCTCCACGAGGTGCAGTCGATCCGGCAGGGCGAGCCGCGGTTCGAGCCCTCGACCCTGTTCTCCGGCGAACAGGCCGTGTTCGGCGAGCCGGACGTGGAGTACGACCGCTCCTGGATCGGCGGCCACTTCGACGTCGCCCACGCCCTGCCGATGCCGATGGTGGACGTCGCCGACCCGTCCGCGGCGTTCCTGGCCACGCTCCAGGCGACCGACGCGGTCGGCATCCTCACCGAGCTGGCCGCCGCGCCGGTCCAGAGCCCGGAGGTTCAGATGCGGCGCGTGCGCACCCTCGTCAGCGCCGGCGACCTGCACCAGGCGCACGCGACGCTCGAGGCGTTCGCCGCCCAGGAGGGCAACACCTGGCAGGTGACGTGGCTGCGCGGCATCATCTCGCTCCTGGCGGCGGACTTCCCCACCGCCGCGGCGCACTTCGACGCGGTCTACTCGCACCTGCCCGGCGAGCTCGCCCCGCGGCTGGCGCTGGCCGCGTGCGCCGAGCTGGCCGACCGCCGGGACCTGGCGCTGCCGCACTACACCCGCATCTGGGCGTGCGACCGCCGGTTCGTCTCGGCCGCGTACGGCCGGGCCCGGCTGCTCGACCTCCAAGGGCACTCGACCGAGGCGATCACCACCCTGCACCAGGTGCCGAAGACCGCCGCGCAGTACGGCACCGCGCAGACCGCGGCCATCCAGACCTCGCTGCACAGCCGCACCGCCCCGCCGACGCTGATGGACCTGCACCACATGGCCGACCGCCTGGACGAACTCAAGCTGGAGCCGCGGCGCCGCCACCTGGTGTCGACCCGGATCCTGCACGCCGCGCTCGACCTGGTCGAGCGGGGCGGACCGGTACCCGAGCCGCGCGTGTTCGGGTCCGCGCCCGAGGAGCGGGAGCTTCGTCTCGCGCTCGAGGCCGCCTACCGTAGGCTCGCCCACACCTGCACCCGGCGCGAGGATCAGGTCTACTACTTCGACCAGGCCAACCGGCACCGCCCCCGCACGATGCTGTAGCGAAGGAGCCACGAATGCCGCCTTCACCGACCGCCATGCAAGGCCCCGCCAAGCACTGCACCGCCTGCGGGCTCCCGGCCGACGTCGGGCGCTACTGCGAGGCCTGCGGGGGCGAACTCGAGGAGGACCGGCGCCGGCCCGAGACGCCCGCCTGGCAGTCCTCGGCCGCGACCGAGGACAACCCCAGCCACCCGGGCGGCTCGGACGACCACGCCGCGTTCGCGCTGCCGGGGATCGGCGCCGCCACCGACGTCGGCAGGCGCCACCACTACAACCAGGACTCGCTGGCGATCGGTCTGGCCGAAGACGGCCGCAGGATCGCCGTGGTCTGCGACGGCGTCTCCGGCGCCAGCGACTCGGAGCGGGCGTCGCTGGCGGGGGTCGAGGCCGCCGTGACCGAAATCCGACAAGCGCTCGGCGAGGGCGTTTCGGCCGAGGAGGCCGCCCGGCGGGGCGTGGGGGCCGCGCACCAGGCCGTGGCCGCGGTCGGCAAGCGGTACCCGCAGTCGCCGCCGTCGTCCACCTACGTCTCGGTGATCGCCGAGGGCGACGAGGCCGTCCTGTGCTGGGTGGGCGACTCGCGGGTGTACTGGGCCGGTGACCAGGAGGCGAAGTGCCTCACAGTCGACGACACGATCCTGGCCCGCCTGGAGTACCAGGGGGTCGATCCGTCCGACGACCGCTACAGGAATCCGTATGCGAAAGCGCTGCTCGCGTGGCTGGGGGCCGACGCGCCGACGCTGAATCCGAACCTGCTCCGGGTGCGTCCGGGCGGCGGCCATGTCGTAGTGTGCAGTGACGGACTGTCACGCTACTTTGAGAACGACTCGGACTTGCTGCCGTTGCCGGACGGTACCGTTGGCGACAAGGCTGTAGCGTTGACACGACAAGCGCTCGCGCACGGCGGGCACGACAACATCAGTGTCGCGGTGCTGGAGCTCGAATCCCCCGGTTCGGACCAGGTCGAAAAGCCCGAGCAGGCGCAAGCCGACCCGGATTCCCGGCAGGAGGACGACTCCAGTTCGCTGCTCGGTGTCGCCAGAGAGGCCGAGTACACGGAACTGCTTGGAGGGGGAAGACCTTGACCTACCAGCCAGCCTATCCCGGCGGCGGGGCCCCACAGCCGGGCGGCTACCAGTGTGCCTGCGGGGCGTTCCCCCAGGGACAGGTCTGCGAGCAGTGCGGGACGCCGAATCCGGCCTGGCAGCAGCAGGGACAGCCGCCGCAGTCTCCGGCCGCCTTCGGCCAGGGCTACGCGCCGAACGACCCGTACGGGCAGCAGCCGCAGCAGGACCCGTACGCCCAGCAGCAGCCCGGATACGGCCAGGACCCGTACGCCCAGCAACCCGGCTACGGACAAGACCCCTACGGCCAACCGCCGCAACAGGACCCGTACGCGCAACAGCAACCGGGCTACGGGCAGGACCCCTACGGCCAACCGCCGCAGCAGGACCCGTACGCCCAGCAGCAGCCCGGATACGGCCAGGACCCGTACGCCCAGCAACCCGGCTACGGACAAGACCCCTACGGCCAACCGCCACAGCAGGACCCGTACGCGCAACAGCAGCCCGGATACGGGCAGGACCCCTACGGGCAACCCCAGCCACAGGACCCGTACGCGCAACAGTACGGCGCGCCCGCCTCGGCGCCGCCGGCGCCGACTTCCGGGGGACCGCCCCCGGGGGTGCCGTCCGCGCCGTTCGGCGCCCCGACCTCCGCGCCGCCCGCGACGCCCCAGACCGGCGGGTTCAGCATGCCGGACGCGCAGCCGAGCGACCTGGCCTCGAACTACGCCCCGCCCGGGCAGCCGGCGACGACCTCGCGCTGGGTGGTGGCGGTAACGGCCGACCAGGGCTATTTCAACAAGGTGGCCGCCTCCGACGGGGCCTCGCAGCTCCAGTTCCCTTCGTTCGCCAAGCCGCGCCGCATCCCGCTCGACCGGGGCGAGCTGACGATCGGCCGCTACAGCTCCAAGCGCGGCGTCAGTCCCGACATCGACCTGTCCGGCGACGTGGCCGACCCGGGCGTGAGCGCGCAGCACGCGAAGCTGTTCGCCAAGCCCGACGGCTCCTGGACGATCATGGACGTCGGCTCCTCGAACGGGACGTTCCTCAACGGATCCGACGAGCCGCTGGCGCCGAACGTGGAGATCCAGATCGGCGACGGCCTCTACCTCAACATCGGGGCCTGGACGCGGTTGACCATCCACTTCGAAGGCTGAACCGCGAGACGGAGAAGGCCCGGGCTCGGCCCGGGCCTTTTCGCTCAATCCCCCATGGCGAAGCCGGTCACCCGCCGGTGGACCTCGGGCCCGACCAGGACCTTGCGGTGCCCCAGGCCCTCGGTGGCCATCAGCCGGGCGTTCGGCCACGCCTCGGACAGGGCCTTGCCGTGCCGGAAGGGATTGGGCCGGTCCCAGGTGTCGTGGACGATCAGCGTGGGCGCCTCGACCACCGGGTCCATGAGCGTGACGTCGCCCAGGGCCACTCCGGCGCGCGCCTCGACCAGCGGGACGAACCGCCCGAGTATGCGAGGGCCGACCGGGACGATCGAGCCGAGCGTGTCGGCGAAGCCGGTGACGCCGCCGATGAACGGGGCGATGAGCGCCAGGCGCGGCGCGGACAGGTCGATGCCGGCCTCGCGCATGCCGAGCACGGCCGTCAGGCAGCCCAGCGAGTGCGCGACGACCGCCTCGGGCGGGCCGAACTTGTCGATCACGACCCGCATGGCCTCGGCCATGTGCAAGGCGTCGGTGTGGCGCTCGCCGTACGGGCTCGGCCCGGAGTTGCCGTGGCTGGGCGAGTCGAAGGCGACCACCCTCATGCCCGCGGCCGCCAGGGAGGCGGCGAGGTACCGGAAGTCGCCGGTGGAACCGCCCCAGCCGTGGACGAGATAGACCAGGGGGCCCTCGCCCCAGTCGTATCCCCAGATCTCCTCGCCGAGGCAGTCGACGCCGAAGACCTCGGCGCCGGCGGGGGCCTGCCCGCGCAGTCGGCGCTGCGGGCCGCCGGGCACCTTGAACCACATGCGGCTGAGGATCTTGGCCGCGGGTGCGGGTGCGAAGCGCTCGGCGGCGGTGAACGCGGCCCGCAGGTGCCAAGGGGCGCGAACGGTCGTGCTTTTTTGTTTGGAGCCGTTGCCCGGTGCGGTTTGCGCCATGGGTGCGCCTTTCTGGTTCAGTAGCGGGTCGCGCGGCCGGCCGCGGAGACGTAATTCCGCACGACTCTCGACCACGCGGTTGAACGCCCGCCAGGCTCGATCGGCGGCGTCGGGTTCGTCCAGGATGCGGTGCATCCAGCTATAGGACAACAGGGTGCCGAAGACCTCCTGCGCCATCTGGGCGACGTCGGTGGTCTCGGGCAGCTCGCCTTCGGCGACGGCGGTGTCGGCGATGCGGGCGAGGGCGTCGATGAGGTCGCGCTGGTCGGCGACCATCTTGTCGTGCAAGGGACCCGCCAGGTCGTCGAATTCGGCGGCGGCGGCCATGTAGAGGCAGCCGCCGGGCCGCGAGTACCAGTACATCCAGTTCTCCACCAGGGCCCGGAGCCGGGAGAGCCCCCGCGGCTTGGCGAGCGCGGGGCGGACGACCTCGTCGGAGAACTGCTCGGCGTTGCGGTCCATGCAGGCCATTTGCAGGGCCTCTTTGGACTTGAAGTGGGCGTAGACGCCCGACTTCGACATGTCACAGGCGGCGGCCAGCGACCCGATCGTCAGCCCGGACAGCCCGTTGTAGCGGGCCATGCGGACGGCGACGTCGAGGATCGCCTGCCTGGTGAGTTCGCCCTTGCGCACCCCGTAAAAATAGCACGACCGTGCTGCACTCTCAATCCCAGTGCCGCGGACGACTCAATCGAAGCAGTCGGAGGAATCGCTCCCGTGGTAGGCGAAGGTGACCGTGACCCGGTCCGAGAACCCGTGCTCGGCGCCGGCGGCGGGGTCCTGCTCGATGACCTCGCAGTCCGCGCGGGAGAAATCGAAGATCGAGCTCCACCGCCCCTCGAACTCCACCTCGGTGAATCCGGCCTCGTCCAGGTCGTCGCGGGCCTGTCCGGCCGACCCGCCCACCACGTCGGGGACCGGCGCGGCCGTGGCCGCCTCGGTGGTCGGCTCCTCACCGGCGTCGGCATCGGGCGAAGCGGGCGGGTCGGCCGGCTCACCGGCACCGGAACCCGGCGATTCGGACTCCTCACCGCCCTGGCCGGCCTCGCCGGCGCCGGGCGAGGCCGAGGGCGTACCGCTCGGATCCCGGCCCTCCGGCGCCCCATCGCTCACGTCGGCGGCCCCCGGCGGCGGGTGGTCGCCCAGCTTGGTGCCGAACGCCGCCCCGGCCACGAGGAGCATCAGCAGCACCGAGGCGAACACGCCCACGCGCAGCGGCGTCCGCCGCCGCGGCGGGCCGTCCGGAACCCCGCCCTCGGAACCATCGGGCTCGGCCGACGGCGAGGCGGTCTCGCCGACGGCACCGACCGTCCCCGCGGTGAACACCGGCTCGAGGTCGAGCCGCCGATGCAGCTCGGCGCGCACCAGCGGCGTCCGGGCGGCGCCCCCGGCCAGCAGCAGCCCGGACAGCTCGCTCGCCGCCAGACCGGTGTCGCCCAGAACCGCCTCCACCAGGTCGACGGTCTGCCCGACCAGATCGCGCAGCCGAGTCTCGAGCTCGACCCGGCCCAGCCCCAGCTCGAGGTCGACCCGGGGGACCGACACGATCGCCTCCTCGGCCTCCGACAGACGCTCGCGGGCCCGCCTGATCTCGCCCAGCAGCATCGCCCGCAGATCGTCGTCGGCGGCGCCGGACGGACCGCCGAGGCGGTCCCAGAACCTCGGCGAGGCGTCGTGGTGGCGACCGGAGAGGTAGGCGAGCAGGAGCTCGTCGAAATCCCGGCCCCCGATCGGCGCCGACCGCCCGGCGGCCACCAGGTGCCGGTCCCCGGCCTCGCGGACCACCGCGACCTCGCACCAACCCTCGCCGAGCCGGTAGACCACGAGCGCCGCTCCCGGATCCAGCGGGCGCCCGCCGACCTCGGCGAACCGGGCCGCGGCGGCTTCGGGGTCGATTCCGGCGCCGGGGGATGGCGAGACGGATTGCATGAAGAGAGTCTATGACCTCGTATCGGGCCGCTTCGATCCCTATTGCGGTTTTGCGCCGCTCGGGCGGAAAGGACCCCGATTCACCACGGAATGTGAACACCCGGATCCATTGAGCTCGCTCAAGGCTCCCATCCGGACCGTCACCCCCGGCCGAGCTCGCCCCGGATCCGCTCGATCTCGGCCTCCTCCAGCGCGGCATCGGCCGCCCGGTACTCGACCGCGACCGCCCTGGCGGCCGCCGGCGCCGCCTGGCGGAACCGCTCCACCAGCCCCGTCCGGACCGCCTCGACCAGTTCCGGCCCCAAACCGAAACCGGCGAAGTCCGCCCCGGCGAGAATCGCCCACGTGACGGCGAAATCGAACGCCGGAGCCCCGGCGGCGGCATTGGTCCAGTCGATCAGATACGGGCCCCGATCGGTGAGGACGACGTTCTCCGGATGCAGGTCCAGATGCAGCATCCGGGCCCCCGCCGCCCCGCCGCCCATATCGATCCCCCGCGTCGAACGCGGCACCCATGCGGGCGCCTCGACACCGTGCAGCCGCTCATGCAGCCCCAGCAGCATCTCCGCGGCCGCCTCCACCCGGACGGCGCCGGCCAGCAGCTCGGCCGCGAGCGTGGGCCCGCGCAGCCGCTCCAGCACCAGGTCGCCGCCGGACGCCTCCAGGACCTCCGGCACCGGACAGCCCGCCTCGCGCACCAGGCGCATCACCCGCGCCTCCGCGCCCACATCGAACGCACAGCGCCGCAGCACCCTGCGCTCATCCAGGGCGAACACCCGCGAGGCGCGGCCGACACCGATCAATTCCACACCGGAACCCTAACGCGGCGGGCCGACCCCCGCGGACGACGAACACCGGCGCAGGAGGAAACCGAGCCCCAACGTCGGAGGCGGCCGATAGCCTCGCGGCATGGGAGTAGAGAACACCATCACAGCGTTCCTCGAGGCCGACGGCCTCCAAGACTGGCGACTGGTCGGCGAAGGCGCCTGCGCCCACTACCGCACCGGTTCCCTCGCGGCCGGAATACGGTTCGCCGAGGCGGTCGCCCGACTCGACGGCGCCGACCGGCACCCGCCGGCCATCGACCTCCGCGCCGACGGCGCCACCGTCCGCCTGGTCACCATCACCGAGGACCACTACGGCCCCGGCGAGACCGACCTCGCGCTGGCCGAGGCGATCTCGGCGGTGGCCCGGGATCAGGGGCTGGAGGCCGAACCGGAGGGCATCCAGACGATCCAGGTCAGCATCGACGCCCTGGACCGAGCCGAGGTGATGCCGTTCTGGCGCGCGGTGCTCGGATACGAGCCCAGAGCCGACAGCCCCGACGAGGACCTCATCGATCCCCGGGGCCGGGGCGCCTTCTTCTGGTTCCAGCAGATGGACCGGCCGCGCCCGCAGCGCAACCGGATCCACGTCGACGTGTGGGTGCCTCACGACCGGGCCGAGGCGCGCATCGAGGCGGCGCTGGCCGCCGGCGGCCGCATGCTCTCGCGCGAATTCGCGCCCTCCTGGTGGGTCCTGGCCGACCCCGAGGGGAACGAGGCATGCGTCTGCACCGCGCTCGGGCGAGGCTGAGAGGCGAGCGGGGGCCGGGCGGCGCCCGGCCCCCGCCGTCGGTCTTAGCTGCAGCCGCTGGTGGCGCCGCAGCCCTCGCAGGTGTAGCACGATCCGGCCGGGCGCATCTTCGTGCCGCAGTTGACGCACAGCGGCGCGTCGGCGCTCCGGGTCTGCGCCGAGTGCAGGACGTCGGCCCGCGAGCGCTTGGGCTCGAGCTTCAGCTCCTCCTTGACGGCCTCCGCGACCGGGGCGGAGGACCGGAGCTCGTCGAGGTCCACCTGGGACTCCGACGCCACCTTGGACGGGTCCTCGCCGTTGATCTCGGCGGTGCGCTCGGCCGTGGTCAGGATGCCCAGTGCGGCCCGGTCCTCGTACGGCAGGTGGTCGAGCGCCAGGCGGCGGAAGATGTAGTCGACCACCGAGGACGCCATCCGGATGTCCGGGTCGTCGGTCATCCCCGCCGGCTCGAACCGCATGTTGGTGAACTTCTCGACGTACTTCTCGAGCGGCACGCCGTACTGCATCGCGATCGAGATCGCCACCGACAGCGCGTCCATGACCCCCGCGAGGGTCGAGCCCTGCTTCGACATCTTCAGGAAGACCTCGCCGGGCCCGTTGTCCGGATAGGTCGAGACGGTCATGTAGCCTTCGGCGCCGCCGACGCTGAAGGAGGTCGTGTGCGACGGGCGGCGCTTCGGCAGCTTGCGCCGCACCGGCGAGTGCACCGACATCTCCTCGACGACTTTCTCCACGACCTCTTCGACCTCGGTGTCGATCTCCTTCTTCTTGGCCGACAGCGGCTGGCCGACCTTGCAGTTGTCGCGGTAGACCGCCAGGGCCTTCAGGCCGAGCTTCCAGCTCTCGAAGTAGACCTGCTCGATGTCCTCGACGGTGGCCGACTCCGGCAGGTTGACGGTCTTGCTCACGGATCCGCTTAGGAATGGCTGCACCGCGGCCATCATGTTGACGTGCCCCATCGGCGAGATGGCGCGTTCGCCCATGGCGCAGTCGAACACGGAGTAGTGCTCCTCGGCCAGGGCCGGGGCGTCGATCACGTGGCCGTGCTCGGCGATGTGGTCGACGATCGCCTTGACGTCCTCCTCGTCGTAGCCGAGCCGGGACAGGGCGCCGGGCACCGACTGGTTGACGATCTCCATCGACCCGCCGCCGACCAGCTTCTTGTGCTTGACCAACGCGAGATCGGGCTCGATTCCCGTGGTGTCGCAGTCGAGCATGAAGGAGATAGTGCCCGTGGGAGCGATCACACTCGCCTGGGCGTTGCGCCAGCCGTTGGTCCGGCCGATCTCGTTGCCGCGGGCCCACTCGTCCTTGGCCGCCTGGAGGATCGTGGCGTCCACGTCCCCGAAGGTGCGGACCTCCTCGCAGGCCTCGGCGTGCTTCCGCATGACCCGCCGGTGCGGTTCGGCGTTGACCTCGTAGCCGGCGTACGGCCCGACCGCTCCGGCGATCTCGGCCGAGCGGCGGTAGGAGGCGCCGGTCATGAGCGCGGTGATCGCCGCGGCCGTGGCGCGGCCCTCCTCGGAGTCGTAGGCCTGGCCGGAGTTCATCAGCAGCGCACCGAGATTGGAGTACCCGATGCCCAATTGCCGGTAATCGCGGGTGGTCCGGCCGATCTTCTCGGTCGGGAAGTCGGCGAAGGAGATCGAGATCTCCATGGCGGTGATGACGAACTCGACCGCCTTCACGAACCGCTCGACGTCGAACGAGCCGTCCTCGCCCAGGAACTTCATCAGATTCAGGCTGGCGAGGTTGCACGAGGAGTTGTCGAGCGACATGTACTCGCTGCAGTTCGCGACGACGACACCGCCGACGATGTAGGAGTGGTTGCGCGGCTCTGTCAGGTTGTAAGTCGTCTCGAAGCCGACGTTCTCGCGGCTGACCAGGCGCACGGTCCGATCGGTGTTGTACCGGACCTTGTAATCGAGCACCGAGGCGAGCCTGTCCGTCTTGCTCTGGATTCCGAAGCCGATCAACGAGGCGAACTCGACCATCGAGGGCCCGCTGATCCGCAGATCGAAGAAGGGGCCCTCGGGGGCGTACTCGACCTCAGAGCCGTCCTTCCTCGTGTACTTGAACGTTGCCTTCTTCTCGTCGGTGCGGTGAATGCGGGCACTGACGCCCAGCGACGCCAGCGTCTCCTGCACGCCGAGGAGCAGCTCTTCGGACTTGCTGCTGAGGCCGATGTAGCGGGTTCCGTTGTTCTGCTCGACCACACAGCCGTCGGCGTCGAACAGGCCCTGGAGGAAGTCGACGAGGGTGTCCTCGTCCGCTTCGAAGAGCGCTTCGGGCAACGTCTTCTCACCGGCCCGACCGGTTGAGAATCCGAGCTCGCCGAAGAAGGCCGCGAGACTCGAACGCATCGAGCGAAGCTGAACGGTGCCGTTGGACTGCAGGCTCGGCTTGCTGAGCCGGCCGGTGATCCGCTGGAGGAGTCGCTGGTGACGCGGCAGGACCTCTTGCTGCTCCTCTTCGGTGCCGTAGACGGTGACGACTCCGTCCCGCTTCACGCAACCGTCACCGATGACCCAGCCCAGGAAGTGCGCGAGATCGGGATCCTCATCCCACTTCTCAGGCAGGAGAACCGCGGAGTTGCCGGCTTCCGCCACCCGATGCGCGGCCTCGATCGCCCCCCGCGGGACCGCGGTGCTCGCCGAGGAGCGCGGTGCGTACTGGTTCGACCGCACGACCCGGTCCTCGGGCTCGAGCCGGTCGGCGTGGACCCAGCCGCGGTTCTTCGTCCAGACCCGGTGATTCGGTGTGCAGCGGAGGCGCGAGCCGTCGGAGAACCGCAGTTCGATGATCTCGTTGGTGCCGGTGACCATGTATCGCACCGGGTTCGTCGCCACGACCCGGTCGGCGGCGTCGTTCTCGGCGGTGACGTCGTTGGTGAACACCGCGAAGGTCTCGCCTTCGGCGGAGCGCCGCACCAGGTCCCCGATCTTGATCAGGCCCTTGTCGGTCGCGACACGCTGGTCGCCCGGGAAGCACGGGTTGGACGCGTAGATGCGGTCGGTGTTCGGGTTGGTGTGCCAGTCGTTGATGGTGTCGTCGTACTGGATGCCGGGGTCGGCGCACTCCCAGGCGGCCTCGGCCATCTTGCGGAAGACCTCGCGGGCGTCGCGGCGGGAGATCTCCTTGCCGTCCAGACGTCCGGTCAGGGCGTAGTCGCCGCCGGCCTCCACCGCGCGCATGAACTCGTCGGAGACGCGCACGGAGTTGTTGGCGTTCTGGTACTGGACGCTGAACATGTCGGCGCCGCCGAGGTCGACGTCGAAGCCGGCGTCGCGCAGGGCACGGATCTTCTCCTCTTCCCGGGCCTTGGTGTCGATGAACTCCTCGATGTCGGGGTGTTCGACGTCGAGCACGACCATCTTGGCGGCCCGGCGGGTGGCCCCACCTGATTTGATGGTGCCGGCCGAGGCGTCGGCCCCGCGCATGAAGCTGATCGGGCCGGAGGCGTTGCCGCCGCTGGAGAGCAGTTCGGCCGAGGCGCGGATCTTCGAGAGGTTGACCCCGGCCCCGGAGCCGCCCTTGAAGATCATCCCCTCTTCCTTATACCAGTCCAGAATGGATTCCATTGTGTCGTCTACACTTAGGATAAAGCATGCCGACACCTGCTCTGCCGCTTCGGTTCCGACGTTGAACCAGACCGGCGAGTTGAAGCTGAAGTACTGGTGGAGCAGGAGCCAGGTGAGTTCGTCGGCGAAGATCCCGGCGTCCTGGCCGGATGCGAAGTAGCCGTGCTCCTCCCCCGCCTTCCGGTAGGTGTGGACGACCCGGTCGATGAGCTGCTTGAGGCTCGATTCGCGCTGGTCGGTGCCCACGGCGCCGCGGAAGTACTTCGAGGTCACGATCTGGGTGGCGTTCTGGCTCCAGAACTCGGGGAACTCCACGCCCCGCTGTTCGAAGTTGACCGAGCCGTCGCGCCAGTTGGTCATGACCACGTCGCGGCGGTCCCATTTCACCTCGTCGTACGGATGCACACCCTCCGTCGTGAACACCCGTTCGATACGCAGTTTGTCGCCGGTCGGCCCCGCGGCCGCCCGCTTCGCCGTGCCGCCGGCTTTGGTGCTGGTCTTCGGCATGTCTCCTCGCCCTTGTCTGCTCGTCGTTTCCTGGCTGGTTGAGAGGGGGATCTAGCCGCTGTGGTTGGCGGCGTGCTGCTCGCGCAGCTGCTGGATGGCGGCCTCGAAGTCCTCCAGCGAGTCGAAGCTGCGGTAGACGCTGGCGAAGCGCAGGAAGGCGACCTCGTCGAGCCGCCGCAGCGGCTCCAGGATCGCCAGGCCGACCTGGTTGCTCGGTACCTCGGCGACGCCGCGGGAACGGATCTCGTCCTCGACCTGCTGGGACAGCTTCTGGACGTCGTCGGCGTCGACCGGCCGGCCCTGGCAGGCCTTCATGACGCCCTGGGCCACCTTCTCGCGGCTGAACGGCTCGGTGGCCCCGCTGCGCTTGACGACCGCGAGGACCGACTCCTCGACGGTGGTGAAGCGCTTCTCGCACTGCTGGCAGACTCGTCGGCGACGGATGAGCTTGCCGTC
Source organism: Glycomyces xiaoerkulensis (assembly GCF_002798405.1). Lineage (GTDB taxonomy): Bacteria > Actinomycetota > Actinomycetes > Mycobacteriales > Micromonosporaceae > Glycomyces > Glycomyces xiaoerkulensis. Next base: position 281,162 of record NZ_PGGV01000029.1, on the reverse strand, counting down.
CTCGCCCTCACGGGAGTCGACCACACGACTGTCGGGATGGCGACAGTAAGGGCATCGCATAGCTATTCTCCTTCAGGGCGATCTTCCCGCCCGGGTCCGACAGGCTCGGTCGCCGCGATCGCGTCCGGCGGTCGCGCGCCGTGGGGCCCAGTGTGCCCTGCGGCCCGGCGGACGGCACCGGAACCCCAATACCTAGTGACTAACCATACAGCAAACCACTAGATGTTGATTTGATCCTAGCTCGATTTCACCCGTCCGTGCGTTCGGTGCGGCGCGCGGGAGCCTCCGGTGGCCGTGGTAAGCAAGGTCGTACGCCCTTAGGACACGCCCCGCGACACGCCGAAGTCGCACGAATGTTTGACTTGACACAGAGCCTGAGCTACATTGTCGGAATCAGACATACCGTCCCATTTGTCTTACAGGAGCATCCTGTGGCTATCGAGACCACTTCAGTCCGGACGAAAACGCGCAAGCTGACTCGCCGGCAACAGCAAGTCCTCGAGTACATCGAGGAATTCATCAACAACAAGGGGTACCCGCCGAGCGTCCGCGAGATCGGCGCCGAAGTCGGGCTGGCGTCGGCCTCCAGCGTCGCCTACCAGATGAAGCAGCTCGAACGGAAGGGCTACCTCAACCGGCTGGCCGGGCGCCCGCGCGCGGTCGGCGTCAAGCAGGCCACGCCGGGGGGCGTCCAGACCTGCTCGCAGCATCCGCGGCCGCGCTACGTCCCGATGGTCGGCGAGATCGCCGCGGGGCAGCCGATACTGGCCGAGGAGCGCGACTACGACGTCATGCCGCTGCCGGCCGAGTTCGTGGGCGAAGGCGTCCACTTCCTGCTGCGGGTGAAGGGCGACTCGATGATCGAGGCGGCCATCGCCGACGGCGACTGGGTGGTGGTGCGACAGCAGCCCGACGCGCTCAACGGGGAGATCGTCGCCGCCATGATCGACGGCGAGGCCACCGTCAAGACCTGGAAGCGCAAGAGCGGCCAGCCGTGGCTGATGCCCGCCAACGCGCTCTACGATCCGATCGACGCCACCGAGGCCGAGATCCTGGGGCGCGTGGTGGCCGTCCTCCGCAGAATCTGACCCGGTACGCACCTCCGCGGCCGCACCGGTGAGTGGGTGCGGCCTAGCGGCCCCGGCCGCCTTGGGGCGGGCCCCAGTAGTCGTCGTCCTGCTCCGGGGTCCGTTCCCGGTTCCCCGCGCCGTAGACCGTTCCGCCCGGTTCCTGCTGCGCTCCGTATACGCTGCCGCCCTCTTCGCGCGGCGCACCGTGGCCCCCGCCCGCGGGCGGGGCCGGTGGCGAGGGTGCCGCCTGCCGGGGAGGGGCGGGCGCCGGTGGCGGGGGCGGCGGCGGTGGCTCGACCGCGAAGGACTCGCCGACGTCGTTGTAGATGCTGCCGTGTCCGGCGCCCTCGAAGGCGCCGTACCGGGGCTCCTGCCGGGGAGCGCCGTAGACCGGGCCGACCGGACCGGGCCGGGCCTCCTGCTTCGGCGCGCCGTAGACGGTGCCCGACGGCTCCTCCGCGGCGGGGGCGCCGTAGACGTTGCCGCCCTGCTCGGCCTGCGGGCCGCCGTACACCGAGCCGGCGCTCTGCGCGAGCTGCCCGACCTCCGGGTCGGGCTGGCCGGCGTCGATGCCGAGGTCGACCGGATCGGGCGGGAGGGGGTCGTCTCCGACGTCGCCGAAGGCCGATTCCTCGCGGGCGAAGCCGGGCTCGTCGTCCGCTTCGGCTTCGCGGTGCTCCCGGCGGTGCTTGCGGATCACGAGGATGCCCGCCAGCATGATCAGGAAGCCGAAGATCGCGATGCCGGTCAGGATCCTGACGATGGTGGTGAAGCCCAGGCCCAGCAGCCAGTCGACGAAGCCCTCGTCGTCGCCCTCGGCGGCGGCCTCGTCGCCGCCCTCGTCCTCGGCCGGCTCCTCGGGCTCCGGCTCGGCCGGGGTGTACCGCGTGATGGTGGCGAAGGTGCCCGCTTCGTCGGACTTGGCGAGGGTGACGAACTCGCCGTCGGCCCCGTAGGTGATGTCCTGGCCCCGGGATTCGGCGCCGAGCTCGGTGATGAGCGGCTCGGTGTCGGTCATCGCCTGGACCGGGTCGCCGTCCTTGACCTCCCACTCGTAGGCGTGGGTGGCGGTGCGCAGGACCACCTTCGTGGCGTCGGCGTTGAGGGCCGCGCCGGTGACGGTGCCGCCCTCGGTCAACTGCACGGTGCCGGCCAGTCGGGTCGGGGTGTTCTGGCTCTGCTTCTCGGTGGTGGGCATGTAGATCGGGGCCTGGCCCTCGACCGAGGGGATCACCAGCGGGATCTTGCCGTCGGGCAGCAGGATGAACGCCTCGCCGTGCTTGAGTCCATCCGGATAGGCCAGGCGGAAGATCACGTTGTTGGCGGTGTTCCCCGGTTCGATCTGGGTGATCGCCACGGTGGTTCGGGTGCCGTCGTGCTCGCCGAGGTCGGCCGCCCACACGAACCCGCCCGAGTCGACCGCCAGCGCCTGGGGGTCGAGCGGCGGGTGGTCGAGGTAGATGCTCTCGGAGTCGCGCACGTTGCAGTCGGCGCCGACCCGGAAGATCCACATCCCGCCGACCTGCTGGTCGCTGGCGCCGTCGGGCAGGATCCACCAGCCGTCGCCGCCGGGGTCGGCGGCGATGCCGGAGGCCTCCTGCAGCCGGTTGTCATGCAGGTCGCAGAGCTTCTCTCCGCTGGGCTCGTCCTCGTCCTCTTCCTGCGCGAGCACCGGGGATGCGGTCGACGCCAGGACGGCGCAGGCCGCGAGTGCGGCGATACGCAGCTTCATCCAGGTGGGGGATACCCGAGGGCGTTCTCGCATCAGGCAAGTGTTCCAGAACACGGCGGGCAGGCGCCGAGACCCCTGCGAGACATGTTCGGGACCACGAATATTCAGTCGGATTGGCGGACGAACGGCCGCAATTCGCCCGCCAGGGCGGCGTCGACGCGGACGGTCATGGCCGTCCCGTCGCCCCGGTGCTCGGTCGAGAGCACCTCACCGCGGGAGCGCACGCGGGAGACCAGGTCACCGCGGACGTAGGGCACGCACACTTCGAGCGTGACGTCCGGCTGCGGGAGGGTCCGCTCGATGGCGTCCCGCAGTTTGTCGACGCCTTCGCCGGTCCGGGCGGACACGAACACCGCGTCGGGCCAGTCGGAGCGCAACTGCAGCAGCAGGTCGGGCTCGACCGCGTCGACCTTGTTGACCACCAGCAGTTCGGGGACCTCGTCGGCGCCGACCTCGGCGAGGACCTCGCGGACCGCGTCGGCCTGGCCGACCGGGTCGGCGTGGGAGCCGTCGATCACGTGGAGGATGAGGTCGGACTCGGCGACCTCCTCGAGGGTGGACCGGAATGCCTCGACCAACTGGTGGGGCAGGTGGCGGACGAAGCCGACGGTGTCGGAGAGGGTGTATTCGCGGCCCTCGGAGGTGCGCGAGCGGCGCGTGGCGGTGTCGAGGGTCGCGAACAGGGCGTCCTGGACCAGGATGCCGGCGTCGGTCAGGGAGTTGAGGACGCTGGACTTGCCGGCGTTGGTGTAGCCGGCGATCGCCACGCCCGGGACGCGGTTGCGGGTGCGCGAATCGCGCTTGGTCTCGCGGGTGACCGTCAGCTTGGCGAGGTCGCGCCGGAGTTTGGCGACCCTGGCGCGGATGCGGCGCCGGTCGGTCTCGAGCTTGGTCTCACCTGGGCCGCGCAGGCCCACGCCGCCGGTGCCGCCTCCGGCGCGGCCGCCGGCCTGGCGGCTCATCGCCTGGCCCCAGCCGCGCAGACGCGGCAGCAGGTACTGGAGCTGCGCCAGCTCGACCTGGGCTTTGCCCTCGGAGCTTTTGGCGTGCTGGGCGAAGATGTCCAGGATCAGGGCGGTGCGGTCGATGACCTTGACGTTGATCGCCTTCTCCAGGGCGATCAGTTGGCCCGGCGACAGCTCGCCGTCGCAGATGACGGTGTCGGCGCCGAGCGCCTCGACGGTCTCGGTGACCTCTCGGACCTTGCCGGCGCCGATGAAAGTGCCGGCGTCGGGCTTGGAGCGGCGCTGGAGCAGCCCGTCGACGACCAGCGCGCCGGCGGTCTCGGCGAGCGCGGCCAGCTCGGCCATGGAGTTCTCGGCGTCCTCGGGGGTGCCCTCGGTCCACACGCCGACCAGGACCACCTGCTCGATGCGCAGGCGCCGGTACTCGGCGTCGGTGACGTCGGCCAGCTCGGTGGAGGCGAGTCCGGAGACGCGCCGCAGCGCTTGTCGCGCCTCGAGGTCCAGTTCCCCGGTGGAGGGGGACCCGGTGGGTGGTTCGTGGTTCAGCATTACCCCAAGCTTGACACGTCTCGGGCGCCGACAGAAGCGAATATTCGGCGCCGCGGACCTCCGGCGGCCGGGGGCGGGTCCGGCCGGGGGCGGGGGGACGCGGGATGGTGGCAGAATCACAGGTATTCGTTCCGCTTGTCCACGACGACGTGGCCGGTCCCCGGGCTCTGTGCGCGTCGCCGTGGCCGTCCAGCAAGGAGTGGCATGACTGCAGCGCGACTGACCAGCGCCGGTTTCTCCATCACGGTGCGCCTGGCGCTCTCGGCCGATCCGGGCGCCGCCGGGCGGTTGGCGACCGTGGTCGGGCAGGCCGGCGCGATCGTGACCGCGCTGGACGTGGTCTCCTCCGACAACAGGCGGATGGTCGTCGACCTCACCTGCGACACCACCGACTCCGTCCACGGAGAGCAGATCACGCAGATCCTCGAGACGATGCCGGACTTCGAGGTCAAAAAGGTCTCGGACCGGACGTTCCTGCTGCACCTCGGCGGCAAGATCGAGGTCCGGCCGAAGGTGCCGCTGAAGAACCGCGACGACCTGTCCATGGCCTACACCCCGGGCGTGGCTCGGGTGTGCATGGCGATCGCCGACAACCCCGACGACGCCCGGCGCCTGACGATCAAGCGCAACACCGTCGCGGTGGTCTCCGACGGCTCGGCCGTCCTCGGGCTGGGCAACATCGGCCCGGCGGCGGCGATGCCGGTGATGGAGGGCAAGGCGGCCCTGTTCAAGAAGTTCGCCGACGTGGACGCCTGGCCGGTGTGCCTGGACACCCAGGACACCGACGAGATCGTCGACATCGTCACGGCGATGGCCCCGACCTACGGCGGCGTGAACCTGGAGGACATCGCGGCGCCGCGCTGCTTCGAGATCGAGAAGCGACTGCGCGAGCGGGTCGACATCCCGGTGTTCCACGACGACCAGCACGGCACCGCGATCGTGGTGCTGGCGGCGCTGACCAACGCGCTGCGGGTGGTCGGCAAGGACATCGGCAAGGCGCGGGCCACGGTGGTCGGCTGCGGGGCGGCCGGAACGGCGATCATGCGGCTGCTGGCCAAGGCCGGTATCGGCGACATCGTGCCGGTCGACCGGGACGGGGCGCTCCACGAGGGCATGGAGACCGACAACGAGACCTGGCAGTGGCTGGCCTCGGCGTTCAACAAGGAGAACTACTCGGGGGACCTGGCGGGGGCCGTGGAGGGCTCGGACGTGTTCATCGGGGTGAGCGCACCGAACATCCTCAAGGGTTCGGACGTGGGCAGGATGGCCAAGGACCCGATCGTGTTCGCGCTGGCGAACCCGGACCCGGAGATCAGCCCTTCGGAGGCGGCCCGGTACGCGGCGATCGTGGCGACCGGGCGGTCGGACACGCCGAACCAGATCAACAACGTGCTGGCCTTCCCGGGCGTGTTCCGGGGCCTGCTGGATGCGCAGGCGCGCGGTTGGACCGATGAGGCCGCGCTGGCGGCGGCCGTGGCGCTGGCCGACTGCGTCGGCGAGGACAAGGTCAACGCGACCTACATCGTGCCGAGCGTGTTCGACTCCCACGTGGCCCCGGCGGTTGCCGCCGCGGTCAAGCAGGCGACGCGCTAGGAGCGGCCGCCGGGGATCCGGGCGGTGCCTTCGGCGACGATCACGGCCGGGCCGGCCAGGTGGACGGTCCGGTCGGTGACGGTGGCGGTCAGGGTGCCGCCGGGCAGTTCGACCTCGCAGACACCGGTTCCGGCGCCGTCTCGGCGGAGCGCGATCGCGGCGACGGCGCAGGCGCCGGTGCCGCAGGAGGCGGTTTCGCCGACGCCGCGCTCGTGGACGCGCATGCGCACGTGCGGGGCGGTGCCGGTCGCGAACTCGACGTTGACGCCGTCGGGGAAGACCGCGGGGTCGTGCTCCGGCCGGTGGCACAGTTCGAGCTCGTCGAGGCGTTCGTCGTCGCCGAGGTGGCACACCAGATGCGGGTTGCCCATCGACACGGCCCGGCCGGTCCAGGTGGAGCCGCCGAGGCTCGCCCGGGAGGCCGGTCCGAGCTCGGCCGGTCCCATGTCGACGCTGAAGCGGTCGCCTTCGACGGCGACGTGCTTGATGCCGCCGCGGGTGGCGACGGGGATCTCGGGCCCGTCGGCGAGGCCGTGGTCGAGGAGGTACCGGGCGAACACCCGCACGCCGTTGCCGCACATCTCGGCGACCGAGCCGTCGGCGTTGCGGTAGTCCATGAACCACTTGGCGCCGGGCTCGGCGGAGGGCACCACGCGGAGGAGGCCGTCGCCGCCGACGCCGAAGCGGCGGTCGCACAGGGCCGCCACCTGGTCGGCGCGGAGGGGGCGCTCGTCGGCGAGGTCGGGGACGATGACGAAGTCGTTCCCGGTGCCGTGCCCCTTGGCGAACTCGATCGTGGTCACGTCCGCAATTGTGCCGCATCGGCGCCGCGTTAGCCTTATCGCGTGACAGATTCGACCGATGCGGGACCTCTCGACGACCTGAAGGCGAAATTCCCCAACGGGGTGTGGACCACGCGAGCCAATACCCGGCTCCAGAACGCCCTGATCGAAGGCTCCGGCCTGGGGAACCTCCGGCCCGCGGTCGGGTGGGCGGCGCGGATGCAGGGCACCGACGACCCGCGGCCGTTCGCCTCGCCGCGGATGCTGCTGTTCGCCGGGGAGTACCCCGACGACTGGGCGGCCGGCGAGCCCGTCGAGCTGCCGGAGCAGGTGCTGGCGGCCCAGCGCAACGAGGGCCTGCTCGGCGAGCAGGCCGCCCGGGCCGGCATCCCGGTGGAGGTCGTGCAGACCCGGGCGAGTCTCGGCGAGGACGGGCCGCTGCTGGACGGGACGTCGCTGACCCGGACGCTGGCGCTGGGCCGCGAGACGGCCGACCGCGCGATCGACGGCGGGGCCGACATCCTGCTCGTGGCCGGGCTCGGCGCGGGGGCGGCGTCGGCGGCGGTGGCGGTGTGCTCGTTCATCGCCAAGGAGGACGTCACCGCGTTCATGCCGCAGCTCCACGCCCCGGGCGGACTGGTCGACGACGCCTCGTGGATGGCGCGGGTGGCGGCGCTGCGGGACCATCTGGCGTTCAATCGCGGCTTCAAGCGCAAGGGGGACGCGCTGGTGACGCGCCTGGCCGGTGGGGCGATCGGCACGATGTCGGCCGCGATCGTGACCGCGGCGTCCCGGTCGGTCCCGGTACTGATCGACGGCCCGGCGGCGGTGGCGGCGATGATGGTCGCCCGCGACTTCGCCCTGGCGGCCCCGAAGTGGTGCTACGCGCCGAACCGGTCGTCGCACGCGGTGGTGGCGAAGCTGACCAAGCAGGGCGGGCTGGCCGAGGACTTCGGGCTGAGCCTGGACCTGGGCGACGGCCCGGGGCTGCTGGTCGGCTGGGACCTGCTGCAGCAGTCCCTGCGGATCTCGGCGGCGCTGCCGATGGCCGAGCGGGAGTCGGAGGAATCGTCCGGATCCGGCGACTGAGGGCCTCCGGGCCGCAACCGACTTCGGCGGGTGGGGCTCAAGGCCGGTAGATCACCTCGGCGGCGCGGGCCCCCGCCGGTGGCCGGCGGGGGCCCGCGGCTCCCTCATCCAGTGGTGGCCCGGTGGCCCCGGGTCAGTCGTTGACCGACCGCAGGACCGGCTTCTCGGTTAGGGCGCGAGTCAATGCCGCCGAGTCCTTGATCTGGTCGCTGTGGACGGTGAAGGTCGCTCGCTCGCCGGGGATCAGGTTCACCAGGGCCCGGTCCACCACGGCGTCCGGGTCGAGGCGGTCGGCGAACAGGCACAGGTCCCGGAGCACCGTCTCGGCGGTGACGGTCACGGCCACTCCCCCGGCGACCGGTTCGGTCTCGGCCTCGAAGCGGGCCTCCGGCCAGTCCATGTCCCGGTCCTCGGCGGTGAACCACAGCGCCCGCGGGAAGTCCTCGGCACCGGTGGTCAGGAACTCGCCGTCGGCCGGGAGGCTCCCCCCGGACAGCTCGACCTCGTCGCGGGCGCGGGCGCCGATCTCCAGACCGAGCGTGGCGCGGCCGAGGATCCGGCCCCGCCGGTCGCACTTCCAGAAGCCGATCGTTTCGTTCCAGGGCTCGGCGGAGTCGTTGACCGCCACCAGTTTCACGCCGCCGCCGGAGGGCTGGAAGGTGACGATCCGGTCGGCGAAGGCGTCCCGCAGGGCGTACCAGAGCGGTTTGCGGCGCTCCTCGCCGTCGACGGCGGCCCAAGAGGTCACCGGCCAGCAGTCGTTGAGCTGCCACATCACCGCGCCGGTGCAGTACGGCTGGAGCGAGCGGAAGTACTCGATGCCCAGCCGCATCGCGCGGGCCTGGTTGACCTGGGTGAAGTACAGCCAGTCGTCGAAGTCCCGCGGGGCCGGCAGGTGGGCGTCCAGGCCGCGCTGGAGCTTGGCCTGGCCGTCGTCGGCCTTCTGGTGCCAGAGCATGTTCGGCGTCTCCGCCTGCAGCGGCTCGTCGGTGACCATGCGGCGCACCGTCGCCCAGGACGGCGGCGCCTGGTACCCGAATTCGGCGACGAACCGCGGCCTCCAGTCCCGGTAGTGGGCGTAGTCCTTCTCGTTCCACACGTCCCAGATGTGGCTCGAGGCGTTCGCCTGGTCGTTGGGGTGCAGGGCCGGGTCGCCCGAGTAGGGGCTGCCGGGCCAGTAGGGGCGGGTGCCGTCGACCTCGGCGACCAGCTTGGGCAGCAGATCCAGGTAGTAGCCCTCGCCCCAGGTCCTGCCGCCGGCCAGGTCCGGCTGCCAGCCCCAGTCGTGCCAGCCCCAGATGTTCTCGTTGTTGCCGGTCCAGGTCACCAGGCTCGGGTGCGGGGCGAGGCGGGCGAGGTTGTCGCGCGCCTCGGCCTCGACCTCGGACCAGAACGGCTCCTCCTCGGGGTAGGCCGCGCAGGCGAACAGGAAGTCCTGGGCCACCATCAGGCCCATCCGGTCGCAAAGGTCGTAGAACTCGTCGGCCTCGTAGAGGCCGCCGCCCCAGACGCGGATGTAGTTGACGTTCGCCTCGGCCGCCTGGGTCAGGCGGCGCTCGTAGCGGGCGGTGTCGACGCGGGCGTGGAAGGCGTCGTCGGGGATCCAGTTGACGCCCCGTACCCAGATCGGCTCGCCGTTGACCTTGAGCGTGTAGGGCCGGCCTTCGCCGTCGGGTTCGGTGTCGAGTTCGACGGTGCGGAATCCGATGCTCCGGTTCCAGGCGTCGAGCTCGGCGCCGCGAGACCGCAGCGAGACCGAGACGTCGTAGCGCGGCTGGTCGCCGTGGCCGCGCGGCCACCACAGCCGCGGGTCCTCCACCTCCATGCGGACGTCGGCGCCGTCGGACCCGGCGTCCACTCGGACAGTCCACTCCACACTGTCCACTGAGCACACCAGTTCGAGGTCGGCGGCCGCGGCCCGGTGCAGTCGGACCGCCAGGTCGACCACGCCGCGCCCGTCCACGACGTCGACCCGCGGTACCACCTGGTCGATGCGGGCGGTGTCCCACTCCTCCAGCCGGACCGGCCGCCAGATCCCGGCCCCGGCCAGATTGGGCCCCCAGTCCCAGCCGAAGTCGCAGGCGGCCTTGCGGATGAAGTTGCCCGGCTCGGGATCGTAGGCGTTGGGCCTGGCGCCCAGCCGCTCGCGATGACCCTCGGCGTACTCGTACGGGGAGGTGAAGGCCACTTCGAGCTCATTGGCGCCCTCGCGGATCGCCTCGCGCGCGTCGAAGCGGTACCGGCGGTGCATGTTGGCGCTCTCGCCGATCACCCGCCCGTTGAGGCTGACGCGGGCGACGGTGTCGAGGCCGTCGAATACGAGGTCGACGCCGTCGTGCACCCCGGAGTGGTGTTCGAAGGAGGTCCGGTAGACCCAATCGGTACGCCCGATCCACGACAGCTCCCGCTCGGCGTCGTCCAGGTACGGATCACCGATGAGGCCGGCCGCCATCAGATCGGTGTGCACGCAGCCCGGCACGCTCGCCGGCACGGTCCCGACCTCCGCGCGGCCGCCGCCGACCGCGGCGACGGTCCAGCCTTCGTGGAGGGTTCGCTTGGCGCTCAATGAGACTCCTAGTTCTTCTACCTTGGTTCCAGACAGGACGGTGCCCTCGGTGCAAGCTCGCCGGGCGGTGATGGGGCGACCGCCGACGCGACCCGCACCCGAGCTCGCGGCGCCTCGCCGGGACGGGTGCGTTCGATCGGGTACTTAACCGTATAAGTGACTTGAATCTAGCTTCCGGGCCCGTCTGAGTCAATACCTTGCCCTTTCCGTGACGAAATCGCAACAGTCAATATCGACAATGGTTAATCCAGAATCCGTTAGCACTGTGTTTCACCAGCACAAAGGCTGCATCGTGCCGTTTCTGGAGGGGTTATTTCAACCGTCCCGCGGCCCGGTGGGGGCCGCGCTCCCACTTGACAGTGAAATTCTCGCATGGTTCAGTGTCAGCTACTGACCCGGTTAAGATGCCTCGCGTCACAGTTCCGGCACACTTCACAGGCGAACGGGCATCCACCGCACCGGGGTCCGAGCATCCCTCGATGTGAAAGTTGAGCTGAACATGACCAAACGGCGAAACCTCATCGCCCTCATGGCCGGCACCGCGCTGGCGGTGACGGCCTGCACCGACGACGGGGCCGACGACCAAGATCCCGAAGACCGCGAGATCGACGAGTTCCCGCGCAGCGAGACCCTCTACACCACCGGATCGGCCTGGGAGCCCCCCGGCGACTGGAACCCGATCATCCCGGGGCAGGTGACCGGACTCAACGGCCTCGGATACGAGACTCTTTTCCTGTTCGACCCCAACGCGGTCGAACTGACCCCTTGGCTGGCCGAGTCCGGCGAGTGGACCGGGGAGCTGGAGTACGAGCTCACCCTCCGCGAGGGCATCACCTGGAGCGACGGCGAGGAACTGGACGCCGACGACGTGAAGTACACGATCGAACTCGGCCAGGTCGACGAGGTCCCGTACTCCAACATCTGGAACTGGGTCGACGGCGTCGAGGCCGTGGACGACCTCACCGTCCGGGTCAGCTTCTCCGACGCCCGGCACCAGGAGTGGGACAACTTCCTCTACTGGAACCAGATCGTGCCCGAGCACATCTACTCCGACCGCTCCGAGGAGGAGATCCTCACCGGGGCCAACGAGGACCCGGTGGTGTCGGGCCCCTACACGGTCCACAGCTACGACCAGGACCGCATCGCCTGGGTCAAACGCGACGACTGGTGGGCCACCGAGCACCTCGACCTCGAGGTCGCACCGACCTACATCGTCGACATCGTCAACTCCAGCAACGACGTCACGCTCAACATGCTGGCTCAGGGCGACATCGACCTGTCGAACAACTTCCTGCCCGGCATCGGGGACCTCATCGAGGGCAGCCCGGAGCTGTCGACCTACTTCGACGGCCCGCCGTACATGCTGCCGGCCAACGCGGCCATGCTCATCCCCAACACCACGATCGCGCCGCTCGACGACCCCGCGTTCCGCCGGGCCATGGCCTTCGCCATCAGCCCCGGCGAGATCGTCGACACCGTCTACGACGGCATCGTCGCCGAGGCGAGTCCCACCGGCCTGCTGCCGATCTGGGAGCGCTATTACGACCAGGAGGTCCTCAACGACCTCGGCTGGCAGTTCGAGCCGTCCGAGGCCGAGTCGATCCTCGCCGAAGCCGGCTACACCGACTCCGACGGCGACGGCTTCGTCGAGACCCTCGACGGGGAGCCGGTCGAGATGACCCTCAACGTCCCCGCCGGATGGAGCGACTGGGAGGAAGCGGCCCGCTCGATCAGCAGCGATCTGCGGGACATCGGCATCAACGTCACCGAGGAGTTCATCGACGCCGCCGCCGTCGACGACGCCCGCGTCTCCGGCGACTTCGAGCTGATCATCAACAACTGGAGCGGCATGACCCACTCGCCGTGGAGCCACTACCAGTACCTGTTCCAGCAGCCGGTCCAGGACGAACAGCACGAGGCCAACTTCTCCCGCTGGGAGAGCGAGGAAGGCTGGGCGCTGACCCAGGAGCTCGCCGCCACCGCCGCCGACGACCCGCGCTACGAGGAGCTCCTGTCCGAGCTCCAGCGCGTCTCGCTCGAGGAGCTGCCGGCCATCCCGATCTGGTACAACGGCGTCTGGGCCCAGGCCAGCAACGCCGTGTGGACCAACTGGCCGTCCGAGGGCTCCGACACCCCCAACGCCTACCCGTCCACCTGGAACGAGATGTGGCGCATGGGATCGATCCTGATGCTCACCGAGCTCGAACCCGCCCAGTAGCCGCCCCGGGGTCCCGCCGCCTCCCGGCGGCGGGACCCCGCCCGACCCGCGAGGAGTCTTGATGGGCCGCTATTTCCGGCGCAAACTGCTGATCTACGGCGTCACCTTCTTCATCGCCGTGACGATCAACTTCGCGATCCCCCGGCTCATGCCCGGGGATCCGGTGGCGCGCATGCTCAACCGCCACTCGGTGTCCAACTCCGAATCGGCCGCGGCGCTGCGCACCTACTTCGAGGACGTGTTCGGCTTCGACGTGCCGCTGTGGCAGCAGTACCTCAACTACTGGACGGCGCTGCTCCAAGGCGACCTGGGCGTGAGCGTCTTCGCGTTCCCGTCCCCGGTCTCCTCGGTCGTGCTCGACGCCCTCCCCTACACGATCGGCCTGCTGGTCCCGGCGATCCTGCTGAGCTGGATAGTCGGCAACGGCCTGGGCGCCATGGCCGCCCGCAGCAAGTGGCTCGACAACAGCGTCCTGCCGCTGGGCTACCTGCTCACCGCCGTCCCCTACATGTGGCTGGCGATCCTACTGGTCTGGTCGGGCGGCGTCCTGCTCGACTGGTTCCCCGCCGCCCGAGGTTACAGCCTGTCCATGCAACCGAACCTGAGCTGGGCGTTCTTCGTCGACCTGGTCCACCACTGGTTCCTGCCGTTCCTGTCGCTGTTCATCGTCGCCCTCGGCGGCTGGGCCATCGGCATGCGGAACCTGGTGATCTACGAGCTCGAATCGGACTACAGCAACTACCTGCAGGCGCTCGGGGCACCCCGGCGGCTGGTGCGGCGCTACGCCTTCCGGAACGCCATGCTCCCGCAGATCAGCGGCCTGGCCCTCCAACTCGGGGTCGTCGTCGGCGGGGCCCTGGTCACCGAGGTGGTATTCGCCTACCCCGGACTGGGGAGCCTGCTGCTCAACGCCATCAACAACCAGGACTTCTTCCTGCTGCAGGGCATCCTGCTGTTCATCGTGATCGGCGTGCTGCTGTTCAACTTCCTGGCCGACGTCGCCTTCGTCCTGGTCGACCCGCGCACCCGCCTCGGACTCGAAGGAGGACAGTCGTGACCACCGACGCCGCCCTCAACGCCGACGTCATCGGCAAGCGCAACGAGCACCTGTACTTCGCGCTGCGCAACCCCAAGGTCGTCATCGGGCTGTCGATCGTGCTGGGCCTGCTCCTGCTCGGACTCATCGGCCCGCTCTTCCTGTCCTCGTCGCCGACCGCATACGTCGGCCCCAAGTCCGAGGCGCCCTCGGCCGACTACTGGTTCGGCACCACCGTCCACGGCCGGGACGTGTTCGTGCAGTTCGCCCACGGGCTGCGCTCGTCCTACCTGGTCGGATTCCTCGGCGGCGGCATCGCGTTCGTGATCGGCCTGACCATCGGCTTCACCGCCGGCTACCGCGGCGGGCTGACCGACGAATTCCTCAACATGCTCACCAACGTGGTCCTGGTGCTGCCGGCGCTGGTGGTCCTGATCGTCATCAGCTCCTACATGGAGGTGCGCGGGGTCGTCACGCAGGGGGTCATCATCGGGCTGTTCTCCTGGCCGTGGGTGGCCAGGGCCGTGCGGGCCCAGACGTTCACCCTGCGCAACCGCGACTACGTGGACCTGGCGAGGCTGACCGGCAAGCGGTCCCCGCAGATCGTCGTCCGCGAGGTCATGCCGAACATGGCCTCCTACCTGCTGATGTCGATGATCCTGCTGTTCGGCGGCGCGATCCTGTTCGCCTCGATGCTCGACTTCATCGGCCTGGGCCCGACCAACGCGGTCTCGCTGGGCACCATGATGCAGCAGTCGATGGCCTGGGCCGCCATCCACCTCGGACTCTGGTGGTGGTTCGTCCCCCCCGGCCTGGCGATCACCGCGATCGTCGGAGCGCTGTACATCACCAACGTCGGACTCGACGAGGTCTTCAACCCGAAACTGAGAGAGATGTAGCCATGGCACTGGAAGTGGAGGACCTCCGCGTCCACTACCGGACGCTCCGGGGCGACGTGCGCGCCCTGGACGGGGTCTCGTTCGGCCTCGCCGACGGTGAGATCATGGGGCTGGCCGGCGAGTCCGGCTGCGGCAAGACCACCCTCGGCAAGAGCCTGATCCGGCTCGACGGCCGCATGCGGCACGTGGGCGGCCGGGCCGTGCTCGACGGCGGCGAGCTGCCGATCGCAGACGACAAGGCCATGAACCGGCGCCGCTACCGGGACGTTTCGATCATCCCGCAGTACTCGATGAGCGCGATGAACCCGACCCGCAAGATCGGCAAGCTCACCGCCGACCTGCTGCGCGCCAAGGGCGAGTCCTTCCGGGAGCTGCGTCCGGAGCTGGTGCGGCGGCTGGAGCTGGTGGGGCTGTCCGAGCAGGTGCTCGACAATTACCCGATCGAGTTGTCCGGCGGCATGAAGCAGCGGATGGTCATGGTGCTGTCGACCCTGCTCGACCCCAGCCTGCTCATCGCCGACGAGGTGACCTCGGCGCTCGACGTGTCGAACCAGAAGGCGGTCGCCGAGACGCTGGTGCGGTTCCGCGAGCTGGGATTCGTCAAGAGCATGGTCGTGGTGACCCACGATCTGTCGCTGGTCTACCAGATCGCCGACTCGATCATGATCATGTACGCCGGCCGGATCGTCGAGAAGGGCCCGGCCGACACCATCATCAACGCCCCGCGGCACCCCTACACCCGGGCACTGATCGAGGCGCTGCCCGAGGTCGGACTCGAATACGGCGACAGGCGGCTCAAGAGCATCCCCGGCAAGCCGCCGCAACTGCTGAACCCGCCCACCGGGTGCCGCTTCCGCGACCGCTGCGAGCTGGCGCACGATCGGTGCATCGAGGACCCGCCGGCGGTCGACCTCGCCCCCGACCACACGGCCTCGTGCTGGAAGGTGGTGGACTGACATGCTCGAACTTCAGAACGTCTGGAAGTCCTACCGGGTCGGCGCGCTCGGTTCGAAGAAGCTCACCGCGGTCAGGGACGTCAGCTTCTCGGTCTCCCGCGGCGAGGTGCTCTCGGTCGTCGGCGAGTCCGGAAGCGGCAAGAGCACCATCGGCAAGATGGTCCTGCAACTGATCCCGCCCACGCGGGGCGCCGTCCGGCTCGACGGCCGCGAGGTCACCGCGCGCCGGCACTCCGACCGGAAGGCCTACTACCGGCGCGTGCAGGGCGTGTTCCAGGACCCGTTCAGCAGCTACAACCCGATCTTCAAGGCCGACCGGGTCTTCGATGCGGTGCGCGAGTCCTTCTTCCCCGGGCTCAAGCGGGCCGAATGGCAGGACAAGGTCGACCGGTCGCTCACGTCGGTCGGGCTGGAGCCCGGCGCGGTCCTGCGGAAGTACCCGCACCAGCTCAGCGGCGGGCAGCTCCAGCGGATGCTCATCGCGCGGGCGCTGCTGCTCGACATCGAGTTGCTGGTCGCCGACGAGATCATCAGCATGCTGGACGCCTCGACCCGGATCGACGTGCTCAACCTGCTCGGCGCCCTCAAGGAGCGCGGCCTGGGCGTCCTCTTCGTCACCCACGACCTTTCGCTGGCGAACTACATCAGCGAACGGGTCATTATCATGCGGCACGGCGCCGTGGTCGAGATGGGAGCCACGGGGAAGGTCTTCGGGGACCCCAGGCATCCTTACTCCAGGAACCTGCTGGCCTCGGTCCCGCAGCTCCATCGCAAGTGGTCCGACGCCGCCACCGAGTTCGAGGATCTCGAACCCGACGGCGATCGCGAAGCCGACCCGGCGCCGCTCGCCCGCGTGGGCGCCGACCACTGGGTGGCTGCGGCGGCCTGAACCGGGCCGGCGGCCGAGGCTACGAGGAGACGAGACGACATGAGCAGACGGCCGACCATCGCCGACATCGCCCGGACCGCCGGGGTGTCGAAGGGCGCGGTCTCGTATGCGCTCAACGGGCGGCCCGGCGTCTCGGACGCCACCCGGGAACGGATCCTGGCCATCGCCGCCGAACTGGGTTTCGTGCCCAACCGCGCGGCCCGGTCCCTGTCGGTCTCCTCGGCGGAGGCGGTCGGCATCGCCCTGCGGCGCTCGGCCCGCACGCTCGGCATCGAGCCGTACTTCATGGAGCTCATCAGCGGTATCGAGGCGACCCTGTCGTCGCATTCGCTCGGCCTCACCCTGCAGATCGTCGGGACCGTCGAGGAGGAGCTCGACGTCTACCGGCGCTGGTGGGCCGAGCGGCGGGTCGACGGCGTACTGCTGTGCGACCTGGGTGCCGAGGACCGGCGGCTGGAGTCGGTGGCGAAGCTGCGGCTGCCGGCGGTGGCGGTCGGCGGCCCGATCGACCACGCTCCGATCCCGTCGGTCTGGCACGACGACGCCGAACCGTGCCGCGAGGTGCTGGAGTACCTCTACGCGCTCGGCCACCGCCGCATCGCCCGCGTGGCGGGGCTGCCGCGGCTGCTGCACACCACCGTCCGCGACGCCGCCTTCGGCGAGGCGGCCAAGCGCTTGGAGCTGGAGGCGTTCGAGTCCCTCCACAGCGACTACTCCGGCGAGCAGGGCGCGCGCCTGACCAGGCGCCTGCTGACCTCCCGGTCGCGCCCGACCGCCCTGGTCTACGACAACGACGTCATGGCCGTGTCGGGGCTCGGCGTCGCCCACGAACTGGGGCTGTCGGTGCCCGATCAGCTCTCGATCATCGCCTGGGACGACTCGCCGCTGTGCCGCCTGACCCATCCCTCGCTGACGGCCTTCAGCCGGGACATCCCCGCCTACGGTTCGAGGGCGGCCGAGCTGCTCCTGTCGCTCATGGCCGGGGAGCGCGCGCCGGACGAGGAGCCTCCCTCGATCCAGAGCCCGGCGGCGCAGTTGTCGCCGCGCGGCTCCACCGGCCCCGCCTCCGGCTGAGGCGGCCGGCCGGATCGGGGCCGGTGGCGTTGCGATCCAGGCCGAATATGGGCCGCCTCCAGACCCCTGCGCCAGGATCGGGGCATGTCCACACCGCTCACCGAATGGTCGGTCGTCATCCCCTGCCACAACGCGGCCAAGACGCTGCGCCGGTGCCTGGAGTCGGTGTTCGCGCAGACCGCCCCGCCGGGCGAGGTCATCGTGGTCGACGACGCCGGTACCGACGGCTCGGCGGCGATCGCCGCCGAGTTCGGATGCCGCGTGGTCGAGCAGCGGCCGAACCGGGGTCCGGCGGCGGCGCGGAACCTCGGCGCCGCCACGGCCGCCGGCGAGGTCCTGTTCTTCCTCGACAGCGATCTGGCGCTGGAGCCCGACGCGCTCGAGCGGGCGGCGGACGCGCTGGAGGCCGACGCGGACACCGGCGTCGTGCAGGGCGTCTACGCTCCCGAACCGCTGGTCGACGACGGTCCGGTCGAGCGGTACAAGGTCCTGTTCGAACACCACTGGCGGGTTCGGGCCGCGGGGACGGGCTCGGCCACGCTCTTCGCGCTCACCGCTATCCGCGCCAAGGCGTTCGCCGATACCGGCGGGTTCGACGAGTCGCTGCGCGACGGCGAGGACGTCGAACTGGGCACCCGCCTCCCGCCGCGCTGGACCGTCCGCACCGATCCGGCCGTCCGGGGCCGCCACGACGACGTCGACACGCTCGGCGGGCTGCTCGCCGAGCAGTGGCAGCGCTCGCTGCGGTTCGCCGAGCTGCTGATCCGCTCCCGGCGATCGGCCGAGGGGGGCCAGTCGGTCCGCACCGTCTCGCTCGGCCCGGTCACGGTCCTGTCGTGCGCGTTGGTGGTGGCCGGGCTGCCGCTGGCGATGTGGTGGCCGCCGCTGGCGGTGGTGCCGCCTGCGGCGGCGGCGGTGTTCGGCGTCGCCAACACCGGCCTGCTGCGGGGCGCGGCGGTCCGGGGGCCGGGATGGGTCGCGGCGGTGTTCGGCCTGCATCTGCTGTACGTGGCTACCGCCGGTCTGGCCGCCCTGGTCGGCGTTCTGCGCCCGGCGGTTTGGACGGTGCGGCCGTGAGTGGCAACCGGTGGGCGCGGGTGCGCCGGATCCTGTGGCGGGTCTCGGGCGCGGCGGTGATGGTCGCGGTGGCGGTCGCGATCTGGACGGCCATGCGCGGCCAGGACTGGAGCGAGGCCGCGGCGTTCGCCGACGCCGAGCATCTGCCGCTCATCGCGGTGTCCGGGGCGGTCAACGTGGTGGGTTTGGGGCTGGCGATGCTGTCGTGGCACGCGCTGGCCGACGGGGGCCGATCGCGGGTGGCTCTTCCGGAGGCGGCGAAGATCTACTTCGCGGGCATGCTGGTGAAGTACCTGCCGGGTCGCCTGTGGACGCTGCTGGTCAATCTGCGGATGGGGGCGGGCGCGGGCATCCCCGCTTCCCGGATGACCGGCGTGTACTTCCTCAACATCGTGGTCATGGTCGCGACCGGCATGCTGGTGGGTCTGCTGGCGGCCCGGACCGCCTTCGGTGACCGGTGGGCGTGGGTGGCCGCGGCCTCGCTGCCGGCTCTGGTGCTGTTCGCGCGTCCGCAACTGGTGGAGGTCGCGATGCGCCTGGTGTGCCGGCTGTTCCGGCGCTCGCCGGTGGAGCTGGACTACGGGCCGGGCTCGATCCGGAGGGCGCTGGGGCTCCAGACCGGGTCGTGGATCGTCGGCGGGCACCACCTGTGGGCGCTGGTGGTGGCCGCCGGCGCCGACCCGCTCGAGTCGTACGCCTTGTGCGTGGGCCTGTTCGGGCTCGCGACCGTGGTCGGGGCGCTGGTCCTGATCGTCCCCGACGGCCTGGGGGTGCGCGAGGGCATCCTGACCGCGACGCTCACGCTGGTGGTACCGCTGCCGATGGCCGCGGCGGTCGCCATCACCAGCCGGGTCGTGGCCACGGTGTGCGAGCTGCTGGCGGCCCTGGCGGTCTACCTGTGGGCCGCGCGGTCGGCGGCCTCGTCGAGCGCCTCGGCATACGACTCCAAGGTCGATTCCATGGAGTAGGTGTCGCGGGCGGCTTCGGCGCCGCGGACGCGGCGTTCATCCCCCCAGGCGCACACCCTCCGCAGCGCCGCGGCCAGGCCCTCGGGGCTGCCGGCGGGCACGAGCTCACCGAATCCGGTGGTGCGCACCGGTACCCGCATGCCGGGCAGGTCGCTGGCGACGACCGGGACTCCGGCCATCAGCGCCTCGGTCTGAGTGATCCCGAACGACTCTTCGGCGACCGACGGCAGTGCGAAGGCGTCGATGGAGGCGTGGAAGTCGCCGAACTCGGCCTCGTCGAGTCGCCCGAGGAACCGAACCCGCCGGTCGTCGTCGGCGAGGCGGCGCAGTTCGGCCGCGACTCCGCCGCCGGCGACGCCGGACTCCTCCCCGGCCAGCAGCAGCCGCGCCTCGGGGTCGGGCCAGTGGCCGAACGCAGCCACCAGGTGGTGGAGGCCCTTCTCGGGGGCCATGCGGCCGAGGAAGCCCACGTGCGGGCCGGGCCCGTCGCGGAAGGACGGCCGACCGAGGCCGCGCCGGCGGCACGGCGGCGGTATCTCGTGGACCTTCCGGCGCCGCATCAGGTGCCAGTGCCGCGAGTCCCGGGCGTGGTCGAGGTTGGAGACGACCACGCCCGCGCTGCGGCGCAGCGACGCGGCCACCGAGCGCTCGACCACGGCGATCTGGGCCGACGCCAGGGCGCCGCCGGGCAGCCACACGTCGTCGTGGTGGTGGCACACGATCGGGGTGTTCCCGGCCGCGCGGGCGACCGGTCCGGCCTCCAGCATCGGCAGGTGCAGGTTCACCACGGCCGATCGCCGCGCCACGCGCCCGGCCAGCCCGATGAACTCCGGACTGATGACACCGCGGCCGATCCGGGCGGCCACGCGGGAGCGGAAGACGTGCACGCCGCCGAGTTCCTCGCGGCGGGGCAGGTCCGGGTGGTGCCGAGAGGCGACCACGGCCACCCGGCGGCCGCGCCCGGCCAGGGACTCGGCGACGTCGCGGGCGACCTGGGTGAGTCCGCTGATGTAGGGGGCGTAGTAGTTGAGCACGACGCAGGCGTCGAATCGTTCGGTCACGCCTCCCCCAGGACCAGGTCGATGTGCTGGGACTTGTGGTCGGACATGCCGGCGGCGGTGCCGAAGCCGTATCCGGCGATGGAGGCTCCGGTGCCGGTGCAGGCCCAGTCGAGCCTCCACAGTTGGGGGAAGCCGAAGCGGCGCTGGGGCCAGCTTGTGGGGAGGAATTCGCCGTCGGGATCGGGGCAGTCCAGCCGGTTCTTCAGAGCGGTGACCGCCCCGCTCAGTGCGGAGGAATTGAGGTCCCCGGCAACCAGCACCGGGTGCGGATTGCCCGCCAGGTCCTCCAGGAGCAGGTCGACCTGGGCGGAGCGGCGCTGGTACTGGGCGCGGACGTGGCCCCAGAACTCGCCGCCGAAGGGGCTCGACCCTTCGGTGGGGACCGGCACCGCCAGGTGCAGGTTGTAGAGCGACGCGATCCGGCCGTCCACTTCGACGTCGGTGCGGAGGACCTTGGTGGTCCAGTACTCCTCCCAGTCGCCCTCGCCGGGGGCGCCCGGATCGTCGGGGCCGATCACGCCGGTGGTGTCGATGGCGCGCTGCTCGACGATCGGATGGCGGGAGATGGTGACCATCTCGCTGGCGATGGAGATGTGCCAGCCCTCGAAGTGCTCGCGCAGCGCCGCTTCGTCGTCGATGGGCACCACCATGTTCGTCCGGGTGAGGTATTCGGTGAGCAGGTAGACGTCGGCGTCCTGTTCCAGCAGGTGGTCGTAGAACGCCTCCGGGTCGTCGAACCTGACGTGCCAGTAGTCGGTGTTCCACGAGAACACCCTCAGATCGGCCTCACCGTCGGGCTCACCGTCCTCGAGCAGCGCCGCCGGGTTGAAACCGGTCATGGGGGCGACGATGAGGGCGGTGGTGGCGGCGACGACCTCCACCCGCCAGCGCACGCCGCGGGCGGCCCACAGCGCGCCGACGGCCAGGACCGCCGGGGGGAGGGCCAAGGCCGGCGGCGGGGTCATCTCGATGGCCGACCACCACCAGACTTCGCCTGTCAGCAGCAGGTGGGCGATCAGGAACACCGTCCAGGCCGACGCCGCGGCGACGACGATTCGGGTCCCCCAGCACCAGCGCCGACGGGATTCGGTGGCGGCGGGCCGGTCTTCCAGCAGTCCGGTCACGGTTCATCTTCCTTCTGTCCACAGAGCAGGGTCGATCGCGGTGTAGGCGGCGATCAGCGCCACGCAG
Source organism: Glycomyces xiaoerkulensis (assembly GCF_002798405.1). Lineage (GTDB taxonomy): Bacteria > Actinomycetota > Actinomycetes > Mycobacteriales > Micromonosporaceae > Glycomyces > Glycomyces xiaoerkulensis. Next base: position 259,447 of record NZ_PGGV01000029.1, on the reverse strand, counting down.
GAGACGGCGACGGCCACCAGTACCGGGTCGCGCAGCAGGATGCGGGTGGGGTCGCCGTCGCCCCCGCGCACGGTGAGGAGCTGCAGGTAGCGGAACAGGCCGGCGACCAGCAGCGGAACCCCCAGCAGCGGCAGCGGCCCCGCATCGCCGGGCGATCCGGGGCCGTGGAGGGCGAACAGCAGGAACGTGGCGGTCGCGAGCCCGGCGGTGATCGAGACGTACTGGTCGATCAGGGTCGGCGTGTAGCCCGAGAGGGCCGATCGGTGGGAGGTTCCGGCGACGACCAGTTCCCGCCTGCGCTTGCCGAGCACCAGCAGCAGCGAGGCGAACAGGACCGACAGTACGACCAGGCCGGAAGGGGCGGCCCCCAGCGCGAGGTAGCCTGCGACGGCCCGCAGTGGGAATCCGGAGGCGACGCTGAACAGTTCGAGCACGGGGATCTCGCGCAGTTTGCGGCTGTAGGCGAAGTTGATCGCCGCGTACGCCGCGACCGGGGCGGCCAGGATCGGTGCCGCGGCCACGGCGGCGAGCGAGGCGGCGGCGCACACGGCGGCCAGGATCCACGCCCGCGGGACCGAGACCGCGCCGGAGGCGACGGGGCGGTGGCGCTTGACCGGGTGGTGGCGGTCGCGTTCGCGGTCGGCGATGTCGTTGACCGCGTATACCATCGCCGAGGCCGCCGCGAAGGCGGCGACGGCCAGGGCCAGCTCGTCTCCGGAGGAGAGGGCCCACAGTCGGGGGTCGACCAGCGGCAGGCCGACCGCGAGGTTCTTGACCCACTGGACCGGGCGCAGCAGCGCGAGTGCGGCGCCGGCCCGCTTCGGTCGGCTAGGCCGGTCCAGCGCGGTCGCGACCGGTGAGGGTGCCTCGGTCTTGATGCTGGTCATGGGCTCTCCCTTTGACGGTTCCCTTGGCTCGCGCGGGGAAGCAGACCTTCGCGCTCGCGAGAAGGCCCTGTTTCCACCGGTCGGCGGAGGTGGCCCCGGCCGCGCCGGGGTCGGACTGCGGCAGTGATCGCCACCACCGGTAGGTGCGCAGGACGGCCTCGCGGTTGGAGTGGCGGGGCGTGAAACCGAGGCGTTCGCGCGCCTTGGATATATCGACATAGGAGTCGGCCTTGAGCTTGCGGACCAGCCGGTCGTAGACCGGTGACAACCCCGCGGCCGAGGCCAGGCGCAGGGCGGCCACGGCCGGCCCGGTCGGCAGGGACCTGACGCGCCGGCCGTGCCCGGCCGCGTCCAGGACCGCCTGGAAGTCCTCCCGGATGGTGGCGAAGTCGGCCGCTCCGATGTTGTAGGTGTCGGCGGCGGTCTCGTCGGGTGCGGCCAGGACGGTCGCGACCGCCTCGACCAGGTCGCCGAGGTCGAGCATCTGGATACGGACGTCGCCCTTGCCGATGATCGGGAAGTCGCGTCCCTCCTCGGCCCACTCGAACAGCATGCCGAACAGGCCCAGGCGGCCCGGCCCCAGGAAGGTCTTGGGCCGCACGATCGAGGTGCAGCGTTCGGCGGCTCGGGCGGCGACGGCGCGCTCGGCCTCGGCCTTGGCGGCGCTGTAGGCGTCGACCGGCTCGTGCGGATGGTCCTCGGGGGTGGGGACGCGTTCGGGCAAGCCGTAGACCGCCGTCGACGAGATGTGGACGAGCCGTTCCGCGCGCGCGGCCGCGGCCGCCTCCAGCACCGACTCGGCGCCGCCGACCGTGATCGAGCGGATCTCGGCCCTGGGGTAGGAGGGCAGGGCCGCGGCGCAGTGGACGATGGCCCGGCAGCCCGAGGCGGCCCGGGTCAGCTCGCCGCGGTCGCGCACGTCGCCGGTGACGGCGCGGAGCCGGTCGGCCGGCGGGACCTCGCGGCGGTCGTAGGCAACCACCTCGGCCCCCGCCGAGAGCAGGCGGTCGGTCAGGTTCGAGCCGAGGACCCCGGCGGCGCCGGTCACCAGGACCGGCGAGGGCAGCGCGTTCACCACAGGTGGCTCACCTTCTGCTTGAGGAAGCGGCGCACCAGCTTCCCGACGCCGATCGACAGGGTCGCCTCGATCGCCTCCAGGCAGCGACGGATCTCGTCCGGCGGGGTCACCAGCGGCGGCCCGATCACCACCGGATGGTCGCCGTTGAGGGTGTAGTACAGGTAGATCCCGTGGTCCTCGTACATGGCCTGGAGGAAGGCCGAGGCCAGCAGCTTGTTGCGGAATCCGGGGTCCTTCGACAGGCCCCCGGGCACGAGCTTGAGCATCGACTCGACCAGGCCGGGATTGCCCTGGAGGAACAGGCCCCACAGCGCACCCGAGCCGCGCACGTCGGCGACGTCGTCGGGGAACGCCTTGGCGATCCGCTCCAGACCGGGCGCGAGGATCGCCTCGATGTCGCGGGCGCGGGCCGGGTAGTCGTCCTCGACGGCGATGCGGACGGCCTCAATGGCGGTCGCGTTCTCCTCGCCGAAGCCGTAGTAGGTGGTGCTGGTCGTCTGCAGCAGCGCGTCGCCGAGGTTGTCGTAGGCCCTGCGGTAGACCGGACCGCGCACCACGAATCCGGAGATCGAGGACTTCCCGCCGCCGAGCGCCTTGGAGGTGCACAGGATGTCCGGGACCAGCCCCTCGTACCGGGTGAAGTGGAACATGCTCCCGGTCTTGCCCCAGCCGGTGTAGATCTCGTCGTAGATCAGGACGATGTCCTCCTGATCGCACAGCGCCCGCAGCCCCAGCAGGAACTCCTCGGAGCACTGCCGCATCGTGGAGGCGCTGAACGGCTCGATCAGGAGGGCGTACACGTCGCCGCTGTGGGCGGCGACGGCCTCGCGCACCGAGTCGAGGTCGTCGTATTCGAAGTCGGCGATGCCGGGGATGGTCGGGAAGCTGAAGCTGTGCCCCTGGGCCGCGGTGAGTCCGCCCGAGCCCAGCAGCTTGCCGTGGAAGGCCGTGGTGGCGCGCAGGACGGTGCCGCGCTTGCCGCGGTGGTATTTGTAGGCGCACTTGACCGCGCCCTCGATGGATTCGGCGCCGGAGTTGGGGAAGAAGGCGTGGTCGAGGTCTCCGGGGAGGATCTGGGCGAGGTTGTGGCTCAGCGCCGCCAGGTACGGCGAGAAGTAGGTCTTGTGGACCTCCATGCGCCGGCGCTCGGCGAAGCGCCGGCGGGCCTCGAGGATGCGCGGGTGGTTGTGCCCGTGGTTGAGCACCCCCACCCCTCCGGTGAGGTCGGTGATGCGCCGACCGTCCTTCAGGTACAGATAGCAGCCCTCGGCCCGTTCGACCAGCTCGCGGCCGAAGCCGAACGAGCGCATCAGCGAGACCTGGCTGGAGTTGACGTATTCGCGGTAGAGCTGCTGCACCTCCTTGAGCGAAAGCTGCTCGGCTTCTTCGATGTCAATCAGTCGCATGGCCGGAACTCCGATCGGACGCCGGGGACGGGTCCCGGGACGGGCCTCGTTCCACTGGTCAGGGTCACTTCTCCGAACGTAGGCGGCGGTACTGGAACCGGACTCGACTTGACCTAGAGCCCGCCTTAACCACCCACCGTGCCCACCGGGTGACTTCCGGTCAGGACATTCCAATGAAGACGCCATCGGCGCATCGGCGAGGTGACGCCGGGTAGTCCAGATCGGCTCCATGCGCGATCGGGGCCGCGTCAAAGCCCGGTGCCTACCGTGGGTCCGAAACCGCCGCGACCACTTGGAGCAGAGCGTGGAAACGACCCCGGACCCGACCCACCCCGCCACCAGCGTCAGCGTCATCATCCCGTGCTTCAACGACGAGGACGCGCTGCCGCTGTGCCTGGAGGCCGTCAAGGCCCAGAGCCGGCCCCCCGACGAGCTGATCGTCGTCGACGACGCCAGCACCGACTCCTCGGCCGCCGTGGCCGCCCGGTTCGGCTGCCGGATCATCCGGCAGGAGCGCAACCGGGGCGTCTCGGCCGCCCGCAACCGGGGCATCGCGGCCGCCTTCGGCGATCTGCTGTTCTTTCTCGACTCCGACATCGAACCGCACCCCGACGCCGTCGAACGCGCCGTAGCGGCGTTCGAGCGCGACCCCGACCTCGACATCGTGCACGGCGTACTCGACCCGCATCCCCTGCCGGGCAGCGGCGCCGTCGGCCGCTACCTGGTCGGACGCGAATCCCATCTGCTGCACCGCTCGGTCGGCCCGGCCCGGCTCGCACGGTTCTCGGTGGCCGCGGCGCGCCCGTCCGTCTTCGAGCGGTTCGGGGGCTTCGACGAGGGCCTGCGAGACTGCGAGGACATGGAGTACAGCGCCCGGCTGGGCGGGGACGCGGCCATCGCCATCGCCGCCGACCTCCGGGTGCGCCACGACGGCGAGCCGAATCTGCTGCGGGCCCTGGCGATGATGTGGCGACGGTCGGTGCCGCTGCCCGAGATCGCCGCCCGCTTCAAGCACATGAAGTTCGAGCGGATGAACCGGCTGTCCACGCTGGCCGCGATCGCCGCGGCGATCGCCGCGACCGCGGCGGCCGTCCTCTACCCGCCCCTGCTCCTCGTCACCGCCGCGGCGCTGGTCGTGGCGCTGGTCGGCGAGCGCGGACTGCTCGGATTCGCCCGCGCCAACTACGGTCTGCCGGCAGCCTGCGGCTTCGCCCTGATCCACCTGTCGGTGCTGGCGGTGACCGTCTGCGGCATCGCGGTGGGACTGGCGGGGCGGGCGGCGTCCGGGTCGCGTCCCGGACGCCGCCCGCGGGTGCGGCTCAGGCCGCGTTGAGGCGGGCGAGGGTCTCGGCGTCCAGCTCGATCTCCAGGGCGCCCAGGGCCAGTTCGAGCTGGGCGACCGAGCTGACCCCGATGACCGGGACGACGGCGGCGCGGTGGGCCATCAGCCAGGCCAGCACCACCTGCCCCGGGGTGGCGCCCAGTTCGGCGGCGACCTTCCGGACGAATGCGATGCGCGCCTCCGACCCGGGGTGATCGTAGTCGACCGGCTCGGGCGGCGGCCGGCGGTCTTCGCGGTCGAACGCGCCGCCGGAGAGCGGCGAGTAGGCGAAGACGGCCACGTTCTCGGACTCGGCGTAGTCCAGCAGCTCGTCGGTGGCCGGCAACTGGATCGCCTCGGGCACCGGGACCGTCGACGGGCGCGGGTACATGTACGTGTAGCGCAGTTGGATCGCCCGGTAGGCCGGCAGGTTCCGCTCGGCGGCGATGGCGCGGGCCCGGTGGAACCGCCAGGTGGTGTGGTTGCTGGCGGCCAGCGCCTTGACGGTGCCGTCGGCTACCAGGGAACCGAGGGCCTCGACGGTCTCGGCCTGGTCGGTGGACCGGTCGTCGACGTGGGTGTAGTACAGGTCGATCGACTCCACGCCGAGCCGGTCCCGGCTCTGCTCGGCCTGTTCGCGGACGCGCTCTGCCGCGAGCCCCTCGCGGTTGCGGCCGCTGTAGGGCTCCTCGGGCCGGGCCCGATCCGCGCCGACCTTGGTGGCCACCTGCATGCGCCCGGCCATGCCGCGGTCGGCCAGCCATTCGCCGATGAGCCGCTCGCTGTCGGTGCCGGTGCCGCCTTCGGCCCAGAACGCGTAGCAGTTGGCGCTGTCGAGCAGGTTGCCGCCGGCCTCGGCGTAGCGGTCGAGGATCCGGAATGCCTCGTCGCGGCCGGTCTTGGTGCCGAAGTCCATGGTGCCCAGGCACAGCCGCGAGACTTCGAGGTCGGCCTCGCCGTCGGCGCGCGGGGAGGGGGTCATGACGTGCTTGCGCATCGCTTTCCTTTCTCGGTTCATCTGTTTTGCGTGGTCAGTCGGAAGTGGTCGTCCCAGACCTCGCCGGGAGGCTTCTCCGAGACCAGGTCGCCGAACAAGCGCTGCACGCGCTGGGACGGGTTGATGCCCAGGTCCTCGTTGAGGCGGCGGCGCAGGTCGTGGTAAGCGATCAAAGCCTCGCCCCGGCGGTCGGCGACTGCCAGGGCGAGCATGAACAGCATCCACAGGCGCTCCCGGAACGGATGCTTGCCGACCAGTGCGGTCAGTTCCGCGATGGTGTCGAGTCCGCGGCCCTCCTTCATCTGCAGGGCGAGGCAGTGTTCGACGGCGTCGAGGTAGTGCTCGGTCAGTCGCTGGCGCTCCCGGCAGGCGAGGGGGCCGACCGCTCCGTGCAGGGCGATCGTGCCCGACCAGTGGTCGATGGCGCGCCGCAGCGCCTCGTGCGCCTGATCGAGGTGCCCGGCCCACAGCAGGGCCATGCCGCTGCGGCGCTCGGACTCGAACTCGTGGACGTCGAGTTCCACGGCGTCCGGGGCGATCGAGTATCCGGGGTGGAGGGAGCGGACGAGGGCGTGGTCGCGGGACTCGGGGGCGACCAGGCGGCCGCGCAGGCGGCTGACGTAGGTGTGGACGACGTTGACGGCGCTGGCGGGGGGCTCGGCGTCCCAGAGGTCGTCGATGAGCTGTTCCACCAGGACCGGGGCGCCGCAGCGCAGGACCAGGGCGGCAAAGCATTCGCGTTCGCGGGACGGCCCCAAGTGGATCTCGCGGCCGTCGCGGGCGGCGCCGATGGGCCCCAGCAGGCGTACGGCGGTCGGGCTTGCTCGCATGCTTTCCTTCCGGTTCGAAGGGTGTTCGGGTCGATGGTCGGCGGGAACGGAGGGCTCGAGGGGGCCGATCACCTTTGATAGCGCTCCCATGGGCACGGCCCGCGCGAAGGGCGCAGTCCGCCGACTCGGCCCGTGGGCCGGGATACGTGAAGGGCGGTAGGGGTGTGGTCCATAGAGGTCTGTCCATTATAACAAGGTGATCGCTCCACGACTCTGCGAATTCGACCGCCCGACATGGACGGATACGGCGTGCGAGCTGGGACTCTTCCACCGGCACTCCTTGATCTCGGACACCCTGCGCCTTTCCATATGATTTAGGCCACTGCGTAAACCGGTTCAGGGTTGCGCCCAGTGGTCGCGAGCCGCAGAGCCGCCACGCAGCCGAATGCATCGGGGATTCGGAGGCGCCCACCGGTTGTTGACCTCGATCTATATATATGGTTGTCTATGTTCAGGTTGGGATTAACCGATTCACCTCAGATCGAAGGATCCAAAATGAGTACTGAGCAACCCAGCGACCGCCCGGCACGCGGCGGGCGCTCGTGGCGCAGGTGGCTGCTCGCCGCCGGCACCGCGCTCGCCGTCGCCGTCGCCGGGATGTGGGCCCTGCTGCCGGCCGGAGCGCAGACGGGCGGCTTCTCCGTCAGCGGCTCGCAGTTGATCGACGCCAACGGCAACCCGTTCGTCATGCGCGGCTCCAGCCACCCGCACGTGTGGTACCAGAGCGAGTTCGACAGTTACGGCGAACTCAGCGACCTGGGCGCCAACACCGTCCGCGTCGTCCTCGGTTCCGGCCAGCAGTGGGGGCCGACCCCGGCATCCGAGGTCGCCGACATCATCGACGAGTGCAAGGCGCACCAGCTCATCTGCGTGCTCGAGGTCCACGACACCACCGGTTACGGCGAGGAGGACGCCGCCGCCAGCCTCGACCAGGCCGTCGAGTACTGGAAGAGCGTCAAGAGCGCCGTCGACGGCCAGGAGGCCTACGTCCTGATCAACATCGGCAACGAGCCGTGGGGCAACCAGGACACCGCCGGGTGGACCGAGGCCACCAGGTCCGCCGTCCAGGAGATGCGCTCGTCCGGATTCGACCACACCCTGGTGGTCGACGCCCCCAACTGGGGCCAGGACTGGGAGGGGATCATGCGCGACAACGCGCCCGAGATCGCCGCCGCCGACAGCCACGGCAACACCGTGTTCTCGGTCCACATGTACGAGGTCTACTCCGACCCGCAGACCGTCATCGACTACCTCGACGCATTCGAGGCCATGAACCTCCCGCTCATCGTCGGCGAGTACGGCCACGAGCACAACGACCAGGCCGTCGCCTGGCAGACGGTGCAGAGCGAGGCCGAGGCCCGCGGCATCGGCTGGATCGCCTGGTCCTATTCGGGCAACAGCGGCGGGGCCGAGAACCTCGACCAGGTGCTGAACTTCGACCCGAACCAGTTGACCGCCTGGGGCGACGACGTGTTCAACAGCCAGTACGGCGCCGTCAACACCGGCGAGCGCGCCAGCGTCTTCGGCGACCAGCCGCCGGAGACCACCACTCCCCCGGACGAGACCACCAGCCCCGACGACCCGACCACCAGTCCGGACGACCCGACCACCACTCCCGGCGGGGAGGGCGACTGCTCGGCCGAGATCGACGTGGTCAACGACTGGGGCTCCGGCTGGCAGGGCAACGTGTCCGTCACCGCCACCGGCGGCGGGCTGGACGGCTGGCAGCTCACCTGGACCTGGCCGGGAGGCCAGTCCATCAGCAGCCACTGGAACGCCGACCTGAACCAGTCCGGCAGCCAGGTCACCGCCGGCGACGTCGGCTGGAACGGGTCCGTCGCCTCCGGTCAGACGCGGGACGTGTTCGGATTCATCGCCGACAACGGCGCGGCCAGTCCGGCCGTGACCTGCAGCGCGGCGTAACCGCACCACGCACGAGGACGGGCGGCGGAGGTCACCTCCGCCGCCCGTTTCAATTACCGTCCCAACTAATGTTGATACCGATCGATATCTGTGCTTCCCTGTCTTGAGGTTGGGAAGCACCGATTGACCCACCGATAGAAGGATCAACATGCACAACAGCACATCCAGCGGCCGACCGGCCCGGCATCGGTCGGCCCGCAACTGGCTGCTCGCGGCGGCGTCGGCGCTGATCGTCGCGCTCGCCGGCCTCTGGCAGTTGGCGCCGGCCGGCGCGCAGCAGCAGGGCGGCTTCCAGATCGACGGCACTCAACTGGTCGACGCGAACGGCGAACCGTTCGTCATGCGCGGCACCTCGCACCCCGAAGTCTGGTTCCAGCAGGAGTTCGAGAGCATCGCCGAGATCAGCGACCTGGGGGCCAACACCATCCGGGTCGTGCTCGGCTCCGGCGAACGCGACTGGGGCGTCACCACCCCCGACCGGTTGCGGACGATCGTCGACGAGTGCAAGGCCCAGCAGGTCATCTGCGTGCTCGAGGTCCACGACACCACCGGTTACGGCGAGCAGGAGGGCGCGGCCAGCCTGGACCAGGCGGTCGACTTCTGGGAGGGCATGTACGACGTGCTCGACGGCGAGGAGGCCTACACGCTCATCAACATCGGCAACGAGCCGTGGGGCAACGAGGACACCGCCGGCTGGACCCAGGCCACCGTCGACGCGATCGAACGCATGCGGGACATCGGCTTCGAACACACCCTCGTGGTCGACGCCCCCAACTGGGGCCAGGACTGGGAGCAGATCATGCTCGACGACGCCGAGCAGGTCTTCGCAGCCGACCAGGACGCGAACACCCTCTTCTCGATCCACATGTACGCCGTCTACTCCGACCCGCAGACCGTGGTCGACTACCTCGACGCATTCGAGGCGAAGGGCCTGCCGCTCATCATCGGCGAGTACGGCGACGTCTTCCAGGGCGAGTCGGTCCCGTGGGACACCGTCCAGGCCGAGGCTCAGGAACGCGGCATCGGCTGGATCGCCTGGTCCTACTCGGGCAACTCCGACGGCGAGCTCGACCAGGTGCTCGACTTCGACCCCGGTCAGATGACGACCTGGGGCGAGCGGGTCTTCGACAGCCGGTACGGGATCGGGAACACCGCCGAGCGCGCGAGCGTCTTCGGCGACCAGCCGCCGGAGACCACCACTCCCCCGGACGAGACCACCAGTCCGGACGACCCGACCACCACTCCCGGCGGGGAAGGCGACTGCTCGGCCGAGATCGACGTGGTCAACGACTGGGGCTCCGGCTGGCAGGGCGACGTCACCGTCGCCGCCGACCAGGGCGACCTCTCCGGCTGGACGCTGACCTGGACCTGGCCGGGAGGCCAGTCCATCAGCAGCCACTGGAACGCCGACCTGAACCAGTCCGGCAGCCAGGTCACCGCCGGCGACGTCGGCTGGAACGGCTCGATCGCCGACGGCGAGAGCCGCCGGGTCTTCGGCTTCATCGCCGACAACGGCGCGGCCAGCCCCGAGGTGACCTGCAGCGCGGCCTGAACCCCGGGGAACTGAGAACGGGCGGCGGAGTCGCCCCGCCGCCCGTCCGGTTCGGGAGCGCCCGCCGCCCGCCCCGGCGGGGCAGCGGACTTTGCTTCTCCAGAAATCGTGACTAAGCTCATACAACATGAACACTCCGCGTCCCGCCAAGCTCGCCCGCGTGCGGACCATCGCACAGGACGCGATGCGCGGCGGGCGATGGTGGACGCTGCTCGACCTCGAGCGGACCCTCCGGGCCGACACCGAATTCTGGCGGGACCTGTGGGCCCCCAGCCTCGCCATCGCCGCCCACAAGGTCGGGCTCCCCGCGGCCCGCCACCGCCTCGACGAGGCCGTCGACGCCGGGTTCCACCAGCTCGACCTCTTCGAACCCGAGATCTCGGCGGCGTTCGGACGCGACCCGGACTGGGACGAGCTGACCGAGCGGGCCAGGCACAACGTCCCCGGCCCGCCGCTGCGCCTGATCGACTGGCCCGAGCCCGCACCGACGGCCCCGCTCGAACTGGAGTGCATCACCCCCCACCGGGAAGCGGCGCTCCGCCGCCGCCTGCCCGGCCCCTGCACCACCGCCTGGGAGACCACCCGCACGTCCCTGGCCTGGACCAACGGGCTCTGGCGACACGCCAACGCCCGGATCAACGCCGGCGACGCGCTCGACATCCTCGAACAGGTCGCCATCGGAGCGCGCTACTCCTGCGTCGAATACTCCCTCGTCCTCGCCCAGAGCCTCAACGCCCTGGGCATCCCCGCCCGCAAGGCCGACCTGCGACGCGACGACTACCACGACGGGGTCGGCAAGGGGCACGCGGTCGCCGAGGCGTGGATCGACGACCTCGACTCCTGGGTGGTGCTCGACGGCCAGCACGGCGTCTACTGGATCGACGAGGCGTCCCGGCCGCTGAGCCTGCCCGAACTGCAGGCCCGCGAGCACCCGGCCAAACCGATCGGCGTGGGCGCGCGAGGCGGCATAGACGACCCCGAGCTGTGGTCCGCCTACTTCCGGCACGCCTCGGTCACCGGCGCCGCCTGGGCCCCGCAGGGGTTCATGCCGAACTTCCAGCGCCGGTTCGTGGTCGAAACCGACCGGCTCCTGCGCGACCCGGCCGACGCCTACCCGCGCCTGTCCGACATCGGCGTGGCCGTGACCTCCATCGACGGCGAACCGGCCGTCAAGGTCGTCCCCACCCACCCGTACGCGGTCGGCGGCGCCATGCGCGGCGAGCCGAACACCGAAGGAGCCTGGAAGCTCGACCCGACCCCCGGCGAACACGGGGCCGAACTGGCGGCCGTCACCCCGTACGGGACGCTGACCCCCCGCGAACTGCGCTGGATCGCGAATTTAGAACACCGTAAGGCCGATATACGAGCCGGCGCCCGTTCCGAACCGGCAGCCGCGGGCAGACTCGAGGCATGCAAGAAGTCCCGTTCGCCCTCGCGCTGGTCGCCGGCGCCGTCGCCGCCGTCAACCCCTGCGGATTCGCGCTCCTGCCGATCTACGCCGGATTCCTCATCAACGGCGAAGCGGCCGAGCAGGTCTCGCGCACGCGCGCCTTCGGCCGGGCGGGCCTGTTCACCCTCGCCATGACCATCGGCTTCGTGACCGTCTTCGGCGCCTTCGGACTGCTGATCTCGACCGCGGCGGTGGGCGTCACCTCCTTCCTGCCGTGGGTGACCATCGTCGTCGGCATCGTCGTGGCCGCCGCCGGGGTCTGGCTACTGCTGGGGCGGGAGCTGCCGACGTTCATCCCCCGGCTCGGCGGCCGGGAGGTCAAGCGGTCACTCGGCTCGATGATCGCCTTCGGGCTGTTCTTCGCGCTGGCCTCGCTCTCGTGCACGATCGCGCCGTTCCTGGCGCTGGTGGCGCAGACGTTCCGGTCGCAGTCGGTGCTGGGCGGCACGGCGGTGTTCCTGGCCTACGCCCTGGGCATGACGCTGGTGATCGGGGCCGTTTCACTGGCGATCGCGCTGGCCCGCGAGGGAATGCTCGCGTGGTTGAAGCGGCAGTTCCCCCGGGTGATGCGCATCGTGGGGGTGCTGCTGGTCGTCGCCGGGCTCTACGTCGCCTACTACGGCTGGTGGGACCTGCGGGTCCTGGGCGGCGGGGACCCGAGCGACCCGGTCATCGAGGCGGCGTTGTCGGTGCAGCGGTTCCTGGAGGAGACGGTGAAGTCGGTCTTCGGCCGGTGAGGCCCGGCCGGGCGGCCCGGCTCCGGGTCTAGAGCAGGCCGCCGACGGCCTCGTGGAGCTCGTCTTCGCCGAGCGACCCGCTCTCGACGATCCCGCCCTCGGCGTCGAGGACGACGAAGGTGCTCTGAGTGACCACGCCGAAGGAGTTCCGGATCCGGTAGTCCTCGTCCTCGAGGTGGACGAGATCGGCGGTGCCGGTCCGGTCGACGAAGTCCCGGCGGTCCGCATCGCTCGAGGCGGCGTACAGGCCGGCTCCCGAGACGCCGACGACGTCGACCGCGTCGCCGTACTCGCCGTGCAGGCCGGAGACGGTCCCGCCCTGGCCCTGGCAGATGGGGCAGTCGTGCTCCCAGAACCAGAGCACCGTCGGGTCTCCGGCCAGCTCGGCGCCGCTGAAGTCGTCGCCGTCGACGGTGGCGGCGGTGAAGTCGAGCAGTTCGGGCACGGCCGCGTCCTCCTCGGCGGGCGCCTCGGTGGTCTCTTCGCCGCCGGTCTCGGAGGCCGTCGGTTCGGGCTCGGTGGACTCGTCCTCGGCCGGTGCCCGGTCCGAGCCGCAGGCGCTCAGTGCGAATGCGGCGGCCAGCCCCGCCGCGGAGATGCCGATCGCGGTGCGTCGCAAGGGTGCGTTCCTTTCAAGGGTTCCTCTACCGCTCCATCGTCCCGCGCGGTCCGACCGACGGCCTCGGGATCGGGCCTTACGGTCCAGTGAACTCTGCGAGGATCGCCGACCGGCGCGTCGGGCGACATCCGGGATCCGAACGGGCAATTTATATTTATGTATGCCAATTCATTGACATGAAAGCGTTCGCCGGGTAGGTTGGGCTCCGAATCCCTCAAAATCCCCCGATACCCAACACCACCGGGCTTCGCCACCGGACTGGGAGCGCTCCAGCTATCTTGCGGCGCTTCGACTCGGTACTCCGGTGCGATACCCCGGTCCATGGCGAGGGTGTCCGTCGGCCCCCGGCTCGTCGGCGGCCCCTCGCCTCCCTACCGCAGCGCCTCGTCCAGCCGGTAGCGCTCGGCGTCCAGCAGCCGCAGATCGCGCGCCGGCCTCCGCAGGTGCCCCTTGCGGACGATCCGCTCGAAGGCCGGGTCACCGGCCTGCGCCATCCGCCGGATGCCCTCGATGTGGTCGACGATGCGCTTGCGGATGACCTTGATGAACCGGGCGCGGTCGCGTTCGGACAGCCCGTAGGCGTCGGCGAACATGCGGAGCCGGCGGGGACGGTCGGGTTTCTTCCAGCCCAGCGTCATCGAATCCCGGTCGGTGAAGACCGGCACCCACGTCCAGGCCGCGTACGCCACGTCGTAGATGCGCGCACCCGGGCTGGCCAGGTCGAAGTCGATCAGCGAAAGCGTCCCGTCGGGCCGCCACACCACGTTGTGCGGGGCGGCGTCGTGGTGGCAGATGACCTCGGTGTCCGGCGGCGGCGGTCCGAACGACCGCCAAGTGGCGGACGGCGGCGGTTGGAAACCGTACTGGGCGTCATGGAACATCCGCAGCATCTTCGCCACCGCGCACAGCGTCTCGTCGGTCGTCCAATGCGACCCGAGCGGATACTTGCCCGGCTCGCCCTCGACGAACGACAGGACCTCGCGATCGTGCTCGTCGATCCCCAGCGGCCGCGGCGCACCGGTGAAACCTGCCGCGCGGAGGTGCCGCAGCAGCGAGTGAACCGCCGGCGTCCACGGTCCGGTATTGCGCCGGACCGTGTCTCCCAGCCGGGTCACTGTACTCGTGTTGCCGCCAACAAGCGGAATCTCGTCTTGGCTCACCGGTCCCCGCTGTGCATGCCGCAGTTTCCTCGATAAGTCGCCGGAGCCGTCGACGATCGCGTCGACGAACTCGCGGACCTCGAAAGGAGCCAGATCGTCCGGACCCTCCCCGAGTCCGACCAGCTTAACCGGTACCCCCAACTGCCTTTGCACCGCAATGACGATACCGCCCTTGGCGGTCCCGTCGAGCTTGGTGAGCACCACGCCCGAGATCCGGCAGACCTCACCGAAGATCTTCGCCTGCTGAAGCCCGTTCTGGCCGGTCGTCGCGTCCAGGACCAGGAGCGTCTCGGCCACCGGACCCTGCTTCTCGATGACGCGCTTGACCTTGCCGAGCTCGTCCATCAGACCGGTCTTGTTCTGGAGCCGCCCGGCCGTGTCGACCAGGACCACCTCGGCGCCCTCGTCCGCGCCGGCCCTGACCGCGTCGAAGGCCACCGAGGCGGGGTCGGCGCCCTCGTCGCGGCGGACCACCCTGGCCCCCACGCGACCGCCCCAGGTCTCGAGCTGGTCGACCGCGGCCGCCCGGAAGGTGTCGGCCGCGCCGAGGATGACCGAGTGCCCGTCGGCGATGAGCACCCGGGCGATCTTGCCGCAGGTGGTGGTCTTGCCCGAGCCGTTGACGCCGACGACCATCACCGTCGCCGGGCCCTCGCCGGAGGGCGGGGAGGTCGCCAGGGACCGGTCGAGATCGGGCTCGAGCGCGGCGGTCAGCTCCTCCACCAGGAGCTCGCGGAGCTCGCCGGGGCCGCGGGTGCCGAGGACCTTGACACGCTCGCGGAGCCGCCCGACGATCTGGGTGGTGTCGGTGACGCCCACGTCGGCGGCGATGAGCGTGTCCTCGATCTCCTCCCAGGTGTCGTCGTCGAGCCTGTCGCTGGACAGCAGCGCCAGCAGGCCCTTGCCGAGGGCGCTGTTGGAGCGGGACAGGCGCGAGCGCAGCCGTACCAGGCGGCCCGCGGTCGGCGCCGGGACCTCGATCCCGGGCGCCTCGGGCTCGGCCTCGGGCCTCGCCTCGGGCCGGGTCTCGACCTGGGGTTCGGCCGGCCCGGGTTCGACCTTCGAGCGCGAGCGCGCGACGAGCACCCCGACGATCACCGCCGCGGCCACCACGACCGCGGCCACCAGCCAGATCCACAGGTTGTCCACGAGATTCCTCCAAGCCTCTAGTGCACGACCACCATACTGACCGGAGCCCGGGCGCGGCCCGAGAGCTTCGCCACCACCGGATCAGTCCTCGTCGCGGGAGAACTTCTGGCTGATCACCTGCGTCACGCCCGAGCGCATGGTCACCCCGTAGAGCGCGTCGGCGACCTCCATCGTGCGCTTCTGGTGGGTGATCACCAGGAGCTGGGAGTTCTCGCGAAGCTGCTTGAGCAGCTCGAGCAGGCGGCCGAGGTTGACGTCGTCGAGTGCCGCCTCGACCTCGTCCAGCAGATAGAACGGGCTGGGCCGGGCGCGGAAGATCGCGCACAGCAGCGCCAGGGAGGTCAGGGACCGCTCCCCGCCGGAGAGCAGCGAGAGCCGCTTGACCTTCTTGCCGGGCGGCCGGGCCTCGACCTCGACTCCGGTGTGGAGCAGGTCGTCGGGGTCGGTCAGGACCAGCCGGCCCTCGCCGCCGGGGAAGACGGTCTGGAAGACGTGCTCGAACTCGCGGGCGGTGTCGGCGTACGCCTCGGCGAAGACGTCCTGGATGCGGTCGTCCACCTCCTTGACGACCGTCTGGAGGTCGGCCCGGGTCCGCTGGACGTCCTCGAGCTGCTCGTTGAGGAACTTGTAGCGTTCCTCCAGGGCGGCGAACTCCTCCAGGGCGAGCGGATTGACCTTGCCGAGGAGTTTGAGCTCCCGCTCGCCGCGGGCGGCGCGCTTCTCCATGATCGCCCGGTCGAACCGCGCCGGCTCGGGGGCCGCCTTGCCCTTGTCCTCGGCCTTCGCGACCTCCTCGGCGGTGGGCGGGACCGGCCGCTCGGGTCCGTACTCGTTCAGCAGGGTCTCGATGTCGACGCCGAACTCGGCACCGGCCTTCTCCTCGAGCTGCTCGATGCGCAGGCGCTGCTCGGCGCGCGCGACCTCGTCGCGGTGGGCGGCCGAGGTGATGCGCTCCAGCTCGGCGGCGGTGGTGGCGGCGCGCTCGCGCAGTTCGGTCACGGCGGCCTCGCGGCGCGCCTGCTCGGCGGCGATCCGGTCGCGCTCGATGGCGGCCGACTCCAACGAGTCGGTGAGACTGACTCCGGCGGACTCGGCGGCCTCGGACACCACGGCGGCGACGGCGGCGCCGCGGGCGCGGGCGGCGCGGCGGGCCTCGGCGCGGTCGCGGGCGGCGCGCTCGGACCGCGCCTGGCGGGCCAGCGCGTCGGCGCGCCCGGCGAGCGCGGAGGCGCGCTCTTCGGCGGTGCGGACGGCCAGCCGGGTCTCCATCTCGTTCCGGCGGGCCGCTTCGAGTTCGCGCCCCAGGTCGTCTCGTTCCTCTGTGGATGGCTCTTCGATCTCGGGTTCGGCTTCGAGGGTCTCGAGCCGAGCCTCGAGGTCGGCGAGCCCGGCGGTGTCGGTTTCGCGGGCTTCCTGGGCGCGCTCCTTGGCCCGGGCGAGGCGGGTGACTTCGGCCTCGGCGCTGCGGGCGGCGGCGCCGAGCTCGGCGAGGCGGCGGGTGACGGCGTTGTGGGCGGCCTCGGCCTGGCGCTGGGCGCCGCGGACCTCGTCGGCGGCCGCTTCGGCCTCGGTGAGGGCGCCGCGGGCCTGTTCGAGCTGCTCGCGCAGTTCGGCGGCCCGGGATTCGGCCCCGACCTTGCGGTCGCGGGCCTCGTCGACGGCGGCCTGGACCTCGATGTAGGACTGCGTGGCCGCAGAGCCGCCGTGGGCGGTGGCGGCACCGAGGACGTCGCCCTCGCGGGTGACGGCGGTGAGCTCGGGGTGGGCGGCGACGATGGCGCGGGCGGCGTCGAGGTCGTCGGCGACGACCATGCCGGAGAGGACGGCGCGGACGGTGCCGGCCAGTTCGGACGGGGCCGTGACGGTGTCGGCAACGGGCATGTACCCGGGCGGGGCCGGGTCGTGCGCGGCGGCGCCGGCGATGAGGAGTCCGGTCTGGCCGCCGTCCTCGTCGCGCAGGAAGCGCAGCGCGGCGGCGGCGCTGTCGGCGTCGGTGACGGCGACGGCGTCGGCCAGGCGCCCGAGCGCGGCGGCGAGGACGGCCTCGTAGCCCGGTTCGACCGTCAGCAGGGCGGCGACGCTGCCGAGGATCCGGTCCGAGGAGGGTGCGGCCTCGTCGGGCGCGCCGGAGGCGTCGGAGGCGCGGGCCAGGAGCGCGGCGGCGCCGTCCTTGCGGCGCAGCCCGACCGCGAGGGCCTCCTCGCGGGCCGACCACTGCGAGGACTCCCGGTCGGCTTCGCGTTCGGCCGCGGTGAGGCGGTCGACTTCGGCCTTGGCGGCGTCGACGCGGGCGGCGGCGGCCGCGAGCCGCTCGTCGAGTTCGACGTCGGCTTCGGTCGTCTCGCCTTCGGCCTCGGCTTCGGCCTCGGCTTCGGCGGCGGCCTCGGCCCGCTCCCGGGCCTCGGCGAGAGCGAGGTCGGCGCGTTCGAGCTCCTCGGTCGCGGCGGCGGTGCGGCTGCGCAGGGAGTCGACGCGGCCGCGGAGTTTGGCGAGGGCTTCGCGGCGCTCGGCGGCGGCCTTGACGGCGCCGACGATGCGCTGCTCGGCTTCTGCGAGCGCGGCCTCGACCCGCTCGCGGGTCTCGACGGCGGTGGCGAGGCGCTCGGAGTCCTCGGCGATGCCCTCGCGCAGTTCGATCTCCTGCTCGCGGATGCGCTCGGCTTCGGTCTCGAGGACCTCGGGGTCGCGGCCGGGCCGGTCGTCGCCGGCGTCCTCGGAGAGGTAGCGGCGGCGCTCGGCGGCCAGTTGGGCGGTGGAGCGGAGGCGTTCGGCGACGGCCTGGAGCCGGTACCAGGTCTCCTGGAGGCGGGCCAGGCGCGGTTTGTCGGCGGCGTGGGCGGTCTCGATCTCGGTGATCTGCGCGGAGAGCCGCTCGTGTTCCTCGGCCAGGACGGATTTGCGTTCGCGCAGGTCCTGTTCCTCGGCGAGGTCCTTGGCGATGTTGCCGCGCAGGACGGACAGGTCGTCGGCCAGCAGTCGCAGGCGGGCCTCGCGCAGGTCGGCCTGGATGGTCTGGGCGCGGCGGGCGAGTTCGGCCTGGCGGCCGAGGGGTTTGAGCTGGCGGCGCAGTTCGGCGGTGAGGTCGGAGAGGCGGTCGAGGTTGCCCTGCATGCCTTCGAGCTTGCGGAGGGCCTTCTCCTTGCGCTTGCGGTGTTTGAGGACGCCGGCGGCCTCCTCGATGAAGGAGCGGCGGTCCTCGGGGCGGGCGTGGAGGTAGGAGTCGAGTTTGCCCTGGCCGACCAGGACGTGCATTTCGCGGCCGATGCCGGCGTCGGACAGGAGTTCCTGGACGTCGAGCAGGCGGCAGCGGTCGCCGTTGATCTCGTATTCGCCCTCGCCGCTGCGGAACATGCGTCGGGTGAGCGAGACCTCGGTGTAGTCGATGGGGATGGCGCCGTCGGCGTTGTCGATGGTGAGGGTGACCTCGGCACGTCCGAGGGCGGGGCGGCCGGTGGTGCCGGCGAAGATGACGTCCTCCATCTTGCCGCCGCGCAGGGACTTGGCGCCCTGCTCGCCCAGGACCCAGGCGATGGCGTCGACGACATTGGACTTACCGGAGCCGTTGGGGCCGACGACGCAGGTGATGCCCGGCTCGAAGCGCAGGGTCGTGGCCGAGGCGAAGGACTTGAAGCCCTTCAGCGTGAGGCTCTTGAGGTACAACGGGTCAACTCCGGTACGCGTCTGGACGTGCTGAGGTTGGTCAAGACTACAAGGCGGCACCGACCGGGGCAGGCATATCGCGTGCCGGTCACCCGCGCGAACGGTGCGGATCTACCCCGGTGCGGGGGTCGCCGAACGGGGCCGGACACAACAATGCGCGCCGGCTGTCGTGCAGCAGGCGCGCCGTGTTCTTCTGTGCGCGAGTGACGCTAAGTCAACGCGGGCTCGGACAGCCGCATCAACTCCTCGGCTTCTTCGTGTTGAACCTCGTTCTCCCGGGCGCGAAGCTCGGCGAGTTCGGTCTCGAGGCTGCGTACCCGCGCACGTAGCTGGACCACTTCTTCAAGCAGGCGCTTGTTCGGCGCCTGGCCGACGTGGCCGTAGAGGGCTTTCGCCATAGTTTCTCCTTGCGATCGCGTCGTTTGGTGACGGTGGTGTACGCACCATAAATAACGTCGCATGTAGCTGAGTGAATTTTTGGCAGCCAGGGCCAGTTACCCCGGCCTGGACCAGTGGAGCACGGCTCGTGAACACTGATCGTCTCTGAACATCATCCGCCCGAGCGGCGGTCCTCGTCAAGCTTTACACATCCTTTGCCCTCCGCTTTCGACGGGGGTCACAACCGGCGATCCCCGTCACCCTTCGCGACCTGATATGGTGCCCGACAAACCGGAATATTCATCATGTAACTCCGTGTAACGAGGTCGCCGCACCCTCATGACCAGACCCAGAGGCGGGCGCCATCGCAATCCCGCCGAAGGCCGGCGCCGGATGTTCCTGGCGATCATCCTGGCCTGCGCTCTGCTCGCGGCGACGATCTCACTTTGGGCGCTCGACTCGCCACTGGGCGACCGGCGCACCGCCGCCGGCGGCGTCGATTCCACCCGGCTGGGTGACGCCCCGGCCTCGGCCGAGGCACTGCCCGACCTCGACATAGACGACGCCTCGGTCCGGGCCCAGGACGCCGAGGAGGAGTCCGCCTCCCCCGCGCCCGACGAGGACGAGCAGAGCGAGGACTCCGAGCCGAGCGGCGGGGACGACGGCGGCGGAGCGCCGGACCGGACCCGCGAGGAAGCCGTCCTGGCCCTCGTCAACGACGAGCGCGCGGCCGCCGACTGCGGCCCGCTGGAACCGGACTCGCGGCTCGACACCGCTGCCCGACTGCACGCCGAGGACATGGCCGCGAACGACTACTTCGACCACACCTCGCAGGACGGCCGCAGCCCGACCGACCGGGCCGCCGAGCAGGGCTACGAGGGCGGCGTCGGCGAGAACATCGCCTACGGCTACCCCGACCCGGCGTCGGTCATGGAGGGCTGGATGAACTCCGAAGGCCACCGCGCCAACATCCTCAACTGCGGCTACAACGTCCTGGGCGTCGGCACCGCCGACCGCGACGGGACCATCTACTGGGTCCAGAACTTCGGTTGAGACAGGACGGCACGACCGAACCGCGGCGGTCGAACCTCGGTTACCGCCGCTGCGGCAGGACCAGCATTATCGCAGCTCCCACCCCGAGGTGACCCCCTTCTGTCGGCCATCCGACTCAGACCTGGACTCGGCGATTACAAACAGTCATTCTGAGATCGCCGCCCGAAAGGGCGCGCGACCGGGGAGGCGAGCAGAAACTCGAAGGACGAGGTGCCAACCGTGCGTGTCATGCTGTACGACCCCAATCAGGTGTTCTCAGCCAGCATCCGACCCCTGCTCCACCGCCGCGGCGACATCACCGTCGACGCCGGGAGCCCCAAGGCGCTCGCCTCAGACGACGACCGGGTCGACTGCTGCCTGGTCGCCCTCGAGGCGGTATCCAGAAACCGGATACTCACCGACTGCAGACGGCCGGTGTTCCTCATCACCGACCGCGAGGACGGCGCGGTCCTGCGCAAGGCCGTCTCGATGTCGGCCCGCGGGATCGCCAACACCCACATCATGCCGCAGGACCTGCTGGTCGCCGTCGACCGCAGCATGACCGACCCGCCCTACTACGACCCGCGGCTCCTCCGGGCCGCCCTCCAGCCCGCCCCCCTGCTCGGCGCCCGCGACGCGCACGAACTCGCCGACCACCTCACCCCCCGCGAGGACGACGTCCTGCGCCGCATCGTGCGGGGCGAGCCCACCAGCCACATGGCCGCCGCGATGGGCGTGTCGGTCTCGACCGTCCGCTCCCACGTCCAGAACGTCCTCGGCAAGCTCGGGGTCAATTCCCGGCTGGGCGCCGTCGCCTTCGCGATCAACTACGGCCTCGAGACGGTGCACGACGGGAGCCCGCAACTGAGCTCGGCGCCTTCGGCCCCATAATGGGTCCGTGCCGGAACTCCCCGAAGTAGAGACCGTCCGCCGCGGCGTCGACGCGGCGATCCGCGGCGGACGCATCAGCGCCGTCGAGGTCCACCACCCGCGGTCGGTGCGCCGCCACCTCCCCGGCGCCGACGACTTCGCCGCGACGCTGACCGGACTGACCGTCAACGGCAGCGGGCGACGCGGCAAGTTCATGTGGCTGCACCTCGACGACGGACGGGCGCTGGTGTGCCACTTGGGAATGAGCGGCCAGTTCCTGGTGAAGGACGCCGGGGCCGAGGCGCACCGGCACCTGCGGGCGCGCCTGCGGTTCGCCGACGAGCAGGAGCTGTGGTTCGTAGACCAGCGGACCTTCGGGTGCCTGGAGGTCGCCGACCTGGACGGCGCGGTACCGAAGACGCTCGGGCACATCGCGCCCGACGTGTTCGAGCCCGAGTTCGACCCCGCGCGGTGCGCCGCGCGCCTGCGTTCGCGCCGCATCGAGGTGAAGAAGGCGCTGCTCGACCAGACCTGGATCAGCGGGGTCGGCAACATCTACGCCGACGAGGCGCTGTGGCGCGCGGGCATCCGTGGCCGGCGCCCGGGCGCGCGTGTCTCGGAGCGCGAGGCCGCCGAGCTGCTGCGCTGCGTCGAGGCGGTGCTGGCCGAGGCGATCGAGGCGGGCGGGACCTCATTCGACGAACTGTACGTGCGGGTCAACGGCGAGTCCGGCCACTTCTCACGGGACCTGGCCGTCTACGGCAAGGCGGGCCGACCGTGCCGCCGGTGCGGCACCGCGATCCGCAGAGAGGTCATCGGGGACCGATCGGCCCACTTCTGCCCGGACTGCCAGCGCTGAGGCACTACCGCTGCCTGACGCCCAGGCGCTCGGAGAGCACGCGCCAGGCCAGTTCGGCGGCGATCTGCTCGGCGTCCTTCTTCGAGCCGCCGGTCCCTTCGCCGAACTCCTCCCCCGCCACCACGGCCCAAGCGGTGAACCGCTTGGCGTGGTCGGGGCCCGATTCGGAGATCCGGTATTCGGGCACGCCGAGGCCGGAGTCGGCGGTGAGCTCCTGCAGGCTGGTCTTCCAGTCCAGGGCCGCACCCTGGCCGGCGGCGCGCTCCATCAGCGGGTCGAAGAAGTCGTGGATGACGCGCTTGGCGGTCTCGATCCCGTACTGCAGGTAGATCGCGCCGAGCAGCGCCTCCACCGCGTCGGCCAGGATCGAGTTCTTGTTCCGGCCGCCCGAGGACTCCTCGCCCTTGCCGAGGTAGAGGTGGGGGCCGATCCCCGCGGCGCCCATCCGGCGGGCGACGCCCGCCAGCGCCTTCATGTTCACCACCGACGCCCGCAGCCGCGCCAACTGCCCCTCGGGAAGGTCGGGGTGGTTGCGGTACAGGGCGGTGGTGATCACCAGGCTGAGGACCGAGTCCCCGAGGAACTCGAGGCGCTCGTTGGTGGGGATGCCGCCGTGCTCGTAAGCGTAGGAGCGGTGGGTCAAGGCGAGACGCAGCAGTTCGGGGTCGACATCGCTGACCCCGAACACCGCTTCGAAATGCTGTACTGCCTTGTCGCCCATAAGTCTCCCACTCAGGCTTACCGATCGGGGCGTCAGTGGGGCCGTCTCCGGGCCAATCCGACCGGGCCGGTGAGGAGCCGGTACGTCTGCGGAGCTTGCGGAGCGTACTCGCGGCGAGTCCAGCCGCCGCTCGGATTGTTCTGAGGCGGTCCACCCGGGCCACAAGGGCCCATTCGGGCCCTCTAGGTCTCGAGGATCTGGCGGCCCTTGTAGGTTCCGCAGACCTCGCAGACCTGGTGGCCGCGCTTCTGGGCGTGGCACTGCGGGCACTCGACCAACCGCACCGGGGCGGCCTTCCACTGCGACCGGCGGTGCCGGGTGTTGCTGCGCGACATACGACGCTTGGGAACAGCCACTTCAGTACTCCATACTTTTCCGCTGTGCTACTTCGATCCGTCGTCGCCTTCGGCGTCGACGAACCGCAATTTCTCCAATGCCGCCCATCGCGGATCCACCGACTCGTGCCGGTGGTCGGCGGGCAGCTCGTCCCAGGGGACGCCGCAATCGGCGCACAGCCCCGGGCAATCGGGCCGGCACAGCGGGGTGACCGGCATCGCCAGCACCAGCGCGTCCCGAACCGCAGGCTCCAGATCGAGCAGATCCCCCTGGAGCCGCAGAATCTCGTCTGCGTCAGTGGTCTCTTCGGTGACGGAGCCTTCATAAGCGTACAGCTCCTGCACCGGGACCCTGACGGTGTCCTCGATCGGTGCGAGGCACCTCGCACACTCGCCCGAGACCGGCGCCTCGACCTCGCCGTTGGCGAGGACGCCCTCGGTGACGGCCGTGAGGCGGAGATCGATCGCAAGGGGCGCGGATTCGGGGACGCGGTACACCTCGAGCCCGAACGCCTCGGGCGCGACGACCTCGCGCACGACCTCGACGGTCGCGCCGGCGCTGCGCCCCAGCTCCGCGGTGTCGACCACCAGCGGGGCGGCGGGATCCAGAGCGGTGTTCGTCATCGCTGAACTGCGGTCCTAACCTTCAGGGAGACATGCCTCGATCGAGGCCGACCGACAATGCTACCCCAGCGGGTCCGACCTCCCCAAACGAGGCCCGCCGGGCGTTGGAGCCGGTCAGAACTGAGGCAGTGGCTTCTCCTCTTCCTCGGGCGCTTCCTGCGGCGCGGTGAAGGTGCCGATCTCCCGCAGGGTGTGCATCTTGTCCCGGCCGCGTTCGACGCCCGACAGGGCGCGGTGCAGGAACTGCTCGAAGTTGGCGAGCGTGGTGTCCACGTACTCGTCGACCTCGTCGCGCAGCCGCTGCGCCTCGCCGCGGGCCTCGTTGATGATGCGGTTGCCCTCGTGCTCGGCCGACACCGTCACCTCGTGGCGTGAGACGAGCCGCGCGTGCTCGGCCTCGCCCTCGGCGATGATGCGCTCTGCCTCCCGCTCGCCTGCCTCGATGATCTTGTCTCGCTCCTGCAGCATGGCCTCGGCGCGGCGGATGTCCGCCGGGAGCTCGTTCTGGAGCTCCTCCACCAGCGCGATGAGCTCGGCGCGATCGATCTTGCAGCTTCGGGACATCGGGACGGCCTTCGCCGCCTCCACATAGGCGATGATCTCTTCGATCCTGTCGAGCGGACCCACCGATTTGCTCCCGTCGATATCTGTCATGGGGTTATTGTCCCGTATTGGGGCCGGTTTCACCGTCAATCCCGGCGCATGCGTTCCACCAGTCGTCGTTGGACGACCTCCGGCACGTGCGGCGAGATGTCCCCGCCCCACTTGGCCGCGTCTTTGACCATGGAGGACGAAAGGAAAGAGTACAGCGGATTGGTGGGCATCATCACCGTCTCAACGCCTCCCAACCCGTAGTTCATCTGGGCCATCTGCAGTTCGTAGTCGAAGTCCGACACCGCGCGCACGCCCTTGACGATGACGCCGACGCCGTGGTCGGTGCAGAAGTCGACGACCAACCCGCGGAACGAGGCCACCCTGACATTCGGCATGTCACCGGTGGTCTCGCGCAGCAGCTCCACCCGTTCCTCGACGCTGAACACCGCATTCCTCTTCGAGGCGTTGTGGAAGACCGCGACCCAGACCTCATCGTACAACTGTGAGGTGCGGCCGATGATATCGAGATGACCGTAGGTCACCGGATCGAACGAACCGGGACAGACGGCGTGCCGAGCTTCAGGTTTCACAGCCGGGAACCGTAGCAAAGGGCGGTGGTGCCGTAGCGCCGGACGCGGTCCGATGCGATCCCGGCCGGCCACGGGACGGTCGCGCCCTTGCCGGAGCGCTCGACGACCACGTCGGCGCCGGGCGCCAACCAGTCGTGCGCCACCAGGGCCTTCAGCATCGTCGATACCGCCTCGTCGGCGACCTCGTACGGCGGGTCGGCGAAGACGATGTCGTAGGGCTCGGCGGGCGCCGAGGCGAGGACCTTCTCGACCGGGGCGCAGATCACCCGGGCCCCGGTCGCGCCCAACTGGTCGATGTTGCGCCGCAAGACCTTCGCGGTCTGAGAGCGGGACTCGACGAGCAGGGCGTCGGCGGCGCCGCGCGAGAGCGCCTCCAGTCCGACCGCGCCGGAACCGGCGTAGAGGTCGGCGAATCGGAGTCCTTCGAGATCGCCGCCCGGGGCGAGGGCGTTGAACAGCGCCTCCCGGACGCGGTCCGAGGTGGGTCTGGTGCGGTCCCCGTGCGGCGTGGCGAGGCGGCGGCCCTTGAGGGCGCCGGCGATGATCCTGGTCACCCGGCCAGTCTAGTGCAGCGGCGCCCGGTCAGCCCTTCTCCAGGTAGTCGCCCCGGTCGGCGGCGAGATCGCCGACCAGGGCGGCGAAACGCGGCTCTGAATCCAGCCCCCGGTCGGACTCGACGAGTTCGGTCGCCTCGCGCCGTGCGGCGTAGATGATGTCGGCGTCGCGCAGCAGCGACAGCAGCTTGACGTGCGACTTCCTACCGGACTGGCTCGCGCCCAGCACATCGCCCTCGCGCCGCTGCTCCAGATCGAGCTCGGCCAGGGCGAACCCGTTGGTGGTGGAGGCGACCGCGTCGAGCCGGTCCCTGGAGGTGCTGCCTTCGGCGGCCTCGCTGACCAGCAGGCACAGTCCCGGGTGGCGCCCGCGGCCGATGCGGCCGCGCAACTGGTGGAGCTGCGAGATGCCGAAGCGCTCGGCGTCGAGGATCACCATCGCCGTGGCGGACGGGACGTCCACGCCGACCTCGATCACGGTGGTCGCGACCAGCACATCGAGATCACCGGCGGCGTAGGCGCGCATGACCCGGTCCTTCCGGTCGGGCTCGAGCCGACCGTGCAGCAGCCCCAGGCGCAGTCCGCGGAGCGGACCGGCGCGCAGCTCGTCGAACACGTCCGTGACTGCCAGCGGCGGGCGGGGCTCCTCGTCGCCGGCCTGGTCGTCGGCCTCGTCCCCGCCGACCCTGGGGCAGACCACATAGGCCTGGCGCCCGGCTGCGACCTCCTCGCGGACCCGGGCCCAGGCGCGGTCCATCCACCGGCGGTCGCGGTAGGGCACGACGTGGGTGTCGATGGAGCCGCGGCCGGCCGGCAGCTCGGTCAGACGGCTGGTCTCCAGGTCGCCGTAGACGGTCATCGCCACCGTCCGCGGGATCGGAGTGGCGGTCATGACCAGGGTGTGCGGCGGTCGCTCGGCCTTGGAGCGCAAGGCATCGCGCTGCTCGACCCCGAACCGGTGCTGCTCGTCGACCACGACCAGGCCGAGATCGGCGAAGTCCACGCCGTCGTAGAGGAGGGCGTGGGTGCCGACCACGATCCCGGCCGCACCCGACCGCACGTCATCCAGAATGTCCCGGCGCTGGGCGGCGGTGGCCGAACCGGTCAGCAGCACGACGCGGGTGGCCTCGTCCGGGGATCCGAGCTCCCCGCCGCGGGCCAGCTCGCCGAGCATCTCCGCGATCGACCGGTGGTGCTGGGCGGCGAGGACCTCGGTGGGCGCGAGCAGCGCGCACTGTCCGCCGTGGGCGACCACCTGCAGCATGGCCCGCAGCGCGACCAGGGTCTTGCCCGAACCGACGTCGCCCTGGAGGATCCGGTGCATCGGGTGCGGCCGGGACAGTTCGGCGGCGATCTCCTCCCCGACCTCCCGCTGCCCGGCGGTCAGCTTGAACGGCAGCGACGCGTCGAAGCGCTCGAGGATCGGCCCGCCCGGCCCGTAAGGCGTGGCCGCCTCGAGCGCGGCCTCGGCCTTGCGGCCCACCAGCACCGCCTGCATGACCAGCGCCTCCTGCCACTTGAGGCGCTGCTTGGCCGCGCCGAGCGACTCGAAGGAGTCGGGGCGGTGGATCTGGCGCAGCGCGGTGGCGTAGTCCATCAGGTGCCGCCGGGACCGCACGGCGGCCGGCAGCGGATCGGGCGGGTCGGCGACCGTGTCGAGCGCGATGCGCACGCACTTGGCGATCTTCCAGGTCGGCAGGTCGGCGGTGGCCGGGTAGACCGGGATCAGCGCGCCGGCGAACTCCTCGACGGCCTCGGCCCCGTCGGCGCCCTCCCCTTCGAGGAGCTGGTACTG
The DNA here is from genome assembly GCF_002798405.1 of Glycomyces xiaoerkulensis. GTDB lineage: Bacteria > Actinomycetota > Actinomycetes > Mycobacteriales > Micromonosporaceae > Glycomyces > Glycomyces xiaoerkulensis. The sequence continues at coordinate 232,326 of NZ_PGGV01000029.1, read as the reverse complement.
CGGCGAGTTCAACTGCAGCCGGCCGCGGAACTGGGCGACCTTCCCCGCGAACAGCCCCCACGTGCCGGGGGTGAGCTTCTTGTCCCGCCACGGCTGATTGAAATAGGTCAGCGTCAGCGTGCGTCCGGCCTCGTCGGCCACCACGATCTCGGTCAGCATCCGGCGGGGCGGCCGCTTGCCGCTCTTGCCGTCCTTGCCGCGCTTGGCGGGCTTGCGCGGCAGCTCCCGGGTGTTGGCGGCCCGCACCTGGGCGAAGACGGTGACCTCCTCTCCGATCCGGAGGGCGCCCAGATCGGCCGGCTCGCCCCGCTGGGCGTAGCGAAACGGGTAGTGCCCCAGCAGGTCGGCGGCGGTCCGGAGTCCCAGTCCCCGGTCGAGCGCGGCGGCGGTCCCGGCGCCGACGACCTCCCGCAGCCGGGTCCCCAACTCGACGGTCATTCCGCTCCAATCAGCAGCAGCGGTTCCTCTTGGCCGGCGGGCAACTGCTGGAGTTCCACCAGCGGCCACGCCTTGCCGACATGATCGCCGAGGGCTGTGACAGTCTCGGGGTCCGACGCGGCCCCGGGCAGCAGCGTGACGAGTTCTGCCCCAGCCGAACAGAGCCGGTCGACCAGATCCAGCGCGGCCACGGCCGGGTCGGATCCGGTGTGGACGACATCGCCGTCTACCAGGCCGAGAGCCTCGCCGCCGGAGAACCGGACCTCGCCGGTGCGGCAGGAGGCGGCGGCCTCGGCCATCGAGATGACGTCGTCGTCGAAGGGCCGGTCGGCGTCGTGGACGGCGAACGCGGCCAGGCTCTGCATGATCGAACGGGTGGGGATCGTGGCGACCCGGTAGCCGTCGCCGCGGGCGGCGTGCGCGGCCTCGCGGACCGCGTCGATCGCGCCGGCGGCGTCGACCAGGACGATCGCGTTGGGGCCGCCGCCGGCGCGGATCGCCGACAGGACGTCGTCGACGCCACCGGAGCCGGCCACCCGGCAGCCCTCGTTCTCCAGCAGGGTCCGCAGCTCGGTCAGGGAGGTGACGGCCACGACCGCGCGGTCCAGGTCGGGGCCGTAGGGGCGGGAGTAGGCGTCGTCGAAGCGGGTCACCGAGATCCGGTGGACCCGGCCGCACTCGAGTCCGGCCTCGATGGCCGCGCCGATGTCGTTGACGTGGACGTGGACGTTGAAGGTGGTGACGTCCTTGGCCGCCCGCGAACCGATGATGACCACCGAATCGCCCAGCTCGGTCAGCCTATGCCGCAGGTCAGTGGCGCCCCCGGCCGAGGATTCCAGCAGGTACTGCACCTCGTAGTCGAACGCCTCCGAGCCGGTCTCGCGCGGCACCTCCTCCAGCGGCGCGCTGGTGCGGGTGCGGTGGCTCTCGAGCAGGTCGAGCGCCCCGGTCGAGGAGCTGCCGGTGAGGGTCTCGACCAGGGCCTCCAGCATCAGGGCCAGGGCCAGGCCGCCGGCGTCGACCACACCGGCCCGGGCCAGCGCCGGCAGTTGCCCCGGCGTGGCGGCGACGGCGTCGGCGGCGGTCTCCGCGGCCGCGCGCACGGCCGAGACCAGTCCGAACGGGGCGGCCTTGGCGGAAGCGGAGGCGGCGGCCTCGGCGACGGTGAGGATCGTGCCCGCCGTGGGCACGGCGACCGCGGCGGTGGCGGCGTCGGTGGCGGCGCGGAATCCGGCGGCGAAGCCGCGGGCGTCGACGGCCTCGGCCGTCCAGGCGTCGGCCAGGCCGCGCAGCATCTGAGCGAGGATGACCCCCGAATTACCGCGCGCCGCCAGCAGCGCCCTTCCGGCGGCTTCGTCCAGCAGCGCCGGCAGCGGCAGATCCGGGCTCGCCCCTTGGAAGGCCGCCTGGAGGGTGGCGAGCATGTTGGTGGCGGTGTCGGAGTCGGCCACGGGGAACACGTTGAGCTCGTCGACGCCGCGCCGGTGTCGGGTCAGCGTGTCGATCGCGCGCGCGGCCCATTCGCGGACGGCGGCGGCGTCGAGGGCCTGCGGGCCCGGTTCAGGGATGTCGTCAGCCACGGCACCTCAGGATACGCGCCCGCCGATGCCGGGGCACGGCCTCAGTCCCGGCGCCTCACTCACCGAAGCCGAGGGAGTGGCGGGCGGCCTCCAGCGCCTCGGTCTGGTCGGCGGTGGCGAAGCCGGTGAAGGCGGCGTGCCCCTCATCGGTCGCGACCACGGCCGTCAGGACGGTCCAGTCGGCGATGGTGAAGGTGCGGAACTCGGCCGTGCGGCCGTCGACCCGATAGGCGGTCGCGGTGACATCGCCCTCGATCTCCGCTTCGAGGAATGTGGCCACCTGCGTGTCCAGGGCAGCGCCGATGTCGCCCAATGACATGTCCTCGTCGATCTCGAGCGCCTCGGCATCGAGGGTGCCGACGAACGCGGCCGAGCCGTCTTCGGCGGCGCTGCCGGTGGACTCGGTGAACACCGGTGGGGCGTCGGAGGACTCGGTCCACGACCCATCGGCCAGAAAGCTCAGGCCCGAGGCCCCGTCCCGCTTGACCACAGGCTCGGCGGCTTCGGGCGACTCGATGGTGCCGGTGGGTTCGTCGGATCCTCCTGGGTCGGCGGGGTTGAACAGGATGAAGCCGCCGACGCCGAGCGCGCCGGCGATGACCACGATGCCCGCCAGGAGGATCCACAGCGGGGTCTTGCTGCCCTTCCTCTTGCGCCGGATCCGGCCGGGCTGGGCGCCGCCCCACGGTTGGCCGCCCGGCGGGCCGGACAGCGGCACCAGTTGGCCGCCTTGGGGGCCGAACTGTCCCTGCTGTCCCTGTTGGCCGGGCGAGACGGGCATCCCGGAGGCGGGGGCGGAGGAGACCGGCGGCATGCCGGGGGCCGGGCCGCCGGGCGGCATGCCCGGGGGCGGGGCGGGCGAGTCGAACGGGGAGACCGGGACGCCGGGCGGCGGCCCGAAGGGCGCCTGCGGCCGGCCTTGCGGCTGGCTCGGCGGCGCGCTGGTGTACTTGATCGTGCCGTCGTCCTCGACCGGGGGCTCCTGGTCGGGTGGTGAGGAGGAGGCCGCCTGCCGGCTCTCGGGCGACCACGGCGGCGACTCCTCGGTGGGAGGCTGCTCGTTCGGCCGGTAGACCGGCTGCCCCTCCTCGGGGGGAGGGGGCGGCTGCCAGCCGTCGGCAGGCGGCTGCTGGGGGTTGCTCATGATCGGCTCACCAAAGGGAAGACGGGCATCGGGTGATCACTGTATGTGGGTAGCGTACGGGATCTGCACCAATCCTAGAGTCAGCGCAGGCGGCGGCCTGCGGCAGCCGCCGCTGCACACGGCTTCGGAGCGGGTGTGACACGGGCCGCTCGACCTGGGTGCGTCGGCGCTGCTCAGGTCCGTTAGAATTGCCGGGTTGCCTGCCGCGCGGTGGGCCGTGCTTCAGAATCGGGCGCTTGGCGAAGCCCAGTGTCCAGCCCGTCGCAGCGGCGGGCGATTTACCGTCAACGCAGGAGTTTGGAATATGTCGAGCGTGTGTGAAGTCTGCGGCAAGCACCCGGGCTTCGGCAACAACGTCCCGTGGTCCCACAAGAAGACCCGTCGCCGTTGGAACCCGAACCTGCAGACCATTCGCATCGCGACTGGCTCCGGTGACAACAAGCGCCGCGCCAAGGTCTGCACCTCGTGCATCAAGGCCAGCAAGGTCGCGCGCTGAGCGCGTAGGCCGGGACGCAGAAGCTTCCACGCCGCCGGGGCCGAGCCCCGGCGGCGTTCGTCGTGCCCCGGGGCCTCATTCACGGAAGTGATCCCAGCCGGCCGGGCCGCGCCAGGGCGCGCCGTCGACGGTGACTCCGGCGCCCTCGCCGACCTCGCCGATGCGCCGCCAGCCTTCGGGCAGGATCGCACCGGCCGGAAACGCGGCGGCCAGGGCGTGATCTTCGCCTCCGGTGAGGAGCCATTTGCGGGCGTCGGTCCCGAGCGCCTCGGCGGCGTTGGCCATCGGTTCGGACACGTCGAGGGCGCCCGAGTCGACCTCGATCGTCACCCCAGAGGCGGCGGCGAGGTGTCCGAGGTCGGCCAGGAGCCCGTCGGAGACGTCGATCATGGCGTGCACGCCCATCAGAGCCGCGTCGGGTCCGGCCGAGTACGGCGGCTGCGGGCGCCGGTAGGCACCCACCAGCGCCCCGGGCGAGCGGAAGCCGCGGGTGAGGACGTTGAGCCCGGCGGCGGACCAGCCGACCTTGCCCGCCAGCGCGAGCTGGTCGCCGGGGCGCGCTCCGGCCCTGGTGACGGGTGCGCGTCCCTCGAGGTCGCCGAGGGCGGTGACGGCGACGGTGAGCTGATCGCCGCGCGTGGTGTCGCCGCCGATGACGGCCGCGCCTGCTGCCGCGGCCTCGGCGGCCAGGCCGGAGGCGAGTCCTTCGAGCCATTCGGCGGGGGTGTCCTGCGGGGCTGAGACGGCGGCGAGCAGGGCGGTGGGGCGGGCGCCCATGGAGGCGAGGTCGGCCAGGTTGACGGCGGCGGCCTTGTGGCCGACGTCGGCGGCCGAGGACCAGTCGCGCCGGAAGTGGTTGCCTTCGACGAGCATGTCGGTGCACGCGACGATCCGGCCGTCGGGCGCGGCGACGACGGCCGCGTCGTCGCCCGGGCCGAGTTCGACGGCGTCGGTGGTGGTGAAGTGTCTGCTGAAGCGTGCGATGAGGTTGAATTCGCCGACTTCGGCCACGGTTTCGCTCACGGTTGGTCCCGTCCCCCGAACAGTTGACGCTTCGATACTCACTGCGTAATCTTCGCTCAACGGTGACCGAGAGCCGGTCAGGCCCGCCCGGTGTCGCGTTTCGGCCTCCGCACCCCCTGAGTGCCCGTGAGCGAGGGAGTCCTGTCGATGGTGCAGGCGTACATTCTGGTCCAGACTGAAGTCGGTACGGCGCAGGAGGTGTCCGGGTCGGTCTCCGAGATCGAGGGTGTGGTCCGGGTGGATGCGGTCACCGGGCCTTACGACGTGGTGGTGCTCACCGAGGCCGACACCGTGGACGATCTCGGGGAGTTCGTGGTGAGTAGAGTCCAGCGGGTGGCGGGCATTACCCGCACTCTCACGTGTTCGATCCTGCAACTTTGAGGAGCGCCGTGCGCAAGTCGAGGCTTCCGGCCGTGGTCGCGACGGCGGTGGCGGTGCCGGTGGCGGTCGCGGCGGGGATCGTCGCGTTCAACGTGTTCGCGCCGGCGGCCGATGATTCGCGTTTCGAGCAGGATCTCTCGCCGGTGACAGTGGCGGTGCCGGAGCTGACCGACGAGCAGGCGGTGGTGTGCCTGGCGGTGACGGCCACCGCCCCGGCCGAGCTCGCGGACCTGCCGTCGCGTCCGGTCGAGGGCGGTCGGCACGCCTCGGAGTTCGTGCTCGCCTACGGCGATCCGGCGGTGGTGGCGACCTGCGGCGCCGAGCCGGTCGAGGTCGAGGACACCGCGGCGGTGTTCCGGCTCAACGGCGTCTGCTGGTTCTCGGAGGAGGACGGCGGCGGTTCCGAATGGGTCACGGTGGACCGCCGGGTGCCGGTGGGCGTGGCGGTGCCGGGAGACCACCAGGCCGCCGACCTCCTCAACGAGCTGTCGGTGGTGCTGGAGCAGAAGGTGCCGGCGGCCGAGGACGCGCCGACCGGGTGCTCGTGATCGACCGGGCCTTCTTCGAGCGCGACCCGGTGCTGGTGGCGCCGGAGCTGCTCGGCTGCCTGGTGGCCGCGAACGGGGTGACGGTGCGGCTGACCGAGGTCGAGGCCTACCGCGAGGATGATCCGGCCTCCCATTCCTTCCGAGGGCGCACCGCGCGCACGGCGGTGATGTTCGGCCCGGCCGGGCATCTGTACGTCTACTTCACCTACGGGTTGCACTACTGCGCCAACCTGACCTGTCGTCCGGAGGGAGCGGGTGCGGCGGTGCTGCTGCGGGCCGGCGAGGTCGTCGACGGGGTCGAACGCGCGCGGTTGCGGCGCGGCGATCGCGCGCCGGCCCGGGATCTGGCGCGCGGCCCGGCGCGGCTGGCCCGGGCGCTGGGCTGGGACCGCGGCGACGACGGCGCCGATATGGTCGGCGAGGTCGAGCCCGGCGAGCGGGGATTCGCGGTGGAGGCCGGTCCGCGGACGGGGGTCTCGAAGGCCGCGGAGGTGCCGTGGCGGTTCTGGATCGCCGGGGACCGGTTCGTCTCGCCGTACAAGCGGCATCCGAGGGCGCCGTCGGTGTCCTTATTCGAGCTCGACGTCGAAGCGCGGCGCGGCCATCAGGTCGCGGAACGCCCGCAGTGCGCCCGGATCGTTGTCGACTTCGGAGTCGCGGCCCTCGGCGTCCGGCGAGGAGAAGTAGACGATCGCCTTCAGCCGCGGGTAGTAGGCGAACTGCTCGTCGGCGCTGTCGAAGACCGTCTCCTGGTGGTGCGGGTAGTCGTCCCTGGTGAACACGCCCCATTCGGCGAGCATGACCGGCTTGTCGGGGAAATTGACCCCGGTCCAGTGGTAGAAGCCGGGCCAGCCGGCCTCGGGCTCGGCCTCGTTGACGATCTCGGTGAAGTCGGAGTGGCCGTCGTCGGCGAGGGAGTTGCCGTATCCCGACAGGCCGATCCAGTCGACCACGTCGTCGCCGGGGTAGAGCCGGTCGTGCCAGGGCGTCTCGACCCACTTGAGGTAGCCCATGTAGTTCATGACGGTGACCAGGTTGTCCACCCCGCGCTCCCGGAGGAACTCGACCACGTAGCGGAACATCGCCGGGTAATCGGTGGCCTCCATGCCCGAGCCGGGCCGGTCGATGACGTCGTTCTCGGGCTCGTGGTGGACGGTGAAGAAGAACGGCTGGTCGAAATTGGTCTTGATGTGGTCGGCCAGGCGTTCCAGGTACTCGTCCACCTCGGGGTCTCCGGCGGCGATCTCCCCCCAGGTCGCCATGCGCGGCTTCCAGTTGATGAACAGGGTGCGGGGCTGCTGCGGATCGGTCGCGAGCGCTATCTGTTCTTCGGTGGGGAAGAGGCGCCGGTCGGCGCGCTCGTAGGCGTGGTAGATGTGCTGCCCTCGCTCGGCGGTCCTCTCGAATTCGAGGAATGCCTGCTCCTTGGACCGGTTGGTGTGGGCCCCGGCGGCGGCGCCGACGAGGGTGCCGCAGGAGGGGACGAGGTGCCGGCGGGCCCGGCAGGTGTCGAGGGTGGTCTCGGCCTGGCCCGCCTCGGGGGCCGGCCGGTCCGGTCCGACCGGGTCGGTCGGGGTGGGGCTCGGGGCGGGCGGCGGGCTCGGGGCCGAGGGCGGGGTGGTGACGGTGCGCAGTACCGGGCCGCTCTCGGTGTACCGGACTCCCTCGAATTCGAAATAGGACTCGGGTTCGTGGGCGGTGACGGCGAAGGCGTAGCGTCCGGGGGCGTCGAGGGCGCCGGTGACGTCGAGGGCGGCTTCGCCGGTGTCGGGGCCGACGAAGGCGGTGTCCCAGACGCGCCCGTAGGGCGGCGGCGCGTCGGCGGTTAGCTCGCACGTGCAGCCGACCGGGCGGACCGAGGCGACCTCGATCATCATCCGGTCGGCTTCGGGCGGGACCAGGACGGGCAGGCGGAGCTCGGCGGTGTGGTGGGGGCCGGTGTGGGACTCGTCGACGGCGAATTGGATGTAGGGCACGGTGATGCCCAGGTCCTGGGAGGTGCCGACGGGGAGGGCGGCCGGTGCGTCGGGGGCGGGTTCGTCGAGGCCGGTGGCGGTGAAGGTGGCGGTGGACGGCGCGTAGTCGGCCTCGGACCCGGTCCGTTCCCGGGCGGCGTCGGCGACGGTGGGGGTGCCGCGTTCGTGTTCGACGCCGACGCCGTAGCCGACCACGAAGCCGGCCAGGACGAGCGGGGCGACCGCCAGGAGCGTGACGAGCCCGCGGCCCGAGGTGATGGGGAGGCCGGTCCGTCCGTCCGATTCGCTCATCTCGCCACCTCGCGGGTCTACTGTGATGGTGCACCTGAATCCTGCGAATCATCATAATGGTCGCGATCGTGGTTTTTGCCCGATTGTTCGCACGAGCTCCGCTCGCGCTCCGTCGGTGGAGGGCACGGAGCCCGGGAGCCGTCACCTGGTCGGCCGGTGACTCGTTATCCCTACGAAAGCCCGTGAACCAGAAAGGCATTCGCGTTGAGGACCCCCACCGCCCGCACGCTCGCCGACTACGGCGTCATCGCCCGCCGCTCCTGGTGGATCATCTCCGGCGCCGTCGCCGCCGCGGTGGCGGCCGGGCTCGTCCACACCGCGACCACCGACGAGGTATACGAATCGACCGCCTCGGTCCTGGTGCTGCCGACCGCATCCGACACCGACGTGGCCGGTGCGCGCACGGCCGGACAGGTCAATCTCGACACCGAGGCGCAACTGGTCAAGTCCACAGAGGTCGCACAGGCCGCCGCCGAGCGGCTGTCGGCACCGTCCACGACCGAGCTCGCCGAGCAGGTGTCGGTCTCGGTGCCCCCGAACACCTCGGTGCTGGAGATCAGCTTCCGCGCCGGCGGCCCCGAGGCGGCTCGGGCGGGCACGATCGCCTTCAGCGAGGCGTACCTCGACCACCGCGGCGCGGCCGCGACCGTTTCGATCGAAAACGCCATCGCCGGGGCCGTGAACCGCCTGGAGTCGCTCGAATCCCAGATCGAGGCGACCGAGGCCGAGCTGGCGCGCCTCGCTCCGCTCGACGGGGACCGCGCCACCGTCGAGTCCGAGCTCGAGGATCTGGTCAACCGGGCCGACGGGGTCGAATCCCAGATCGCGGCCCTGGAAGCCGAGCAGGAGGCCGTCACGCCCGGGCGGATCATCAACCGGCCCCCGCTGCCCGAAGACCCGGCCGCCCCGAATGCGCTGCTCAACCTGGCCGCCGCGGTCGGGGCCGGCCTACCGCTGGGCCTGATGCTCGCCTGGGCCCGCCACCGCCTGGCCCGCCGGGTCGCCTTCGCCTCGGACCTGATCGACCGCTGCGAGCTCGACGTGCTCGGCTCGGTGCCCAAGTCGGTGAAATTCCAGCGCCGCGAGGTCTTCGGCGCCTACAGCCCCGGCGGGCGCATCTACTCGCAGATGCGCAACGTCATCGCCTCCCGGCTCGGCGACGGCCAGCGGGTCGTGGTGGTGGCCGGAGTCGCGCCGGGTCCGGCCGCGAGCGTCACCGCCGCCAACGTGGCCACCGCGATGGCCCGCGCCGGCGACCGGGTCACGGCCGTGGCCGCGAATCCGAGCACCACCGTGGGCCTGCCGGAGCTGTTCGGCACCGACCCCGTCCCGGGCCTCGCCGACGTGTGGTCGGGCCGCCTCGACCTGGCCGCGGCGCTGCACGGCGCGCCGCGGCAACCGACACTCTCGGTCGTCGGCCCCGGCGCCGCGGCCCGCGCCACCGGTCCGACCAGCGAAGCCGCCGCCGAGACGTTCACCAAGCTCGCCGAGGCCGGCCGGTTCGTGGTAGTCGACGCCCCGCCCCTGTCCTGCTCGGCCGACGCACAGCTCCTGGCCGGACATGCCGACGCGGTGATCCTGGCCGTCCAGGCCCAGCGCGACACGCTCGCCGAGACCTCCGCCGCCGCTACCGCCATGCGGCAGATCGACACGCCGCTGCTCGGTGCCGTGCTCCTGCCCGGTTCACTGGGGCCGATGGGCGACGTCCCGCTGCCCGGCGCCGCGGAGACCGAGTCCCCGCCCGCACGCACCCGCGTCCCGCGGCCGATGGCGGCCGACGAGACCCCCACCGACGCGCTCGACGTGGTCGAAGCTCAGGACGAGACCGGCCGGACCGACCGCACGCAGGCCGAGAGCCGATGACCCTCGCCGATGCGGCCCCCGGGGCGCGACGAGACCGGGACGGCGCCGCGACCGGGGAGGGCGCGGCCCTCACCTGGCTGCTGGCCGGCTACCCGGTGTGGTGGGCGCTCGGCATGGGCGTGCTGGCCATCCCGCTGGTCGCCGCCCTGGCCGCGGTCGGGCTGCTGCGCCGCCGCACCGTCGCCGTCCCGCCGGCGTTCGGGTGGTGGCTGCTGTTCCTGCTGGCGGTCACCATGAGCCTGGCGAATCTCGGCGTCGACCCGCCCGGCACGGTCCCCGGCCCCTGGACGGCGAACCTGCCCGGGGCGGCCTTCCGGATCGGCTTCTACTGCTGCCTCACGCTGATCGCCCTGTGGGCCTACAACCTCGCCAACGACGGCCGCTACCCGGCCGTGCGGCTGATCCGGCTGCTCGCCTACCTGTTCACCGTCACCGTCGCCGGGGGCCTGCTCGGCACCTTCGCCGGGGGGTTCGAGTACACCTCGCCGGTCGAGGCGCTGCTGCCGGAGTCGGTGGCCGCCGACGGCTTCGTGCGGTCGCTGGTCCACCCTTCGGCCGCCCAGACGATGACCTTCCTCGGCTACGAGACCCCGCGACCGTCGGCGCCCTGGGGCTACACCAACACCTGGGGCAACAACTTCGCCATCACCTCGGTGTGGCTGGTCGTGGCCGCCTTCTGCCTGCCGACCGCGACCCGCTGGCGCGTGGCGGCGGCCGCGGTACTGGCCCTCTCGCTGATCCCGGCCGTGCACTCGATGAACCGGGGCCTGTGGCTCGGCCTGGCCGCGGTCGCCGTCTTCGCCGCGCTGCGGCTGCTCCTGTCCGGCCGGCCCGGCGGGGTGGCGGCACTGGCCGGAGCGGGGTGCGCCGCGGCACTGCTGGTCGCCCTCACCCCCTTGGGCACTCTGGTGGCCGCCCGGCTCGACAACGGCCACTCCGACGACGGCCGCGCCTTCGCCACCGAACGCGCCACCGAGCTCGTCGTCGAGCACTCGCCGGTGCTCGGCTTCGGCTCCACTCGCAAGACCCTGGGGTCGGGCGACTCCATCGCCATCGGCCCCACCCCCGAATGCCCCCGCTGCGGGGGCCGCACGCTCGGCGGCAACGGCCAGCTCTGGCAGGTGCTGTTCGCCCACGGGCTGGCGGGCACCGCCGCCTACCTCGGCTTCATGTGCGCCGCGCTGTGGCGCTTCCGATCCGACCACTCCCCCATCGGCATCGCCGGCTCGGCGGTGCTGGGGCTGTCCCTGCTGTCCATGCTCTACTACAACGCCCTGGTGACCCCCCTGCTGCTCACGCTCCTCAGCTACGTCGTCCTTGCCGCCAACAGACCCGTGGAGAAAGCATGAGCCGAGGCCTGCAGACCACCGACGACCTGCGCAGACGCGCGAGTTATCTCACCGAGGTCGTCGACCAGCTCTATCCGGGCCCGGGAGGGGGCACCCGCCCGTACATAGTCGTGCCCAACCGGCGGAAGCCCCGAGTCCTCATTCCCGCCGGCGACCGCCGGATCGCCGCCGGGGCGCTGGCACGCTACTCGCGCCCGTCCGCCCGCACCGCCCGCGCCAAGCGCGACGCGGCCGTGTGGGCCCTCAAGCTCGGACTCGACCGGCTGCTGCTGCCCCACCGCATCGAGGTCGCGGCCGCCGAGGGCATCGACGAGCATCTCAGCGCCGTGCTCGGCCACGAGGTCCACTTGAGCGTCCACATCGGTCCGGCGCGGGCCAATCGGAAGCCGGTGCTCCAGATCCTCGACGGCGAGGCGCGCACGGTCGCGTTCGCCAAGCTGGGCGTCAACGACCTCACCCGAGAACTGGTGGAGGCCGAGACCGCGGCCACCCGGCGGCTCAGCGAAGGCCGCCGCCTGGAGCGGCTGCGGGTGCCGTCGCTGGTGCACGCCGGCGCCTGGCGCGGCCACCGCCTCATGGTCACCTCCGCGCTCCCGGCCTGGACCGAGCCGGTCGACTCCAGCCCGGCCCGGCGCGTCGAGGCGATGCGGGAACTGGCCGCGGTGGACCGGCTCAAACGCTCACCGCTGGCCGAGTCCGACTACGCCGCCCGGCTGCGCGAGCGCCTCAAACGGCTCGGCCTGCGCGGCGAACCCGACGCCGCCACCCTGAGCGCGGCCGGGCAGACCCTGCTGGACCGATACGGCGCCCTGGAGCTGACGTTCGGGTCGTGGCACGGGGACTGGACGCCCTGGAACACCTGCGAGGCGGCCGAGGCCGTCTACCTGTGGGACCTGGAGCGGTTCGAGACCGGCGTGCCGTACGGATTCGACGCGGTCCACTACCGGCTCCAGGACGACATCGTCACCCACCGGGTCGACCCCACCACCGCGGTGCTGCTGCTGGTCGCGCGGGCGCCGTCCGTGCTGGCCCCGATGGGCGTGGCGCCGTCCGAATCGGAACCGACATGCCTGCTGTACCTGGTGGAGCTCGCGGCGCGCTACATGAGCGACCGGGCCGAGCAGGCCGGTGCGGCCCTCGGCGCCCTCGGCCAGTGGCTGTTGCCGACCCTGCTGCGGCACATCGCCAGGCAACGAGAAACCTGACCCCGCACCCACCGATCAGCATTATGGACTGTTAGGAGCATCGATTGAGCGAGCGGATGATCAGAGAACGGGTTCCCACTCCCGTCAGGGCCGTCGTCGGCCGGTCCAGCCGGACCCTCGGGCGGCTGACCGCGGCCTCCCGCATCCTCCCCGGGCTGCTGATCTGCGGCGGACAGCGGTGCGGCACCACGTCGTTGTACCGCGCCCTGTCGCAGCATCCGGCCATGCTCAAGCCGGTGTTCCACAAAGGAGTCCACTACTTCGACACCGGCTACCGGCGGGGCCTGTCCTGGTACCGGGCGCACTTCCCCACCAAGGCCGCCGCGCAGCGCGCGGCCGACCACACCGGACTCGTCCCGGTCGGATTCGAGTCGAGCCCGTACTACCTCTACCACCCGCTGGCCGCGCCGCGCTTCGCCCGCGACCTGCCGGGCGTCAAGGTGATCGTGCTCGTCCGCGACCCGGTGGAGCGGGCCTGGTCCCACCACGCCCACGAGATCGCCCGCGAATTCGAGGACATCGACGATTTCGAGACCGCCATCGGAGCCGAACCTGACCGGCTGTTCGGCGTCGAGGAGCGGCTCCGCGCCGACGCGGATCACTACAGCTTCGACCACCAGCACCACGCCTACCTCGCACGGGGCCGCTACACCGACTACCTGGAGCCGCTGGCCGACCAGGTGGGCCGCGACCGGCTCCTGGTGCTCGACTCCGGGGAGTTCTTCTCCCGCCCCGAAGACGCCTTCGAGCGCGTGCTGCGGTTCCTCGGGCTGCCGTGGATCGGCGAATTCGCCTTCTCCCGGCACAACGCCCGCGGCCGGCCGTCCCCGATGCCGGACGCGCTGCGGCGGCGCCTGACCGACCACTTCGAGCCGTACGACGCGCGGCTGGCCGACTGGTTGGGCGGGACGCCGAGTTGGAGGCGCTGACAGCGGCCCGACCGCGCGAGCGGACCGCGGCCGCCGACATGAGGGGGACCGCACGGGGCGGCCTGGTCAACCTGGTCGGCGCCGCCGTCGCGGGCGGCAGCGGCCTGGTCATCACCTGGCTGGTCGCGGTCGTGCTCTCCCCGGCCCAGGCCGGCGGATTCTTCGCGGTCACGTCGGTGTTCCTGGTGGCCGGGGCCGTGGCCCGCCTGGGCACCCCCACCGGGCTGGTGTACTGGGTGGCCAGGCTCCACCGGGCGGGGCGCGAGGCGGCGATCGAATCGGCGCTGCGCATCGGGTTGTGGCCGACCGTGATCGCCTCCTGCGCGGCCGCGACGGCGCTGTTCGCGGCGGCTCCGATGGCCGCCAGGCCCGACCTGGTGCGACTGGTGGCCGGGTTCGTACCGGCGGCGGTGGCGATGGAGGCGTTCCTGGCCGCGACCCGCGGTTACCGGCTGATGGGGCCGACGGTCGCCATCGACAAGCTGGGCCGCACGCTGACGCAGTTGGCCGCGCTCATCGCGGTCGCCCTCAGCGGCTCCGCCTCGTCCACCGCCGTCACCGCCGCGTGGGTGCTGCCGTACCTGCCGGCGGCCGCGGCCGCCGGGTGGTACCTGCACCGGCGGCACCGGCTGATGCCGGCGGCCTACCCCGGCTTCCCCGACCGGATCGACGCCCGGGCGTTCTGGGCGTTCACCGCCCCGCGCGCGGCGGCCGGGGTGGCCCAGATCGCGCTCCAGCGGCTGGACATCGTGCTGGTGGCGGCGCTGGCCGGGCTCGGTCCGGCCGCGGTGTACACGGTGGCGACGCGGTTCGTGATCGTCGGCCAGCTCGTCTCGGGCGCGCTCGGGCAGGCGGTGCAGCCGCGGGCGGCCGCGGCGATGTCGAACGGGGAACCGATCTCGGCGGTGCGGATCTACCAGGAGTCCACGGCTTGGATCGTGGCCCTGACCTGGCCGGTATACCTGGGGGTGGGGCTGTGCGCCGACTGGTACCTGCGGCTGTTCGGCTCCGAGTACGTGACCGGCCAGGCGCGCGCGGTGGTGTGGATCCTGGTGCCGGCCATGATGATCGCCTCGGCGTGCGGGGTGGTCGACTCGATGCTGGCGATGGCGGGCAGGACCGGGTGGCAGATGGTCGACGTCTCGATTTCACTCGCCGTCAACGTGGCGTTGAATCTGGCGTTGATTCCTTCCCTCGGCGTCGTCGGCGCGGCGATCGCATGGTCGGCGGCGGTTCTGGTGAATAATCTGATTCCACTCGCGCAGTTGTGGCGGACCTACGGACTGCACCCGTTCGGCGCTTTGACCAGACGTTCGCTGGCCGCTTGCGCGGTCGGCTTCGGCGCGGCGCCGCTGGCGGCCGGACTGCTGGGCGCCCCGTGGACACCGGCCGCCCTGGGGGCGGCGGGAGCAGTGTGGACGGCGGCGCTGCTGCGCTATCGACGCAGGATCGAGAACTAGGGGAATCCGTTGGCGACCCATTACACCGAGGTGTTCCAGGACCCGGACGCGGTCGAGAAGTACGCCGAGCGCACCTACGCGCCCGGCACGTTCTCGTCGATCGTGAGCTCCCGTCAGGCCGGATGGCTGCGCGGGCTCGTGCCCGCGGCGTTCGAAGTGCCGCCGGTCCATCACGACTTCGCATGCGGCACCGGTCGGGTGGCGCGGATGCTGGCGGGCCTGGTGGCGGTTTCGCACGGCTACGACACCTCGGAGGCGATGCTGGCGAAGGGCCGCGAACTGGGCACGCCGGGGATGGCGCACCTGGTGGGTCCGGCCGAGGCGGTCCCGGAGGTGGTGCCGAGCCGTCCGGCGCTGGTGACGGCCTTCCGGTTCGTGCTCAACGTGAACGACGAGCTGCGGGACCGGCTGATGGACTTCGCCGCGACCGCGCTGCCGGACGCCGACGCGGGGCTGCTGGTGGTGGAGAACCACGGGAACGCCGGTTCCCTGCGCCACCTGCGGAAGACGTTCGGGCGGTTGGACACGAGCACCTGGTTCCAGGAGCTGTCGCACGAGCAGATGCGCGAGCTGCTGGACCGCCACGGCTTCGATCTGGTGGGAGTACAGGGCTTCTCCCTGTTCACCCGGGGCTGCTACCGCCGACCGGTCTCGTGGCTCGCCAGGGGTGTCGATGCGGCCCTGGCCTCGCCGCTGTCGAAGTGGGCGACCGACGTCGTCTACATCGCCCGGCGGCGCTGAGGGCTCACGTTAGACCGAGAATTCGGCGCAGGATGAGTTCAATTTTGAGCATCTGCACGCCGTCGACCGCGCCGGCATGCTTGATGAGCTGCCGTGTAGAAACGGTGCGCAGGTGCTCGCACTGGGCGTAGCTCGTGACCGGTAGGGCCTCCTCCAGCTCTACATGGGTCGGATACTCCTTCCGGGTTCTCGATACTGGTACGACTACAGGTATACCGAAACTCGCCATCTCATCACGTGAGACGATCACGGCGGGCCGCATGTGGCCCTGCTCGTGTCCGAGCGGATCTCCGAAATCGCACAGGTAGATGTCGCCTCGGTTCACAGCAGGTCGCTCCAGTCTTCCGGCTCGAGTTCATCTTCCAGCACCGTCGCGAACCGCTCGTTTTCTCGCCGGAGATCCGCACGAGCGGCGGCGGTACCCATGACGGCCCTCGCCCTGGCCCAGAATTCTTCCTCCTCACCCACGTCGATCGCGCGCTCGACGGCTCCGGCCATCGTCAAGTGCCGACTTTCAGCCAATCTCGCGATCCGGTCTCGCAGATCCGTGGTGACCTTGATGGTAGTCATTGCATTCATACCTTCAGTAGACCGAATGGGCTACGAAATGCCAGCGCGGCGGGCGCGGACGGCCTCGGCCAGGAGCCGGAGCGCTTCGGGGACATCGTCGCGGAGGTACCGGCGGGCCAGGCGCCCGGGCTCTGAGGCCAGGCGGTAGGTCCATTCGGTGCCGGTGCGCCGCATCCATTCGGGGGCGCGGCGCCGGTAGCCCGCCAGGAAGTCGATGCCGGCGCCGCAGCCGAGGAACCAGGTCCGCGGCGCGGCCTCGCGGAGGCGGGCGATCACGCGCTCCTGCTTCGGGAAGCCCAGGCCCGCGTAGACCAGATCGGGCGCGGCCGCCTCGAAGCGGGCGACGAGGGACCGCCATTGCGAGTCGTCACGGTCGAAGCCCATCGGCGGGCACCAGGCGCCCACCACCTTCAGGCCCGGGAAGCGGTGTTCGAGAACCGTCGCGGCCCGCTCGGTCGGCCGGGCCGCGTTGTCCGGAGTGCCGCCCAGCAGCGCGAGCCGCAGGCCCCGCTCGGCGGCGGCCTCGGCGAGACTCCACACCAGGTCGGACCCGGCCACCCGCTCCGGCAGCGGCGTGCCCGCCAGTCTGGAGGCCCACACCAGCGGGGCGCCGTCGGCGGTCACCAGATCGCCGGCGTCGATCAGTGCGCGCAGGTCGGCACTCTTCCTCGCCGCGGCGGCGATGTCCACGTTGGGGGTCACGATGTGGCCGCCGCGGCCGGTCTCCAGGGCCGCCATCACCCGGGCCACGGCTTCGGGTTCGGTCACCGGATCGAGTCGTACGCCGCCCACGCGGATCCGGGATTCCATCCGGCGGTCCGGGCAAGCGAGCCGCATCGGGCCGTAACGCTCCATGCCATCAGACGGTAGGGCGATCCGCCGCCTTTTCCGGGATTTTTCACCTCAGGGCGTGTCCCCCACCCCACCCAGAGTCGTTACCCATACGAGCACCGACGACGAGAACGGGGAGCAGCGACCAGTGAGCGCCAAGATCGCCGACACGGCCGAGCAGTCCGAGAACCCCGTCCGGGTGGTGTTCATCGGAGGTCTGGGCCGCAGCGGCACGACGCTCCTGGAACGCCTGCTCGGGCAGTTGCCGGGCGTCATGCCCCTGGGGGAGATCACCCACCTGTGGGAACGAGACCTGGTCGCCGACGAGATGTGCGCCTGCGGGGCGACCTTCTCCCACTGCGAGTTCTGGCAGCGCATCGGCAAGGCCGCCTTCGGATCCTGGGACCGGGTCGACGTGGAGCGGCTCTCCGCCCTCAAAGCCACCGTGGACCGGACCCGGCACATCCCGGTGCTGGCCGGGAAGAAGCTCGCGACCGACCAGCACCGGCTCGTGCGCGAGTACGCTTCCTATTTCGAGCGCGTCTACGCCGCCGCGGCGGCCGACACGAACGCCCGGGTCGTGGTCGACTCCTCCAAGCACGCCTCGCTGGCCTACTGCCTGCGCTGGTCGCCGAACATCGACCTGCGCATCCTCCACGTGGTGCGCGATTCCCGCGGCGTGGCCTACTCCTGGACCAAGAAGGTCCGCCGGCCCGAGTCGCCCACCGGCGAGCAGATGACCCGCTACTCCCCCACGAAGGCCGCGATGCTCTGGAACGCCCAGAACGCCGCGTTCAGCCTGCTGGCGCGGCGCGGCGTGCCGGTGCGGCGGGTCCGTTACGAGCGCATCATCGAGCGCCCCCGCAAGGTGATCGCCTCCCTCGCCCGGTTCTGCGGGCTCGACCTGGCCGAGTCCGACCTGAATTTCATCGGCGAGGGCTGGGCCGACCTCGGCCCGAGCCACTCGGCGGCCGGGAACCCGATGCGGTTCACCGTCGGCCGCATCCCCATCCGGACCGACGAGGCGTGGGCCGAGGATCTGCCGGAGAGCACCCGCCGGATGGTGTCGACCCTGACCCGGCCGCTGCTGGGCCGCTACGGCTATCTCAACGAAGACGAACCCGCACCCGACGACGGGCGGTCGGCCCCGGACGACGCCTGCCGGGTGCACTCGCAGGGAGGCGGCGAATGAGCGACTGGCCTTCGGTCGGAGTCGTGATCCCGACCCACGACCGGCCCCGGCAGGTGCGCGAGGCGCTCCGCTCGGTGGTCACCCAGTTCTACCCCGGTGAGCTCGACACGGTCGTCGTCTTCGACCGCGCCGCCCCCGACGAGGAGCTCGCCTCCGGCGGACAGCGGCCGGTCAAGGTGATGAAGAACGAACGCACTCCCGGCCTGGCCGGGGCCCGCAACACCGGCATCGCCGAGCTCGGCACCGAACTGATCGCCTTCCTCGACGACGACGACGAATGGCTGCCGGGCAAGCTCACCGCGCAGGTCGCGGCCCTCGGCACCGAGGCCGAGATGTGCACGGCCGCGATCGAGGTCGACTACCGCGGGCGCCGGAACTCGCGAGTGGCCGGGCAGGCGACGGTGCGGCACGCGGACCTGCTGCGGTCGCGGATGATGATGCTGCACTCCTCGACTTTCCTGTTCCGGCGCGAGGCCCTCATGGGCGGGCTGGGACTGGTGGCCGAGGACGCGCCCGGCAGCCAGAACGAGGACTGGGACATGCTGCTGCGGGCGGCCAGGCGCCGCCCGATCGCGCACGTGGACACCCCGTACGCGCTCATCAACTGGGCCGGTTCGCATTTCGAGACCCGCTGGGACACCAAGATCTCCTCGCTGCGGTGGATCCTGGCGCGGCACCCGGAGATCCACGGCAGCCCTGAGGGCGCGGCCCGGGTCTACGGCCAGCTCGCCTGCTGGCACGCCGCGATCGGCGACCGCCGGGCGGCGCTGCGGTGGGCGCTACGGGCGACCAGGTCGAACCCGAGCGAACCGCGCGCGGCGGTCGCCGCCGCCGCGGCGGCCGGCATCGTCGGCGTCCCCGCCGTCATGTCCGCCCTCCACCGGCGCGGACGCGGCATCTGATCCGTAGTCTCGAGCGCCCCTTTTATGCGCCGCTTAGCGGCAATGTCGTTCAGTTAGGGCTGTGGGCCGGGTGTCGAGGCCGCACGCGACCAGCTCACCCGAGCCGAGAACATCGTCGACGACGAGGCCATCGACCTCACCGGCCTGATCGGGCGGCAGGTGCACCAGTACCTGCTGCCCGGACGCAGGCTGCGAACCGCGCCCCGCGTGGTCAAACGCGCGATCTCCAAACACCGAGCCAAAGGCCCGGTCGACCGCCGAACCTACAAAGCCACCCTCGACATCAGCGTCATCGCCGGCCCCTAACTGAACGGCATTGCGATAAGTCGATGTCGGGCAGCGCTCCGGCCAGGACCGGGGCCAGGAACTCCGAGTACGTCGCGTTGAAGTGGTGCGAGTCGCGGAAGGTGAGCATGTTGCCGACGATCACCGGGCAGGTGCCGCCTGCGCAGAACCAGTCCTCGGTGTCGATCGTGTGCACGCCGAGGCTCTCGGCCATCTCCAGTACCCGCTGCTCGCGCTCGCCGCGGCGGATCAGTTCGTTCGCCGGTCCCCCGCACACCGACGGGTCGTCGAGGTTCTCGGAGACGCAGTCGGGCACGTTCACTCCGAAGCTCGGCGGGTTCGACGGCAGCACGATCTCGGCCCCGCTCTCCTGGAGCCGTTCGAGCGTGGCCCTCCAGCCGTCCACCCAGGCTTGGGCGACCGATTCACCGTCCTCTGTGATGGGCGTATTGCCCTCGCTGGACCCGACGACGACGAGGTCCGGCCGGTCGCCGACGATCCGCTCGATCGCGGCCTCTCGCCACCCTTCGCACTGGTGGTACCGGCCACCGAGATCGCGGGCGTTCTTGATGATCATCGGCGCCGGGCACCCGCTCTTGGTGTACGAGGTCAGCTCCCAGCCGTTCCGTTCGGCCAGCTCCCGGAGCGCCGGAAACCAGGAGGCGGCGTGCGAGTCGCCGAACAGCACGACCCGCGTATCGGCGCCCGCATGACCGTAGACGCACGGGTCGACCTCGGTCTGCTCGGTCTCGGCGTGGCAGCCGGTCGCGTAGACCTCGGGCAGATCGCTCTTGGCATCGAGGGGCGGCGGCGCCAGGTTCGACGGCGTGCCCTCGCGCTCGAGCGAGTCGCCGATGAGCCGATTGAGTTCCTCGACGGTGTCCACCTCGGGGGTCGCGACCGGGTCCGCGCCGCCGGTGGCCTGCGGGGCGAAGAGCAGACCCGCTCCGATGGCGATCGCGGCCGAACCGCCCGTCAGCGCCACTCCGAGGCCGATGCCGCGCCAGGGCCGCCGCTTGAAGAACTTCGCGAACCGCACCGGGTTCTCGACCACCTCGTAGGTGACGGCGGTGATGCCGAGCGCCGCCGCCGCGAGTACCAGGTTGAGTCTGACCGACGGTTCCTGTCCGAGTGCGGACGGGCCGATCATGAGCACCGGCCAGTGCCACAGATACAACCCGTACGAGAGCTTCCCCAGCACCTGGAACGGCGGCAGACTCAACATGCCGCCCGCGCCGAGGCGCGGGGCTGCGCAGCCGCCCGCGATCACCGCCGCCGTCCCCAGCACCGGCACCGCCGCAGCGATCCCGGGGAACACGGTCGAGTCGCCGTAGTTGAACCCCGCCCACACGACCGCCGCCAGGCCGCCCCACATCAGCAGCGCCGCGAGCGGCCGCGGTGTTCGCGCCAGCGCGGTGGCCGCGACCGCCACGAGCGCTCCGATCGCCAGCTCCCAGCCGCGCGTGTGCAGCCCGAAGTACGACCACACCGGATCGGCTTGGGTCTGCAGCGCGCTGACGGCGAAGGTGGTGCCGACGATCATGATCAGGACGACCGCGAGCCCGTCGCGGATCAGGTCGCGGCGCGCGCGCAGGACCAGCGCCACCGCAATGAGGAGGAGCGGCCATACAAGATAGAACTGCTCCTCGACCGCCAGCGACCAGAAATGCTGAAACGGCGACGGCGCCTCATCGGCATTCAGGTATTGGGTGCCCTCGAACGCCAACCGGTAGTTCACGAAATAGAGCGAACTGGCCAGCGCGTCACCGGCGATCGCCGCGAACCTGGTCGGTGCCAGCCAGAGCCACGAGGCGACCAGGGTCGCGACTGTGACCGTCGCGGCCATCGGCAGCAATCGGGTGGCGCGACGGGCATAGAACCCGGCCACCGAGATCCGGCCCGTCCCGTTCAATTCCCGCAGCAGCAGCGACGTGATCAGAAACCCCGAGATCACGAAGAAGACGTCGACACCGACATAACCGCCGTCCAGATACGGGAACCCGGCGTGCCCGAGCACCACCAGGCCCACCGCGACCGCACGCAGGCCCTCGATGTCGGGACGGAACGCCGACTTGCTCGGTCGCCGGGGCGGTTCCGGATCGCGCCCGGTCCGGGTCTCGGCGGCTTGGGTGGAGGTTGAGACGGCCATTCACGCTTCCCTATTCGATCTCGGGCAGCTCCGCGGCCAGGACCGGGGCCAGGTACTCGGAGTAGGTGGTGTTGAAGTGGTGGGAGTCCCGGAACGCCAGCATGCTTCCGACGATGACCGGGCAGAAGTCGTCGGCGCAGAACCAGTCCTCGGTGTCGATCGTATGCACGCCGAGGCTCTCGGCCATCTCCAGTACCCGCTGCTCGCGTCCGCGGTTGACGATCAACTCGCTCGCAGCGCCGCCGCACACCGAGGGATCGTCGAGGTTCGCCGAGACGCAGTCGGGCACGGACGATTCGAACTTCGGCGGGTTGGACGGAAGCACGATCCGGGCGCCGCTGCCCGCCAGGAGTTCGAGGGTCTCCCGCCATCCGTCCAACCACACCTGTTCGGAGTCGCCGCCCTCCGGGGTGACCGGGTTGTTGCTCTCGCTGGTTCCCACCACGATCAGGTCCGGCTTCTGGGCGAGGATGCGGTCGATCGCGTCGTCGCGCCACTGATCGCACTCGTGGTACCGGCCGCCCAGGTCCGAGACGTTCTTGGCGACCATGGGGGCCGGGCAGGCGCTCTTGGTGTGGAGGGTCAGCTCCCAGTCGTTGTCCTCGGCCAGCAGGTTCAAGGCCGGGAACCAGGAGGCGGCGTGCGAGTCGCCGAACAGCACAGCCTTCGTGTCGGCGCCGACTTCGCCGAACTTGCAGGCCTTTACCTCGGTGTCCCGCATGTAGGTGTTGCAGCCGTTCTCGTAGATCTCGGCGAGGTCGTCGGCGGCCTCGAGCGGCGGGGTCAGATTCGACGGTGTGCCGTGGTAGGCGGCCGACTCCCGGATCAGATCGTTGAGCTCTTCGACCGTGTCGACCTCCGGCGTGGCGACCGGTTCGCCGTCGCCGAGGTTCTGGGGGGCGAGCAACGCTCCGGCCGTGAGCGCCAGGGCGGCCGTGCATGCTGTCAGGGCCGCTCCGAGGCCGATGCCGCGTCGAGGTCGGCGTTTGAGGAACTTCGCGAACCGCACCGGGTTCTCGACCACCTCGTAGGTGACGGCGGTGATGCCGAGCGCCGCCGCCGCGAGCACCAGGTTGAGGCGCACGGTCGGCTGCATGTCGAGCGCGGCCGGGCCGATCATGAGCACCGGCCAGTGCCACAGGTACAGACCGTACGAGAGCTTCCCCAGCACCTGGAACGCCGGGAGGCTCAACATGCCGCCCGCGCCGAGGCGCGGGGCAGCGCAGCCGCCCGCGATCACCGCCGCCGTCCCCAGCACCGGCACCGCCGCAGCGATCCCGGGAAAGATCGTTGCATCTCCGTAGTTGAACGCCGCCCAGACGATCGCCGCCAGGCCTCCCCACATCAGCAGCGCCGCGATGGTACGTGGGGTCTTGACGAGGACACCGGCGGCAACGGCGACGAGCGCACCGATGGCCAACTCCCAGCCGCGCGTGTGCAGCCCGAAGTACGACCACACCGGATCGGCTTCGGTCAGGACCGCGCCGGCCGCGAACGTCGCGCCGGTGATCACGATCAGCACTACGGCGAGACCGTCGCGGATCAGCTCCCGCCGGTCGCGGAGGATCAGCGCCACCGCCATCAGCAGCAGCGGCCAGATCAGGTAGAACTGCTCCTCGACCGCCAGCGACCAGAAATGCTGAAACGGCGACGGCGCCTCATCGGCGTTCAGATACTGCGTCCCCTCGAACGCCAACCGGTAGTTCACGAAGTACAGGGAGCTCGAGAGGGCGTCACCGACGATCGCCTGGAAGCGGGTCGGTGCCAGCCAGAGCCAGGAGGCCGCCAGCGTGGCGACGATGACGGTCGCGGCCATCGGCAGCAATCGGGTGGCGCGGCGGGCGTAGAACCCGGCCACCGAGATCCGCCCGGTATCGGCCAGCTCCCGCAGCAGCAGCGACGTGATCAAGAATCCCGAGATCACGAAGAAGACGTCGACACCGACATATCCGCCGTCCAGATACGGGAACCCGGCGTGCCCGAGCACCACCAAGCCGACCGCGATTGCACGCAGGCCCTCGATGTCGGGACGGAACGCCGACTTCGGGAGCTTCGGCTCCACCGACGGCGTGATGTTCGGGGGCACTCGGGACTCGGTGGCATGACTCCCGGTTGCGATGCTCACAGGTCTCCCGGATGTGCTCGTGGCGGATATCGAAGCGCATCCTTCACCCGCGAGATTTTACGAGCGGGATCCACTACGAACTTGGCATTTAACGGACGTTTCGCGGCTCGTTCGCCGATCGTTCGGATGCGGCCCCACCGAATCGAGGAAGGGCGCCGGGCCGCCGTCAGCGCTTGGCTCGGTTCCGCGACAGGCGGCCTCGGGCCCGCTGGGTGACGATGCGCAGCAGGGAGTCCCGGGCGCCCCCGGGCTCCGGTTCGGCCTCGGGCCGCGGCGCGGTGGCGTCGTAGTGCTTCATCGCGACGTTCATGCAGGCGACGATCGCCTGGACGGTGGCTTCCGGGTCGATCAGCGGCTCGCCGGGCTCGGCGGCCTTGATGTCGTCGCCGCGCAGCACACCGAGGTCGCCGATCACCCGCACGCCGGAGGCGGCGATGCGGTCGGCCATCTCCGCGCCGATCTCGGCGGCCCGGTCGAGCGCCCATGCGGGCGTGGCGATCTTGGCCTCTCCGGGGCCGGGCTTGCGGTTGGTCTTGATGCGGGGCACCACGCCGTAGCGGATGTACTCGCGGAACAGCTCCTTGGGCCATTGGCGCTGCTCGAAGGCGGCCGCGGTCCGCCGGATCGCCTCGGTCTCGCCGGCGGTCAGGGACCGGTTGGTGGCGTTCTTCTCGTTGCGGAGGGTCCCCTCGGGCAGGCCGAGCATCGCCTCGAAGTCGCGCAGGAGCCTCTCGGGCTTCGAGTCGTCGACGACCAGGACGGTGACCCGCTCGGGGTCGGCCGCGGCGGTCCAGCGTTCGACGAAGGCGTCGTGGCGGTGCCGGTGCCAGAAGATCGCGGAGGCCCGGTCGTCGGTGTCCGGGCGCAGCAGCTCGGCCAGCCATTCCTCGTAGGGGGTGTGCATGCCGCTCTGGACGTGCTGCTGCCACTGGGAGGGCATGATCTTGGCCAGGGGCCGCAGCGTGATCAGGACGTGGGCCTGCGGACCACCGAGATCCGAGACCACGCGCCGGCAGGCCCTGTCATCGGCGTCGGCGAAGAATTCGCTGCTGACGACGTCGACGCGGTCGTCGTTCTCGGCGAACTGCGCGACCAGGCGGGACCAGGCCGGTCGGGCCGGGTCCCGGGGGTTGGAACCGACCCCTTCTCGTACCTCGTCGACGGGGTTCCGCTTCGGGCTGGGCAGCCGGACGCCGTGCTCGCCGAGCCGCTCCCTGGCCGCGTGCATCGAGGCCTGCACGGCGGTCGTGCCGGTCTTGTGCGGGCCGACGTGGACGACGCTGGTGGCGGGCGGGAACGGCGCGATGGGAGTCCCTGCCTCGGGGTTTGGAAGGTGGTCGCGCATCAGCCGAGGCTAGCAGGAAAACACCAGGTGAACACGGAGGCCGCGGCCGGACCGGAGTGCCCCGGAGCCAAGCCGGCCCCCGGACCGTCGGGGTCCGGGGGCCGGAACGCTCGCTCCGCGAGGGTCAGGACTTCTTGCGGAGTTGCTCTTCGTTGCGGTGCAGATCCTCGAGGCCGCCGCACATGAAGAAGGCCTGCTCGGGGAAGTGGTCGTACTCCCCTTCGGCGATCTTCTTGAAGGCCTCGACGGTCTCCTTGACCGGGACGAAGGAGCCCTCCATGCCGGTGAACTGCTTCGCGGCGTAGGTGTTCTGCGACAGGAACCGCTCGATGCGGCGCGCCCGGCCCACCGTCAGTTTATCCTCTTCAGACAGTTCATCCATGCCGAGGATCGCGATGATGTCCTGCAGCTCGTTGTACTTCTGCAGGATCTGCTTCACCTGGCTGGCCACGGAGTAGTGCTCGCTGCCGACCACCTCGGGTTCGAGGATGCGGGAGTTCGACGCCAGCGGGTCGACCGCCGGGTAGATGCCCTTGTCGGAGATCTTCCGCTCCAGGTTCGTGGTCGCGTCCAGGTGGGTGAACGCGGTGAACGGCGCCGGGTCGGTGTAGTCGTCGGCGGGGACGTACACCGCCTGCATCGAGGTGATGGCCTTGCCGCGCAGCGAGGTGATCCGCTCCTGCAGCTCGCCCATCTCGTCGGCCAGGGTCGGCTGGTAGCCCACCGCCGAGGGCATGCGGCCCAGCAGGGCCGAGACCTCGGAACCGGCCTGGGTGAACCGGAAGATGTTGTCGATGAACAGCAGCACTTCCTGGTTCTTGACGTCCCGGAAGTACTCGGCCATCGTCAGCGCCGACAGGGCCACGCGGAGACGCACACCCGGAGGCTCGTCCATCTGGCCGTACACCAGCGAGGTCTTGTCGAGCACGCCCGACTCGTCCATCTCGAGGATGAGGTCGTTGCCCTCGCGGGTGCGCTCGCCGACGCCGGCGAACACCGAGGAGCCGCCGAAGTTCTGGGCGACGCGGATGATCATCTCCTGGATGAGCACCGTCTTGCCCACGCCGGCGCCGCCGAACAGGCCGATCTTGCCGCCCTTGACGTACGGGGCGAGCAGGTCGATGACCTTGATGCCGGTCTCCAGCATCTCGGTCTTCGGCTCCAGGTCGGCGAACTCGGGCGCGTGGCGGTGGATCTCCCAGCGGTCCTCGGCCTGCAGCTCCTCGCCCTCCTTGAGGTTGAGGCAGTCGCCGATGGCGTTGAAGACCTTGCCCTTGATGCCGTCGCCGACCGGGACCGAGATCTGGCCGCCGGTGTCGCGAACCTCGGTGCCGCGGACCAGGCCGTCGGTCGGCGCCATGCAGATCGCGCGGACCTGGTTGTCGCCCAGGTGCTGGGCGACCTCCATGGTGAGCTGCTTCTTCTCGCCGCCGTAGTCGATGTCGACGTGCAGCGCGTTGAAGATCTCCGGCATGGCATTGCGCGGGAACTCTACGTCGACGACCGGCCCGATGACCCGTACGACGCGCCCCACTCCATCAGTGTCAGTCATCGTCACTCTCTTCCTGCGGCGGAAAGGGCACTGGCCCCACCCACGATTTCGCTGATCTCCTGCGTGATCGCCGCCTGCCGCGCCGCGTTCGCGCTCCGCCGCAGGGTCTTGATCATCTCATCGGCATTGTCGGTCGCGGCCTTCATGGCCCGCCGCCTCGACGCCGACTCGCTGGCGGCGGCGTCGATGAGCGCCGCGTAGATGCGAGTCGTCAGATACTTCGGCAGCAGCGCGTCCAGCAGTGCCTCCGGGTTCGGCTCGAACTCGTAGTCCGGCAGCAGCACGTGCTCGTCGAGCTCGTGCTGCTCCACCTCTTCGACCTCGAGCGGCGCCATCCGGCGCGGCTCCGGGCTCTGCGTCAGCAGCGACACGAAGCGGGTGTGGACAATGTGCAGTTCGTCCACTCCGAGGATACCGTCTTCGCCCGGATCGTCACCCTCGTCGTCGGCGCCGGCCATGAACGCTTCGAGCAGGGTCCGGGTGATCTCCCGGGCGTCGGCGACCTTCGGCTGCTCGGAGAACCCGGTCCACGACGCCTCGATCGGGCGGTCGCGGAACTGGTAGTACGCCACGCCCTTGCGTCCGGTGACGTACAGGACCGGCACCTTGCCCTCTTCGGTGAGGCGGGTGACCAGTTGCTCGGCGGTCTTGATCGCGTTGGCGTTGTAGGCCCCGCACATGCCCTTGTCGGAGGTCACCAGCAGCACGCCGGCGCGCCGCGGGTTCTTGCGCGGTTGGAGCAGCGGGTGGTCGATCGAGGCGTTGGACGCCAGGGACGTCATGACGCCCGTCATCGCGCGGGCGTACGGCATCGACGCCTCCACCCGTTCCTGCGCCTTGGCGATGCGGCTCGTGGCCACCAGTTCCATCGCCTTGGTGATCTTCTTGATGGACTGGGTGGACTTGAGCCGCTGCCGCAGCACTCGAAGCTGCGCTGACATGGCTAACCCTTCTTGACGCGTTTGACGGTCTCGACGTCGACCTCGCCCTCGAGCGCGTCCTCCGCCTCGTCGCTCACGTGGACGTCGTCGGCCGCGGCCTTGAACATCCGCTTGAACTTGGCGATCGCGCTCTTGAGGGACTGCTCGATGTCGCCTTCGACCTTGGTCTTGCCCTCGCCGAGCGTGGCGATGACGTCGGCGTGGTTGGACCGCAGGTAGGAGAGGAACTCGGTCTCGAAGCGCCGGACCTCGCCCACCGGGATGTCGTCGATCTCGCCGGCGACGCCCGCCCAGATGGAGGCGGTCGCCTCGCCCATCGGGAGCGGCTCGGCCGCCCCCTGCTTGAGCAGTTCGACCATGCGGAGGCCGCGGTCGAGCTGGGCCCGGGAGGCCGCGTCCAGGTCCGAGGCGAAGGCCGAGAACGCCTCCAGCTCGCGGTACTGCGCCAGGTCGAGTCGCAGCGAACCGGCGACCGACCGCATGCCCTTGGGCTGGGCCGAGCCGCCGACACGGGAGACGGACGTGCCCACGTTGATCGCGGGACGGACGCCCGAGTTGAACAGGCCCTCCTCCAGGAACACCTGGCCGTCGGTGATCGAGATGACGTTGGTCGGGATGAACTGCGAGATGTCGCCGGCCTTGGTCTCGATGATCGGCAGCCCCGTGAGGGAGCCGCCGCCCATGTCGTCAGACAGCTTCGCGCAGCGCTCCAGGAGGCGGGAGTGCAGGTAGAACACATCGCCGGGGAAGGCTTCGCGGCCGGGCGGGCGGCGCAGCAGCAGCGACACCGTCCGGTAGGCCTCGGCCTGCTTCGACAGGTCGTCGAAGACGATCAGGACGTGCTTGCCCTGGTACATCCAGTGCTGACCGATGGCCGACCCGGTGTAGGGGGCCAGATATTTCAGACCGGCCGGCTCGTCCGCGTTGGCGGTGACGATGGTGGTGTACTCCATCGCGCCGTGGGCCTCGAGCATCGCCTTGACGCCGGCGACGGTCGAACCCTTCTGGCCGATGGCCACGTAGATGCAGCGAAGCTGCTTCTTCGGGTCACCGGACTCCCAGTTGGCGCGCTGGTTGATGATGGTGTCGATGCAGACCTGGGTCTTGCCGGTCTTGCGGTCGCCGATGATCAACTGGCGCTGGCCCCGGCCGATCGCGGTCATCGAGTCGATGGCCTTGATGCCGGTCTCGACCGGCTCTTCGACCGGCTGGCGGCTCATGACGTCGGGGGCCTGGAGCTCGAGCTCGCGGCTTTCCTCGGCCTCGATCTCGCCCAGGTCGTCGATGGGGTTGCCCAGTGCGTCCACCACGCGGCCGAGGAACTTGTCGCCCACCGGCACGGAGAGGACCCTGCCGGTGCGCTTGACCGTCTGGCCCTCGGCGACCTTGACCGGGTCGCCCAGGAGGACGGCGCCGATCTCGCGGACGTCGAGGTTCAGGGCCAGGCCCATCACGCCGCCCTCGAATTCGAGCAGCTCGTTGGCCATGGTCGAGGGCAGGCCCTCGACGAAGGCGATGCCGTCGCCGGCGCGGGTGACGGTACCGACCTCTTCGCGCGAGACGTCCGGCCGGTACGACGAGACGTAGTCGTCGAGCGCGCTACGGATCTCATCGGAGGAGATGGTCAATTCAGCCATCTGAACGTATCCCTCAATTCTTTCTTCTCAGTTACCGGCTGGATCTCAGCGTCCGGCCAAAGCTTGGCGGGCCTCGTCGAGGCGGCGGGAGACGGTGCCGTCCCACAGGTCCGATCCGACCTGGACCCGGATGCCGCCGACGATCTCCGGATCGACGGTGGCCTTCACTCCGACCGGGCGGTCGTAGATGAGACTGAGCTTGGCGGCGAGCTTGCGCTCCCCGGGCTCGTCGAGCGGCACCGCCACGGTGACGTAGGCCACTGCCTCATCGCGGGCCGCAGCGGCGGCCTCGACCAGGTGGTCCAGCGAAGCGTGGAAGCTGCGTCCGCCGATGCCGTAGCACGCGGCGGCCGCCAACTCGATCATCACCGGTTCGGCCTTGCCGTCGAGCAGGCGCTCGACCAGGACGGCCCGGCCCCGCGGGTCGGATCCGGTCGCATCCAATACTGACGACAGTTCGGCATCACCGTCAACCAGGCGCCCGAATCGGAACAGTTGGTCCTCGATGTCGGCCAGCGCGCCCTGCTTGGAGCCGGCGGACAGCAGCGACGCCACGGCGAGCTGCTCGCATCCGTCGACGAGTTCGGCGGGCGTGCCCCAGCGGCCTCGCACCAGCGTGGCCGCGATGTCGGCCGCGGCCTCGCCGACCTGGTCGGCGAGCAGTCGCCGGGCCAGGCCCTCCCGGTCGTCCGCCTCACGGGCGGGGTCGGACAGGGCGCGACGCAGCCGAGGCTGGTCGACGAGGAACCGCGTCACTTCCAGCAGCTGCTCGCCGCACTCGGTGAGCTGCTCGGCCCCGGCCCCGGCGGCGAACGCCTCCAGGGTGGCGCGGCCGGCCTCGATGCTTTCGCGTCCAGTCGTCGACATCAGCGCGCTCCGCTCGCTTCGGGCTCATCGCTCATCTCGGCGAGGAACTGGTCGACGGTGCGCTCCACGGAGTCGTCGTCGGCCAGCCGCTGGGAGATGATCTTCCCGGCCAGGTCCACGGCCAGGTTGCCGACCTCGCTGCGCAGCTCGCGGACGAGCTGCTGGCGGGAGGCCTCGACTTGGGCGTGTCCGGCCGCGATGATGCGGTTGGCCTCTTCGCGGGCGCCGGTCAGGATCTCCTCCTTGGCGGCGACGGCGTCGGCACGGGCCTCGTCGCGGATGGCCGCGGCCTCTTCCTGGGCGCCGGCGAGCTTGCGGCGGTACTCCTCGAGGGTGCGGTCGGCGTCCTCTTGAGCCCGCTCGGCCCGCTCGATCCCTCCTTCGATCGCGTCTACCCGTGCCTCGAACGTCTTCTCCATACGGGGGAAGACGAACTTCATCAGCACGTAGCACAGCAGACCGAAGGCGATCGCCCCTACGACGATCTCTTGCCAGACCGGGATGAGGATCCCGGCCCCTCCTTCGGCGGCGTGAATCATGATCGCTCCGTTTAAGGTTCGGCTATACGGGCAGGACGAAGGCGAGAACCAGGCCGAACAGGGCCAGAACCTCGACCAGCGCGAAGCCCATGAACAGCATCGGGCGGGTGATGCCGGCCGACTCGGGCTGCCGGGCCGTGGCGGTGATCCACGCGGCGAAGACGAGGGCAACACCGATACCGGGGCCGATCGCGGCGAGGCCGTAACCGATGACGTTGACGCTGCCTTCCATGGCTTTTCTCCTAGGTGTCAGCGTGGCGTGACCGTCACGCGCACGATTTGTTCAATTCGAAAACTTCACGTAGGGGCGGTGCGAGCCCTCAGTGCTCGTCCGCGAGGGATCCCTGGATGTAGAGGGCCGTCAGCAGGGTGAAGACGTAGGCCTGCAGGGCGATGACGATGAGCTCGAAGAAGGTCATCGCGATGGCGAAGGCCCAGGACACGACCGAGACGCTCTGGATGAGCAGGTTGTCCGACTGGAGCAGGACGAATCCCCCGAGGGTGAACACCAGCAGGATGAGGTGGCCGGCGAACATGTTCGCGAACAGTCGCAGGGCCAGCGTGACCGGCCGCAGGATGAGGTTCTGCAGGAACTCGATCGGGATCAGCAGGGGGTAGATGAACACCGGCGCCCCGGGCGGCACGCAGGTCGCCTTCAGGTAGCCGAGGAAGCCGTGCTTCTTGACGCCGACCCAGTTGTAGATCGCCCAGGACAGGATGCCGAGCGTGGCGGGGAATGCGATGTGCGAGTTCGGGGAGATCTGCACGGCCGGGACGATGGCCCAGAAGTTCATCAGGATGATGAACAGGAACAGGGTCGTCAGATAAGGGGCGAAGCGCACTCCGTGGCGCTTGCCGAGCACCTCGATGGAGACCGTGTTTCGGACGAAGCCGTAGGCCGATTCGGCGAGCCACTGCCGCTTGGTGGGCACGATCCGGGGCTTGCGGTAGGCCCACAGGAAGAACACGATGAGGATGGCGACGGTGAGCCATACCGCGAAGGTGATGGTCGTGAACACGTTGGCCAGCGCGGTGTCGCTCAAGCCCGCGAACCAGTCCCGGAAGTTGAAGCTGTCCGTTCCCGGGGGGAAGTGGAGGTCTGAGGCCAGCACCTTGGCTGAGTCGGTCACCGAGTCACGCCTCTCAGTCAATGTCGGTCAATAACTTCGACATCTGCTTGATCAGCAGGTACATACCCGCTGCAGCACCGACAAGCATCCCTACCATCAGCCCGACTTTGGGCAGTCCGAGCCACAGGTCGACGAGATAACCGGCACCACCCCAGAAGATGATGCCGGACAAGAGATATCCCAGCGCACGCCAACCCATTTCCGTGCCGTCGGGCTGGGGTTGATCATCCGGGGATTTCCTGTCGGCCATGTCGCGATGAACTCTAACAGGAACTGGGCGGAAAGCGCCCGCCGGGCTCGCACAGGTGAGCAGCACCGGTGCGGGTTTGTCAACCTCAATGAAACAACGCCCGCAAGGCGATCAGGCGCGCTCGTCGAGTTCGATATAGGGGATTTTGGCCCGATAAAGCCAGATTCCCTGGGTCGTCAGCCAGGTGACGGCGCCTCCGATGATGCCGAACGCCATCGGCC
This sequence comes from Glycomyces xiaoerkulensis, assembly GCF_002798405.1. Classification (GTDB taxonomy): domain Bacteria; phylum Actinomycetota; class Actinomycetes; order Mycobacteriales; family Micromonosporaceae; genus Glycomyces; species Glycomyces xiaoerkulensis. Next base: position 200,366 of record NZ_PGGV01000029.1, on the reverse strand, counting down.
ACAGCGCCTCCCATCCGCTGAACCGCACCACTCCGAGGACCGCTGCGAAGAGCATCAGCTTGACCACGTACGTGACCAAGGCCACGGGCAGGGTGAGACGAATATCAATTTTCTCGGCGCCGATGACGGCCCATACCGACCCGGCGAAGCCGAGCGCGGCGAGTGCGACGCCGGACGCGGCTCCGGCGGCGGCGTCCGCGCCGTCGAGGATCAGGCCGATGGCGGCGGCGGCGAGCAGCGCGGCGCCCGAGACGGCGAAGCAGGGTTTGAGGAAGCCGCGGGAGGTCTTCACCGGGACTCTTCGAGGGCCTCGGCGACCGGTTCGAGGGCCGCGGTGAGCTGGTCGGCGATGTCGGTGTAGCTGGCCCTGCCCAGGCCCCAGGGGTCGGCCAGGTCCTCCTCGGGGTACTCGCCGCGCCGCTGTGCGGCCTCCGCGACCAGGGCCTTCGCGCGGGTCTGGAGGTCGCCGCCGGCCGGGTCGGCGGTGCGGCGCTGCAGCGCGTCCGCGGCGATGCGCCCGAACTGGCGGACCGGGAAGGTGCGGTCGAGCGCCTCCGGGAAGCGTTCGGCGATGTATTCGAGGTGGCCGGCGGTGGCGACCAGGATGAGGTCCGAGCTCTCCACGTGCTCGCGTTCGATGCGGCGGGCTCGGTGGCCGTCGGGTTCGAAGCCGCGGTCGATCAGTTCGAGGCGGGAGTTGGCGTGCATCGACTCGCCCTGGTGGAAGTCGGAGGTGCCGACGCCGTGGTTGTAGACCTCGTCGCCGGTGAGGCCGTCGAGGATGCGCTCGGACATCGGCGAGCGGCAGATGTTGCCGGTGCAGACGTGCAGGACACAAAACACAGCGTTCACTCCGGTGGGGGCGGCGGCGGGAGACGGGCTCATCCCTCGCCCCCCAGCTCCTCCTCGGGGAACTCCTCGGGCTCGGTGTCCTCGGGCCGCTCCCCCGGGCCGTAGCCGTCGGAGTCGCGGACCTCGGGAACGATCTTGCGGATCTGCTCGACCGTCAGCGCACCCTCGCGCAGGACCTGCGGCGGCTCGGCCACGCAGTCGACGATGGTCGAGGGGACGTTCTCCTCGGAGGGGCCGGCCTCCAGGTAGACGGTGACGTCCGCCCCGAGCTGCTCCTTGGCCTCGGCGGCGGTCGCGGCCGGCGGCCGCCCGGACTTGTTGGCCGAGGACACCGCCATCGGGCCGGTGTCCTTCAGCAGTTCGAGGGCGAGCGGGTGCAGCGGCATCCGCACCGCCACCGTCCCGCCGGTGTCGCCGAGGTCCCAGGTCAGGGTGGGGTTGTAGCGCACGACGACGGTGAGCGCCCCGGGCCAGAAGGCCTCGATGAGCTCCTTGGACGCCGCCGACAGGTCCGAGGCGATGCCGTCGAGGGCCCGCTTGGAGCCGATGAGCACCGGCGGGGCCATGTCGCGGCCCCGCCCCTTGGCGGCCAGGAGCGCGCGGACGCCGGCGTGGCTGAACGCGTCGCAGCCGATGCCGTAGACGGTGTCGGTGGGCAGCACCACGAGCTTGCCGCCGTTGACGGCCCGGGCGGCGGACCTGAGCCCGGTGGTGCGGTCTTTGGTCTTCGTGCAGTTGAACAGCCTCACGGCGACAAGCCTAGCCTTCCGGTTGAGAAGCGCGGTCGGCCCGCCAGGTCTTCGTGGACGGCCACGTCGGTGAAGCCCGAGACTCGCAGGATCTCGGGGGCGGCCCGGTGGTGGGAGTCGTCGTGTTCGAAGCCGAACCAGCCGCCGGGCCTGAGCCAGCGGGCGGCGCGCACGGCCAGCGGCTGGATGACCGCCAGGCCGACCTCGTCGGCGTACACCGCGCCCGACGGGTCGAATCTGACCTCCGGGGCGACCTCGATGTCGAACGGCACGTACGGCGGGTTGGCGACCACGAGGTCGACGGTGCCGTCGACCTCGGCGAGCGTGGCGGCGGCGACCGCGTCGGCGAGGACGGCGGTCGCGCCGGTATCGTGCAGGTTCGCCTCGGTCCACTCGAAGGCGTCGGGGTCGTGCTCGACGGCCCACACCAGCGAGTCGGGCCGTTCGGTGGCGACGGCGTGGGCGATGGCGCCCGAGCCGGAGCAGGCGTCGACGACCAGACCGCCTCGGGGCAGGTGCTCCAGGGCCCAGTCGACCAGCAGCTCGGTCTCGGGTCGGGGCACGAACACGCCCGGTCCGACGGCGATCTCGCCGTAGCGGAAGGGCGCCGAGCCGGTCAGGTGCTGGAGCGGGACGCGTTCGCAGCGGCGGGTGACCAGCGCCTCGAACCGGGCGATCCGCTCCGGGTCGGGCGGGTCGGCGGCGAGCAGGACCGCACGGGCCTGGCCTGAGACATGGACGGCCAGGAGTTCGGCGTCGACGCGGGGGGAGGCCACTCCGGCCCGCTCCAGGAGCCGGGCCGCCTCGGCGATGACCTCGGGCCAGCCTGGGCCGGTCACCGGGCCCACCGGCCCGGGACCCGGCTGGGGGCGGCCCTCATGTGCCCATGCGCTCGGCCCGGTCAGCGGCCGCGAGCGCGTCGAGCAGCTCGTCGAGTTCGCCGTTCATGACCTGCTCGAGGTTGTAGGCGGTGAACCCGATGCGATGGTCGGTGATCCGGCTCTGCGGGAAGTTGTAGGTCCGGATGCGCTCGGACCGGTCGGCGGTGCGGACCTGGGACCGGCGGGCCTCGCCGGCGGCGGCCTCGGCCTCCTCCTGCTGCCTGGCGAACAGGCGGGCGCGCAGGACGCGGAGGGCGGCCTCCTTGTTCTGGAGCTGGCTCTTCTCGTTCTGCGAGGTCACGACGATGCCGGTCGGCTCGTGGGTGAGCCGGACCGCCGAGTCGGTGGTGTTGACCGACTGGCCGCCCGGTCCCGACGACCGGTAGACGTCGATCCGGACCTCGTGCATGTTCAGCTCGACGTCGACCTCTTCGGCCTCGGGCATGACCACCACGGCCGCGGCCGAGGTGTGGACGCGGCCCTGCGACTCGGTGACCGGGACGCGCTGGACGCGGTGGACCCCGCCCTCGAACTTCATGCGGGACCACACGCCGTTGCCGCCTTCGGGCGTGCCTTTGGTGCGCACCGCGATCGAGGAGTCCTTGATCCCGCCCAGGTCGGTGGGCACCTTCTCGAGAGTCTCCACCGCCCAGCCCCGGCGCTCGAAGTAGCGCTGGTACATGCGCATGAGGTCGTCGGCGAACAGGCCCGACTCCTCGCCGCCCGCGCCGGCCTTGATCTCCATGATGACGTCCTTGGAGTCGTCGGGGTCGCGCGGGATCATCAGCTCCCCGAGCTTGGATTCGAGCTCGGGGACGAGCTTGCGCAGCCGCTCGGCCTCCTCGGCGAATTCGGAGTCCTCCCCGGCCAGCTCCTCGGCGGTCTCGAGGTCGCCCTTGGCGTCCTCGATCTCGGCGGCGGTCTTCGCGATCGGGGTCAGCTCCGCGTAGCGGCGGCCGACCCGCTTGGCCTGCGCCGGGTCGGCGTGCAGCTCGGGGTCGCCCATCTGGGCCTCGAGGTCGGCGTACTCGGCCAGCAGCGAGGCCAGTCGGTTGTCGGCGACGGTGGTCATGGTGGTCCTTTCGAAAGGCCGGAGGCGGAGACGAAAGCGCGGCGCCCGTGTCCGGGACACGAGCGCCGCGCTTTCCGGGCTAACGCATGGCTCGCAAGCTTCGCCATGGGTCTACTTGCCGCCTTTGGCCTTGTCCTTGACCTTGGCGTAGCGCGCCTTGAACTTGGCGACGCGGCCGCCGGTGTCGAGGATGCGCTGCTTGCCCGTGTAGAACGGGTGGCACTTGTTGCAGGTCGCGGCCTGGATCTTGCCGCTGCTCACCGTCGAACGGGTGGTGAAGCTGTTCCCGCAGGAGCAGGTCACCTCCGTGAGGACGTATTCAGGGTGAATACCCTGTTGCATGGGTTTCCCTCTCTAACTGGTCGCCGGGTCGGCCCGGGTTCCCGGGCCGTGAACCGGAACCGCATCGGGCCCCAGGGACTGGGGCTCTTGGCTGTGTCCAGCCGTGGCTAGCGAGCTTCGCCACGGATTCGTGCGCGACCTGCGCACCAACGCTCAATAATAGGTCGTGAGGCCGCTCTCAACCAGGGCGGCCTCACCGGCGGAGCGCTACTCGCTCGGCATCGTCTTGACGATCTGCATCAGGAACTCGGCGTTCGTCTTGGTCTTCTTGAGCCGGTCGAGCAGCAGGTCGATCGCCTGCTGCGATTCGAGCGAGGACAGGACCCGGCGGAGCCGCAGCATGACCGCCTGCTCCTCGGCGCTCATCATCAGATCGTCCTTGCGGGTGCTCGACGCGTGCACGTCGATGGCCGGCCAGGTGCGCTTCTCGGCGATCCTGCGGTCGAGCTTGAGCTCGGCGTTGCCGGTGCCCTTGAACTCTTCGAAGATGACCGTGTCGCCCATCGAGCCGGTCTCGACCAGGGCCGTGCCGACGATGGTCAGCGAACCGCCGTGCTCGATGTTCCGAGCCGCGCCGAGGAAGCGCTTCGGCGGGTAAAGCGCGGTCGAGTCGATGCCGCCCGACAGGATCCGGCCCGAGGCGGGCGAGGCGTTGTTGTACGCCCGGCCCAGTCGGGTGATCGAGTCGAGCAGGACGACCACGTCGTGGCCGAGCTCGACCAGCCGCTTGGCCCGCTCGATCGCCAGCTCGGCGACCGTGGTGTGGTCCGACGGCGGCTTGTCGAACGTCGAGGCGATGACCTCGCCCTTGACCGAGCGCTGCATGTCGGTGACCTCTTCGGGCCGCTCATCGGCCAGGACCACCATCAGGTGGCACTCCGGGTTGTTGGTGGTGATCGAGTTGGCGATCGCCTGAAGCACCATCGTCTTGCCGGCCTTGGGCGGGGAGACGATCAGCGCGCGCTGGCCCTTGCCGATCGGGCACACCAGGTCGATGATCCGGGTGGTCAGCGCATTCGGCTCGGTCTCCAGCCGCAGGCGCTCCTGCGGGTACAGCGGCGTGAGCCGGTAGAACTCGTCCCGGCTCTTGGCGTCCTCGGGGGTCATGCCGTTGACGGTGTCCAGCCGGATCAGCGGGTTGTATTTCTCGCGGCGCTGCTTGCCTCCGCCGCCTCCGCCGCCGTTGTCGTCGCGGCCGGGCTTGACCGCGCCGGTGATCGCGTCGCCGCGGCGCAGCCGGTGCTTGCGGACCTGCGACATCGACACGTACACGTCCTCCGGTCCGGCCAGGTAGCCGGTGGTGCGGATGAACGCGTAGTTGTCCAGGATGTCCAGGATGCCCGCGACCGGGACCAGCGACTCGTCGTTGTTGCCGCCGCGGTCGAAGTCGTCGCCGCCGCGGTTGCCCGACGAGCGGCGCCGGTCGGAGCGGTCGCGGCGCTTGCGGCGCCGACCGCCGCCCTCGCCCTGCTGGTCACGCTGCTGGTCGCCGCGCTGCTGATCGCGCTGATCGCGTTGCTGGTCGCCGCGCTGCCGGTCGCGCTGCTGGTCGCCGCGGGACTCCGAGCCCTGCTTCCGGGGCTTGTCGGTCTCGCCCGAGTCGGTCTCGGACCGCTCGCCCTGCTGCTGTTCGGAGCGCTCGCCGCCGCGGACGCGGCGGCGGCGGACCGGGCGGTCGTCCGCGGGCTCTTCGGCGGTCTTCGCCTCGGTGCCGGCGGTTTCCTCCGCGCTCTCGGCCGGGGCCTGGCGGCCCTGCTCGGGCTCGGATCCCCGGCGGCGCGGCTGCGGCGGTCCGGCCGGTCGCGTGGCGCGGCGGGCCGCAGCATCGTTCTGATCGGCCTCGGCGCCTGATTCGGCGCCGGTCTCGGCACCTGATTCGGTGGGTGTTTCGGCGGCCGTCGTCGGGGCCTCGGTGGTCGGTGTGTGTTCGGAGTCAGGCACTGGCGGGGCCTCCTGTTCTGCGCTGGCACCGCCGGACTCCGAGCTGTCCGCCTGCCGTGTCTGGATGGCCGCGATGAGTTCGCTCTTGCGCATCCGGCCAACGCCGGTGATGCCGAGCGATTGCGCCATCTGCTGGAGCTCGGGCATCAGCATGGATGCCAAACCGGTTCCTGCCCGGCGGCGCTTCTTGGTCTCCGGCACAGTGTCCGGAGCCGACGCCGCACTGTTCCGGTCCGACGTCGTGCCGGTGGTGTCGCTCAATGGATTCCTTCCCTGGCGGAGAACTTCGAATGGTCTTCGAGGAGTTTCCGCGTCTTTCAAATAGCCGCAATGCCGATGTTCTGGTTTGCGTCCCGCCATCGCGTCGCCCACCGCGCGCTACTCGACTGGCAACGGTGGTTGTGGTGCAACAGCAGGTGCCGGGTACACCCCGGGATGGTCCGCTGTGCGGGCACTCCCGTTGGAGGCGAGGCCTCAGGTCCTGTGACTCGACGGCCCGCGATGGAAGCCAGACGCGCACGGTGCGACGCGTGATTGCGATCCCCGACGGTGCCGACGCGCCGACGCTGCACGGAGAACTTCACTGGAGCGAAGTCAGAGCTGTGCCATGGTGCGCTGGAGCTATGCAAAGTCACAAATCCATTTGAGGGTGATGACCCAAACAAGAGATCAGGCGTGCGCTGGATGCGCCGCAGCTGTTGTGACTACAAGCATAATCAAGGCTTCAAGCAGTCACGACACCGGGTGGTCGTCTACTGGGAATGATAGCGCATCCTCCCCATTCTCACCAACGGACCCGAGGATCACTCGGGCTCCCGGTCGGTAACGATCGCCGCGCCCGAGACCACTTCGAGGCGCATGACCTCGAAACCCTCCGGCTCGGCCGGCACGGGCGCGCCGTCCACGCACAGGGCGATGACGGTCGGCCCCGCTCCGGAGATCGCCGCGGCGATCCCGGTGGAACGCAATCGTCTCAACAACTCCGCGCTCTCCGGCATTCCCTCCGCCCGGTAGGACTGGTGGAGCCGGTCGTCGGTGGCGTCGAACAACCGGGACGGCTTGCGGGTGACCGCGTCGACCAGCAGGGCCGCCCGGGACAGGTTGTAGACCGCGTCCTCGTAGCCCACCCGCTCGGGCAGCGCGGCCCGGGCGGCGGCGGTCAGCCCCTGCCGGGTGGGCACGAACAACCGCGGCCGAATCCGGGGCGACGGTTCCACGCTCACCGCCCGCGCGCGGTCCTCTGTGGTGTACGCGATGGTGAGGCCGCCGAGCAGGCACGGAGCCACATTGTCCGGATGCCCCTCGATCTCGGACGCCAGCGCGAGCTTGTCGGGCCGGCTCAGCCGGCGCTCGGCCAGCTCGTCGGCCAGCATGATCCCGGCGACGATGGCCGCAGAGGAGGAACCGAGGCCGCGGGCGTGCGGGATGCGGTTGCGGCACTTGAGCCTCAGACCCGGCGGCTCGAGTCCGAACTCCTCGAACGTTCGCAGCATGGTCGCGGCTACGAGGTGGTGCTCGTCGGTGGCGACGCTCCCGGAGCCCTCGCCCTCCACTTCGACCGAAACACCCGACCCGGTGATTTCGGCGGAGACCTCGTCGTGCAGGCCGAGGGCGAGTCCGAGGCAGTCGAAGCCGGGCCCGAGGTTCGCCGAACTCGCCGGAGCCCGGACCGTCGCCCTGCTCAACTTCCCCATAACAATCCCTCCCGTCTCCCGCCGCCACCCGACATCGCGGTCGCTACGCTCCCCATCACAGTCCAAGGGCCGCCGCGGTCTTGACCACGTCCACCGGGACGGTCTGCGGCTGCGGGGCTGTGGAGACGGCCCAGTCGGGGTCCTTGAGCCCGTTGCCGGTCACGGTGCAGACCACGGTCAGGCCGGGCTCGAGCCAGCCGGACTCGGCCTGCTTGAGCAGGCCGGCCACGCTGGCGGCGCTGGCGAGCTCGACGAAGACGCCTTCGTGGCGGGCGAGCAGCATGTAGGCGGCATGGATCTCGCGGTCGGTGGCGGCGACGATCTTCCCGCCGGACTCCTTCTCGGCGTCGAGCGCCTTGGTCCAGGAGGCGGGGTTGCCGATGCGGATCGCGGTCGCGATCGTCTGGGGCTCCTCCACGACGTGGCCGGAGACGATCGGGGACGCGCCGGAGGCCTGGACGCCGAGCATCCGGGGCCGCCGCTCGGTGTTGCCGGCTTCGAAGTCCTCGTTGTAGCCGATCCAGTAGGCGCTGATGTTGCCGGCGTTGCCGACCGGCAGGCAGTGCACGTCCGGGGCGTCACCGAGGACGGCGGCGATCTCGAACGCGGCGGTCTTCTGGCCCTGGATCCGGTGCGGGTTGATCGAGTTGACCAGCGCCACCGGGTACTCCTGGGAGAGCTTGTCGGCGATGGCGAGGCAGTCGTCGAAGTTGCCCTCGAGCTGGATGAGTTTGGCGCCGTGGACCAGGGCCTGGGCGAGCTTGCCGAGGGCGATCTTGCCGGCCGGGACGAGCACCGCGCAAGTCATCCCGGCGCGGGCGGCGTAGGCGGCTGCGGAGGCCGAGGTGTTGCCGGTGGAGGCGCAGATGACGGCCTTGGCGCCTTCCTCGACGGCCTTGGAGACCGCGACGGTCATGCCGCGGTCCTTGAAGGACCCGGTCGGGTTGAGACCCTCGATCTTGAGGTAGACGTCGCAGCCGGTGCGCTGGGATATCACCGGGGCGGGCACCAGCGGTGTTCCGCCCTCGTGCAGCGTCACCGCGGGGGTGGCGTCGGTGACCGGCAGCCGGTCCCCGAATTCCTCGATCAGTCCACGCCATCCCCGGTAGGGCGGGCGCATGCCAGATTCGGACATGTCGTCCTTATTCTCCTTCGACGCGCATGACGCTGGTGACCTGATGGACCGACGCCAACTGCGAAAGTTCCTCTACGGTGTCCGACAATTGGCCGTCGGCCGCGGTGTGGGTGACGACCACGAGCTGGGCCTCGTCGTCCCTGCCGGACTGGTGGACGGTCGCGAGGCTGACGCCGTGGTGGGCGAAGGTGGCTGCCACGCGGGCGAGCACGCCGGGCTCGTCGACGACGTCGAGGCTGACGTGGTAGCGGGTGCGGGCCTCGCCGATGGGTCTCACCGGCAGGTCCGAGTAGGCGGCCTCAGGTGGGAACGCCGTGATCCCGCCGCGCTTGTTGCGTGCCACCGCCACGATATCGCCGAGCACGGCCGAGGCGGTCTCCGTCCCGCCGGCTCCGGCGCCGTAGAACATCAGCCGCCCGGCCGCCTCGGCCTCGACGAACACCGCGTTGTAGGCGCCGTTGACGTTGGCCAGCGGGTGGGAGGCGGGGATCATCGCGGGGTGGACCCGCACCGAGACTCCGCCGTCGGCCTCGCGGCCGGCGATGCACAGGGGCTTGACCACGCGTCCCTCGGAGGCGGCCGAGGCGATGTCGGCCTGGCTGACTGCGGTGATGCCCTCGCGGTGCACGTCGGCGAGGTCGACGTGGGTGTGGAAGGCCAGGGAGGCGATGAGCGCGGCCTTGGCGGCGGCGTCGTAGCCGTCGACGTCGGCGCTCGGGTCGGCCTCGGCGTACCCCAGTTCGCCGGCCGAGGCCAGGGCCTCCCCGAAGCTGACGCCCTGCTGCGACATCTGCGTGAGGATGTAGTTGGTGGTGCCGTTGACGATGCCGAGCACCTTGGTGATGGTGTCGCCGTGGAGCGACTCCCGCAGCGGGCGCATCAGCGGGATCGCGGCCGCGGCGGCGGCCTCGTAGTACAGGTCGGCGCCTCCGGCCTTGGCGGCGGCGGCCATCGCGGGCATGTCCTCGGCCAGCAGCGACTTGTTGGCGGTGACGACCGATTTGCCCTCGCCGAGGGCGGCGGTGATCCAGCTTCGGGCCGGTTCGATGCCGCCGGCGACCTCCACGACGATGTCGACGTCGTCGCGTTTGATCAGACTGAGCGCGTCGGTGGTGAACAGGGAGGCGTCCACGCCCAGGTGCGAGCGGTCGCGGCCGGTGCGCCTGACGGCGATGCCGGCCATCTCCACCGGTTCGCCCACCCGGGCGGCCAGCTCTTCCCCGCGCGTTCGCATGAGGCGCACGACTTCACTGCCGACGGTGCCGCATCCGAGGAGCGCGAGTTTCATCGCTGGTCGCCTTTCTGTCCGGTTCCCGGCCCCGGGCGGGGTCCGGCCTCTTTGGTCCTAGCCGACGTCGAGACGCAGGAGGTCGTCTACGGTCTCGCGAGCGAGGATCACGCGGGCTTCGCCGTCGCGGACCGCGACGACGGGCGGTCGGGGCACGTGGTTGTAATTCGAGCCCATCGACCGGCAGTAGGCGCCGGTGCCCGGCACGGCGAGCAGGTCGCCCGGGGCGACGTCGGCCGGCAGGAATTCATCTTTAACAACTATGTCCCCGGCCTCGCAATGCCTTCCCACTACGCGGGCGAGCGCCGGGGCGGCGGTGGAGGCGCGGGAGGCGAGGGTCGCCGAGTAGGTGGCATCGTACAGGGCGGTGCGGACGTTGTCGCTCATGCCGCCGTCGACCGATACGTACAGGCGCGAGGCACCCGCCGACAATGTGACCGGTTTCACCGTTCCGACCTGGTAGAGGGTGAACACGGCCGGTCCGATGAGGGCGCGGCCGGGTTCGACCGAGAGCCTCGGGACGGCGATGCCCGCGGCCGCGCAGTCCTCTTCGACGATCTTGCGCAGCGAGGCGGCGATGTCGGCCGGCGGGAGCGGGTCGTCCTGGCTGGTGTAGGCCATGCCGAAGCCGCCGCCGAGGTCGAGTTCGGCCATGTCCTCGTCCAGCTCCTCCTGGAGCCGGGCGAACAGGCGCACCAGCCGCAGGGCCGAGACCTCGAACGCGGAGGTGTCGAAGATCTGGGAGCCGATGTGGGAGTGCAGGCCGGCCAGATACAGGTGCTTCGAGGTGCCGACGCGGCGGGCGGCCTCGTAGGCGTCGCCGTCCGACAGGGAGAAGCCGAACTTCTGGTCCTCGTGGGCGGTGGCGATGTACTCGTGGGTGTGGGCCTCGACGCCGACGTTGACGCGGACCATCACGTGGGGGCGGATGCCGGCCTCGGCCGCGATCGCCTCCAGCCGCTCGATCTCGGTGTAGGAGTCGGCGATGATCCGCCCGACGCGGACGTCCACCGCCTCGCGCAGCTCGGCCTCGGACTTGTTGTTGCCGTGGAAGCCCAGGCGGCGCGGCTCGATCCCGGCCGCCAGCGCCACCGCCAGTTCCCCGGCGGTGCACACGTCGACCATCAGGCCCTCTTCGGCGGCGGCGCGCAGCACGGCCTTGGAGCAGAAGGCCTTGGCCGCGTAGTAGACGTCGTCGCCGCCGAACGCCTCGGACCAGGACCGGCAGCGGGCCCGGAAGTCGTCCTCGTCGAGCACGTAGGCGGGGGTGCCGAACTCGGCGGCGAGGTGCTCGACCGGCAGGCCGCCGACGTGCAGCACACCGTCGTCGGCGCGTTCAACGCCGCGCGCCCACAGGCGCGGGAGGAGGGCGTTGACGTTGTCGGGCACGCCCAGCCAGGACGGCCGCAGGGAGGCGAAATCGCCGTGCATGGCGCCTGCTTCGTGGATGTGCATCACATGCGCTCCGGGGCGGTGACGCCAAGCAGGGCGAGCGCGTTGGCGAGTACGACGCGGGTGGCCTCGACCAGCCACAGCCGGGCCCGGCCGGTCTCGGAGAGGTCTTCGCCGGGGTAGGGCAGCACGCGGCAGTCGGTGTAGAAGCGGTGGTAGGCGCCGGCCAGGTCCTCGGCGTAGCGGGCGATCCGGTGCGGTTCGCGCAGCTCGGCGGCCGAGGCGACGACGGCGGGGAATTCGGCGAGGGCCTTGAGCAGCTCGTTCTCCCGCGGGTGCGACAGCAGCGCGGCGTCGTAGTCGCCGCCGCGGTCCAGCCCCAGCTCGGCGGCGTTGCGCAGGACCCCGGCGATGCGGGCGTGCGCGTACTGCACGTAGTAGACGGGGTTGTCGTTGCCGTGCCTGGTCCACAGGTCGATGTCGAGGTCGATCGACGAGTCGGCCGAGTAGCGGGTGAGCGCGTAGCGGGTCGCGTCGACGCCGATCGCCTCGATGATGTCGCCCAGCGTCACCACCGTCCCGGCCCGCTTGGACATCCGGACCGGCTTGCCTTCGCGCATCAGGTTGACCATCTGGCCGATGAGGATCTCCAGGGTGCCCGGTTCGTCGCCGAAGGCCCGGCTCATGGCCTGCATGCGGCCGATGTAGCCGTGGTGGTCGGCCCCGAGCATGATCACCACCTTGTCGAAACCGCGCTCGCGCTTGTCGAGGTAGTAGGCGCAGTCGGCGGCGAAGTAGGTCCACGAGCCGTCGCTCTTTTTGAGGACGCGGTCCTTGTCGTCGCCGAGGTCGGAGGTGCGCAGCCAGAGCGCGCCGTCGGCCTCGAAGACGCGGCCCTCCTTGGAGAGCCTTTCGACGGCGTCGTCGAGTTCGCCCTTGTCGTGGAGCTCCTTCTCGTTGAAGTACACGTCGAAGTGGGTGCCGAACTCGGCGAGCGTGGCCTTGATCTGGTCGAACATCAGCTCGACCCCGTGGACGCGGAACACCTCCCGCGGGTCGGCGGCCTCCAGCGCGTCGGGGCTTCGCCGGAGCACCTCGGCGGCGATCCGGTCGATGTAGGCGCCGCCGTAGCCGTTCTCGGGGACCGGCTCGCCCTGGGCGCGGGCCAGCAGCGAGGCGGAGAAGGTGTCGATCTGGGAGCCGGCGTCGTTGAAGTAGTACTCGGAGACGACCTTGGCGCCCGAGGCGCGCATGACGCGGGCCAGCGCGTCGCCGACGGCGGCCCAGCGGGTGCCGCCGGCGTGGACCGGTCCGGTCGGGTTGGCCGACACGAATTCGAGGTTGACCTGCCGGCCCTCCATCGACTCGTTGTAGCCGTAGGCGGTGCCGGCGGCGACGATCCGGCGGGCGATCTCGCCGGCTGCGGCCGCCTCCAGGGTGACGTTGAGGAAACCGGGGCCGGCGATGTCGACCTCGGCGACGCCTTCGGCGTCGGCGAGCCTGCCGGCGATCTCCTGGGCCAGTGCGCGCGGGTCGGTGCCGGCCCGCTTCGCCACCTGCATGGCGATCGTGGACGCGTAGTCCCCGTGCTCGGGGTTGCGGGGTCGCTCCACGGTCGTCTTGGCGGGGAGGGCGGCGGCGTCGAGTCCGAGGTCGGCGAACGCCGCGCGCGTGGCGGACAGCACTTTCTCTGCGAGCGTCTCAGGAGTCACCGTGCAATCCTAAACGCCCGGCCGAGCCGGTCGCGAGCGACGAACCGCGATGTGGCCCGCCGCGGCGGGGTGTTGCGGAGGTCTCTCCTATACGGTCCGCGGACCGGAAGGGGTAAGGTGACGTACGCGAGCGCGATTCATCGGGCGTGTCCCGGCATTGCGCCCAGGCCCATCACGAAGTCGACGAATAAGGCACTCCGCGCGAAATGGCATCGAAGAAGAAAAAGCAGCGGTCCTCCTCGCAGCCCGCGAAGAACGCGGGACGCAAGAACCGCACTGTTCCCGTCAAGCAGTCCAAGCCCTGGGGGCTGATCCTTACCTTCTCCGCTGTCGGCGTGGTGGCCATCGGGCTGATCGCCGCCGCCGCGTTCGTCGTCTGGGACCGCGGGCAGCCGCCCCAGGGGATCGAGAACTTCTACGCGCCCTACGAGTCGTACCAGGAGGCCCAGGAGGCGCTCGGCGAAGGCGACGCCACCGAGGACGAGCTGGAGAACCCGTGGGTGCTGCAGCAGAACCACGTGGACAGCCAGGACCCGACCGCCGTCCCCGAGTACGAGATCACCCCGCCGGCCGGCGGCAACCACCTGAGCAACTGGCAGAACTGCGAGGGCGTGGTCTACGACGCCCCGATCGCCGACGGCAACGCCGTCCACTCGCTCGAGCACGGCGCGGCCTGGCTGACCTACGACCCCGATCTGGTCGACCAGGCCGCGATCGACCACCTGGCCGAGAAGATCGAAGGCCGGAACTTCAGCTTCATGAGCCCGTACCCCGGCCAGGGGACGGAAGTGTCGGTGCAGTCCTGGGGGACTCGTTGGCAGACCGACGACCCGTACCATGACGGTATCGACAAGTACCTCACCTTCGCGATCCAGAACTCGGACAACCTCGCGGAGATGAACGCCACCTGCTCGAGCGGCGTCACCACCACGACCGCCGACGGCGGCGGCGGCGAGGCACCGGTCGACCTGGAAGACCTTGAGGACGTCGAACCTCCCGAGGAGGAAGGCTAGATCGCATGAGCTTGTGGCGCAGGCCCGCTCTGTTGGTGGCGATCACCGCGGTGCTGATGCTCGCCGCCGGGTTCGCCGTCGGCTGGGTCGCCGGCGGGGCGGCCCCCGGGGACGACTCCCCCGAGGCCGGGTTCGCTCGCGACATGCAGACCCACCACCAGCAGGCCGTCGAGATGGGCATGTACGAGTGGTTGAACGGCGAGGACGACGCGATGCGCGCCATCGCCTACGACATCGCCACCGCGCAGAGCGCCGAGATCGGCATGATGCGCTCGTGGCTGACCGACTGGGACGTCCCGATGTCCTCCGCTGAGCAGATGGCCTGGGCCGGCGACGAGCACGTCCACGATCCCGAAGAGGACGAGACGATGGCCGGGATGGCCACTCGCGAGCAGATGGCCGAGTTGAAGACCCTCGAGGGCGCCGAGGCCGACATGATGTTCGCGAACCTGATGATCGAGCACCACATCGGCGGGATCGAGATGGCCGAGGCCTACCTGGACGTGGGCGACCATCCGACCGTCGCGGACGCGGCCACGCGGATGGTGCAGGTCCAGCGGAAGGAGATCACCGACATGGAGGCGCACCTGTCCCGCATCGAGTCCGAGGTCGAGGGGTAGCGGGCGGCGATGAGCGACGGCTGGGGCCCCGGTTACGGCGATCCCTCCCACCCGACCACCAACGAGCTGCCGCGGGTCGGCGACGGCGTCAGGAGCACCGGGGAGATCGACACGCTGCAGGTCGACGCCGCGACCGATCCCGACCTGTGGCGGGTCGCGCGCGGCGGCACCGGCGGCTTCGCGCGGGTCGGCGACGGCCGCGGCACGGTCGGGCCGCTGACGGTCCAGATCGACCGCGTTCCCGCCTCCCCCGACGAGGCGGGCGCCCGCGGCGACACCACGCTCCTGCCCCGCATCGTGCCCGACGCCCCGGCACCGCCGGCCGAGCAGTCGGCGCGCCCGGACGCCGCCGCCGGCCGCAACATGCCGGTGCAGCGGCGCCAGATGGGCCCCGACTGGACGCAGACGCCGCTGCGGCTCCTGGCCGCGGCGGTGGTGAGCCTGGCGGTCCTGGGCCTGTCGGCCGCGAGCCTGCTCTACATCGCCGCCTGGCTCAATCCCTGACCCCGATCGGCTCCGGTACGTCGCACCCGCGCGCGAGGATGGAGGCGTCGAAAGGAGTCCGAATGGAGACCTGGGACGACGTGGTCGCGATCGCGAAACGCTACCCGGCGGTCGAGGAGACCACCAGTTGGCGAACGCCGTCGCTGAAGGTGGCCGGCCGGTTTCTCGCGCGACTGCGCACCGAGGCCGACGGCGCCCTCGCGATCGCGTGCGACCCGAGCGAGAAGGCCGCGCTGCTGGCGTCGGGCGACGAAGCGTTCTTCACCACGCCGCACTACGACGGGTACAACTTGATCCTGATCGACCTGGCGAAGGTCGAACGGGCCCGGCTGACCGAGCTGATCGAGGACGCCTGGTCGATCAAGGCCCCGGCCAAAGTCCGCAGGGCCCGCGAGCAGGCTTCCGGCTGAGTCGTCAAGCGAGCAACCCGCCGAAGGGATTGTCCTCGAGCCAGGCGGTCACGCCCGCCTCGACGTCCTCGTGCTCGTGGAACGCGGTGTTCCACGCATCGGCCATCTCGGCCTCGCTCATCTCGAACGCCCCCAGCGAGTCGGCCAGGTCCGGGTAGTCCCCGCTGAAGCCGCCGTGGGCGAGAGCATTGATGGTCTCGGTCTCGCCGAGGGTCAGCTCCGGGTCCTCCAGGTTCTTCAGGTCGTACTCGTCGTAGGCCCAATGCGGCTGCCAGAGGGTCACCACGATCGGTTCCTTGTCCTCGATCGCCGAGCCGAGCTCCTCGAGCATGTCGGCGGCCGGGCCCGTGTCCAGGACCAGGTCCTCGATGCCGTAGGTCGGCATCGCGTGGTCCCGCACGGCTGTGGTCAGGCCCGAGGTGTCGTCGATACCGACGATGCGGCCGTCGAACAGGTCGGCGTGGTCGTTCAGGTCCTCGAGCGAATCGACCTGGTCGACATAGGCCGGCACCGCGACGGTGAGCCGGGCGTTGCCGTACCAGTCCCCGAGGTCATCGAGCTGGTTCCCGTACTTGTCCATGAAGGTCTCGTGGGTGTTCGGCAGCCAGCCGTCCAGATACAGGTCGATCTCGCCCTCGGCCAGGCTCTCGAACACGGAACCGACTTGCTCGAACTCTTCGACGTCCACGGTGTATCCGGCGGCCTCCAGTTCCTGGCGCCAGATCTCGGTGACGATCATGGCTTCCTCCCACGGGACGAGACCGATGGTGAGGTGCCCTTCGCCCTCGGGCAGGGCGGGCCCCGTTTCCTCGCTCACCTCGGGCATGGTGGACCGCACCTCCTCGCCCGCGCTGCGAGAACCTTCGCCCCCTGGACCGTCGTCCCGCTGGCCGGCCTCCATGGCCCCGCCCCCGTCGTCCCCTTCGGCCTCCCACAGCAGCGGGATCGATACCAGCAGCGCGACCACCAGCAGCAGCGCCAGCGATCCGGCGCCGATGGTCGCCAAGCCGCGCTTGGATTTCATCCAGCCGGACGCACCGGCAGGCGGTGGCGGCAACGGCGCGGTCGGCATCGGGGTCGTGGCCGTCCGGGGCGGCAGCGCCGGGCTCGGGGCCGGTTCCGGCGGCGAGGACGCCGCCGCCTCAGTCGGCAGGCCGCCTTCGGAGACGGCCAGTTCGGGCTGCTCGATCGCCGCCGGCCTGATCCCGATCTCACGGTGGAGAAGGGTCGCCGCCAGCGGCATCCGGCTCGCCGCACCCACCAGGAACAGGCCCGCGATCTCGTCGGCTGACAACCCCGATTCGCGGACCACGCCCCGGGTGATGCGCACCGTCCGCTCCAGCAGCGGCGCGGCCACCGACTCCAGCTCCCGCCGGGTCAGGTGGGCGTCGACGTCGAGCAGGGGAATCGTCAGATCCGTGGCGGTGTTCCGGGAGAGGCGCTCCTTGGCCTGCCGCACCTCCTCCAGGAAGGCGGCGCGGTGGCGAAGGTCGGCCGGACTGTCGGGCGAGATCAGGCGGGACCAGCGCTCGTCGTCGGGCCGGACACTCGCCGCCAGGTGCTCGGCCAGTGCCTGGTCGAAATCGAGGCCGCCCAGATCACCTGCGCCGTCCACGGCCAGCACCTCGAACCCCGAAGCCGTGCGGCGCAGGGCCGTGGCGTCGAACGTGCCTCCCCCGAGGTCGTAGACGACCACGCCCGACCCTACGGGTACCTCGTTGCCGAGCGATTCCACGAAGTAGGAGGCGGCCGCGACCGGCTCGGGCACGAGTGTGACCTCGCCGAATCCGGCCGCCGCGGCCGCGTCGGTGACCACGTGCCGCCGGGTCGGCCCCCATACGGCGGGCACGGTGATGGTCACCGGTCCGAGTTCGCCGAGCGTCTGCTCGCATTCCCGGGCGACGCGACCGAGCACCGCGGCGACGACGTCGGTCACCGGCATCTCGCGATCGCCCAGGAGGATCTCGCCGTCGTCGATGCGGCGCTTGGGATTGGGCTCGAACCGCTCCGGCCTGCGGCGGCCGCTGTGGACGGCGTCGGTACCGGCCACCGGCACGCCGTCGTCGTTCAGGAACACCGCCGACGGCAGTTGCGGCGAGCCGTCGAACAATTGCTGGTGGATGCGGCCGTCGGCCCGCCGAATGGCGACGACCGTATGGGAAGTGCCGAAGTCGACGCTGATCGCGCCGTTCCGGAGGTAGTGATTGGACATGCACACCACGGTAGGTAACGGCGTCTACTCACGACCGATCGTAGGTCCGCGATCGGCTCCGGCCGAGGCCGCGAGACCGCTCCGCGTCGTCGTCCGGCCCGATCCCTGGACGGAGTCAGGCGAGCAGATCCGCGAACGGGTGGTCCTCGAGCCAGACGGCCACGCCCGCCTCGGCATCCCGGTGTTCGTGGAACGCGGTGTTCCACGCCTCGGCCAGTTCTTCCTCGCTCATGGCGAACGCCCCCAGGGAGTCGGCCAGGTCCGGGTGGTCCTCGCTGAAGCCGCCGTGGGCGAGGACGTTGATCGTCTGGCTCTCGCCGAGGGTCAGCTCCGGGTCCTCCAGGTTCTTCAGGTCGTACTCGTCGTAGGCCCAATGCGGCTGCCACAGGGTCACCACGATCGGTCTCTCGGCCTCGATCGCCGAACTGAGCTCGCCGAGCATCCCGGCGGCCGGGCGCGCATCCAGGGTCAGGTCCTCGATGCCGTAGTCGGGGTTCGACCGCCCCGACGCGGCCGCGGTCATGTCCGAAATGTCGTCGATGCCGACGACGCGGCCGTCGAACAGGTCGGCGTGGTCGTTCAGGTCCTCGAGCGAATCGACCTGGTCGACATAGGCCGGCACCGCGACGGTGAGCCGCGCGTCGCCGTACCAGTCGCCCAGATTCTCGATCCCGTCGCCGTACTGGTCCATATAGGTGTCGTGGGCGACCGGCAACCAGCCCTCCAAGAACAGGTCGACCTCGCTCCTGGCCAGGCTGTGGAACAGCTCCGCGACTTCGTCGAACTCCTCGACGTCCACGGTGTATCCGGCGGACTCCAGTTCCTGGTGCCACATCTCGGTGACGATCCTGGCCTCCTCCCAGGGGACGAGACCGATGGTGAGGTGCCCTTCGCCCTCGGGCAAAGCGGATTCGTCGCCGCCCTGCAGCAGCGGGATCGACACCAGCAATGCGACCACCAGCAGCAGCGCCAGCGGTCCGGCGCCGATGGTCGCCAAGCCGCGCTTGGACTTCAGCCGGCCGGACGCACCGGCGGGCGGTGGTGGCAGTGGTGCGGGTGGCGGGGAGGTCGAGGCGGTCCGGGGCGGCAGCGCCGGACTCGGGGCCGGTTCCGGCGGCGAGGAAGTCACCGCCTGGGCCGGAACGCTTCCTTCGGATACGGCCAGTTCGGGCTGCTCGATGGCGGCGGGCCTGATCCCGAGTTTCCGGTGCAGCATGGTCGCCGCCAACGGCATCCCGCTTGCCGCGCCCACCAGAAACAGGCCCGCGATCTGCTCGCCGGGGAGACTCGATTCGCGGATCACGCCCCGGGTGATGCGCACCGTCCGCTCCAGCAGCGGCGCCGCCACCGACTCCAGCTCTTGCCTAGTCAGGTGGGCGTCGATGTCGAGCAGAGGGACGGTCAGATCGGTCGAAGCATTCCGGGAGAGGCGCTCCTTGGCCTGGCGGACCTCCTCCAAGAACGCCGCGCGGTGGCGCGCGTCGGCCCGGCTCTCGGGCGAGTTCAGGGCGGACCAGCGCTCGTCGTCGGGCCGGACGCTCCCGGCCAGGTGCTCGGCCAAAGCCTGGTCGAAATCGAGGCCGCCCAGGTCGCCTGCTCCGTCCACGGCCAGCACCTCGAACCCCGAAGCCGTGCGGCGCAGCACCGTGGCGTCGAACGTGCCTCCCCCGAGGTCGTAGACGACCACACCCGAGCCGACCGGCACGTCGTTGCCGAGGACTTCCACGAAGTAGCCTGCCGCGGCGACCGGTTCGGGCACCAGCTCGACGTTGCCGAGTCCGGCGGCGGTCGCGGCGTCGGCGACCACGTGCCGCCGGGTCGGCCCCCACGACGCCGGGACGGTGACCGTGACCGGCCCGAGGCCTCCGAGGGTCCGCTCGCATTCCCGGGCCACCCGGGACAGGACTGCGCCGATCAGGTCGGTGACCTGCATCTCTCGCTCGCCGAGCAGGACGGCGCCCGCATCGATGCGGCGCTTGGGGTGGGGCTCGAACCGCTCCGGCTTGCGGCGACCGCTGTGGACGGCGTCGGCTCCGACCACCAGGCCGTCCTCGTCGTTCAGGAACACCGCCGACGGCAGTTGCGGCGACCCGTCGAACCACTGCTGGTGGATACGGCCGTCGGCGCGGCGCACCGTCACGACCGTATGGGACGTTCCGAAATCGATACTGATGGAGGCGATGCGGGGCGTGAGCTCGGGCATTCATCGAATCTCCTTCGAGGAAACCCGGGCCTGCAGGCCCGGGAGGAATCGAACTCCTGCGGAGCAGGCCAGCGACCGGAAACCGCTGCGCGGTTTCCGCACCGCCCCGCTACCGAAACCCGGTTCGATCACTGCTACGGTACTGGCGGCCGCGCCGCGAAAACCAAGCACAGCGGCCCTACCGCCGGACTGGCGGCATGTGAAGCCTGTGGAGGCCATGTAAGACATCGGCACCCCTTTCCGGGTTGCCGGTGCGATCGCCGGTGAATCAGGAACCAGCAGGAAACCGTGAGGGATTACTGCCCGGCCGGGCCACCTCGGTCGGAATCCACTCCCTTGAGGGAGGGGAGGACGTCAACCACTGTAGGGAGCCGCGTCAACGCCCTGCCTGTCCGTGCGAACGCCGTGGGACCGGACCCTTCGGGTCCGGTCCCACGGCGTTCGCGTCCGGGCTCAGACGATGATGCCGGCGCCGACCGTCCGATTGTCGGACTCGTCGACGACGATGAAGCCTCCGGTCGTGCGGTTGCGGCGGTAGTCGTCGCACAGCAGCGGCTTGGTGGTGCGCAGCTTGACGCGGCCGATCTCGTTGAGCTTCAGCTCGTTCACCGACTCGTCGCGGTGGAGCGTGTTGATGTCGAGCTGGTACTGCACGTCCTTGACGATCGCGCGCACGTCCGAGGTGGTCTGCTTGATCGCGTACTTGCCGCGCAGGCGCAGCGGACGGGACTCGTCCATCCAGCACACCAGCGCCTCCACGTCCTGGGAGGCGCGCGGCTGGTTCTGCGGGCGGCACAGCATGTCGCCGCGCGAGACGTCCAGTTCGTCCTCGAGGCGGACTGTCACGCTCAGCGGCGGGAACGCCTGCTCCACGGGGCCGTCGGCGGTGTCGATCGAGGCGATGCGGGAGGTGAAGCCGCTGGGCAGCACCATGACCTCGTCGCCGGGCTTCATCACGCCCGAGGCGACCTGGCCGGCGTAGCCGCGGTAGTCGTGGTGGTCGCCCGAGTGCGGCCGGATCACGTACTGCACCGGGAAGCGCACGTCCACCAGGTTCCGGTCGGAGGCGATGTGGACCTTCTCCAGATGATGGAGCAGGCTCGGGCCTTCGTACCAGGACATCCGCTCCGAACGGGAGACCACGTTGTCGCCCTTGAGCGCCGAGATCGGAACGACGGTCAGGTCCGGCACCTCCAGCTTGGTCGCGAAGGCGGTGAAGTCCTTCTCGATCTGCTTGAAGACGTCCTCGTCGTAGTCGACCAGGTCCATCTTGTTGACGCACAGGACCATGTGCGGGACCCGCAGCAGCGAGCACAGGAACGCGTGGCGGCGCGACTGCTCCACCAGGCCCTTGCGGGCGTCGACCAGGATCAGCGCCAGGTCGGCGGTCGAGGCGCCGGTGACCATGTTGCGCGTGTACTGGATGTGGCCGGGCGTGTCGGCGATGATGAACTTGCGCTGGGGCGTGGCGAAGTAGCGGTAGGCCACGTCGATGGTGATGCCCTGCTCGCGCTCGCTGCGGAGACCGTCGGTCAGCAGCGCGAAGTCGGTGTACTCGTCCCCGCGGCCGGCGCTGACGGCCTCGACCGATTCCCACTGGTCCTCGAAGAGCGTCTTGGTGTCGAACAGCAGCCGCCCGATGAGGGTCGACTTGCCGTCGTCCACGCTGCCGGCGGTGGCGAAGCGGAGCAGCTCGGTGGCCTCTTCGGCAGCCGGTGCCAAGGTCTGAGCATCCGTCATCAGAAGTACCCTTCCCGTTTCCGGTCTTCCATCGCGGCCTCGGAGGTCTTGTCGTCGCCGCGAGTGGCCCCGCGCTCGGTGATGCGGGTGGCGGCGACTTCGGCGATGATCTGGTCGATGGTGGCCGCCTCGGACCTGACTCCGGCGGTGAGGTTCGCGTCGCCGACGGTGCGGTAGCGGATCCGCTCGGTGAAGACCCGCTCGCCGTCCCGTGGCTTGATGAACCGGTTGACCGCGTACAGCATGCCGTCGCGCTCGACGACTTCGCGGTCGGCGGCGAAGTAGACCGGCGGCAGTTCGATGTCCTGATCGCCGATGTAGCGCCACACGTCGAGCTCGGTCCAGTTCGACAGCGGGAAGACCCGGATCTGCTCGCCGGGGTGGACCCGGCCGTTGAACAGGGTCCACAGCTCGGGCCGCTGGTTCTTGGGGTCCCACTGGCCGAAGTCGTCGCGGAAGGAGAACACGCGCTCCTTGGCGCGGGCCTTCTCCTCGTCGCGGCGGGCGCCGCCGAAGAGGGCGTCGAACTGGTACTTCTCGATGGCCTCGAGGAGCACCGGGGTCTGGATGCGGTTGCGCGTGCCGTTCGGCGGCTCGCTGACCAGGCCGCGGTCGATCGCGTCCTGGACCGAGGCGACCACGAGCTGCACGCCGGTCTCGGCGATGCGGCGGTCGCGGTAGTCGATGACCTCGTCGAAGTTCTGCCCGGTGTCGACGTGCATGACCGGGAACGGTATCGGCGCGGGCGCGAACGCCTTCCGCGCCAGGTGGAGCATGACGATCGAGTCCTTGCCCCCGGAGAAGAGCAGCGCGGGGCGCTGACAGGTGGCCACGACCTCCCGGAAGATGAAGATCGCCTCCGCCTCCAGCGCGGCGAGATGGCTGACACGGTAGTCGCTCACCGGCGCAACACTCCTCTCAGCCCGAGCCCGGGCGGGGCTCGGTTCGGTTTCCTCTTGAGGGCTCTACTGCGCCCCGCGCACGGCCTCGAGCAGCGGCTCGGCCAGGTCGGGGCGGCAGACCAGCAAGTCTGGCAGGTACGGATCGGGGTTGTTGTACCGCAGGGGCCCGCCGTCGATCCGCGTCGCATGCCAGCCGGAGGCGAGCGCCACCGCGACCGGAGCGGCCGAGTCCCACTCGTACTGCCCGCCAGCATGCACATAGGCGTCCACTCTACCCGTGACGACGGCCATCGCCTTCGCTCCCGCCGAGCCCCACGGCACCAGTTCGGCGCCGACCGCCTCGGCCGCGGCGTGGGCTTCGGCCGGGGGCCTGGTGCGGGAGACGGCGATGCGGGGGCGCTCGGGGCGCGCCCCGGCCACCGGACACCGCTGGTCGGTGCGCAACGTCACACCCTGGGCCGGCAGTGCCACGGCCGCCGCGGTGAGGCCGAGGCCGCGCTGCCAGAGGCCGACGTGCACCGCCCAGTCGTCGCGGCCGTTCTCGGAGAACTCGCGGGTGCCGTCGAGCGGGTCGACGATCCAGACCCGGCCGGCGTCCAGGCGGGCGGTGCCGATGCGGCCGGATTCGCCCTTGCCCTCCTCGGAGAGGACCGCGTCGCCGGGCCGGTCGGCCGCGAGGCGGCCGAGCAGGAAGCCGTTGGCCTCCTCGTCCCCGGCGGCCTTGAGGGCCCGGGGGTCGTCGAAACCGTGCCGGTCCCGGATCTTGAGGAGCAGCTCCCCCGCGCTGGTCGCGAGCTCGGCCGCGAGCGCCGTGTCCTCGGGGTCGGCGGCGTCGGGCGTGGCCGTGGGCTCTCCGGCCGCGGAGGCGGGGGCGTCGGTCATAGTCGGCAGTCTACGCTGCGCCGCAGCGCCGCCCAAATATTGGGCGGCGGTTTCCCGGTGTGCAGGACACATGTCCGGGCGCGTCAGTACGCGCCGCGGGGCCGCAGCACCGCCGTGACCGTGCGCAGCATGATCACGAAGTCGAGCGAGAGCGTCCAGTGCTCGACATAGCGCAGGTCGAGGCGGACGGCCTCCTCCCAGGGCAGGTCGGAGCGGCCCGAGACCTGCCACAGCCCGGTCATCCCGGGCTTGACGACCAGGCGGCGGCGCATGTCGGTCTCATAGGCGGCGACCTCGGTCGCCAGCGGCGGGCGCGGCCCGACCAGGCTCATGTCACCGCGCAGCACGTTGACCAGTTGCGGCAGCTCGTCGATCGAGAAGCGCCGCAGGTACTTGCCTACGGGCGTCACCCGCGGGTCGTCCTTCATCTTGAACAGGACGCCGTCGCTCTCGTTGAGGTGCCGCAGTTGCTCCCGGCGGCGCTCGGCGTCGACGTACATGGTGCGGAACTTCCAGATGGTGAACGGCTGCCCGTCCTTGCCGATGCGCTCCTGCCGGAACAGCGCCGGGCCCGGCGAGGTGCACCGGATCATCAGGACCGCGCCCAGCAGCAGCGGCGAGAGCGCCAGCAGCAGCGCCGCCGCGCCCAGGCGGTCGACGGTGTTCTTCGCCCAGCGGCGGGCGCCGGTGAGGTTGGCGTGGTCCAGGTGCAGCATCGGCAGCCCGTCGACCGGGCGGACGGTGGTCCGGTCCCCGGCGACGTCGACCAGCGCCGAGGCCACGATCAGATCGACCTCGGACCGCTCCAGCTTCCAGGCCAGCCGCCGCAGCGCCGTGCCGTCGATCTCGGGGCAGGACAGCACGATCACCGTGTCGGCCCGCTCGGCCGCGACCGCCTCGGCGACGCGGTCGAACGAGCCGCGGACGCGGGTGTCGAACTCCAGGAGCGCCCCTTGGGCCCGCTCGGTCGGCAGGCAGGCGCCGACCACGTTGAGCCCGTGGTAGTGCTCGCGCCGCAACTGCACGATCAGGGCCGCCACCGCGGACTCGTGCCCGACCAGCACCACCCGCTTCATGCACCGGCCCTGCCGGCGCATGCGGTGGAGCCACTTGCGCCAGGCGAACCGCGCGGCGATCGAGGTGAACGCGGCTGTCGGGATCGCGATGAGCACGAACACCCGCGAGGTCGGCAGCTCGAGGCCGTAGGAGACCAGGGCGACGGCCGCGGTGAGCGCGACCGCGGCGTGGACGACCCGCTGGTACTCCTCGGTGCCGACGAACAGGTAGCGGCTCTCGAAGGCCCGCGACAGTCCGAGGACGGCGATCCACACCAAGGGCATGGCGACCAGGCCGAGCGCGTAGATCTGGCTGTGGTCGTTGAGGCTCCCGAAGCGGGCGAAGAACGCCACCGCGGCCCCGACGACCCCGCCGGCGACGTCGCTGGCGACGATCCCGGCGAAGTACTTGCGCTGCCAAGCCGGAGGGGAGCTGTAGCGGTGCCCTGGCGGGTTGATCGAGTAGACCTGGCCTTCGGAGCGGACCTGCCGCGGGGACCGCGCTTCCCCGTGTGCCTCTGTAACCGTCACAACGCATCTAACGAGCGACGGAACGAAGGGTGACGGCCGGGTTACCTTCCGGCGCCGCCGGGCATCGGACGCGGCGTCACTTTGCGACGTTGAAGGTGTTCTGCGCCGCTTCGAGGCCTTTTTCGATGATGGCCTCGACCGCGTCGGCGGCCAGTTCGAGGTTCAGGTCCAGCTCGGCGCGTTCGGCCTTGGAGAAGTCCTTGAGGACGTAACCGGCCGCGTCCTGGCGGCCGGGCGGGCGGTCGACGCCGAAACGCACCCGCGCGTAGTCCTTGGAGCCGAGCGCCTTCGACAGCGAGCGCAGGCCGTTGTGGCCGCCCTCGCCGCCACCGCGCTTGAGCCGCAGCCGACCGTAGGGCAGGTCGAGCTCGTCGTGGACGGCGATCACCGACTCCGCGGCGATGCCGAAATACCTCGCGAGGGGGCCGACGGACTCGCCGGAGAGGTTCATGAAGGTGAGGGGCTTGACCAGTACGACGCGAGGCCCGCCTACCCCCAAGCGGGCCTCGCAGACTTCGGCGCGGGCCTTGCGGCTCACCGCGAACCGCCCCCCGACGCGACCTGCCAGCACATCGGCGACCATGAAGCCGACATTGTGACGGTTCGCGGCGTATTTCGGACCGGGGTTGCCCAGGCCGGCCACGAGCGTCGTCGAGTCGGACATGAATGCGATCTCTCCGCTATTCGGTCGCGGCCGCTTCGGCTTCGGCCTCTTCCTCGGTCTCCTCGGCGACGGCCTCGGCGCGCGGAATGGTCACCGACGCCAGAGTCGTCTCCGGATCGGTGAGCAGCGTGACGCCCTTGGGCATCTCGACCTCGCTGGCCAGGCGCTGCGAACCGACCGCCAGTCCTTCCAGGGAGACCTCGATGGACTCCGGGATGGAGGAGGCGCCGGCCTCGACGCTGAGCATGTCGTGCTCGTGGACCACCAGGCCGCCCTTCTCGACCTCACCGGTCCAGTGGATCGGCACGTCGGTGGTGATCTTCTCGCCGCGGCGCACGATCAGCAGGTCGGCGTGGACGATGTGGTCCTTGAGCGCGTCGCGCTGGATGTCCTTGGGGATCACCAGTTCGCGGCTGCCGTCGGTCACCTCGACCTCGATGAGCTGGTTCAGGCCGCCCTTGCGGAGGATCGCGGCGAACTCGAGCGAGGGAAGGGAGATGTGACGAGGCTTCTCGCCGTGGCCGTAGACCACGGCCGGAACCTTTCCGGCCCGGCGTGTACGGCGCGCACCGCCCTTCCCGAAGTCAGTGCGAGACTCTGCGCTGATACGAACTTCGGACACGGAAATACTCCCTGCTTCTCAAGCAAAAATTTCACACGGCGCTCGACGCTCACGTCGGCATCAGAAGGACGGACCCGTCCTGAAAGACCTTCGCCCTCGCGTCGATAACGGCGCCCGTCTGGAGGGACACCCTCGCCGTCGGCAACCCCACCAGCTTACACCCGGCGCCCCCGGCCACCGGCCGCGGGCGCGGCGGTGTGATCCCCGCGGCGGCGACGGCCGCGGGCGGCCGGATCCCTAAGACAGCCCGCCGAACAGGGTCGTCACCGAGCCGTCGTTGAAGACCTCCCAGATGGCCTTGGCGACCAGCGGCGCGATCGAGAGGACGGTGACCTTCTCGAGCCTGGCCACCTCGTCGGGCAGCGGCAGCGTGTTGGTCACGATGACCTCGCTGACCGGCGCGGCGGCGAGGCGTTCGGCGGCCGGGTCGGACATGATCCCGTGGGTGGAGGCGACGACGATGTCCTCCACGCCCTCCTCCTGGAGCAGCTCGGCGGTGGAGCAGATGGTGCCGGCGGTGTCGATCATGTCGTCGATGACCAGGCAGGTGCGGCCGTCGACGTCGCCGACGACCTTGTTGGCCACGACCTGATTGGGTTTGAGCGGGTCGCGGGTCTTGTGCACGAAGGCGATCGGGCAGCCGCCGAGCCGGTCGGACCAGCGCTCGGCCAGTCGCACCCGGCCGGTGTCGGGCGAGACGACCGCCAGTTCGCGGTCGGCGTACTGCTCCTCGACGTACCGGGCGAGGGTCCCCATGGCGAACAGGTGGTCGACCGGTCCGTCGAAGAAGCCCTGGATCTGGGCGGTGTGCAGGTCGACGGTGAGGATGCGGTCGGCACCGGCCGTGTGCAGCAGATCGGCCACGAGCCTGGCCGAGATCGGCTCGCGGCCGCGGTGCTTCTTGTCCTGTCGCGCGTACGGATAGAACGGCAGGACGACGGTGATGCGCTTGGCTGATCCCCGCTTGAGCGCGTCGACCATGATCAGGGTCTCCATGACCCAGTCGTTGATCGGCGTCGCCATGGCCTGGACGACGAAGGCGTCGCTGCCGCGCACCGACTCCTGGTAGCGGACGAAGCGCTCGCCGTTCTTGAACGAATAGGAACTGGTCGGGGTCGGAGCCACCCCTAGGTGCTTGCCGATCTCCTCCGCCAGCTCCGGGTAACAGCTCCCGGAGAACAGCATGAGCATCTTGGAGTTGACAGCGGACATGCTCGCCATGGCGATGGATCCCCCATAGTCTTCACCTGAACCTCGATGCCTCAAGTGTCCCCCGGCCGAACTCCGAACGCGCACCGGTGGGGGCATTCAATGTGCCGTTACTCTCCGGCGGGCCGGCGTTCGTCCTCCGCTCGCCCGGCGGCTCCGTCGGTCACGGTGCCGGGGCGGTTGGCGGCGACCCATCCGGGCTTGTTGGCCTGGCGGCCGCGCGCGATCGCGAGCTCGCCGGGCGCGACGTCGGCGTTGATCGCCGAGCCGGCGGCGACGTAGGCGCCGTCGGCGATGTCGACCGGTGCGATCAGGACCGAGTCCGAGCCCACGAACGAGCCCTCGCCGATGACGGTGTGGTGTTTGGCGACGCCGTCGTAGTTGGCGACGATGACGCCCGCGCTGACGTTGGCCTTCGCGCCGACGGTGGCGTCGCCGACGTAGGACAGGTGCGGGACCTTGGCCCCCGGGCCTATCTCGGATTTCTTGACCTCGACGTAGGCGCCGACTTTGGCGTCCTCGCCGAGTTTGGCGCCCGGGCGCAGGTAAGAGAACGGTCCGACCGTCGCCGACTCGCCGACGGTCGCCTGGTCGGCGTGGCTGCGGATCACCACCGCGTCGGAGCCGACGATGGTGTCGGTCAGGGTGGTGTCGGGGCCGATCTCGGCGCCCTCGTCGACGGCGGTGGCGCCCTTGAGCTGGCAGCCGGGGCGGATGAGCACGTCGGCCCCGACCTGGGCTGTCGCGTCGATCCAGGTCGTCTCGGGATCCTCGAGCGTGACCCCGGAGCGCATGAGCTCGGTGTTGATGCGGTCGCGCAGGATCCGCCGCAGCCCGGCAAGCTGGGCGCGGTCGTTGCAGCCGAGGACCTCGGTGGGGTCGTCGACGACCACCGCGCCGACGGCGTGTCCGGCCTCCCGGGCCAGTTCGAGCACGTCGGTCAGGTATTCCTCGCCCTGATCGTTGGCGGTGGTGATCTTCGCGAGCTGCTCGCGCAGGACGGCGGCGTCGAAGGCGTAGATGCTGGAGTTGATCTCGCGGACGGCGCGCTCGGTCTCGTCGGCGTCGCGGTGCTCGACGTTGCGCAGCACGTTGCCGGCCTCGTCTCGGACGATGCGTCCGAAGCCGGTCGGGTCGTCGACGACGGCGGTGAGCACGGTGGCGGCCTGTCCGGCCTTCTCGTGGCTCTCGACCAGGCGGTCGAGGGTGTCGGCGCGCAGCAGCGGGGCGTCGCCGCAGGCGACGACGACGGTGCCGGCCAGCTCCGGGAGGGCCTCCAAGGCGATGCGGACGGCGTGGCCGGTGCCCAACTGCTCGGCCTGATAGACGGTCTCGACGCCCGGGGCGTGCTCGGCGAGGTGGGTCCGCACCTGGTCGGCCGCGGCGCCGACGACCACGATGCGCCGGTCGGTGGCGACGGTCTTGGTGGCCCGGAGGA
The DNA here is from genome assembly GCF_002798405.1 of Glycomyces xiaoerkulensis. Classification (GTDB taxonomy): domain Bacteria; phylum Actinomycetota; class Actinomycetes; order Mycobacteriales; family Micromonosporaceae; genus Glycomyces; species Glycomyces xiaoerkulensis. The sequence continues at coordinate 171,303 of NZ_PGGV01000029.1, read as the reverse complement.
CGTGGCCGACCAGCGACCGGCCGAGGAGCTCGTGGAGGACCTTGGGTTTCGAGGATTTCATGCGAGTCCCCAGGCCCGCGGCCAGGATGATCGCCGAACGCTCACTGCTCATGATCCACGATGCTAGACCGTGTCGAGGGGATGAACGGACCAGACCCGCCGCTGCGCACCATTACCGAATCGTTACCGATGAAACGTCATTACCATGCTCGCGAGACTTGTGCGATCTCTGTCACCCGTCATATGTTGCGGACAACAACAAACATCGGAGGTACCCCTATGAAGATCCTCAGAACCTCGCTCGCCGCCGGCGCCGCGTCCGCGCTCCTCCTCACCGCGGCATGCGGCGGCGAAGACGACGGCAACGGCGGCGACGGCGACGGCGACGCGCCGCTCATCGGCGTCATCCTCCCCGACTCGGCCTCGTCGGACCGGTGGGAGACCGCCGACCGGCCCTTCCTCGAAGCCGCCTTCGAAGAGGCCGGCGTCCGCTACGACATCCAGAACGCCCAGGGCAGCCGCGAAGACTTCCAGACCATCGCCGACCAGATGCTCACCAGCGGCGTCAACGTGCTGGTGACGGTCAACCTCGACTCGGGCACCGGCGCGACCGTGATCGAGAACGCCAAGGACCAGGGCGTGGCGACCATCGACTACGACCGCCTCACCGAGGGCGGCGGCGCCGACTACTACGTCAGCTTCGACAACGAGCGGGTGGGCCAACTCCAGGGCGAGACCCTCGTCGAGTGCCTCGAAGGGGTCGACACCCCGCTGGTGGCCGAACTCAACGGCTCGCCGACCGACAACAACGCCACCCTGTTCAAGAACGGCTACGACTCGGTCCTCGACCCGCTCTACGACTCGGGCGAGTTCGAGAAGGGCCCGGACGAGTGGGTGCCCGACTGGGACAACGCGCAGGCCGGCACCGTCTTCGACCAGATGATGACCGACACCGGCGCCGAGATCGACGGCGTCCTGGCCGCCAACGACGGCCTCGCCCACGCGGTGATCACCGTGCTGGAGCGCAACGGCCTCAACGGCACCGTCCCGGTCACCGGCCAGGACGCGACCCTCCAGGGCCTGCAGAACATCCTCGCCGGCGACCAGTGCATGACCGTCTACAAGGCCATCGAGCAGGAAGCCGACGCCGCCGCCGAACTCGCCGCCTCCCTCGCCTCCGGCGACGTGCCCGAGGCCGAGGCCACCGTGACCGACCCGGTCAGCGAGGAGGAGATCCCGGCGGTCCTGCTGGAGCCGGTCGCCATCACCCGTGACAATATCCAGGTCGTCATCGACGACGGCTACACCGCCTACGACGAACTGTGCTCCGGCGACTTCGCCGACCTGTGCGACGAAGCCGGACTCCAGGGATAAGGAAATAGCCAAGGTGCTGCTCGAACTCTCCCGAATCTCCAAGAGCTTCGGCCCCGTCGAGGTCCTCTCCGAAGTGTACCTCGCCGTCGACGCCGGCGAGGTCTGCGCCCTCGTCGGCGACAACGGCGCCGGCAAGTCGACGCTGGTCAAATGCATCGCGGGAATCCACGACATCAACTCGGGGACCATCGCCGTCGACGGCGCGCCCCGGGAGATCCACGATCCGCGCGACGCGGCCGCGCTCGGCATCGAGGTCGTCTACCAGGATCTCGCCCTGTGCGACAACCTCGACGTCGTCGAGAACCTGTTCCTGGGACGGGAGAAACTCCATGGCGTCGTCCTCGACGACGACGCCATGGAGCAGCTCGCGGCCGAGACGCTCGACTCCCTGGCGGTGCGGACCCTCCGCGACCTGCGCCAGAACGTCGCCAGCCTCTCCGGCGGCCAGCGCCAGACCGTGGCCATCGCCAAAGCGGTGCTGTGGAATTCCCGGCTGGTCATCCTCGACGAGCCGACCGCCGCACTCGGCGTGGCCCAGACCCGCCAGGTCCTCGAACTCATCCGGCGCCTGGCCGACCAGGGCCTGGCCGTCCTCTTCATCAGCCACAACCTCAACGACGTCTTCGCCGTGGCCGACCGCATCGCCGCCCTCTACCTCGGTCGCATGGCGGGCGTCGTCAACGCCGCCGACGCCACCCAGTCCCAGGTGGTGGAGCTGATCACCAGCGGGCGCAGCGGCGCCGTCGGCCTCCCCGACCCGAACGGAGTCCAGTCGTGAGCCCGGACGTGAGCACCCAAGCCCCGGTCGAACCGGCGACCGCATCCGCCGAGCCCGGGCCCGTGAAGGCCGTCCTGGACCACCTGCGCGGCTACCTGTCCAAAGTGCGCTCCGGCGAGGTGGGCGCGCTGCCGGCGGTGGCCGGCATCATCGCCCTCTGCGTCTTCTTCGGCCTCGCCGAGCCGGTGTTCCTGTCGGTGGGCAACCTGGCGAACCTGTTCGGCCAGGGCGCGGCGGTCGCCTGCATCGCCATGGGCCTGGTCTTCGTCCTCATCACCAACGAGATCGACCTGTCGGCCGGTTTCGCCTCGGGCGTCGCCGCCGCCATCATGGCGGTGCTGCTGACCGAATGGGGCATGCCGTGGCCGGTCGGCATCACCGCGGCCATCGCCACCGGCGTTCTGATCGGACTCACCCTCGGCACGCTGGTGGTCAAAGTCGGCATCCCCTCGTTCGTGGTGACCCTGGCCGGGTTCCTGGCCTTCCAGGGCCTGGCGCTGATCATCCTCGACGAGGGCACCAACATCTCCATCCACAACGAGACGGTCAAGGCCATCGCCGGCGAGAACCTGGAGCGCTGGCAGGGCTGGCTGCTGCTGGCGGTGACCGTGGGCGGCTACACGGCCCTCCAGGTCTCGCGTTGGCGCCGGCGGGTCCGGCGCGGACTCTCGCACGAACCGCTGGCGGTCGTGACCGCCCGGATCGTCGCGCTCGGGGGGCTGCTGACGGCGACGGTGTTCCTGCTCAACCTCGAGCGCTCGGCCAACCCGCAGCTCGTCTCGCTCACCGGCGTCCCGATCGTGGTCGTGCTCCTGGGCGCCCTGTTCGTGCTCTGGTCGTTCGTGCTGCGGCGCACCAGGTTCGGCCGCCACCTGTACGCCGTGGGCGGCAACCGGGAAGCGGCGATCCGCGCCGGCGTCGCGGTCGACCGGGTCCGCATCACCGCGTTCGTGATCTGCTCCTCGATGGCCGCCGTCGGCGGCATCGTCGCGGCCTCGCGGGCCGCCTCGGTCGACCCCAACACCGGCGGTTCCAATGTGCTGCTGCTTTCAGTGGGGGCGGCTGTGATCGGTGGTGCTAGCCTGTTCGGTGGCAAGGGATCGGCTCGGGCGGCCCTGCTTGGAGGTGCGGTGGTGGCGATCATCAACAACGGCATGGGCCTGATGGGCCTGAGCGCCGGGGTCCGCTTCGGCGTGACCGGGCTGGTGCTGCTGCTGGCGGCAGGCGTCGACGCCCTCTCCCGAGGCCGGGGTTCGTTCTTCGGCAGGCATTGACCGGTGGCCCGACCAGCAACGGAGGAACTGCGCCGACGCAACCGCAGCGCCCTCCTCGACCAGCTCCACCGCCGCGGTCCGCAGACGCGCGCCGAACTGACCGAGGCCCTGGGCCTGAACCGGTCCACGATCGGCGCGCTCGCCACCGACCTGTCCGAGTCGGGCCACATCCAGGAGACGACGGGGAGGTCGACCGGCGCCGCCGGCCGGCCGTCGACGCTGGTCGAATGCGTACCGGAGGCGGAGACGGTGGCGGCGGTCGAGGTGCGGGCCGACCGGGTGCGGCTGGCGCTGGTGGGTCTCGGGGGGACGCTCCTGGCGCGCGCCGAGGTGCCGCTGGAGCCGGGCGCGGACGGGCCGGAGGCCGCCGAGCTCGCGGCGCGGCTGCTGGCCGACACTCCGGCCGCCGAGACGGTGGCCGCGGTGCCGGGCCTGGTGGACGCCGGAGTGGTGGCGCAGTCGACCGAGCTGGGCTGGGTCGACCGCGACTTCCGCACGGACCTGGAACGGGCGACCGGGCGATCGTGGCGGGTGGCCGACCTCGCCACCGCCGCCGCGGTGGGCGAACGGTCGCGCGGTGACGCGCACCGCTCGCCGAATCTGCTGTACCTGCACGGCGGGCGGGGCGTGACCGCCGGGATGATCGCCGACGGGCGGCCGCGCCGGGGCAGCTCGATCATGCTCGGCCATGTCGTGGTCAATCCCGGCGGCCAGAAGTGCCGGTGCGGCCTGCACGGATGCCTGGAGGCCGAGATGGGCACGTTCGAGCAGTCGGCGACGATCGAGGCGACCACGACGGCAGCCTGGATGGGCGACACGGCCGCGCGCGAGGTCGTGCACCGGTCGGGCGGGCTCCTGGGGCGGGCGCTCGGGTCGGTGGTGACCGCCGCAACCCCCGACGAGGTCCTCTTCGGCGGCTGGCTTCGGGAGCTCTACCTGTCTTCGGCGGCCGCGGTCCGGTCGAGCCTGGCCGAGGCGACCCTGCCGCAGTTGCGGGCGCGGCTGCGGCTGCGCACCCCCGCGCTGGGTTCGGAGGGGCCGCTCATCGGAGCTGCGGAGACGGGCTTCGAGGCCCTCATCGGCGAGATGCGGTAGACGGTCGGCGCGCGACCGAATCGCCGACACCGGCGGAAAAATTCCGGATCGCCCTCGACCTGCATGAGACCGGCCTGCGCATGCACGAACAGACACTGCGCCGCCGCTATCCCGAGGCGGGTGACGAACAGATCCGCCGGGCCTTGTTCACCTGGCTTACCCGCCGGCCCACCGCACGTGGCATGAGCGTCCGTAAATGTTAACCGCCCGACTTTACATTTCAGGGAGCGACATTTACATTTGCACGCTTCCGGTCAGGCTTCCGGAGTACCGCACGAGCCGAACTTAGACTACGAGCGGCCCCGTGGTTCGTATTCGAATCACTGGCTGGCCCACCAGGACTCGAACCTGGAATGACTGAACCAAAATCAGTAGTGTTGCCGCTTACACCATGGGCCACCGGCCGCGTGGTGCCGTGAGCACAGCACCATGGGCCGTCGCGGGCCGCCGCTCGGCGGCCCGCTCAAGGATAGCGCCACCCGTCGCGCCGCACGGGATCAGGGCACGAGGGCGTTCTCCACCACCGCGGCCAGCTCGGCGGCGACCGACCGGGCCACCGGTTCCTCCGCGGCCTCGACCATGACCCTGACCAGCGGTTCGGTGCCCGATGGCCGCAGGAGGACACGCCCTTCGGAACCGAGCTTGCGCTGCCATTCGGCCACCGTCGAGCGCACCACCTCGGCCTCGATCACGGTCTTGTCGGGGACGCGGACGTTGATGAGCACCTGCGGAGCCGCGGTGAACACCGAGGCCAGCTCGGCCAGGTCGCGCCCGGTCGCGGCCACGCGCGCCAGCAGCATCAGGGCGGTCAGGGTCCCGTCGCCGGTGGTGGCGTGGTCGGACATGACGATGTGCCCGGACTGCTCGCCGCCGAGGGAGAACCCGCCCTCGGCCAGCCTCTCCAGGACGTAGCGGTCGCCGACCTTGGTGGTCTCGAGGTGGATGCCGGCGGCGGCCATCGCCTGATGGAGGCCCAGGTTGCTCATCACCGTGGTGACGAGGGTCTCCCCCGCCAGCTCGCCGGACTCGCGCAGGGCCAGCGCCAGGATCGCCATGATCGCGTCGCCGTCGACGATCCTGCCTTCGGCGTCGACCGCGAGGCACCGGTCGGCGTCGCCGTCGAGGGCGATGCCGGCGTCGGCGCGGTGGGCGACCACGGCCTCGCGCAGCCCGTCGATGTGGGTCGAGCCGCAGTCCTGGTTGATGTTGAGCCCGTCGGGGGCGGCGTTGATCGCCATGACCTCGGCTCCGGCGCGGCGCAGCGCCTCGGGCGCGGCGTGGGTGGCGGCGCCGTTGGCGGGGTCGATGACGATCCTGAGGCCGTCCAGCGAGTTGGGGCAGGCGGCCACCAGGTGGTCGATGTAGGTCTCGACGGCGTTCTCGCCGCTGCGGATGCGGCCGATGCCCGAGCCCTGCGGCAGGGGCGCGGGCTCGTCCATGGCCCGCTCGATCGCGTCCTCGATCTCGTCGGGGAGCTTCCGGCCGCCGGCGGCGAAGAACTTGATGCCGTTGTCGGGCATGGGGTTGTGGGAGGCGGAGATCATGACGCCGAAGGCGGCGCCGGTCGCGGCGGTCAGGTGCGCGACCGCCGGGGTGGGCAGGACTCCCAGGTCGACGACCTCGGCTCCGGCGGCGGCGAGGCCGGCGGCGGAGGCGGCCTGGAGCATCTCGCCGGAGGCGCGCGGGTCGCGGCCGATCACGACGGTCGGGCGGTCGCCGGATCCGGCGCCGAGCACGCGGGCGGCCGCCGTATTGAGCCGGAGCGCCAGCTCCGGGGTGAGGTCGTCGTTGGCCCGTCCTCGGACGCCGTCGGTGCCGAACAGTCGTGTCACGGTCTGCTACCTCTAGGTTCGCTGGCTTTGTGGCGACAGAAGAATCGGGGCCGCCGAGGTTGTCCTCGGCAGCCCCGTCGCAATTGCAGACTAGCGTGTTCCCCCGCGGACGGGGAACGCGACGCTAGCGCTTGGAGTACTGCGGCGCCTTGCGGGCCTTCTTGAGGCCGTACTTCTTGCTTTCCTTCTCGCGCGCGTCGCGGGTGAGGAAACCGGCGGACTTCAGCGCCGGGCGCATGTTCGGGTCGACCTCGGCCAAGGCCCTGGCGATGGCCAGGCGCAGCGCGCCGGCCTGACCGGTGGGGCCGCCGCCGGAGATGTTGACCAGCACGTCGAAGCTGTCGCCGGCCTCGACGGTCACGAACGGCTCGGCCACGGTCTGCTGGTGGACCTTGCTCGGGAAGTAGTCATCGATGGTCTTGCCGTTGATGAGGTACTTGCCGCTGCCCGGGACCAGGCGGACGCGGGCGATGGCGCGCTTGCGGCGGCCGACGGTCTGGATCGGCCGGTCGGCGGGCACGGCCGGGATGGTCGGCACGGGCGGGGCCGCGGCCACGTCCGCGGGGACCTCGGCGGCGGGCGCTTCGGCGGGGGCCTCGGGAGCCGCGGCGGCCTCGTCGGTTTCGGCGGCCTCGGGGACCTGGTTCTCTTCGCTCACGGTTGTCAAATCTCCTTCGCCCGCGCCTACTGCGCGACCTTCGTGATCTCGTACGGCTGCGGCTGCTGGGCGGCGTGCGGGTGGCCGGGGCCGGTGTACACCTTCAGCTTCTTGATCATGGAGCGGCCGAGCTTGGTCTTCGGCAGCATGCCGCGGACGGCCTTCTCGACGACCTTGTGCGGGGCCTTCTCCATCAGGTCCGCGTAGGTCTGCTCCTTGAGGCCGCCCGGATAGCCGGAGTGGCGGTAGGCCTTCTTGTTCTGCAGCTTGTTGCGGGTTAGGACGACCTTTTCGGCGTTGACCACGATGACGTAGTCGCCGGTGTCGGTGTTCGGAGCGAACATGGGCTTGTGCTTGCCCCGGAGCAGTTGGGCTGCGTGCGTCGCGAGCCGACCCAACACCACGTCGGTCGCGTCGATCACGAGCCACTGCCGGTCGATGTCGTCCGGCTTCGGGCTGTACGTGCGCACAGGATTACCTAGCTTTCGTTGTCGGTGTGGAACGAACCCCGCGGAGACGTTCGCGGGACCGCCTGAATCCCACCGGGCCTGCCGATCGGCCTCGGCCGCTCTTGCGCGCCGCGGACCGGTCCGGCTCGGCGGGATTCGTTGGACAGCGCCTCGTGACGACGGCACTCGAACAACGGCTACCTAGTTTACGAGGTCATCGGCGGCCCCTCGACGGCGGCCACCGTGACCTCGGATACACGTGCGCCCGCGCTGGTCTACGGGGCGTCGACGACCGGCAGGTACACCTTGCCGCCGGATTCGACGAACTCCTCGCTCTTCTCCCGCATACCCTGCTGCGCGTACTCCTTCAGGTCGTGGCTGATCTTCATCGAGCAGAACTTCGGGCCGCACATCGAGCAGAAGTGGGCGGTCTTGGCCGGCTCGGCCGGGAGGGTCTCGTCGTGGTACTCGCGGGCCCGGTCGGGGTCGAGCGCGAGGTTGAACTGGTCCTCCCAGCGGAACTCGAACCTGGCCTTGGACAGCGCGTCGTCCCAGGCCTGCGCCTGCGGGTGGCCCTTGGCCAGGTCGGCGGCGTGGGCGGCGATCTTGTAGGCGATGACGCCCTCTTTGACGTCGTCGCGGTTGGGCAGCCCCAGGTGCTCCTTGGGGGTGACGTAGCAGAGCATCGCGGTGCCGAACCAGCCGATCATGGCCGCGCCGATCGCCGAGGTGATGTGGTCGTAGGCGGGGGCGACGTCGGTGGCGAGCGGCCCGAGGGTGTAGAACGGGGCCTCGCCGCAGATCTCCTGCTGGAGGTCGACGTTCTCCTTGATCTTGTGCATCGGGACGTGGCCGGGGCCCTCGACCATCACCTGCACGTCGTACTCCCAGGCGAGGTTCGTGAGTTCGCCGAGGGTGCGCAGCTCGGCGAACTGGGCCTCGTCGTTGGCGTCGGCGATGGAGCCGGGCCGCAGGCCGTCGCCCAGGGAGAAGGCGATGTCGTACTCGGCGAAGATCTCGCAGAGCTCGCGGAAGCGGGTGTAGAGGAAGCTCTCCTCGTGGTGGGCCAGGCACCAGGCGGCCATGATCGAGCCGCCCCGGGAGACGATCCCGGTCACCCGGTCGGCGGCCAGCGGCACGTACGGCAGCAGCACCCCGGCGTGGACGGTCATGTAGTCGACGCCCTGCTCGGCCTGTTCGAGGATGGTCTCGCGGTAGATCTCCCAGGTGAGCTTGACCGGGTCGCTGTCGACCTTCTCCAGGGCCTGGTAGAGCGGCACCGTGCCGATCGGGACCGCGGAGTTGCGGACGATGTGCTCGCGGGTCTCGTGGATGTGCTTGCCGGTGGAGAGGTCCATGACCGTGTCGGCGCCCCACTTGGTGGCCCAGGTGAGCTTCTCGACCTCGGCGGCGATGGAGTCGGAGACCGCCGAGGTGCCGATGTTGGCGTTGATCTTGGTGAGGAAGTTCTTGCCGATGATCATCGGCTCGGTCTCGGGGTGGTTGACGTTGGCGGGGATGATGGCCCGGCCGGCGGCGACCTCGTCACGGACGAACTCGGCGTCGAGCCCCTCCCGGACGGCGATGAACTCCATCTCGGGGGTGACGATCCCCCGGCGGGCGTAGTGGATCTGGGTGTTGCACTTGCCGCCGCCTCGCTCGGCGATCCACTCCCGGCGGAGCTCCGGCAGACCGACCTCGGGGTCCGACCCCGGCCCGGAGGTGTCGTAGAGCCGCACCGGCGGCTCGTCGCCGCCGAGTTCGACCTCGGTGAACGGAACGCGGATATCAGGACGCGGCCCTTCGGTGTAGACCTTCTTACGTGCGGGCATGGGGTCTCCTCGGTGTTCTCATCGGGTGGCGCTGCCGCGCCCGTGGTGATGGTGGACCGGCCCAGGTCCGGCGCCCAGCCTCCATTCGGCCGACGCTTCCAGGGCCTCGGTGACGTACGTTTTGGCGCCCTCGACCGCCTGCGGCAGCGGGTGGCCGAGCGTGATCCGGGCCGCGATCGCCGCGGCGAGGGTGCAGCCGGTGCCGTGGCCGTTCTTCGTGGCCACCCGCGGCGCGTCCAGATCGATCATCCGGCCCTCGCTCCAGAGCACGTCGAGGCTGCGTTCGGCGTCCTCGGCATGTCCGCCTTTGACCATGACGGCGCGCGGGCCGTAGGCGGCGAGCGCGCGGGCGGCCTCGCGCATGTCGTCGGGGCCGTCGATCCGGCGGCCGAGGAGCTGCTCGGCCTCGGGGAGGTTGGGGGTCAGGACGGTGGCGAGCGGGCCGAGCCGGCCGAGGTAGACGGCCGGGTCGCCCGAGAACAGGGAGTCGCCGGAGGCCGCGACCATCACCGGGTCGACCACCAGGTCCGGCAGCCGGTCGGCGGTGCCGTATTCGGCGACGAGCTCGAGGATCTCGTCGCTGCCGAGCATGCCGGTCTTGGCGGCGGCGACCTTGAAGTCGTCGAGGACGGCGTCCAACTGGGCTCGGACGAGGTCGGCCGGGGAGGCGTGGGCGGCGGTCACCCCGCGGGTGTTCTGCGCGGTGAGGGCGGTGACGACGCTGGTGCCGTGGACGCGGTGGGCGGCGAAGGTGTGCAGGTCGGCTTGGATCCCGGCGCCGCCGCCGGAGTCGGATCCGGCGATGGTGAGCGCGACCGGTGGGGTCCTCATAGCGTCGGCATCCCTTCGAAGGCGGTGGAGGCCCGCGCCAGGTGCCGCATCGGTATCCGCCCGGCGAGGCGGGCGGCGCGGCCGGCGCTGACCGCGTCGCGCATGGCGACGGCCATGAGCGCGGGGTCGGCCGCGCGGGTCACGGCGGTGGCGAGCAGGACGGCCGCGCAGCCGAGCTCCATCGCCTGGGCGGCGTCGGAGGCGGTCCCGATGCCGGCGTCGCAGATGACCGGCACGTTCGCCTGCTCGCAGATGAGGGCGAGGTTGTGCGGGTTGCGGACGCCCAGGCCGGTGCCGATCGGAGCGGCCAGGGGCATGACCGCGGCGCATCCGGCCTCTTCGAGGCGCCGGGCCAGGATCGGGTCGTCGTTGGTGTAGGGCAGGACGGTGAATCCCTCGCCCACCAGGGTCTCGGCCGCCTCCAGCAGCTCTACCGGGTCCGGCAGGAGCGAGTCCTCGTCGCCGATGACCTCGAGTTTGACCCAGTCGGTGCCGAAGGCCTCGCGGGCGAGGCGGGCGGTGCGGACGGCCTGCTCGGCGGTGAAGCAGCCGGCGGTGTTCGGCAGGACGTCGACGCCGCAGCGCTCGATGACCTCGATGAGCGAGCCCGGGGCGGCGGGGTCGACCCGGCGGAGCGCGACGGTGACCAGTTCGGTGCCCGATTCGGTGATGGCGTCGGTCAGGTGCGACAGGTTGGCGGCGCCGCCGGTGCCGAGGATCAGCCGCGAGCCGAACGTCTTGTCCGCGATCCGGAGCTTTTCCATGACTAGCCTCCTTGCGTGGCGGTGAGGACTTCGACGGCGTCGCCGTCGGCGAGCGTCCGGTCCCATTCGGAACGCGGGACGACCTCGCCGTTCACCGCGACCGCGGTGCCGCGGCCGAGACCGGCGGGGTCGGCCCTGCCGAGCTCCTCGCGGACGGCGTCGGCGACGCTCTCGACGCCCTCGCGGGTGCGGCCGTTGAGTTCGATCTTCACGGGCCCTCCTCGAATCGCAGCGGATCGAAAGCCTTGCGGACGGCGGTGTCGGCGCCGAAGACGAGGTCGGCGACGTATGCGGCGGTGGCCGGGATCAGCGCGATGCCGTGCCGGTAGTGGCCGGTGGCGGCGATGGTGCGCGCATCGAGGTGCCCCAGCAGCGGGAGGTTGTCGGGCGCGGTGGGGCGGAATCCGACCGAGACCTCCTCGAGGTGGTACTCGGCGATCTCGGGCACCAGATCGATGGAGCGCCGCAGCAGGTCGTGGGCGGCCCCGGCGGTGCCGGTGGTGGGGTCGAGTCCGCGTTCGTCGCTGGTGGAGCCGACGACCACCTCGCCCGAATCGCGGGAGACGATGTAGAGCGGATGCCCCGCGACGCGGCCGCGGACCACCGTCCGCGGCGCAGGCCGGCCGGTGCCCGCGCGCAGCCGCAGGACGGCCCCGCGGACCGGCCGGATCGGTAGCCCGAAGTCGGCGCAGCCGCAACCGGCCGCGAGCACCACCCGGTCGGCGTCGACGTCGGCGGGGTCGGTGACGCGTTCGGCGCGGAACGCCGCCCCGGCCCGCTCGGCGGCGGCCAGGAGCGCCTCGTGGACGGCCCGCGGATCGACCGCGTGGTCGCCGGGGACCAGCACGCCGCCGCGAGTGCGGTGGCTGAGCAGTGGTTCGACCTTCCGGGATTCCCGCCCCGGCAGTGCCCGCACCTCGCGGCCGGTCGAACGGTAGAGGCCGGACTGGCGGTCGATCTCGGCCCGATCGCCGTCCTCCAGGCCGACCATGAGCGTCGGTGCGTCCCGATGGCCGACCGCGATGCCCGAAGCCTCCTCGAGCTCGGCGGCGAAAGACGGCCAGGCCTCGGCCGATTCGGCCATGAACGGGATCATGTCCTCCTCGCCGAACTCGGCCTCGGTGACCGCGGCGATCATCCCGGCGGCGACCCGGGAGGCGCCCGATCCGGGGTCGGGATCGAAGACGGTGACCTCGGCGCCGCGCCGGGCGGCCCGCCAAGCGACGGCGAGCCCGATCGACCCGGCTCCGATCACGGCAAGGCGCATAACCGCTCGCCCGCCCGTCGCCCGCCACGGCTCGAACCGGACTGCGCCACGTCCTCACCGACGGCCTCGAGCAGCTCGGCGGTGGCGCGTTTGGGATTGTCGGCGCCCGAGATCGCGCCGACCACGGCGACGCCGTGGGCGCCGGCGGAACGGCACTCCCCGGCGCGCTCGGCGTCGATGCCGCCGATGGCGATGACCGGGAGCTCGACCGCCGCGCAGACCGCGGCGAGCCCGTCAAGGCCGATGGCCGGCGGCAGCCCGTTCTTGGTGCCGGTGTCGTAGACCGGCCCGACGCCGAGGTAATCGGCGCCGGCGCGGCGGGCGGCGCGCGCGGCCTCGGGTTCGCGGCAGGTGCCGCCGATAACCGCGGCGGGCAGGAGGCGCCGGACGATGTCGACCGGGAGGTCGTCGTCGCCGAGGTGGACGCCGTCGGCGCCCACCGCCTGTGCGATGTGGACCCGGTCATTGACCAGGCACCGTGCCCCGTGCTCATCGCAGCGCTCGGCCAGCGAGGCGGCGAGGTCGAAGGCGGCGCGGTCGCTGTAGTGGTCCTCCGGGCGGACCTGGATCAGACGGGCCCCGGCTTCGAGGGCGGCCGCGGCGACGGCGATCGGATCGGCCCCGTCGCGAGTGTCGGTGATGACGTGGAGCCTGGGTAGCGATGCAGCGTTCATATCTCCTTCTCCCTGCGCCAGCATGATCTGGATCAGGTTCGACGGTCGGGACTACCGAGTCCCCTCTCAGCCCGATGCATCGGGCTCCCGTGGGTGGGTCGCTTACGGGGTCCACCCTAGTTCACTACTCGCGGCGATGGCAACACCGATGTCAACATCCGGACACCGACTGTGCGCGAAGCGGTCCTAGGTCCGGGAGACGCGCAGGATGCGGAAACCCTTGGCGCTGGCGTGCTTCTCCACCGACCAATCGCGGTCGGCGAGCCACCGCGACAGCGAGTCGGCACCCAGGTGTTTGGACACGACCAGCCAGGCCACGCCGTCGTCGGTCAGGCGCGGCAACCAGGTCGCCAGCAGCTCGTGCAGGGCGGCCTTGCCCACCTTGATCGGCGGGTTCGACCAGATCTCGTCGAACCGCACCGCCTCGGGGACCTCCCGGGGCGTCGCGACGTGGACCGTACCCGGGGACCGGTCGGTGTTCCGCCGCGTCAGCTCCAGCGCACGCCGATTGACGTCCACCGCCCACACCTCGGCGTCCGGCCGCCGCGCCAGCACGGCGCTGATCGGCCCGTATCCGCAGCCCAGGTCCAGGAAGACACCGGCGGCGTCCGGCGGCACCACCTTGCGGAGGAGCACGCTCGTCCCCGGGTCGAGTCGCGTCCCGGAGAAGACGCCGGTGGAGGCGGTCAACTCGTACCCGACACCGTCGAGTTCGAACTCGACGACGCGCTCGCGGTCGCCGACGGCGGGCCGCTCACTGAAATAATGCTCTGGCTGCTCGACTGGGCCTTCCGACATGCCGACCATTGTCACCCGCCGCCGGGCCCCGTCCCGCCCGCATCGCCCGTGAACTCGGCCATGCACTCGCGATGCAATGGTGGTCCGGAGTCACTGTGGTTTCATAGCAGGCCGATTCGACGCGACGCGACACTTCCTCGGAAGTGGGATCCACGGTTTCGGCGGCCTCAGCCGCTATGCTCCGGCTATGGCACACGGCCCGTCCCCCTTCGGTGTCCCGCAGCACCGGCAACGCCGAGCGGGCGAGGAACCCGACTGGGCGAGTCGCATCGACCGCGCGTACGACACCACCACGGCGAAGCGACCCGGCCCCGACGACCTGTCCCGGCAGGCCGGCGAAGACGACCTGGAGACGCAACTGGAGCGGATACAGGCCTCCCGGCCCCTCCGCCGCGCCGCCTACCGGGCGCGCCGCCGCACCCGCTGGTGGATGATCGCGCTCGCGGTCGTCACCGGCCTCGCGGTCGTGGCCGCCTGCAGTGCGGGCGCCTACATCGTGCTGCGCGAAGGCGACGGCGCCCCGGTCGCCGTGCCGCCGTCGCCGGAGACCGACGAACCGCAGGCGTCCGCCGAGGAGGACCCGGAATCCGCCCCGGAGGTGGTCGATCCGGTCGAGCAGCGCGAGACCGACCCCGAGCCGCTGACGGCCTCCGAACTGTTCGAGGACGACTCGATCACGCCCGACGGGGCCGCGGGCGCCTACCAGGTCCTCGCGACCGACGAACTGGAGGACTGCGCCGAGGCCGCTCTCGACGCGCTGGCCGAGCTGCTGTCCGACGCCGACTGCACGCAGGCGGTGCGGGCGACCGTGGTCGGCCCGGACGGGGAGTACGCCGCCACCGCCGGCGTGCTCAATCTCGGCGACGCCGAGGAGGCCGAGGCGCTCCGCGAGTCGATCGAGGACGGCCTCGAAGGCGGCTTCGCCGCCATGCGCACGGAAGGCGACGGCGCCGAGCTCGGTCACGCCAAGACCATGCTGGGCTACAACGCCTACGGCCACTTCCTGATGTACGCGGTCATCGGGCGCACCGACGGCGAAGCGCTCGAGGATGCCGACGAGCCGGTCTTGACGGTGGTCAACGACCTGGTCGACGTATGGCTGGTCGACCGGCTCAGCCCGAGGCGCGAGGTGGAGTAGCCGCGCAGCCCCGGCCGCACCCGTCGAGGTGATCCACGGGGCCCGTGGACCATCGGCAGGTGACCGGCCCGGACAGTGGATCACTTCGGCGGGTGGAGGTCGAGGCCCAACCCCTGCCGGACGTCGGGTTGCGATTCGGTCGATCGACGGTGATTCGTGCATGTATGACGCGTGAACACTCGACCCGGGCCTTGACCGGATCAATCATCCCATGATTCGCTCGATTCGAGTGACTGTCACCGATACGTCGCTCATGTGGTTTTCCCTCCGCATCCGCCGCAATCCCCCGCAGGAGTACGAACAATGCGCATCCCACGGCATTCGGCGCGTCGCGCCCTCGCATTGGCCGCGGCATCGGTCATCGCCCTGACCGCGGCCCTCACCGTCTACACCTCCCCCGCCGAAGCGGTCCGGCCACCGGGCATCCCGTCGGCTTCGACCGCGCAGGCCGAACTCGACGGCCTCACCGTCGCCCCGGAGTCCCACAACTCCAGCTACGACCGCAGCCTGTTCCCGCACTGGTCCGGCGTCGGCGGCGGCTGCACCGCCCGCCAGTACGTCCTGTCGCGCGACGGCTCGAACGTCGAGACCGGCTCGGACTGCCAGCCCGACTCCGGCACGTGGCAGTCCGATTTCGACGGCACCTGGACCAGCTCGGTCTCGAACGCCACCATCGACCACGTGGTGGCCCTCCACGAAGCC
Organism: Glycomyces xiaoerkulensis; assembly: GCF_002798405.1. GTDB lineage: Bacteria > Actinomycetota > Actinomycetes > Mycobacteriales > Micromonosporaceae > Glycomyces > Glycomyces xiaoerkulensis. The sequence continues at coordinate 155,837 of NZ_PGGV01000029.1, read as the reverse complement.
TGGGGTTCGGGCGCCTGGGCCTGGAGCACCTCCCAGCGGCAGGCCTTCGCCAACGACATCGACTCGCCGCAACTGTGGATCGCGAGCCGATCGTCCAACAGCTCCAAGGGCTCCGACGACCCTGCCGAGTGGATGCCGTCGAACACGTCGGTGCGCTGCGACTACGTCAAGGCCTGGATCCACGTGAAGCATCTCTACGACCTCAGCGTCGACTCGGCCGAGCACAGCTCGCTCCAGTCGCACCTGGGCTCGTACTGCGGCACCGGAGGCGGATCGGGCGACTGCTCGGGCTCCTATGACGGGCCCGCCACCATCACCGAGGGCCGGACGCTGACCACCGGCGTCTCGCTGTCCTGCTCCCGCAGCGCCTCCAGCGACAGCCGGGTCTCGGTCGACATCGCCCACCCCTACCGCGGCGACATCGCCATCGCCCTGGTCGCGCCGGACGGCACGGTCCGCACGCTGAAGACCTCGAGCTTCGACTCCGGGGACGACGTCGACACCACCTACGGCGTCGACCTCTCCGGCGAGCACGGGTCCGGCACCTGGACGCTGCGGGTGACCGACACCTACTACGGCGGCTCGACCGGAACCTTGAACCACTGGTCGATCAGCATCTGACCCCGTATAGGAAGTAGGAAGTGGGCCCGGCGCAAAGCGCCGGGCCCACTTCGCGCACGCGCATCCGGTCGGCGTTTGCCCTGGAAACCCTGACGCCTCCTGGTACGGTCCCGGCCGGACTGAACGACCGCCCCGAGGAGATCCATGCCCCGCCCCCGTTTCGGCGACACCGCCGCCGAGCGCGAGGTCCTCGCGCAGCCCCAATACCGCCGGGCCGTCTGGTCCACCCGGCTGGGTCTTCCATTCTGGGCGGTCGGCCTGACGTCCCTAATCGCCGCCATCGGCCACCGGGGACAACGATCTGCTCCGGTACGGCTGGGTCGGTCTGCTCGGCTTGCCGTTCCTCGCGGTCGCCGCGCTGAACCTCTTCGTGCTCCGGTCGTTCATCGTGGGCGACCGGGGTTTCCGCACGCTGCCGATCTCGGAGCCGGCCGCGCAGGACCTCTTCTCGCGCGCCCGGAGTCGCGTCCTTCTCGAGGCGCTGTTCATCGTCCGCCGGAGGCGGTGAGCCGCCGGTCCCCGCTGAGGGAACCGGCGGCACTGGACGGGATCCCGGTCAGGCCCCGAGGTCGGAGGCGAGCGCGATGAGCTCGGCCAGCTCCCCGACGTCCGGGTCCTCGGTGCGCGAGGCGAAGTCGTCGGCCACCGGCAGGAGCGTTTCGCAGTCGAATCCGTCGGCGCTGCCGCGCAGCACCTCCGCGAAGGCCGCGGCGGTGAGGTCGACTCCCAGCGCCGGTGCGGCGTCGGCGACGCTTGTCAGGTCGCCGGTGCCGATCGCGGACTCGGCCGTGTCCGGCTCCTCGGTGTCCGGGTCGAGCCAGCGGACCTCGGCCGTGGCCAGGTCGCCCGCGTCGCCGGTGAGCGTGAGCGCGTAAAGCGCGGTCACGCTGTGGCCGGGGCCGACCTCGCCGCCGTCTACGCTGTCGTCCTCGAACTCGTCGTCTTCGAGCGCGCGGTTCTCGAAGCCGATGAGCCGGTATTCGGCGACGGTGGCCTCCGCGAAGGTCACCTGGATCTTGGCGTCGCGGGCGGCCACGCCGAGCGTCGAGGTGAGCCGCTCGGAGAAGACCCGTTCGGCCTCGGTCGCGGTGGCGAAGTAGACGGCCCATCCGTCGCCGTTGTCGGCCAACTGCTCCAGCGTGCGCTGGTTGTAGGAGTCGCCGACGCCGACGGTCAGGAGCGTGACGCCCTCGGCGATGGGGTCGTCGAGGTCCTCCAGGATGTCGTCGTGCTCGGTGAGGCCGACGTTCGCCTGGCCGTCCGAGAGCAGGATGACGCGGTTGTCGTTGTCCTGTTCGTAGGCACCGGCGGCGATCTCGTAGCCGTCGACCAGGCCCGCGTGCATATTGGTGCTGCCGCCGGCGTGCAGGTCGTCGACGGCGGCGTGCAGCTCCTCGCCGTCGCCGACCTGGGTCATGTCCTTGAGGACCGCCGAGTCGCTCTGGTAGGTGACGATGGCGACCGCGTCGGTGGGGCGCAGCTCGTCGACGAGCATGTGGAGGGAGTCCTGGACGATCTGGATGCGGTCGCCGGACATCGAGCCTGACACGTCGATCACGAACGTGAGGTTCACGTCCCGGCGCGCGGCGTCGGATTCGGTGCGGGTCTGGAGGCCCACCCGCATGACGTGGTCGGCGTCTCCGGCCGAGTACCACTCGGGCAGTTCCGCGCCGTCCACCGACACCGAGAAGCCGCTGCCGTCGGGTTCGGAGTAGTCCTGGTCGAAGTAGTTGACGAACTCCTCGGGGCGGACCATGTCCTGGGGCGGCAGGTCGCCGTCGTTGATCGACCGGCGCGCGAAGTCGTAGGAGGCGGTGTCGATGTCGACCGCGAAGGTCGACTGTGGGTCGTCTCCGGGGTCGACCGGTTCGTTGGCGGCGTTCTCGTCCTCGGCGACCTCCGGCTGCGCGTGGTCGGCGGCGGCTCCCTCCGCGTCGCCGCCGCCGTCGCCGCCGCCGCAGGCGGCGAGCGGTGCCAGCAGCACCCCGGTTAGTATCGTGGCCTTCAGCAGGCGTTCCATGGAGGTTCCCTTCGTACTTGGCGGTAGTGGGATTACCTCCATGGGACTTCTGCTTTGCCAGTATTGGTTCCCGTTGTGCCCGTACTGTGATGGAGTGTTGCGGAAACAACGCGGATCCGTGGCCGTCCCGCTACCGGGCGGGGCGGTTCAGCGGCTCCGCACGCGGCGGGTCTGGTCGACGCGGGCCCGCCACAGTTCCGGGTCGTCGGCATAGGACACTTCGGCGAGGGTGAGCCCCTCGGGGCCGACCACGTGGACGTCGTTCGCGCGCTCGGTCAGTTCGAGGAGCGAGGCCATCCACGCCCGGTCGCGGCGGCCGTCCCCCACCGCCAGCGCGGCGCCGACGAGGCTGCGCACCATCGAGTGGCAGAAGGCGTCGGCGCGGACGGTCGCGACCGCCACTCCTTCGTCGTCGCGCACCCATTCGTACTGCTGCAGCTCGCGGATGGTGGTCGCGCCCTCGCGCCGTTTGCAGAATCCGGCGAAGTCGTGCTCGCCGAGCAGGACCTGGCAGGCCTCGTGCATGAGCGGGACGTCGAGCGGTCTCGGCCAGGGGAGGGTGTCTCGGCGGCGCAGCGGATCGACGCCCCATGCGGCGTCGGACACGCGGTAGGTGTAGCGGCGCCACCTGGCGGCGAAGCGGGCGTTGAACGAGGGGTCGACCGCTTCGGCGGCGGTCACGCGCACGTCCGGTGGAAGGATGCCGCGCAGCCGCCAGAGCAGTTTCTCGGCGTGGGTCTCCCAGGCGGCGGTGGGCACGTCGACGTGGACGGTCTGCCCGGTGGCGTGGACGCCGGCGTCGGTGCGTCCGGCGACGGTGAACTGCTCGATCTCGCCGAAGAGGATCTCGAGGCCGCGGATGACCTCGGCGGCGACGGTCCGGCGCCCCGGTTGGAGCGCCCAGCCGGAGAAGTCGGCCCCGTCGTAGGCGATGCCGAGCCGCAGCCTGGTCCTGTCCATCTCGTCTCCCACCCAGAATCCTATAGGATATATCCTGTTTCCTATAGGAATGAGAAAACCGCGCGCAAGGCGGTGCTTTGCGCGCGGTTCCCGCGTTTCGCTAGTCGACCAGCTCGATGATCGCCATCGGCGCGTTGTCGCCCTTGCGGTTCCCGGCCTTGATGATCCGGGTGTAGCCGCCGTCGCGCTGGGCGAAGCGGGGGGCGACCTGCTCGAACAGGTCGTGCGTGACGTCCTTGTTGCGCAGCTTGGCCAGCGCCAGGCGGCGGTGGTGCAGGCTGCCCTTCTTGCCGTACGAGATCAGGCGTTCGGCGTAGGGACGCAGCCGACGAGCCTTCGTCAGCGTGGTGGTGATGCTGCCGTGCTCGAACAGCGAGGCCGCGAGGTTGGCCAGCATCAGCTTCTCGTGTGCCGGGGAACCGCCCAGGCGCGGGCCCTTGGAAGGCTTGGGCATTGTCTTGCTCCTCTGGTGTTGGCGCGGCCGGCCGTTTCACGGAACCGACCGCCACTGGTTCGGGCAGCTAGAGCTGCTCGGTCTCGCGGAGGTCCTCACCGTCGTCTTCGTACTCATCGGCCTCGGCGGGCGACTCGGACCCGTAGGCCACCGCGGCCTCGGAGGGGTCGAAGGTGCCCGGAGAGTCCTTCAGGCTCAGGCCCATGCCGGCGAGCTTCATCTTGACCTCGTCGATCGACTTCTGCCCGAAGTTGCGGATGTCGAGCAGGTCGGCCTCGGTCCGGTTGATGAGCTCTCCGACGGTGTTGACGCCCTCCCGCTTGAGGCAGTTGTACGACCGGACGGTCATGTCCAGGTCCTCGATCGGGAGCGCCAGATCGGCGGCCAACTGCTGGTCGGCGGGGCTCGGACCGACGTCGATGCCCTCGGCCTCGGTGTCGAGCTCGCGGTAGAGCCCGAACAGCTCGACCAGCGTCGAGCCGGCCGAGGCCAGCGTGGTGCGCGGCGAGGTCGAGGCCTTGGTCTCGACGTCGACGGTCAGCTTGTCGAAGTCGGTCCGCTGCTCGACGCGGGTGGCGTCGACCGAGTAGGCGACCTTGAGCACCGGCGAGTAGATCGAGTCGACCGGGATCCGGCCGATCTCGTTGGTCTCGGACTTGTTCTGCGGGGCCGACACGTACCCTCGCCCGCGCTCGACCACGAACTCCATGTCCAGGCGGCCCTTCGAGTTGAGGGTCGCGAGCTTGAGCTCGGGGTTGTGGACCTGCACGCCGGCGGGCGGCTGGATGTCGCCGGCGAGCACGTCGCCGGGTCCTTCCTTGCGCAGGTACATGGTGGCCGGCTCGTCGTTCTCCGAGGAGACGCAGACGCCCTTGACGTTCAGCACCAGTTCCACGACGTCTTCCTTCACGCCGGGGATGGTGGAGAACTCGTGGAGCACCCCGTCGATCTTGATCGACGTGACCGCCGCGCCCGGGATGGACGACAGCAGGGTGCGCCGCAGGGAGTTGCCGAGCGTGTAGCCGAAGCCCGGCTCGAGCGGTTCGATGGTGAACTTCGAGCGGGTCGGGCTGATCTGCTGCTCGGTGAGCGTGGGCCGCTGAGTGATAAGCACTTCGGTGTTTCCTTCGGTTCGGGGCGCCCGCTATATGACGCCGCTGACGATGGATTCGTGCCGCCGGGCCGGCAGGCCGCGGCGACGGACGGTTGGGACCCGGCTAGACGCGGCGGCGCTTCGGCGGGCGGCAGCCGTTGTGCGGCTGCGGGGTCACGTCGTTGATCGAGCCGACCTCGAGGCCGACGGCCTGGAGGGAGCGGATCGCGGTCTCGCGGCCGGAGCCGGGACCCTTGACGTAGACGTCGACCTTGCGCATGCCGTTGTCCATGGCCTTGCGCGCGGCGGCCTCGGCGGCCATCTGCGCGGCGTAGGGGGTCGACTTTCGGGAACCCTTGAAGCCCACCTGGCCCGAGGAGGACCAGGAGACGACCGCACCGGTCGGGTCGGTGATCGACACGATGGTGTTGTTGAAGGTGCTCCGGATGTGGGCGTGCCCGTGGGGCACGTTCTTCTTCTTGGCGCGCGGGCTCTTGGTTCCGCCGCGAGTCTTCGGTGGCATTTATGCGCTCCTAACGTGCCTTCTTCTTGCCCGCGACGGTCTTCTTCGGGCCCTTGCGGGTGCGGGCGTTGGTCTTGGTGCGCTGACCGTGGACCGGGAGACCGAAGCGGTGGCGCAGTCCCTGGTAGCAACCGATTTCGATCTTGCGGCGGATGTCGGCCTGCACCTCGCGGCGCAGGTCGCCCTCGACCTGGTAGTTGTCCTCGATGAAGTCGCGGAGCTGCACCGTTTCTTCGTCGGTGAGGTCCTTGACCTTCTTGTCGCGGTCCAGGCCGGTGCCCGCGAGGGTCTCGAGCGACCGCGTGCGGCCGATCCCGTAGATGTAGGTGAGTGCGATCTCCAGGCGCTTGTCGCGCGGGAGATCCACTCCGACCAGGCGTGCCATCTAGGCGCTACTCCTAGCGTTGTCGGAGGTCTGACCGCTGCCGTCCCGCGCCGCCTCGGCGGAGCCTGCGAGCCGTGGATCGGCTCTGCGGCGGTACGGGCCCCGGCCTCCGAGCCGGGGGTTGTGACCTCGGCGGTCACTGGCAGTGGTTGCCCCTACCGGGGCCTTGCTTCTTCTGGCGTAGAGATCTAGCCCTGACGCTGCTTGTGGCGCGGGTCGGAGCAGATGACCATCACCCGTCCGTGCCTGCGGATCACGCGGCAGTTCTTGCAGATCTTCTTGACGCTCGGTTTGACTTTCACGAGTCCTACTTAGCTGTAGTCGTCAGGTCAGCGATAGCGGTAGACAATCCGACCGCGCGACAGGTCGTACGGCGAGAGCTCCACCACAACGCGGTCCTCGGGGAGGATCCTGATGTAGTTCTGGCGCATCTTGCCGCTGATATGTGCGAGTACCTTGTGGCCGTTGGTGAGCTCCACCCGGAACATGGCGTTCGGGAGGGGCTCTACGACCTTGCCTTCAATCTCGATGGCACCGTCTTTTTTCGGCATGTCCTCCGCTACCGTGACAACTCGGTCCTACACAGCGCACCCGTACCGGGTGCGGAGTGACTGGCATGTGCCTGCCCGCGGGGCGGGCGGGCGAGAGAATGCAGCCCGTTGCGGCCGCCTCCGGCGGCCGGAGCGCTCAGCGATCCGGGCAGGGGTCTGCACCACTGCACGAGTCTACTCGCGCCCGAGGGCCGCCTACCAGGCAGCCTGCCGTGACGGGCGGCACTCGGGCGCGCAGCGCTCATGTACGGCTCGCAAGCGTCGCCGCGAGGGCGCTACTTCGAGTAGTACTCGACGATGAGCTGCTCGTCGCAGATCACCGGGACCTGCCTGCGCTCGGGCACCGCGAGGAACCGCGCGGTGAGCCCCTCGAGGTGGGTCTCGACGTAGCCCGGGGTCTGCTCCGAGGCCCAGGCGCCGGCCGCGGCCAACTGGAACGGCGTCATCGAGCGGGACTTCTTCTTCACCTGCACGAAGTCGCCGGGCTTGAGCCGGTACGACGGGATGTCGACCTTGCGGCCGTTGACCGTGAGGTGGCCGTGGTTGACGAACTGGCGCGACTGGTAGATGGTGCGCGCGAACCCGGCCCGCAGCACGAAGGCGTCGAGGCGGGACTCGAGCAGACCGACCAGGACCTCACCGGTCTTGCCGGAACGGCGCACGGCCTCCTCGTAGGTGTTGCGCAACTGCCGCTCACTGAGGTTGTACTGCGCGCGCAGGCGCTGCTTCTCCATGAGCTGGTTCTTGTAGTCCGATTCCTTCTTGCGGCCGCGGCCGTGCTGCCCCGGAGGGTACGGACGGCGCTCCATGTACTTGGCCGCCTTCGGCGTCAGCGGGACGCCGAGGGATCGGGAAAGCTTGACTTTCGCCTTCGCTTGCAATGCAATCTCCGTTAAATCATCGTCAGGCCCCGTACGAGGCACAAGTCGCCTCTGCCGGACAGAGACGCGAGAGTGTGCCGCACTCGGAGGGCGCGCACACGGGTGTACAGCGTGCCGGCACCCGAGGTGCCCGGGTGTCAACCACGCAATGGTACGTGTCGAGGTCAGGAGCGTCGAGCGCGGGCCGCCGCGAGAGTGACCAGGCGCTCTACGAGCTCCTCGTAGGAGAGCCCGGCGGCGGCGAAGGCCTGGGGCACCCCGCTCATCGGGGTCATGCCCGGCATGGTGTTGACCTCGTTGAGGTAGACCGTGCCGTCGTCGGCCAGGAAGCAGTCGATGCGGGCCAGATCGCGGCAGTCCAGCAGTCGGAAGACCCGCCGGGCCAGCGCCCGGGCGCGCTCGACCACGCCGTCGGGGAAGTCGGGTCGCAGGTCGAACGGCTCGGGGTTGTCGAGGTATTTGGCGTCGAAGTCGAACCAGCCGTCCTCGCCCTTGGCGAGCACCTCGAGCGGATGGGTGACCTCGAGGCCGCCGTCGAGGGTGGCCAGGACGCCCATCTCGATCTCGCGGACGTTCTCGAAGCCGGCCTCGAGGACGACCTTGGGGTCGACCTCGCGGGCGGCGGCGACCGCCTCGGCCAGTCCGGCACCGGAGTCGACCTTGGAGATACCGAGGCTGGAGCCGGCGCGGGCGGGCTTGACGAAGATCGGCAGGCCCAGGCGTTCGATGAGCGCGGCCTCGTCGGGCTCGTCGCCGGGCTTGAGCACGGCGTAGCCGCCCTGCGGGACGCCCTCGGCCTCCAGCAGGCGCTTGGCGTACTCCTTGTCCATGCACAGCGAGCTGGACAGCACCCCGGAGCCGACGTACGGCATCGCGGCCATCTCGAACAGGCCCTGGATGGTGCCGTCCTCGCCGTTGGGTCCGTGGAGGACGGGGAAGGCGACCTCGGCGACCGGTTGGGAGCCGGGCCCGAGCTCGACGGCGACCGGCTTGCCGGAGTCGGCGGTGATCTCGGGCAGGGCGTCGGCGTCCTCGATGGCGAAGGCGGAGTCGGCCGGGAGCTGCACCCAGTCTCCGGTGCGGGTGATCCCGATGGCGGTGACCGCGAAGCCGAGCCGGCGGAGGGCCCCGGCCACGCCGGAGCCGGAGGCGCACGAGACGGGCTGTTCGACGCTGCGTCCGCCGAAGAACACGGCGACGGTGGGCTTAGTCATGGTTGGACCTCAGAGTTTCGGTTTCGGGTTTGGTCTCGCGGCCCATCAGCTCCGCGACCGCGGCCCGCGGGTCGAGTCCCTCGTGGCAGACGCGCACGACCGCGTCGCATATCGGCATCTCGACGCCGACCTTCCGGGCCAGGTCGGTGATGGACCGGCAGCTCTTGACCCCCTCGGCGGTCTGCCGGGTCGCCCGGGCCGCCTCCTCGAGCGTGGCTCCGAGGCCGAGGTGCTCGCCGAAGGTGTGGTTGCGCGACAGCGGGGAGGAGCAGGTCGCGACCAGGTCGCCGAGCCCGGCGAGTCCGGCGAAGGTGGCCGGGTCCGCGCCGAGGCGCAGCCCCAGCCTGGTGGTCTCGGCCAGGCCGCGGGTGATGATCGTGGCCCTGGTGTTGTCGCCCAAGCCCATGCCGGCGGCCATGCCGTAGGCGAGCGCGATGACGTTCTTGACCGCGCCGCCGAGTTCGACGCCGGCGACGTCGGTGTTGGTGTAGGGGCGGAAGTAGGCGGTGGTGATGGCGTGCTGGACGGCGACGGCGCGGTCGTGGTCGGTGCAGGCGACGACCGAGGCGGTCGGCTGCTCCTCGGCGATCTCGCGGGCCAGGTTGGGGCCGGACAGGACCGCGATGCGCTCGGCGGCGGCATCGGCGACCTCGCCGACGACCTCGGTCATGCGCGAGGTGGTGCCCAGTTCGATGCCCTTCATCAGGCTCAGCAGGGTCGCGTCGGGTTCGATCAGGTCCGACCAGGCCGCGAGGTTGTCGCGCAGGGTCTGGCTGGGGATGGACAGGACCACCAGGCCGGCCCCGCGCAGGGCCTCGGCGGCGTCGGCGGTGGCCGTGGCGCGCTCGGGCAGCTCGATGTCGGGGAAGTAGTCGGGGTTGCGGTGCCGATCGCGCACGGCGTCCGCGACGCTTTCGCGCCTGGACCAGAGCGTCACGGGCGTTCCGGCGTCGGCGAGGATCTTGGCGAACACGGTCCCCCAGGATCCGGCTCCCATGACCGCGGCTTTCAATCTGTCGGCTCGCTTTCTTCGCGTGGTTGCTGTCGGCTCCGGAGGTCGAACAGGGGCGGGGCTTCCCGTCCGCGCAGCTCGGCGACGCCGTCCCGCAGTGCGTTCATGATGTGGTCGCTGACGGCGACGAGGTTGTCGCGGTTGATCTCGGCCTCGCGCCACCGGTCGAGGTCGACCGGCGGGCGGGCTGCGACGGTGACGAGTTTGCGGCGGCCGATCCGGAACTTGGGCTTGCGATGGCGGTCGTGGATCTGGAGCGAGCCCCACTGGGCGATGGGGACGACCGGGGCGCCGGTTTCGAGCGCGAGGCGGGCGACGCCGGTCTTGCCGCGCATCGGCCAGCGGTCGGGTTCCTTGGTGACGCTGCCTTCGGGGGCGATGATGACGCTGCCGCCGTTCTCGAGCACCGCGATGGCCTCGCGCAGGGAGTCGGCGGCGTCGCGGCGGCCGCGGTATACCGGGATCTGGCCGGTGGCGTGGATGATCGGGCCGGCCACGGGGATCCTGATCAGGGAGTGTTTGAGCAGGAAGCGCGGGTGGCGCCCGGCGTTGTAGACGTAGTGGCACACCGGGAGGGGGTCGAAGTCGGAGTAGTGGTTCCACACGAAGATCGCCGGGCCCTGGAGCGGGACGTGGCGCATGCCGCGCCATTCGCGTTTGGTCAGCAGCAGGAGGAAGAATTTGACGATGGCGCCGGGGATCCGCACCCAGCCGAGCCGGTCGCCGCCGGATCGGCAGAAGGTGTACTTGGCGTCCACCGTCTCCTCGGTCACCTGGTCGCTCCCTTCGGCGAAGCTTGCGAGCCGTACTTTGACTCTGTCTATGGGATCGTCTGTGGAGAGCACTCTATAGCCCGCCCCGCCCGGGACGGGACACGGGAACCGGCCCGCGGGGCCGGTCCCTGGGTACCGGCTCGAACGATACGAGGCGTCAACCGGCAGGTACCGGCAGCCGTCGATACGGCGGCGGCCGTATCGGCGGCTTGCGCCGGAGCAACTATGATGTCATCATAGAGTCAAAATGACATCGACCCACCCGACCGCACTGGCGGCACGACCACAACCCGACTCGGAGTGAATGAAATGAACTGGCGTCTCCTCGGATGGCTCGCGGCCCTGTTCGGCGGCGCGATCGTGGCGATCTGGCTGGCGGCAACCGTCATCGGCTGGATCTTCTCGGGACTGGCCGCCCTCATCAAGATCGCCCTCGTCGTCGGCGTCGTCGGCGGCCTGGTCTTCCTGGGCTGGAAAGCCAAGAACGCCCTCACCGGCGGATCCGACAAACGGCAGCTCCGGCGCTGACCGCGCCCGCGACACGCACAGGTGAACCGTTGCAGGGAACCGTCGCAAGCTTCAACGAGGACGCCTCCGGCGAGGCCGTCCTCGACACCGGCCGCCGCGTCGCCTTCGATGCGGCGGCCTTCGCCGCCTCCGGCCTGCGCTTTCTCCGCCCCGGACAGCGCGTCGAGCTCGACACCGACGACGCCGGCGAGGTGGTGGCGGTCCGCATTCCCACCATGCACCGCTGAGCGCGTGGTGGTACCCGAAAGTGGGTGCGTCCCAGTACCGTATTAGGCGTGAGCGGGACACGGAAGCGGGTGGCCGCGGCGGGTGGCGTGCTGTGGCGCAGCGGTGAGAAGGGACGCCTCGAGGTGGTCGCCGTGTGGCGGCCCAAGGTCGGCAACTGGTCGCTGCCCAAGGGCAAGCTCGACCCCGGCGAGCATCCGCTCACCGCGGCCTGCCGCGAGGTCGAGGAGGAGACCGGAGTGCCGGTCATCCCGCAGTTGTGGCTGTGCCGCGCCGCCTACGTGCTGCCCAACCCCGACGGCGACGTGCACAAGACCGTGGACTTCTGGTCCATGCGCACCGAGAAGCCGGAGGCGGACTTCACCGCCGACGAGGAGATCGGCGAGCGGCGCTGGCTGCCGCTGGAGCGGGCGCGCGATCTGCTGGCCCGGCCGCGCGACCAGCAGGCGCTCAAGGCGTTCTCGGCCATTCCGATGGCCACCTCCACCGTGCTGCTGGTGTCCCCGGCCGAGGTCGATCCCGCCTTCGACGGCCCGGCGGTGGCCCGGCCGCTGAGTGCTCGCGGGCGCGACCAGGCGGTGCGCCTGGCGGGCCTGGCGGCGCTCTACCAGCCCGAGCGGGCGCTGAGCGCCACCGGCAGGGCCAGCGTGCAGACTCTGGAACCGGTGTCGCGGGCGGTGCGGTGCCCGATGAACGGCGACTCGGTGTTCGACACCGACGCCCACGGCCGCAACCCGGAGCGCTCCAGTACGCGGCTGCGCGAGCTGGCCGCGGACGGCGGCTGCGCGATCGTCTGCGCCGGTCCGGAGGTCATCAGCGACTCCGTGGCCATCCTGGCCGACGAGGACGAGCTGGCGGTCGCCGACGTGTCGACCCGCTCGGGCGAGGGCTGGGTCCTGGCGTTCTCCGGTCCGCGCCTGATCGGGCTCGAACGCCTCTGACCGCGGTACGGTTGCGCCGCCGCGGAGCCGTAAGGTGGTAGGGCAATCGCATACCAGGAGGTAACCGTGCCGTCGACCCCACCAGTCTCACTGACCAACTGGGCCGGGAACATCGCCTTCTCCCCCGAACGGTTCGAACGACCCGGCACGCTCGAGCACGCCCAGGAGATCGTCGCCTCGGCGCCGCGGCTGCGGGTGCTGGGCTCGGGCCACTCCTTCAACAGCATCGCCGACACCCCGGCGGTCCTGCTGTCGCTGACCGGGATCGAACCGGTCGTCGAGATCGACGCCGAGGCGGGCACCGTGCGCGCCTCGGGCTGGATCACCTACGCGGCGCTCAGCCGGGCCGTCCACGAGGCCGGGTTCGCCCTCCACAACCTCGCCTCGCTCCCCCACATCTCCGTGGCCGGGTCGCTCGCGACCGGCACGCACGGCTCGGGCGAGACCAACGGCGGCCTGGGGACCGCGGTGGCGGCGCTGGAGTTCATCGGGCCCGACGGCCGCCTGCGCACGGTCCGCCGGGGCGAGTCGGACTTCGACGGGTCGGTGGTGCATCTGGGAGCCCTGGGGCCGGTGACGGCGGTGACGCTCGACCTGCAGCCGGCGTTCGAGATGCGCCAGTACGTCTACGACGGCCTCGGATTCGACGACGCGGTCGAGCACTTCGACGAGTTGGCCGGATCCGCCTACAGCACCAGCATGTTCACCCCGTGGGGGGCCGACCCCGCGGTCCAGTTCTGGGCCAAGGAGCGCGTGTCCGACCAGACCCGGCCGTTCCCGCCGCCGCGGCGATACGGTGCGGTCCTGGCCGACGGCCCGCGCAACCCCGTCCCCGGGGCCGATCCGGCCGCCTGCACCGAGCAGCGGGGCCGCACCGGCCCCTGGCACGAGCGGCTGCCGCACTTCCGGTTCGAGTTCACTCCCAGCGCCGGCGACGAGCTGCAGTCGGAGTACCTGGTCGGGCGCGAGCACGCCCGCGAGGCGCTCGCGGCGCTGCGGGGGGTGTCCGAGGTCCTGGGCCCGGTGCTGCAGATCTCGGAGGTGCGCACGATCGCCGCCGACGAGCAGTGGCTCAGTCCGGCCTTCGGTCGGGACACAGTGGCCTTCCACTTCACGTGGGTGCGCGACTATGAATCGGTCGAGCCGGCGATACGAGTGCTGGAGGAGGCGCTCGCTCCGTTCGACGTGCGGCCCCATTGGGGGAAATTGTTCACGATCCCAATTGCCGAAGTCCGCTCGCAATATCCCCGAATGGGTGACTTCGAAGAACTTCGGAACCGCGTCGATCCAGAGGAGAAGTTCGGCAACGACTTCTGCTCATCCGCGCTCGGGGGAATCACTCGATTACGCGTAGTGCCCGACGATCCGGAAGGGCGCGCACTCCCACGGAGATCGATGAGGGCATTCAGGTGGCTCCTGAATGCCCTCGGTCTCCCGTGCGAGTGCAAAGCGACCCGCATCCGGCGGGCCCGGAATCGGGCCCGGGACGCGGGCTTTCAGCGGCGCGTGCGGCGACCCGCGGTCTTGCGGGCCGACGCCTTGCGCGCCGTCGTCTTCTTGGCGGTGGCCTTGCCCGCCGACTTGCGCGTGGCCTTCTTGGCGGTCGCCTTCTTGGTGCCGGCCCTCTTGGCAGCGGTCTTCTTGGCCGGCGCGGTGGCCACCGAGCGGCTCCGCGTGGAGGCCGCCCTCGAGGTCTTCTTTGCCGCCTTCTTGGCGGTCTTCTTCGCCGCGGCCTTCTTGGCGGCGCTCTTGCGCGCCGTCGACAGCCGCGGCAACTTCCGCTTTCCGGTCACCAGTTCTTTGAAGCCAGTACCAGGGCGGAACGCGGGGATAACGGTCTTCTTAACGCGCACGGCCTCCCCAGTGCGGGGGTTGCGTGCCATGCGCGCGGCGCGTTGACGCTTCTCGAAGACACCGAATCCGGCGAAGGAGACCTTCTCCCCTTTCACCACTGCTCGCTGTATCTCGTCGATAGCCACGTCCACGACTTCCTTCGCTGCGGCGCGGTCTCCAGTGCGAGCGGCTATCCGATCGACGAACTCTGCCTTGTTCACGAGTCCTTCCCTCCCGATAAGGTTGTCTAGCTATACCAGCCGTTAAGCGCACGGTATGACGTTTCCAAAGCCGACGCAACTGTTTCGAGGAAAAAACCCTTGTGTCGCAGGACTTTTTCAATTGGACGCCTGAAATCCGCCCCGGAACCCCCTTGGGACGGGCCGAAACACGTCTGGGGCCGGTGGCGTCGCCACCGGCCCCAGAGCGGAAGTATTCGATTATCGGCGTGTCGCGCGCTAGGCGGGTATCGGGAGAGTCTTAGGCCGCCAAGCCTCCCGCTCCGATTCGAAGGCCGCGATCCGGTCCTCGTCCCGCAGCGTCAGCGCCACGTCGTCGAGGCCCTCCATCAGGCGCCAGCGGGCGAAGTCGTCGAACTCGAAAGCCCAGCTCCGGTCGCCCGCACGGACTTCCTTTCCGGCCAGGTCGACGGTCACCGACAGGCCAGGATCGGCCTCGACGGCGTCCCACAGCCACTCCACGGCCTCGTACGGCAATTCCACAGTCAACAGACCGTTCTTGAGGGAGTTGCCGCGGAAGATATCGCCGTATCGGGGGGCGATGACCGCTTTGAAGCCGAAGTCCTTCAGCGCCCACACCGCGTGCTCGCGGGAGGAGCCGGTGCCGAACTCGGTCCCGGCGATCAGGATCGAGGCGCCCCGGTAGGCGTCCTGGTTGAGGACGAAGTCCGGGTCGTCGCGCCATTCGGCGAACAGGGTGTCCTCGAAACCGGTCTTGGTCACCCGCTTGAGGTAGACGGCCGGGACGATCTGGTCCGTGTCGACGTTGGATCGGCGCAGCGGGGCCGCGGTCCCGGTGTGCGTCGTGACTTGCTCCATCTCGCTTCCTCTCCTACAGGTCGGCCGGGCCCGCCAGGCGGCCGGTGACGGCGGTGGCGGCGGCGACGGCCGGGCTCACCAGGTGGGTGCGCCCGCCCTTGCCCTGGCGGCCCTCGAAGTTGCGGTTCGAGGTCGAGGCGGCCCGCTGGCCGGGCGTGAGCTGGTCGGGGTTCATGCCCAGGCACATCGAGCAGCCGGCGAAGCGCCAGTCGGCGCCGGCGTCGACGAAGACCTTGTCGAGTCCCTCGGCCATGGCCTGCTCGCGGACCTTGGCCGAACCGGGCACGACCATCATGTCGATGCCGTCGGCCACCTTGCGACCCTTGATGACCTCGGCAGCCGTCCGGAGGTCCTCGATGCGGCCGTTGGTGCACGAGCCGAGGAAGACGACGTCGACGCCGACCTCGCGCATCGGCGTGCCGGGTTCGAGGTCCATGTACTCCAGGGCGCTCTCGGCGGCGGTGCGCTCGGCCGGGTCCTCGAACCGCTCCGGGTCCGGGACCGCGCCGGACAGCTCCACGCCCTGGCCGGGGTTGGTGCCCCAGGTCACGAACGGGCTCAGCTCGGCCGCGTCGATGACGATCTCGCGGTCGAACTCGGCGCCTTCGTCGGTGCGCAGGCCGTTCCAGTACTCGACCGCGGCGTCCCAGTCCTCGCCCTGCGGCGCGTGGTCGCGGCCCTTGACGTACGCGGCGGTCTTCTCGTCGGGGGCGATCATGCCGGCCTTGGCGCCCCATTCGATCGACATGTTGCAGACGGTCATGCGGCCCTCCATGGAGAGCTCCTCGATCGCCCGGCCGCGGTACTCGACGATGTGGCCCTTGCCGCCGCCGGTGCCGGTGATGGAGATGATCTTGAGGATCAGATCCTTGGCCGAGACGCCCGCGGGCAGGGAGCCGTTGACGGTCACGGCCATCGTCTTGGGCCGGTCCTGCTGGAGCGTCTGCGTGGCCAGGACGTGCTCGACCTCGCTGGTGCCGATCCCGAAGGCGATCGAGCCGAAGGCGCCGTGCGTGGAGGTGTGGGAGTCGCCGCAGACGACGGTCATGCCCGGCTGCGTGAGCCCCAGTTGCGGTCCGACCACGTGGACCACGCCCTGCTCGGCGTCGCCCAGGGAGTGGATGCGCACGCCGAACTCCTCGCAGTTGCCGCGCAGCGTCTCGATCTGCTTGAGGCTGGTCGGGTCCGCGATCGTGAACAGGTTGTCGGTGGGCGTGTTGTGGTCCTCGGTGGCGATCGTCAGGTCGGTGCGTCGGACCTTGCGCCCGGCCTGGCGCAGGCCGTCGAACGCCTGCGGGCTGGTGACCTCGTGCAGCAGGTGCAGATCGATGTAGAGCAGGTCGGGCTGTTCGCCGCCGGTGCGTACTACATGGGCGTCCCAGACCTTCTCGGCCAAGGTCCGCGGGTGCGCCCCCTCGACCGCGTGTGGTGTACGTGACATTGTTATTCCCAGTCTCTGGACTTCTCGAATAATGGGAGGTAATGTTCAGCTCGTGAGAACGAATACTATCAGCGGAGTTGGCGTCCTCGACAAGGCGGTGCTCATCCTCACGGCGTGCACCAACGGGGCCAGCCTGGCTGAGCTCGTGCACGAGACCGGCCTGCCCCGGGCCACCGCCCACCGCCTCGCCCAAGCCCTCGAAGCCCACGAGATGCTCCAGCGCGACCACGAGGGCCGCTGGCGCCCCGGCCCCAAGCTCGGCGAACTGGCCGGCTCGACCGCCGACGTCCTCCTCAGCGCCGCCGAGCCGGTGCTGAACCTGCTGCGCGACCAGACCGGGGAGTCGACCCAGCTCTACCGGCGCCGCGCCGACGAGCGGATCTGCGTCTCCGCCGCCGAACGCGCCTCGGGCCTGCGCGACACCGTGCCGGTCGGCGCCGCCCTGCCGATGACGGCCGGATCGGGCGCCCAGGTGCTGCTCGCCTGGGAGCCGCCCGAAGGCATCCTGCCGCTGCTGCCCAAGTGCCGCTTCTCGTCCAAGACCCTCGCCGAGGTGCGCCGCCGCGGCTTCGCGCAGTCGGTGGCCGAACGCGAGGCGGGCGTGGTCAGCGTGTCCGCGCCGGTGCGCGACAAGACCGGCCGGGTCGTGGCCGCGATCTCGGTCTCCGGCCCCATCGAGCGCCTCGGCCGCCGCCCCGGCGACCGCCTGGGCATGGCCGTCATCCGCGCCGGCCAGAAGCTCTCGGGGCTCTAAACCCCAAGACTCGCCGACCGGAGCGGCTCACGGACCTCGGGACTCACCCGCCGAAGTCGTCCACGAGCCCCGGGATGAACCCGCCGGAGTGGTCTACGGGCCTGGGCCTCACGCGCCGAACCGGTATTCGGTCCGGGCCACACGGGGGTTCAACGGTCCGGGCCACCCAATAGAGTTGCGTACGAGCGGCTTCGCCGCTTTCGGAAGCATTACGCACGGTCTCGTGCCATATGGGTCGATGAAGCCCGTTCACGCTTACCGGCACTGGGGACCCGAGTCCGGTCCGGCGCGGCGTGCCCTGCGACCGGCACTGTGGGTCCGGCTTGGCCGGTCGGGCGACCGACGCCCGAGCCCCGCCTTGTGCATCGTCGTGGCCTCCGGCCGGGGCCGACT
This sequence comes from Glycomyces xiaoerkulensis, assembly GCF_002798405.1. Classification (GTDB taxonomy): domain Bacteria; phylum Actinomycetota; class Actinomycetes; order Mycobacteriales; family Micromonosporaceae; genus Glycomyces; species Glycomyces xiaoerkulensis. The sequence continues at coordinate 138,177 of NZ_PGGV01000029.1, read as the reverse complement.
CGGCTGCCAGATGCGGGACCAGGTTCGGGCCGTCATCGACCACTACCGGGCTAATTCGTGCGTAATGCTTCCGAGGCGGCGAAGCCGCTCGTACGCAGCCTTTTTGGGTGGCCCGGACCGTTGAACCCCCGTGTGGTGCCGGTGCGTGAACCGGCCCCGGGGTGGGGCTCAAGGCCCGTAGAACACCTCGACGGGTGGGGGCCGGGGCTCGTGGACCGGTTCGGCGGGTGGGGCTCAAGGCCCGTAGACCACCTCGATGGGTGGGGGCCGGGGTCCGTGGATGACTTCGGCGGGTTCAGGTCGGGGCTCGTGAACGACTTCAGCCGGTGGAGCCCGAGCCCGTAGAGGGTGACCGGGCCATGTGAGCCGTGTCAGCGGAGCGATCCGGTCGCGCCCTCAATGTCGGACTTGAGGCCGGGTCCGGTCACCAGGGCCTTCACCTGCTCCATTACCGGGGCCATGAACTGGTCCGGGCCGGGCTTGCCCGCGATGGGACCGACGGCGCCGATGGCGGCCCTGGCGGCCGGGGACGGGATCAGCGGCTGCCGGAGCTGGAGGCCCTGCACCGCCGACAGCAGCTCCACCGCCAGCAGGTCGCCGAGGTTGTCGAGGACCTCGCGGAGCTTGCATCCGGCCGCCCAGCCCATCGAGACGTGGTCCTCCTGCATGCCCGAGGTCGGCACCGAGTCGACCGAGGCCGGGGCGGCCAGGCGGCGGTTCTCGGCGACGATGCCGGCGGCGGTGTACTGGGCGATCATGAGACCCGAGTTCACCCCCGGATCCGGGCTGAGGAACGCCGGCAGGCCCCGGGAGCGGGTGACGTCGAGCAGGCGGTCCACGCGGCGCTCGCAGATCGAGCCGACGTCGGCGGCGGCGATGGCGAGGAAGTCGGCGGCGTAGCCGAGCGGGGCGCCGTGGAAGTTGCCGGTCGACTCCACCCGGCCGTCCGGCAGCACCACCGGGTTGTCCACGACCGACCGGATCTCGCGCTCGGCGACGGCCTCGGCGAACGCGGCGGCGTCGCGAGCGGCGCCGGCCACCTGCGGGGCGCAGCGCATCGAGTAGGCGTCCTGGACCGCGTGCAGCATGTCGCCCCGATGGGAGTCCATGACCTCGGAGTCCTGCAGCAGCCGGTGGATGTTGGCCGCGCTCGCCGCCTGGCCCGGGTGGGGGCGGATCCGGTGGAGCTCGGCCTGGAAGGGCCGGTCGGAGCCGAGCATGGCCTCGATCGTCAGCGCGGCGCACACGTCGGCCATCGTGAGCAGGTGCCCGGCGTCGGCCAGCGCGAGCACGAGCATGCCGAGCATGCCGTCGGTGCCGTTGATGAGCGACAGGCCCTCCTTGGAGGACAGTTCGATCGGTGCGATCCCGGCCGCTTCCAGTGCCGGTGCGGCTTCGGCGCGGTTGCCGTCGGGCGCGACGATCCAGCCTTCGCCCAGGAGCACCATGGCGCAGTGCGCGAGCGGGGCGAGGTCGCCCGAGGCGCCGAGCGAGCCGAATCTCGGCACCCACGGGGTGATCCGGGCGTTCAGCAGGGCCGCCAGCGCGGCGGCGACCTCGGGTCGCACGCCCGAGTGGCCCATCGCGAGCGAGCGCAGGCGCAGCAGCATCATCGCGCGTACGACTTCTGCGGGCATCGGTTCGCCGACGCCGGCGGCGTGGGAGCGGATGAGGGCGTGCTGGAGTTCGGCGCGGCGTTCGGGGGCGATGAAGGTGCCGGCGAGGGCGCCGAATCCGGTGGAGACGCCGTAGACGGGCCGCTGGTCGCGGTCGATCCGGTCGACGATGGTGCGGCTGCGGCGCATCGCTTCGACGGCGTCGTCGTCGATGGCGACCTCGGCTCCCGCTCGGGCGACCGCGACGACGTCGGCGGCGTCGAGGCCGCTGGGCTTGATGTGGACGGTGTTCATGGTCGCTCCCGGGTGAGGACGGTGCCGGCCTGTACGACGGTGCTGACGAGGGGCACGCCCGGCCGGTAGGCCAGGTGGAGGTGGGTGGGGGCGTCGAGTACGACCAGGTCGGCGCGGGCGCCGGTTTCGATGCGGCCGATGTCGTCGCGGCGCAGGGCTTTGGCGCCGCCGGCGGTGGCGGCGGTGACGGCCTCGGTGGGGGTCATGCCCGTTTCGCGCACGGCCAGGGCGATGCAGAAGGGCATGCTGCTGGTGTAGGAGGAGCCGGGGTTGCAGTCGGTGGCGAGGGCGACGGTGGCTCCGGCGTCGATGAGTTTCCGCGCGTCCGGGTAGGCGGAGTCGGTCGAGAAGTCGGCGCCGGGCAGGAGGGTGGCGACGGTGCCGCCGTCGGCGAGGGCGTCGATGTCGGCTTCGCTCAGGTGGGTGCAGTGGTCGGCCGAGGCCGCGCCGAGTTCGACTGCCAGGCGGACGCCGGGTCCTCGGGTGAGTTGGCCGGCGTGGATGCGGAGGCCGAGTCCGGCCTGCCGGCCGGCGGTGAGGACGGCGCGGGCCTGGTCGCCGTCGAAGGCGCCGCGTTCGCAGAACACGTCGATCCATTTGCTGTGGGGGGCGGCTTCGGCGAGCATGGGGCCGGTGACGAGGCGGACGTAGTCGTCGGCGTCCCAGCCGAGGGGGACGGTGTGGGCGCCGAGGAAGGTGGTCTCGTCGGTGAAGGCGGCGGCGACGCGGAGTTGGCGGATCTCGTCGGCGATGGCGAGGCCGTAGCCGGATTTGATTTCGACGGTGGTGGTGCCTTGGCGGCGCATTTCGGCGGCGAGGCGGGCGGCGGTGCGGTGGAGGGTCTCTTCGTCGGCGGCCCGGGTGGCGGCGACGGTGGTGCGGATGCCGCCGCCGGTGTAGGGGCGGCCGGCCATGCGGGAGGCGAATTCTTCGGCGCGGTCGCCGGCGAAGACGAGGTGGGCGTGGCTGTCGACCAATCCGGGGAGGACGGCGCCGCCTTCGGCGTCGAGTCGTCGGTCGGCGGCGGGGGCGGCGGTCCGGGGCCCGACCCAGCCGATGGTGTCGCCGGAGGTCACCAGGGCGGCGTCGTGCAGGATGCGGTGGTCGTCGCCGGCGGTGAACAGTTCGCCGATGTTGTCGATCAGGAGGCTCATTTCCACAGCTCCTCTATGGCGGCGTTGAGTTCGGCGGCGACGTCGATTGCGGTGTGGCGGCCTTCGGCGACGATGCGGCGGCCGTCGATGACGACGTCGGTGATGTCGGCGGCGGTGGCGGCGTGGACGGTCCCGCCGGGTTCGATCCCGGCGGTGCGGGGCGTGTCGAGGGCGACGGTGACCAGGTCGGCGCGGTTGCCGACGGCGAGGCGTCCGGCGTCGGGCCACCCGAGGCCGCCGTGGCCGGTCATCATGTTCAGCAGTTCGTCGGCGGTGAAGCGGCCGCGCCGCTCGCTGACGAGGCGTTCGTGCATTTCGACGGCGCGGGCCTCTTCGAACAGGTCGATGACGGCGTTGCCGTCGGTGCCGAGCGACAGCGGCACTCCGGCGGTGGCGAGGGCGCGGGCGGGGCCGAGTCCGTCGGCGAGGTCCCGTTCGGTGGTGGGGCACAGGCACACGGTGGTGCCGGAGCGCGCCAGCAGCGAGAGGTCTTGGTTGGCCGGGTGGGTGGCGTGGACGGCGGTGAGGTCGGGGCCGAGCAGTCCGCAGCGTTCGAGCAGTTCGGTGGGGCTGCATCCGTGTTGGGCGCGGCAGGCGTCGTTCTCGGCGCGCTGTTCGGACAGGTGGGTGTGGACGGGGCGGCCTTCGGTGGAGCAGGCGAATGCTTCGATGGCGGTGTCGGGTACGGCCCGGACGGAGTGGACGGCGATGCCGGCGACGGCGTGGGGCGGGGCGTCGAGCTTGTCGACGCGGTTCATCCAGGCCTCGAGGCTGCCGTCGCCGAAGCGGCGTTGGGCGCCTTCGAGGGGGCGGCCGAATCCGCCGGCGAGGTATAGGGCGTCGAGCAGGGTGATGCGGATGCCAGCGTCGGCCGCGGCGGCGATGAGTGCCCGGCCCATGGCGTTGGGGTCGTCGTAGGGCCGTCCGCCGGGGCCGTGGTGGAGGTAGTGGAACTCGCCGACGCAGGTGATGCCGGCCAGGGCCATCTCGGCGTAGACGGCGCGGGCGAGCCGGTGGTAGGCGTCGGGGTCGAGGCGGTCGGCCAGCGCGTACATGCCCGCTCTCCAGGTCCAGAAGGTGCCGCCCTGCTGGTCGTGGGTGCGGCCGCGCATGGCGCGGTGGAAGGCGTGGGAGTGGCAGTCGGCCAGGCCGGGGACGGTGATGCCGCGGAGGATGTGGTGGCCCGCCGGTTCGGTTCCGGTTTCGACCGAGACGATGACGCCGTCGTCGACGCCGATGGCGACCGCTTCGGCCGGGCCGTGGTCGAGCCAGGCGTGTTCGGCCCAGTAGGTCAGCATGCGAGTTCCCGCAGGGCGGCGGCGAGCGCGTCGACGCCGGCGGCGCAGTCGTCGTCGGTGGCCGTTTCGGCGGGGGCGTGGGAGACGCCGGTGCGGTTGCGGACGAAGAGCATGGCGGTGGGGATGTGGGCCGCGAGCACGCCGGCGTCGTGGCCGGCGCCGGTCGGCAGGGTCGGGGCGCCGCCGAGGGCGGTGGCGAGCCGGTCGCGCAGTGCGGGGTCGAATTCGACGGTGCCGGTCTGGGTTTCGGTTTCGATGGCGGCCAGGGTGCCGTCCCGGCCGGCGCGTTCGTGCATTTTGGATTCGAGGCCGGTGAGGATCTGGCCGAGGGTGGCCTCGTCGGGGGCGCGGGCGTCGAGCCAGGCGCGCACGCGGCCGGGAATGGCGTTGGTGGCGCCGGGGTCGATCTCGGCGCGGCCGACGGTGGCGACCCCGCCGGCGAGGCGGGCTTCCTTGCGGGCGGCCAGGACGGTGAACGCGAAGGTGAGCATGGGGTCGCACCGGTCGGGCAGGAGTGTGGTGCCGGCGTGGTTGCCTTCGCCGGTGAAGGTGAGCCGCCAGCGGCCGTGCGGCCGGATGGCGTCGGCCACGCCCACCGGTGCGGTTTCGGCGTCGAGGGCGCGGCCTTGTTCGATGTGGAGTTCGACGAATGCTGCGAGGTGTGCGAGGCGTTCGGTGTCGGGGCCGAGGACGCCGGCGTCGGCGTTGTTCTCCTCCATGGCCTGGCCGAGGGTGGCGCCGTCGGCGTCGGCGAGGCGGCGGGCGCGTTCGGGGTCGATCGCGCCGGTCATGAGGCGGGTGCCGAGGCAGGGGACGCCGAATCGGGCGCCTTCTTCTTCGGTGAAGGCGGCGATGCCGATCGGGCGGCGCGGTCGGGCTCCCTGTTCGCGGAGGACGTCGACGGCCAGGAACGCCGAGACGATGCCGAGCGGGCCGTCGTAGGCGCCGCCGTCGGGGACCGAGTCGAAGTGGCTGCCGGTCAGGACCGCCTCGCCGGTGCGCCAGGTGCCCCACCAGGCGTAGAGGTTGCCGTTCCTGTCGCTTTCGACCTCCATGTCGCGCCGCTCGGCCTGGCGACGGAACCAGTTGCGGCAGGCCAGGTCGGCTTCGCTCCAGGCGTACCGCCGGTAGCCGCCCTGCTCGGTGCGCCCGATGTCGTGCAGTTCTTCCCACAGTCGCTTGAACGTCGACGTGTCCATGTTGCCCCCAACCTATTCCCGGGTCGGAATCCGAATGCCGTGCTGCTCGGCTACCCGCTCGGCCCCTTCGTAACCGGCGTCGACGTGGCGGAGCACGCCCGTCGCCGGATCGTTGGCGAGCACGCGTTCGAGCTTCCGCGCTGCCAGTCCGGTTCCGTCGGCCACTGTGACCTGTCCGGCGTGGATGGATCGTCCCATGCCGACGCCGCCGCCTTGGTGGATGCTCACCCAGCTCGCCCCGGATGCGGTGTTGACCAGGGCGTTGAGCAGTGGCCAGTCGGCTATGGCGTCGGAGCCGTCGCGCATGCCCTCGGTCTCCCGGTAGGGGCTGGCCACCGAGCCGCAGTCGAGGTGGTCGCGGCCGATCGCGATGGGGGCTTTCAGGGTCCCGTCGGCGACCATGTCGTTGAACCGGGCCCCGGCGCGGTCGCGCTCGCCCTGTCCGAGCCAGCAGATCCGCGCCGGGAGTCCCTGGAATTCGACCCGCTCTCGCGCCAGCTCGATCCAGCGGGTCAGGGTGCGGTTGTCGGCGAAGAGGTCGAGGATCGCCTCGTCGGTGGCGGCGATGTCGGCCGCCTCGCCCGATAGCGCGGCCCACCGGAAGGGCCCCTTGCCTTCGCAGAACAGGGGGCGGATGTAGGCGGGGACGAAGCCGGGGAAGTCGAAGGCGCGCCTGCAGCCGCCGGCGAGGGCCTCGCCGCGGATGGAGTTGCCGTAGTCGAAGACCTCGGCGCCGGCGTCGGCGAATCCGACCATGGCCTCGACGTGCCCGGCCATGGAGGCGCGGGCGCGCTCGGTGTACTCGTCGGGGCGTTCGCGGGCGTAGATCGGGGCTTCGCGGTGGTCGACCCCTTCGGGGACGTAGGCGAGCGGGTCGTGGGCGGAGGTCTGGTCGGTGACGATGTCGACTTCGGTGCCGCGGGCCAGGATCTCGGGGACCGCGGCGGCGGCGTTGCCGACCAGACCGATCGACTTCGCTTCGCCGGCGGCCTTGGCGGCCTCGGCCCGGGCGAGGGCGTCGTCGAGGTCGTCGGCGACGGTGTCGAGGTAGCGCCGCTGGACCCGGCGGCGCAGGTGGTCGGGGTCGACGTCGACGATCAGGCAGACGCCGCCGTTCATGGTCACCGCCAGCGGCTGGGCGCCGCCCATGCCGCCGCAGCCGGCGGTCAGGGTGAGCGTCCCTTCGAGGCTGCCGCCGAACCGCTTCTCGGCGACGGCGGCGAAGGTCTCGTAGGTGCCCTGGAGGATGCCCTGGGTGCCGATGTAGATCCAGGACCCGGCCGTCATCTGCCCGTACATGGTCAGGCCGAGCGCCTCGAGCCGCCGGAATTCGGGCCAGGTCGCCCAGTCGCCGACGAGGTTGGAGTTGGCCAGCAGCACCCGCGGCGCCCATTCGTGGGTGGGCAGGACGCCGACCGCGCGACCCGACTGCACCAGCAGCGTCTCGTCGTCGCCGAGGCCGGTCAGGGCGGTCAGGATCGCCTCGAGGTCGGCGCCCGACCGCGCCGCCTTGCCGGTGCCGCCGTAAACGACCAGGTCCTCGGGGCGCTCGGCGACCTCGGGATCGAGGTTGTTCTGCAGCATCCGGTAGGCCGCTTCGGTGGCCCAGTTGCGGCAGTGCCGCTCCGGGCCGCGTGGTGCGCGCATCGTCGTCTCCGCCTCCGTCACAGGTTGCCGCGCCTGGCCTGCTCCTTCTCGAGCGCTTCGAACAGGGCCTTGAAGTTGCCCTTGCCGAAGCTGAGCGAACCGTGCCGCTCGATGATCTCGTAGAACATTGTGGGCCGGTCCTGCTGCGGTTTGGTGAAGATCTGGAGCATGTACCCGTCCTCGTCGCGGTCGACCAGGACGCGGCGGGCCTTGAGCTCCTCGATCGGGACGCGGACGGTGCCGATCCGCTCGCGCAGCTCGGGGTCGTCGTAGTAGGTGTCGGGCGCTTCGAGGAACTCCACGCCCGCCGCGCGCATCCGGTCGACCGCGCTCAGGATGTCGCCGGTCGCCAGCGCGATGTGCTGGACGCCGGGCCCGCCGTAGAACTCGAGGTACTCGTCGATCTGGGACTTCTTCTTGCCTTCGGCCGGTTCGTTGATGGGGAACTTGACCTTGCGGCTGCCGTTGGCGACGACCTTGCTCATCAGCGCCGAGTACTCGGTGGCGATGGCGTCGTCGACGAATTCGACGATGTTGGTGAAGCCCATGACCTTCTCGTAGTAGTGGACCCATTCGTGCATCCGGCCGAGTTCGACGTTGCCGACGACGTGGTCGATCGCCTGGAAGAAGCGCTTCTGCGGCGGTTCGACGATCGGGGCGCGCTCGGCGAAGCCGGGCAGGAAGGGGCCGGAGTAGTCCGACCGGTCGATCAGGACGTTGCGGGTCTCGCCGTAGGTGCCGATGACCGCGACGCGGACGGTGCCGTGCTCGTCGGTGACGTCGTGCGGCTCGGCGACGGCGATGGCGCCCTGCTTGACCGCGTAGCGGTAGTTCCGGTCCACGTCCGGCACCTCGAGGGCGACTTCGATGACGCCGTCGCCGTGCGCGGCGTGGTGCCTGGCGGCCTCCGAGTCGGCGGTGACGCCGCCGGCGAGCACGAACACCGCGCCGCCGGATTTGAGGGCGTACTCGGCGTGCTCGCGGTGGCCGGTCTCGGGTCCGCGGTAGGCGAAGCAGGTCATGCCGAAGGCGGTCGAGTAGTAGTGGGCGGCCTGTTTGGCGTTGCCGACGTAGAACTTGACGTGGTGCCAGCCGGTGATGGGGAAGTCGTCCTCGCTGATGTCGTGCTCGACCGCCCCTACGAGCCGGGCGTCGCTTGCGGTGTCGACCATGGCCGTCTCCTTGCGTTCGACTGGTTGTGAGACCGATCATCGAGGCTCCCGATCGATTGGGCAAGTCGCCACCAAGTCGGTGGTCATATTGCGCAGATCGCCGCATCGTTTGCGGTATAGACTGGTCAACATGACCAGCGAAATGCCGATCGATGCACTCGATGCCCGACTCATCGCACTCTTCGAGGAGGTACCCAGGATCGGGGTGCTCGAATGCTCGCGCCGGCTCGGCGTGGCGCGCGGGACGGTGCAGGCGCGGCTGGACAAGCTGGCCGCCCGCGGGGTCGTCCGGGGCTACGGGCCGCGGGTCGATCCGGCCTCGCTCGGCTACCCGGTGACGGCGTTCGTGACCCTGGAACTGCGGCAGGCGGTCGGGCACGACGCGGTCGCGCGGCGGCTGAGCCTGATCCCGGAGGTGCTGGAGGCGCACACGGTCACCGGGACCGGCGACCTGCTGTGCAGGATCGTGGCGCGCACCAACGCCGAGCTGCAGGGGGTGATCGACCGGGTGCTGGCCAGCGAGGGGGTGCTGCGGGCCTCGACGGTGGTCGCGCTGGACGAGCAGATCCGGCTGCGGACGCTGCCGCTGGTGCGGGAGGCGGCCGGGCTCAACCGGTGACGGTGCCGGCCACCTCGCCGAGTCCGATCGTCTCGCCGTCCGGTCCGGGCGCGGTGGCGCCGATGGCGACGGTGTCGCCGGCTTCCAGGAAGGTCCGCTCCGAACCGTCCGGCAGCCGGATCGGTTCCTTGCCGCCCCAGGACAGCTCCTGGAAGCTCCCCCACTGCGACTTCTCGGGCCCGGAGACGGTCCCCGAGCCGTAGAGGTCGCCGGTGCGCAGGCTCGCGCCGTTCACGGTCATGTGCGCGAGCTGCTGGGCGGGCGTCCAGTACATCTGGGCGAACGGCGGCCGGGCGACCTCGGTGCCGTTGAGCGCGACCGACAGGGTCAGGTCGTAGGCGAACCGGTCGGCTTCGGCGAGGTAGTCGTGCGGGGCCGGGTCCTGTGCGGGCGCGTCGGTCCGGGCCGGGTCCAGGGCCTCCAGGGGCGTGACCCAGTGGCCGATCGAGGTGGCGAAGGACTTGCCGAGGAACGGCCCGAGCGGCTGGTACTCCCAGGCCTGGAGGTCGCGGGCCGACCAGTCGTTGAGCAGGACGAGGCCGAAGACGTGGTCGGTGAACCGGTCGGGGGCGACCGCCTCGCCCAGCTCGGTGCCGACGCCGACGACGAAGCCGACCTCGGCCTCGATGTCGAGGCGGCGGCTGGGGCCGAACTCGATCGCGCCGTCGGGGCCCTTGCTCTGCCCGTCGGGCCGGTGGATCGGGGTGCCGGAGGGGACGACGGTCCCGGCGCGGCCGTGGTAGCCGACCGGGAGGCGCTTCCAGTTGGGCAGGAGCGGCTCGCTGTCGGGCCGGAGCATGCGGCCGAGGTTGGTGGCGTGGTGCTCCGAGGAGTAGAAGTCGACGAAGTCGGCCACGGCGAACGGCCGGTGCATAGTGACCTCGTCGATCGGGACGAGCAGGTGCTCGTACTCGGCGGCGTAGTGGTCGTCGGTGAGCAGCTCGGTCAACTGGAGCCGCACCGCGCGCCACGCGGCGGGCCCGGCGGCCATGAACTCGCCCAGGTCGAGCGCGCCGAAGGCGGGCCGGATCCACGGCAGGAGGAACGGCCCGGCGGCCAGCTCGCGCAGGTCCAGCGCGAAGTCGCCGATGCGCACGGCCGGGCGCGGATGCGGGTCGGCCGCGGTGGAGAACACCCCGTAGGGCAGGTGGTGGATCCCGAACGGCCCTCCGGCGGCTCCCTCGACCCAGCTCAACGGTCCCCTCCTTCGGTCAGCAGCGAGAACGACAGCAGATCCTCCAGCGGCTCGTCGACGCTGCACGAGCCGAACCCGGCCCACAGGGGCCTGGGGCGGTCGATCATCGCACGGGACCGCGCGGCGAGGTCGGCGGCGTCGGTGGAGTCGAGCAGCTCGGCGACCCGGTCGGTGTCGGCGCCGGCGGCGGCCTCGGCCGAGGCGACGAGCACGTTGAGGAAGCCGTGGTGGACGAAGCCGGTCTCGGAGTCGCGGTGGCGCACGGCCCGGTGCAGGCCGGCGGTGAGTTTGAACGGCAGGGAGCGGCGCGCGCAGCCGACGATGGACCCGGCCAGGACCCCCGGCGGCGGGAAGAACTCCTCGGAGGGGCCGCCGGTGCGGAACTTGGGGGTGAATCCGGTCCCGACGACGGCCTCGAGCGGCTCCTCGCCGAAGGGGAGCTCGGCGAACACCGGCGCCTCCCAGTCCTCGGCGGCCTTGGCCAGGTGGTGCAGGGCGGCGCGGGACTCGTACTGGACGACCTCCACCCGCGGGTCGAGGTCGCCGAGCGCCTCGCGGACGTACTCGGGTTCGCAGTCGACGATGACCCCGATGCGCAGCCCGGAGCCGCCCGGTTCCAGATCGGCCAGGCGGCTGACCGGCACCAGCAGCGGCCCGACCATGTCCGAATACCAGGAGTCCCGGTGGCCCCGGTGGGCCGGGACGGCGTCTTCGAGGGCCGCATTCCCGGGCGGGAACACCGCCGCGTCGTCGATCAGGCCCCGCAGCATCGCGGGCATCGGTTCGGACATGCCCACGAGCGTACGGCCGTCACCCGGAGATGTCGATAAGGCACACGAGGAACGCTAGGCTGAGGGCAGAGCCACCCGCAGCGGGCGGTCACCGCCGTCCCGCTCATCGACAAAGGAGTCGCCGTGCCGTTCTACCGATCGGTCGGGCAGATCCCCGACAAGCGACACACGCAGTTCCGCGGGCCCGACGGGGGCCTGTACTCCGAGGAGCTGATGGGCCAGGAGGGGTTCTCCTCGGACTCCTCGCTGCTGTACCACCGCTACCGGCCCACCGCGATCAACGCCAGCACCGAGCACCGGCCCGAGCGGGCCGATCCGGTGCCGAACCACCCGCTCAAACCCCGCCACGTGCGCACCCACAAGCTCGACGGCGCCGGCGATGCGGTCCTCGGCCGCGAACACCTGCTGTCGAACGCCGACTGCCGGATCTCGTACGCGGTCGCGACCAGGCCCTCGCCGCTGTACCGGAACGCCGTCGGCGACGAGTGCGTCTACGTCGAGGACGGCTCGGCGCACGTCGAGACCTCGTTCGGGGCCATCGACATCGCCCAGGGCGACTACCTGATCGTGCCGATGTCGACGATCCACCGGATCGTGCCCACAGGGGACGAACCCCTGCGGACCCTGGTGGTCGAGTCGACCGGCCACATCACGCCGCCGAAGCGCTACCTGTCGGTGCGGGGCCAGTTCCTGGAGCACGCCCCCTACTGCGAGCGGGACCTGCGGTCGCCGGCCGAACCGCTGCTGGTCGACGGCGAGGACGTGGACGTGTACGTCCAGCACCGCGGCCGCGGCCCGGCGACGGTCTGGACTCGGTTCACCTACGCGCAGCACCCGTTCGACGTCGTCGGCTGGGACGGCTGCCTGTACCCGTGGGTGTTTTCGATCCACGACTTCGAGCCGATCACCGGGCGCATCCACCAGCCGCCGCCGGCGCACCAGGTGTTCCAGGGACCGAACTTCGTGATCTGCAACTTCGTGCCGCGGAAGGTGGACTACCACCCGGACGCGATCCCGGTGCCGTACAACCACCACAACGTCGACAGCGACGAGGTGATGTTCTACTGCGGCGGGGACTACACGGCCAGGCGCGGTTCGGGCATCGAGCAGGGCTCGATCTCGCTGCACCCGTCGGGGTTCACGCACGGCCCGCAGCCGGGGGCGCCGGAGCGCAGCATCGGCGCCGAGTACTTCGACGAGCTGGCGGTCATGGTCGACACGTTCCGGCCGCTCGAACTGTGCGAGGCGGCGCTCGACTGCGAGGACACCGACTACGCCTGGACCTGGAACCGCGACCCGGGCGCCGTTTAAGCGGCGCCCGCGAGTTCGGCGCGGAAGTCGCTGGGGCGCATGCCCAGGCGGCGTTTGAACGCGGCGCTGAAGCCGAAGGCGTCGGCGTAGCCGACCGCCTTGGCCACCTGCGCGATCGTCCGCTCGGTGTCGGTGAGCAGTTCCTGGGCCAGGTCCATGCGCCATACGGTCAGATAGCTCATGGGCGCCTCGCCCATCACCTCGGTGAACCGCCTGGCGAACAGCGCCCGCGACACGCGGGACTCCGCGGCCAGGGCCGCGACGGTCCACGGCCGTGACGGCTCGGCGTGGATCGCCCGCAGCGCCGGGCCGACCACCTCGTCGGCGAAGCCGCGGTACCAGGCCGGGGCCTGGGGCCCCTCCCGGTCGAACCAGGAGCGGATGGTGCAGACCAGGCCCCAGTCGAAGAGCCGGTCGACCAGCGCCTGGGAGCCGGGCCTGCGGTCGCCGGCCTCGGTCACGGCCTCCTCGAGCCACCCGCACACCTCCGACGGATCGTCGATGACCAGGGTCGGCGGCAGGGCCCGCAGCAGGCGCTCGTGGCGGCGCCCGATCGCCCGGTAGGCGCCGACGAACACGGCCGTGGCGCCGGCCTCGGCGTTGCCCCACCGGCCCTCGCCGAAGTCGAACGCCGCGCACTGCTCGTCCGCACCGGGCTCGAAGCAGGACACGCGGTATTCGGTGTGGGGCCGGTCGGCCGAATCGGGGGCGTCTGCCAGCAGGAACGGCTTCGGCCCCCGCACCACGGCGGTCTGGCCGGCGGAGACCTCGGTCTCGGTGCCGTCGGCGGTGAGCAGCGTGGCGCCGCCGCGGGCGAAGGTGAGCATGGTCAGGGGCGCCTCGTCCTCGAAGCGGATGGTCCACGGCGCCTCCAGCAGCGCCTCGCTGATGACCGCGCCTTCGGCCCGGATGCCGCCGAGGAGTTCACTCAGGGGGTCCATGCCCCAAGCGTAGACGATCGCCTATGCGGCCGAGCTTCGCAGCCATAGTTCGTCCACCGGATCGGCGGTGTACTTGAGGCACCACCCGACAAGGAGGACAAGATGCAGACCGCAGGAACCGCGCTGGTCGTGGTCGCCCACCACCGCCCCGACTCGCTGACCGTACACATCGGCGAGCGGGTCGCTTCGCGTCTCGCGGAGGCCGGCTTCGAGGTGGACGTGCTCGATCTCCACCGCGAGCACTTCGACCCCCGCATGAACGTGGAGGACCAGCCCGACTGGTCCGACCGCGACAAGGTGTACTCCGAGCTGACCCGCTCCCACCAGGACCGGCTCCTGGCCGCCGACGTGATCGTCCCGGTCTTCCCGGTCTACTGGTTCAGCGTTCCGGCCATCCTCAAGGGATGGATCGACCGGGTGTGGGGCTACGGGTTCGCATACGGGCGCAGCCAGCCCCGGCTGGCGGGCAAGCGGATGCTCTGGCTGGGGCTGGCCGGGACCTCGGCCGAGGACCCGATGTCCCCCAAGATGCACCAGGCGATCGAGGAGCAGTTGCGCGACGGCGTCTCCTACTTCTGCGGCATCGCCGAGGCCGGCGTCGAGGTACTCTTCGGCTCCGAGGCCCAGCCCCAGACCGTCGACGAGCAGGGCACCCTGATCGTGGGCGAGCCGCTGGAGGGCGCCGAGCGGGAGGCGTTCTACGCCGACTTCGGCCGCGAGGCCACCGGGCACGTCGAGAAATTCTTCTCACTGAGCTGACCCGATTCGTCGGAGCCCCGTGCCACCATCATTCGATGGCGTATGACGAGGACCTGGCCGACCGCGTGCGCGACATCGTGGTCGCCCGAACCGAGCTGCACGAGAAGCGGATGTTCGGCGGGCTCGCGTGGATGGTGCGGGACAACATGGCCGTCGCCGCCCTGAGCGGGGGCGGCGTCATGGTCCGGGTCGATCCGGCCGAATACGAGGCGCTGCTGACCGAGCCCGGTGCCCAGGAGATGGAGATGCGCGGTAGGACGATGCGAGGCTGGATCCGCCTCGAGGCGGCGCTGCTCGACGACCACTCGGAGCTCGAACGCTGGGTGAACCGGGGTCTGGCGTACGCCGGGAGCCTGCCGGGGAAGTGAACGTCCGGGTCGGCCGCGGCTGCGCCGCGGCCGACCCGCGGTCGTCACCGCAGGTTGTCCACGACGAATGGCGCGTGGCCGTGGAGGTAGTCGTCCCAGCCGCCGGTGACGGGCGCACCCTCGGACAGCAGGTTGGTGGTGTCGGACCCGACGTCGAGCTTCCAGGCCGTCCAGGAGACGCCGTTGGCGTTCATCCAGTCGATCCAGACCTGGGCCTCGTCGAGGCAGGCGACGCCGTCGAGACCGCCGTCGGCGTGGCTGGCGCCCCATTCGGTGACGAACAGGGCCAGCCCCGCATTGATGGCGGTGTCGGCCTTGTCGCGCAGGAACTGATCGTGGGTGCACGAGTAGAAGTGCAGCGTGTACATGAGGTTGGTGCCGGACACCGGGTCGCCGGCGGCGACGTCGACGTCCTGCGACCAGGTCGGCGAGCCGAGCACCACGATGTTGTCGGGGTCCTGCGACCGGATCGCCGAGAGCACCGACTCGTGGTACGGCTTGACGTCGTTGCTCCAGGAGGCCTGCTCGGGTTCGTTGTAGGGCTCCCAGATCACGTTCGGCAGGTGGCCGTAGCGTCCGGCCAGGTCGCTGAAGAAGTCGACCGCCGCCGACTCGTGGTGGTGCGCCTCGTGGGCGTGGAAGTCCACGATGACGTAGACGCCGGCGTCCACCGCGTTCTGGATGATGGTCTCGACCTGCTGACGCGACCAGTCCGGGTCGGACAGGTAGGCACCGTCCGGCTCCACGCCCATGGCGGCCCGGAAGACGTCGATGTTCCAGTTGTCGCGCATCCACTCCAGGGCGGACGGGTTCTGGGCATAGGGCTGGGTCTGCCAGTGCAGCCACATGCTGGAGATGCCCTTGAGCTGGACCTGGTCGTCGTGCTCGTTGCACATGGCGGTGCCGCAGACGTGCAGTTGGCCGTGCTGCTCGACCGGGGTGCCCGTGGGGGCGGGGTCGGTCGGTTCCGGTTCGGTCGGTTCCGGGTCAGTGGGTTCCGGATCGGTGGGCTCGGGCTCGGTCGGGTCCGGGTCGCCTTCGCCATTGCAGGGAGCGCCGTTGATGGTGACGTCGGTGATGTCGCCGGCGGTGCCGTCGGCGGTGAAGCCGAAGAGCTCGCGGGTCTCGCCGGAGGCGATGGAGCCGTTCCATCCGGTGTCGCTGCCGGTGAAGTGCGAGCCGTTCAGCGACTGGTCCGAGACGTTCCAGGCGCTCATGCCGGAGACAGCGCCGGTGAAGTCCCATTCGATGGTCCAGCCGTCGATCGGGTCGCCGGCGGTGACGCTGATGTTCGCCTGGAAGCCCGAGCCCCAGTCGTTGACGACGTTGTAGTCGACCTCGCAACCGGGCTCGGCGCCGGCGTGGTTGGCCGCGACGACCGTGAGGGCGCTCGCGCCGAGGGCGGCGACGGCGGCACCGATGACCGCCGCTCGCTTGCGCCTTCGCGTAACTTGCATTCGTCGGTATCCTTTTCGGTCTGCTTCGGTTCCAGCCGCTTCGGCGACTGCCCGGACGGGGATCGGTCGGGTCGCGTCGGCGCCGGATCGATCGGTGGGCCCGCCTGGTTGGGGAAACGCTCCCACTCAATACATTGAAGTTTGCCAATGTTTTTGCCAGGAGTCAACCCCGACGGCGTCGCCGTTGCGGTCCGAGACCGCCCGCCGCCCGAGGGGTCGCTGAAACGGAAACGTTGCGGTGTCCGGATATGATCACCATCGGTATGCCGATGACCCTCGATGGAGCGACCATGTCCAGCATTCCAGTGGTGAGTACCGGGACCAGTCTGGCCCAGAACATCTACGGCTCGATCGCCGGAGACGACCGGCTGTCCTCGGCCGCTTCGATCCCCGCCGACATCGCCGGCCTCGGGACCGAAGCGCTGTTCGCGATGAAGGATCCGATCTTCGCGCTGTCATCGGCCGGACTGAGCATCCTCCTGGAACTGATCGAGCCGTTCAACGACGCGATCGAGGCGGTCTCCGGCTCCCCCGACGACATGGAGCGCGCCGAGACCGCCTGGGGCGAGGTGGCGAGCTCGCTCGAGTCCCTGTCGTCGGATACCGCCTCCGCCGTGGGCGGCAACCTGAACCAATGGCAGGGCACCGACGCCGACGCGGCGACCGAGCAGTTGGAGGCGCTGGCGGCGGCGATCGCCGCCGCCGGACACGAGGCGTCCAATGTGCAGCAGATGGTCGGCTGGTGCAAGATGCTGGCCGAAGCCGTCAAGGCGCTGATCGAATCGATCCTCGCCGAACTGGTCTCCTGGCTGATCACCCGAGGGCTGGCCGCGCTGGCCGCCGGTCCCTGGACGTTCGGCGCGACCTTCGCCGCCTACGTCACTTCCGCGGTGTACAAGTCGACCTCGATGTTCCTGCGGGTGATGAACAAGTTCGAGAAGGCGTCGGGCATCTTCGGCAGGATCGGGCGCGTGCTGGTCACGCAGGTGTTCAACCGCAAGGGCGCGTTCCACAGCACCCCAGGCCAGATCTTCGGCGTCCGCGACGGCCTGGATTACGCGCTGTGGAAAGGAGTCCTGGTCAAAGCCGGGGTGGGCGCGGGCCTGAGCCTGGCGGGGAACGCGCCTTCGGCCATAGACGACCTGGTCTCGTCCGGTCCGTCGTCGGGCGGCTCGGGCGGCGGCACCGGCGCGATCAATGTCGACCTCGACGAGTTGGACGGATTGCAGTCCGCCCTCGAAGGACTGAAGGGCCAGACCGAACCCATCCAATCCCAAGCGTCCGAGACCATCGCCGACGAAATGGCATGGGGCGTGCCCGGCATGCTGGGGCTGGAGGGCAAATACACCTCCACCTGCGAGGGCCTCGGCGAGGCCATCGGCGAGGTCGCGGCGGCGCTCGACGGCCAGGCGATCCGCATCGGCGCCTGCCGCGACGGCCACGCCGCCTGCGACCAGGAGGAAGCCGACGCGCTGAACAAACTGATGGAGGAGCTGTGACCGGCTTATGTCGGGCCGCGAATACGACCTGCGCGAAGACGCGCGAAGCCTGGTGGCGGGCCAGTGGCTCCGGGACGGCGAGCGCCTGCGGGCGTTCGCGCCGTCCGGCCGCGGGAACTACCGGTCCGAGATCCGCGGACACCCCGCTCCGGCATGGAAGGCCGCGACCGCCGTGGGCTGGTCGGCGATCAAGGTCCTCAGCCCGGTGGGGCTCCTCTCCGGCGCTCCGTACTGGAACGAGATCCGGCGGTTCGAGGGCGAGCCTCCTCCCCTGGTGGCGTTCGGGAAAGGTAAAGCATGCCGGGCCGCGAGCGTGCTCGGCACCGGCCCGCGACGGGCCGGCATCTGGGTGCTCTCGCATGAGCGGTTCGGGTTCGCCGCCGTCCGCATCGAGTCGGACGAGACCGGGCCGCACCCGCGCGCCCTGCGGCGGTCGGGCGGAAAGTACGTGTTGCTCGACAAGCTCATCGACGTGCCCTCGACCGATTTCGACCATGAGGGGAGCGTGCATCGGGGCTCCCGCGGGGCCGCTTATGTACGCATCCGATTCCATGACGACTCCGGGATCGACATCCGCAGCCGCTGACGATTCCCGACGTACCACCGGCCCACGCCGAATGGGCTGCCATCGACACGGCGACCCGATTGCGGCCGTGCCGGGGGGCGGCGCCGATCGCTTCGGCGACCTGTTCACCCGCCGGGAGCGACGGCGATGCTGCGCAGCACCATGCCGGTCCCGAGTTCGCCCGCGACGCCGTCGAGTTCGAGCCGCCGGGATTCGGCTCCGGTCCCGCGGTCGAAGCCCGCCACGACGACCGGGCCCGAACCGCCGGTGACGGTGGCGGTGACGACCTCGTCCTGAGTGAAGGTCGCGACGCTGGACTCGGTGCCGACCGAGCGGGCTCCGGTGTCGAAGACGCGCTCGGTCACGCCGGTGCCGACGTCGGTGGACATGAGGTGCCCGTCGCGGTGGAGCCACTGCAGCCTCCCGTCGGCCACCGACTCCGAGTCGTAGCGTGCCAGAGCGATGTCGTCGGCGTCGAAGTCGCCGGTGAGTTCGCGCTCGGTGTGCTCGCCGGTGTCGACGTCCCACCGGACGACGGCGGCGCTCCGGTCGCCTTCGCGGTCGGCGTAGGAGGACAGGAACGTCACCGTCCGGTCGGTGCAGGGCAGGTCGCGCTGGTTCTCACTGAAGTCGAACGCGGCGCGGTGGCCCACGAGGGTCTCGGCGCCCTCCTCCAGCGGGTAGAGCCGCGTCAGCATCTGCGGTTGCAGGGTCGGGTCCGCGGTCGAGACCATCGCCGGGTCGTCGCGGGTGCCGTCGAAGTACGGGCCGGACTGCGGCCCGATGCCGAAGATCTCGTCGCCGCATCGGGCGTTCGAGGCGTGCCAGCCTTCGACGCGGTGCGAGTCCGCGGAGCCGTCGCCGGTGACCACCACCTGGCTGCGGTAACCGGCCGAAGGGCTGTCGGTGAAGCCCTCGTTGAGGATCGAGACGATCGTGCCGTCGTCGAGGACGTAGAAGCCGTCCTGGAGGTTGGTCTTGGGGCTGGCGACCTTGGTCAGGTCCCGGTCGAGCCGGTAGTCGAACTCGGTGTCCGAATAGAAGAGGCCGTCGCCGGTCCAGACGACCGACCCCTGGTCCATCATGGCGTGTTCGACCGCGCGCCAGCGGCCGTCGGCGCCGGCCAGGAGCACGTAGCCGGTCCCGGCCCCGTCGGTGGCCGAACCGGTCTGGGGGCTGAGGAACAGCGCCGCGGTCGCCTGTTCCAGGGACAGCTCGTCCGGGGGAACCACACGCCCGTCCAGGGTCGCGTCGGCCGGGTCGCAGGCCGCCAGGACGACCAGCGCCGCGGCGGCGGTGATCCGCTTGAGCATGTGGTTCCCTTCGGGAGAGCCGGTGGTGCTAGAGGCTCGCGTAGGTGACGGTGTGGCCGCTGTCCCTGATGTCGTAGGGGTACACGCCCCAGCCGCCGTTGCGGTCGAGATCGATCGAAGTGGTGCGGAGGTAGGCGAGCCAGACCAGCTCGGAGCAGTTCAGGCTGCCGTCTCCGTTGCTGCGGTTGTTCCAGAAGGCGTTGTCGTAGGAGCGCCCCAGGAAGTTGCCCCGGGCGTAGTTCGCGGCGGCGTCGCGATTGGACTGCGAGGTGCTCACGTACTGCTTCACGGTGCCCTCCCCGACCATGCGGGTGCCGGCGGAGATGCTCCGGCTGAGGCAGCAGTTGCCGGGGGCCTCCACGATGGTGGTGGTCGAGTAGTACACGCCGATGTGGCCGTGCTGCACGAACAGGGTCGAGGACGGTGAGACGAACAGGTCCCCCTTGCGCTGAGCCGAACCGAGGCTGACGGTACCGTCGCCCTCCTTCATGGTGGTGAACCCGGAGCCCCCGTCCGCGCTCGCGGCGGACCGCTCGGCTTCGGCGAGGACCTCGGCCAGGAGGTCGTCGTAGTCGGTCTTGGTCCTGGCGGCGGTCTGCTTGAGTTCGACTTTGACGGTGTGCGGATCGAGGCCGGGGTTGAGTTCGGCGATGCGCTCGAGTGCGGCGGCGTCGGGGCCCTCGGCGAAGGCGGCCTGGGTTCCGGGGAGCATGAGTGCGGCGGCCGCGATGGCGACCATGACGATTCTCTTGGCGTTCATGTTGTTCCTCTTGGTGTGGGGACACATGGGGCGCACCGAGGGAGGCCGGGGGATATCGGCCACCTTCGATGTTACTCGCCAGTTTAAATGCGACCCGGATGAACAATCAAGATGCGACCGTCGAATACGCCGAAAACTCCGCCGGACGTCCCCATTGCCGCCGAACTCCGCATTCCGGACGGAGCGCCTAGCGGCCCCGGTCGCGCGCGGTCCCGCGCCGCCGGGAGCGGCGGACCCTCCACCAGACGTAGGCGATGCGGCCCGCGAGCCCGAGCAGCAGGATTCCGGCCGAGACCGCCAGCGCCCCGCCGAGGTCCGCCTCCTCCGGCTCGCCGACGCGGGCCTCGACCATTTCCTCGGGGTCGTAGACCACCTGCAGCCGGGTCCCGATGTCGTGACGGTGCTCGGTCGAGGTGACGTGGTCGTGCGTTCCGGTCGAGCACCGCATCCCGTGGCGCACGCGCATGTCGTTGTTCCAGCGGGACCGGGGCACGTATTCCTCGGCCGACTCCACCGTGCACTCCTCGGTGACGCCGCGCTCGTCGAGGGCCATCGCCTCGGTGTCGTCGATGGCGCTGATCGGTGCGAACGCCAATGGAAGATGGATCAGCAGGGCCAGCGTCTTCCAGAGCCGACCGGGCTCGCGGAGGACGAACCACCAGAACCATCCGATGGCCACGGCGGCGGTGAGCAGGATGAGCAGCACCGAGACCGGGCTCGCCCCCAAGGGCTCGACGAAGGCCCGGTGCCAGATGAGGAGCCCGATGCACGCGGCGCCCGCCGGTATGGCGACGAGGGCGATCAGGATCTCCCGGCGCAGGTCGAGGCGGGCCTCCCAGGGGGCGGCGGCCGCCAGTTCGGCATCGAGTTTCCTCCGCCAGAAGGGGCTGCGGCGGCGCGGGCGTTTCGGGGACACGACGGGGCTCTCCGGTTGCGCGGACGGACGGCCCGACCATTACACCAGACGGCCCCGGAAGTACCGGTGGTGAGCGTCATGGTGCCGCCGCCTCGGAAAGCGGGATAGTTTCGGACGTCAGCGGAATGCCGACGGGGCGCGAGTCGGCCCCAACGGTAGCGCCCTCCAGTCGAACCGAAAGGCAGTCGATCATGCCCGTGGCCCTGTCGATCCTCGATCTGGCACCGATCGCGCCGGGGCGCCCCGCGCGCGAGAGCTTCGCCGCGAGCGTGGAGCTCGCCCGTGCTGCCGAGCGAAACGGCTACCGGCGGGTCTGGTACGCCGAGCACCACAACATGCCGTCCATCGCCTCCAGCGCGACGAGCCTCGTCATCGGCCACGTCGCCGAGCACACCGACACCATCAGGCTCGGAGCGGGAGGGATCATGCTGCCCAACCACTCGCCGCTGGTGATCGCCGAGCAGTTCGGGACCCTGGAGACGCTGTTCCCCGGACGGATCGACCTCGGACTGGGCCGGGCGCCCGGCACCGACCGCGCCACCATGCGCGCCATCCGGCGGGACGGGACGTCGGCGGACTCGTTCCCCGAGGACGTGCTGGAATTGCAGGGGTACCTGCGCGGCGAGTCCCGGGTGGCGGGGGTGCGGGCCGTGCCGCGGCCCGAGGGCGAGGTGCCGCTGTATCTGCTGGGCTCGTCGCTGTTCGGGGCCCGGCTCGCCGCGCGGTTCGGCCTGCCGTACGCGTTCGCGTCCCACTTCGCGCCCGACGCCCTGCACGAGGCGGTGGCCGCGTACCGGGAGTACTTCGAGCCGTCCGAGCAGTTGGCCGAGCCGTACGTGATCGCGGGGGTCAACGTGTTCGCGGCCGAGGATCGCGACGAGGCCGAAGCGCAGCGGCGGGTCGCCTACCGGAACCGGGCGCGCGCGTTCATCTCGCGGGGCCGGGGCGGGCGGGACTACACCGACGCCGAGATCGACGCGTTCCTCGCCTCCCCGAACGGCGCTCAGTTGTCGGCGATGGCCAAGTACACCGCCGTCGGCACCGGGGACGAGGTCCGCGCGCTCCTGGAGGAGTTCGGCGCCTCGATCGGGGCCGACGAGCTGATCACCGCGCACCACGCTGAGCGGGTCGCCGACCGGGTCCGATCGATCGAGCTGACCGCCGAGGCGCTGGCGGAGAGCTGTCCGCGGGAGTGAGCCGGAGAGGGCCTTGCACTGGGGTCCCAGCATGGACGTGCGGAACAATGGTCAGGTGGAACAACTGAAACGTGCCCTGGAGGACTACCTCTACGACCTTGACTCCGATCTTGACCTGCCGTTGGAGGCCGCCCACGCGTTGGCTCGCGGGCTCGACTCGCAAGCGCTGAGGGAGTTGGCTGGACAGGCAAGCGACGCGACATGCGAAGTCCGCGAACTCGTACCGTCGGTCATCGAGGAGTTGGAAGTCGATCTATCGGACCTTCCCGAGGCGGTGTTCACTCGGGCTCGCGAAGCCGCCAGCGCCTATCTCTCAGGGGCGCTTCGCTTCACGTCTGCCGCGACTCGGATGGCCGAACTGCTCTCTGCCGATCACTACCTCAGCTTCGACGACCGGCCCGACACCACCCACCCGGCGTGCGAACACCTGTGGGACCTCAAGGAATGGCTCGACATGCTCAGAGACGGCTACAGCGACATCGCGGGATGCTTGTTCAACTCTCCCGAGGTTGCCGAGCAATACTTCACAAAACTGGCCCAGGCCCTGACAGACGGTGACGCGAACGGCTGACTTCTACACGTGCGCTGCGCCGAAGCTCGACTGCCTATAAGAACAAAAAGGGCCGCGGTACGCGGCCCTTCACAAGTCAGTGGCTGGGGTACCTGGACTCGAACCAAGAACGACGGTACCAGAAACCGCTGTGTTGCCAATTACACCATACCCCAATGGTGTTCGGACGAAGGAAATCCGCCGTCCGACGCGGACCTAGAGTACCGGATCCGCTCATGCCGCTGCAAACGGGCTCCCGTGATCGCGGCCACGCGGCCGCTGAGGCGACCGGACGGCGAAGGGGCGGTCTTCTCAGCGCGATCCTGCCTGGTCCTGGGCGCGCCTTGGGGATGACAGGGGCCATCGGTTCGTCACCGGACGCCTCGCGGGTCGGCGCCGGTGGCGCAGGCCTCGACCGACCCCCGGATTTCAGCGCCGCCCGGGCAACCCCGTCGCCGTCCCCGCGTATCCGGACGTGCCGGGCCGGTTCCGGACCTTCTCCGCAACCGGCCCGTCCCGACCGATCGAGGAGGGGCCGTCGGCGTCGGTCTCGAGTGGGTTCGGCGCCTCAGACCGTCTCCGAGTCGGCGCAGGTGTAGCCGTGCATGTAGACCTCTATCTCCGAGGGCGGCGGCGCCTCACCGGTGCCCATGAAGCCGACCTGCGCGGCCTCGCCGACCGGTATCTCGCCGTTCCAGTGGGCGTCTTCCATCATCAGGTACAGGCCGCCCACGCTCCATTCGGCGTTCCAGGCGGTGATGACCGTGAAGTCGTCGGCGAGGGGGACGTAGATGCTCCACCCGGTGGAGTCCCTGACCAGCGGGGTCACCGCTATCTCGGCGTTGAAGCCGCCGTCCCACCGGTCGACGGTGTAGGTGTATTCGCAGTGCGGAGGGCGGGGGACGTCGTCGATGCCGACCGTCTCGGATTCGCCGCAGCGGTCGGGGCCGGTCGGGCCTTCCGGGCTCGGCGGCAGGCAGGCGGCGATCTCGACGGTGTCGATCGCGGTGTCGGAGGCGAAGGTGAACTCGAAGGGCTCCATGTGGTCCCAGCCGGCCGGCTCGATGTGCTCTCCCAGCTCGTCGCCCGAGCCGGAGAAGGTGTACTCGACCTGGAAGTCGGGCACCGGGCTCGAGTCGCAGGGGTTGTCCGGGTGCGGATCGATCACGCTGACGCCCGGCGTGCCGGTGACGGCGACGGTCGACTGCTCGGGCGGGTGTGTGGCCGCCCACCGGATGTCGCCGCTGATGTCGAAGATGGTGCACGGGTGCCCGCCGGGGAAGGAAACGGTGTAGTTGCGGGGTTCGGGCTCGGGGTGGTCGGCTCCGGTCGGCGCGGCGATGAACAGCGACGACAGGAGTCCGGCGACGGCGGCCAGGAGGGTCTTCGTGCTGCGACCGGCGAGGTCGGGCATGGGGGACTCCAATCCGAGGGTTCTCGAGGGGTATGGAAGGTTCGTCCCGGCCCGGAACGAACGGTCGCCCGTACTGCTCGGGCGCCGCCCCCGACCCGCTCCCTCGCCTACGGCGCGCACCGGCGCCGACGCGATGGCCGAGACGCCCATTGTCACCCATAATATCGAAGCGAGTCAATGTATCGGGCGGATGCGCCCTCCGGCGGCCGAAAACGCCGCGGCCCCGACTCTGCGAGTCGGGGCCGCGGCGTAGGGGTCTCGGCGCGTTAGCGCAGGACCTTCCAGTCGCGAGAACCGAGGAACTCCGGTCTCGGCGACTTCGCGGCGAAGGGCTCGGCCAGCGCGTTGTCGACGCTGTTGAACACGATGAACAGGTTCGAGCGCGGGAACGGCGTGATATTGCCGTTCGAACCGTGCATGCAGTTGCTGTCGAACCAGATGGCCGAGCCGGCGTCGCCGGTGAATTGTTTGATGCCGTGCTTGTCGGCGAGCAGACGCAGGGAGGTCTCGTCGGGCGTCCCGATCTTCTGCTGTTTGAGCGACGACTTGTAGTAGTCGTCTGGAGTCTCGCCCACACATGACACGAAGGTCTTGTGCGATCCGGGCATGATCATCAGCGAGCCGTTGTGATGGTAGTTATCGGTCAGCGCCAGCGAGAGGCTGACCGCGCGCGGCCTGGGCATGCCGTCTTCTGCGTGCCAGGTCTCGAAATCTGAGTGCCAGTAGAAAGGATTGCCACCGAAGCCGGGTTTGTAGTTCACTCGGCTCTGGTGGATATAGACGTCCGATCCCAGGATCTGTCGGGCCGTGCCGGCGATCCGCTCGTCGCGGAGCAGCTCGGCGAAGTATTCCGAGATCTTGTGGACTTCGAACACCGAACGGACTTCTTTGGAGTCTTTCTCCCGGATCACCCGTTCATCCCCGTCAAGGGAGGAGTCCTGCAGCAGCCGGTGCAGCTCCCCCTGCGCAGCCTCGAGCTCGTCGGGCTCGAGAAGCTGGGCGATGTCGGTGAATCCGTTCGCCTCGTGAGCGTCGAGCTGCTCCGCATCGAGCGGACCGTCGTCGGGCTTGCCCCACACGGCCGGGTCGTCGTTGCGGTAGATAAGCTGCGGCTCCTTGGCGACCCGCGTCGGATAACTGTCGCGGGGTGACATGGTTCCTCACTCCTTCATCAGTCGTCTTCGGTCAACAATGGGTAAACGCCGTTCTCGTCGTGGACCTCCCTTCCAGTCACCGGTGGATTGAACACACACACGCACCGTACGTCGGTTTCGGCGACCAGGGTGTGTTTTTCGCCGCCGTTGAGGAGATACATCGTCCCCGGCGACAGCTCGTGGACGTCGCCGGTCTCGCGGTCGTGGAGCTTCCCGCTGCCCTCGATCACGTAGACGGCCTCGGTGTGGTTCGCGTACTGCATCGTCGTCGAGGTACCCGCGAACAGGACCGTGTCATGCATTGAGAACCCGACCCGGTCCCGGGCCAAGAGCAGGCGCCTGGAGCGCCAGGTGCCCTTGGCCCGGTCCCGGTCGTTGCCTTCGACGTCGTTTTCGGTGCCCACCAGGTCGGAGAGACGACGGACGATCATGCGTGCTCCTTCGCAATGGTCTTGACCGCGTCGCGGAGGATCGCGACGCCCTGCTCGAACTCCTCGTAGGACGTGTTCAGCGGCGGCAGGAACTTGACCACCTCGTCCTCGGCGCCCGAAGTCTCCATCAGCAGGCCGTTCTCGAAGCACTCGCGGCACGTCTGCCCCGCGAGCTCGGGCTCTTCGAAGACCAGGCCGCGGGCCAGCCCCTGGCCGCGGGTCGACAGGCCCAGCTCGGGGTGGGCCTCGACGATCTTCCGCAGCTCGCCGTCGAGCCACTCGGCCTTGATTTCGACGGCCTTGGTGAACTGGTCGTCGCGCCAGAACAGGTCCAGCGCCGCGGTGGCGGTGACGAACGCCGGCGCGTAGCCGCGGAAGGTGCCGTTGTGCTCGCCCGGGTCCCACACGTCGAGGTGCTCCCTCATGAGCGTGACGGCGAACGGCAGGCCCAGGCCCGACAGCGACTTGGACAGCGTCACGATGTCGGGCTTGATGCCGGCGCGCTCGAACGAGAAGAACGGACCGGTGCGGCCGCAGCCCATCTGGATGTCGTCGACGATGAACAGCATGTCGTGCTCGTGGCACACGTCCTGGAGCCCGCGCAGCCACTCGGAGGAGGCGACGTTGATGCCGCCCTCGCCCTGGACGGTCTCGACGATGACCGCGGCGGGCTTGTCGAGCCCGGAGCCGGGGTCCTCGAGGAGGCTGCGGAGCCACAGGAAGTCGGGCGTCTGCCCGTCCATGTAGTTGTCGAAGGGCATGGTGGTGCCGTGGTTGAGCGGCACGCCCGCGCCCCCGCGCTTCATCGAGTTCCCGGTGACGGCCAGGGCGCCCAGGGTCATCCCGTGGAAGCCGTTGGTGAAGGAGATGATGGTCTCGCTGCCGGTGTACTTCCGGGCGAGCTTGAGCGCGGCCTCGACGGCGTTGTTGCCGGCCGGGCCCGGGAATTGGACCTTGTAGTCCAGGTCCCTCGGCTCCAGGATCACTTCCTTGAAGGTCTCGAGGAACTTCCGTTTCGCGTCCGAGTACATGTCCAGCGAGTGGATGACGTTGTCCTCGGCCAGATAGTCGAGGAGCGCCTTCTTCAGCGCCGGATGGTTGTGACCGTAGTTGAGCGTCCCCGCTCCGGCGAAGAAGTCGATGTACGACTTCCCGGACTCATCGGTGATGGTGCTGCCCCGCGCGGTGGTGAACACCGTGGGCCAGCCCCGGCAGTAGGAACGGACTTCTGATTCGACCTGTTCGAAAACCTGCATTGTCTCTTTTGGTCGGCCTGATTGGCTGCTCTCCGCTTCCCGGCGACTCGCCGCCGGGCACATACCCGGGCCGGCACTTGTCGGTGCCCGGGTAGGGCGGGGCTCAGTCCGCGAGCGGACCGATGCGGTGAAGCACCTCCGGCTCGTGACCGGAGCCGAGCTCCTGCTCAGAGAACAGCACGTCCAAGCTCATCGCCGTACCGTTCGCCTCGGCGAACGATTCGAACAGCCGCATGGACGCTTTATTGTCCGGAGTTACTGTCGTCTCCACGAAGCGAACCCCATGGGGACGAAGCGCATCGACCACATGGTCGAGCATGCGCCGCGCCAGACCCCGGCGACGGTGGTCCGAAGCCACCGCGACCTGCCACACGAAGTAGACATCGGGCGCGGACGGCCGGAGGTAACCGGTGATGAAGCCCGCCGCACGACCCGCGGCATCGCGGGCGACGACGGAGGTGCCGGCGAAATCGCGGCACCACAGCAGGTAAGCGTACCTGCTGTTGACGTCGAGGTTACCCGCCTGGTTGACGAGTTCCCACAATCGCGGCCCGTCGGAGACGGTCGGCTGACCGAAGGTCAACCCGTCTCCACGGGCCTCCGTACCTTGGACCTGGGTGGCAG
Source organism: Glycomyces xiaoerkulensis (assembly GCF_002798405.1). GTDB lineage: Bacteria > Actinomycetota > Actinomycetes > Mycobacteriales > Micromonosporaceae > Glycomyces > Glycomyces xiaoerkulensis. The sequence continues at coordinate 110,678 of NZ_PGGV01000029.1, read as the reverse complement.
GCTCCAACGAGCCTGCGTCACTTGCGTCACCGGGTGGCATGTGAACGACCGTAGCAAACTTCGGGCCCATTGTTAAGCCCAGCCGAACGGTACTGTTAAGTCAGCTACGTTGCTTCCCGGTGAACTCTCGTTACCCTCGGTCACGGCTACATTATCAGGTTCGCTGGTCAAGACCCGCTTTATCGATCAGCGCCCGCCGCAGGGCCAGTTCGGGCTCGACGCCGGCGGCCTTCGCCGCGGCCACGGCTGAGAGAAGGAACTCCCCCACCTCCTCGGCCCCGGGCCCGCAGCCCTCGGGCGGGGCCGGCAGATCCAGCGGGGTCCCGGCGTCCGCGAAGCGGTCGATGACCTTCGAGGCGAGCGCCAGCGACGGCAACTGGCGGGACAGGCCCTCGGCCGGGTGGGTGCGGTGGGGCTTCTCGGCGGCCTTGGCCGCGTGCCAGTGCTCGTAGAGCCGATCGGGGTCGGCCTCGCCCCAGACGTGCGGGTGCCGCCGGATGATCTTGTCGACCAGCCCGCCGGCGACGTCGTCGACGTCGAACTCCCCGCGCCCGGCGGCCAGCCTGGCGTGCAGGACCGGCTGGAACAGCAGGTCGCCCAGCTCCTCCTCCAGCTCCGCCGGATCGCCGCCCGCGATCGCGTCGAGCACCTCGTAGGCCTCCTCGAGCAGGTACGGCCCGAGCGAGTCGTGAGTCTGCTCACGATGCCACGGGCAGCCGCCCTGCTCGGCGTGCAACTGGTCGACGGCCGCGACCAGGTCGAGCAGGCGCGCCCCGGGCGGGTCCCACGACCCGTAGACCACCTCCAGCTCCAGCTCACCGCCCGCGAGGTACTCGGCGAGGGCCTCGCGCAGCTCCTCGTCGCCGTCGTCGGAGACGATCCAGACCCCGCCCTCCTCCAGGAACGAGGCGGCGTCCTCGACCAGACGGACCTCGATCCCGGCCTCGCGCACGGCCGCGACGGTCGGCGAATCCCGGAAGGCCGCCACGGCCTCGGCCTCGTGCAGGGCGTCCCAGGCATCGACGGTGAGCAGCCCGGCCGGGATGCGCGGCGAGGTCAGGAGCCAGACGACGGTGCTCAACGCTGCGGGATCTCCACTTCGAACAGGCCGTCGAGCTCCTCGCTGCCGATGTCGAACGATTCGACTCCGTAGCGCGGATTGACCCGGACGTCGTAATCCTCGATGTAGCCGGACAGCGCGTCGGAGATGCCGGCCATCTGCATCAGGCTCTCCTGGTCGGCGGGCCGCAGCTCGGTGAAATCGGTGCCGAGCTCACTCATGGCCTCGATCTCGGCGTCGGTGAGTTCGCGGGGCTCGGCGCCCTCGTAGATCTGCGAGGAGTAGCCCTCGGCCTCGAGGAAGAGCCCGTGGAGCTCGCTGGTGGCCTGGGAGGTGTCGGGCTCGGACAGGTCCTCGCGCTGGCCGATCTCGGACAGCATGACCCAGATGACCACCTGCTCGCGGTTGGCGCCGTAGTCGAAATCCTCCAGGGCGCCGCCGCTCTCCTCCACCGTGAGGTCGGCGATCTCGTCGACGTAGCCGTCGATCGTGTTCTCGGTGATCCGCTCGTCCCCGACGAACATGGCCGCGCCCTGCATGCTGGAGGAGCACGCCGTCAGCGCTCCCAGCCCGACTGCGGCGATACCGGCCAGTTTCAATGTGCGCACGGTCTTTCCCTTCCAATCCCACTACTGCCCCTGTGAGGTTAGTCGCACGCCCGGTCGACGCCCACCCCGCCCACCCGCCGGATCGATCAGGTCACCTGCGGCGCCTCGACCGGCGGCACCACGTCCGTGATGAGGTCGGCGGTCCATTGGAGCAGGGCGAGGCCCTCCAGCGGTTTGCCGCCGATGCGGGAGGTGGTCGGACGCGGGATGCTGATCAGGCCGGCCGGGGCCTTGTAGTGGGCCTCCGGGTAGTGGCGGGACAGGCGCAGCTCCTTGGAGTCGGGCAGCTCGACCGGCGACAGGCGGAGGTTCTTGCCCTGGAGGGCGACGTCGGTCAGGCCGTGGCGGCGGGCCAGGAGCCGGAAGCGGGCCAGGTGGAACAGGGTCTGGACCTGGTCGGGCGCGGGCCCGTAGCGGTCCTCCATCTCTTCCCGGACCCCTTCGAGCTCCGCCTCGTCGCGGACCTCGGAGATCTTGCGGTACATCTCCAGGCGGAGGCGCTCGACCTCGATGTAGTCGACCGGCACGTTCGCGTCCAGCGGCAGTTCGACCTTGACCGGCGCCGGCGGCTCCTCGGCGCCGCCCTTGAAGGCGGTCACCGCCTCGCCGACCATGCGCAGGTACAGGTCGAAGCCGACGTCGGCGATGTGGCCGGACTGCTCGGCGCCCAGCAGGTTGCCGGCGCCGCGGATCTCCAGGTCCTTCATCGCCACGTACATGCCCGCGCCCAGCTCGGCGTGCTGGGCGATGGTCGCCAACCGCTCGTGGGCGGTGTCCGACAGCGGGGTCTCGGGCGGGTAGAGGAAGTAGGCGTAGGCCCGGTCGCGGCTGCGGCCGACGCGGCCGCGGATCTGGTGGAGCTGGGACAGGCCGAGCAGGTCGGCCCGCTCCACGATCAGGGTGTTCGCGTTGGGGATGTCTATGCCCGACTCGATGATCGTCGTCGAGACCAGCACGTCGAACTCGCCCTCCCAGAATCCCTGCATGATCTGCTCGAGCCGGCCCTCGCCCATCTTGCCGTGGGCGACCGCGACGCGCGCCTCTGGCACGAGCTCGCGCAGGCGGGTCGCGGCCCGGTCGATCGATTCGACCCGGTTGTGGAGGTAGAACACCTGGCCGTCGCGCAGCAGCTCGCGGCGGATCGCCGCCGCCACCTGCTTGGACTCCCAGGCGCCCACGTAGGTCAGGACCGGGTGGCGCTCCTCGGGCGGGGTGGCGATGGTCGACATCTCGCGGATACCGGTCACCGCCATCTCCAGGGTCCGCGGGATGGGCGTGGCGGACATGGTGAGCACGTCCACGGCCGCGCGCAGGGCCTTGAGTTTCTCCTTGTGCTCCACGCCGAATCGCTGCTCCTCGTCGACGACGATCAGCCCCAGGTCCTTGAAGCGGGTCTCCGCCTGCAGGAGCCGGTGGGTGCCGATGAGGATGTCGATGTCGCCGTTGGCGATGCCCTCCTGGATCCGGGCGGCCTCCCGCGCGGACTGGAAACGCGAGAGCTGCCTGATCCGCACCGGGAACTGCCCCATGCGCTCGGTGAAGGTCGTGTAGTGCTGGCTCGCCAGGAGGGTGGTGGGCACCAGGACCGCGACCTGCTTGCCCTCCTGCACCGCCTTGAACGCGGCGCGCACGGCCACCTCGGTCTTGCCGTAGCCCACGTCGCCCATCACCAGGCGGTCCATCGGCACCCGCGACTCCATGTCGCGCTTGGAGTCGATGATCGCCGACAACTGGTCGGGGGTCTCGATGAACGGGAAGGAGTCCTCGAGCTCGCGCTGCCACGGCGTATCCGGTTCGAACGCGTGGCCCTGGGACGACTGCCGGGCGGCGTAGAGCTGGATCAGCTCGGCGGCGATCTCGCGGACGGCCCTGCGCGCCCGCCGCTTGGTCTTCTGCCAGTCGGTCCCGCCCAGCTTGTGGATGGTGGGCTGCTCCCCGCCGACGTACCGGGTCAACTGGTCGAGCGAGTCGGTCGGCACGAACAGGCGGTCGCCCGGCTGGCCCCGCTTGGAGGCGGCGTACTCGATCACCAGGTACTCGCGCTCGGCGCCGCCGATGCTGCGCCGCACCATCTCCACGTACTTGCCGACCCCGTGGGCGTCGTGGACGACGAAGTCACCGGGCCGCAGTTCGAGCGGGTCGACCTGGCCGCGCCGCTTCACGGCCTTGCCCTTGCGGGGCCGCTGGGCGGCCAGGGCCTTGCCGCCGGCGATGTCGGAGGCGGTGACGGCCACGACCCCGGCCGCGTCGTCGACGAAGCCGACCGCCAGGGTGCCGACGCAGGCGACCACCTCGCCGGGCCGGAAGGACTCGGGCCGCTCGGCCAGGTGCGCGCCGACCCCGGCCGCGCGCAACTGCTCGGCGGCGCGCTCGGCGCCGCCGAGCGCCGGGTAGACGACCGCGACCGCGCGCCCGGCCTGCGTCCAGGTCCGCATGTCGGCGGTGAGCTTGGCCGAGTCGCCGTGGTAGCGCGGCGCCTCGGTGATGCCGAGGTCGACCGTGATCGAATCGTCGGCCGCCTCGGCGCCGGATCCCTCACCGGTGATCGCGGCCAGCTCGTCGGCGAGCGGATCGGATTCGGGCGCGGCCGAGAACGGCGACACGGTCCACCAGCGCTGGCCGCGGCCGAGCGCGGTCTGCCGCGCCTCGGCCAGGTCCCGGAAGATGCCCGCACCGAGGTCGACGGGAGCCTCGGCCCCGGCCGCCGCGGCGGTCCAGGACGCCTCCAGGAACTCGTTGGAGGTGGCGACCAGGTCGACCGCGCGGGAGCGGATGCGTTCGGGCTCGACGGCGATCACGAGCGTCTCGCGCGGGAGGGTCTCGCTGAACAGCTCCAGGTGGTCCGCCCCGACCAGGGCGGGCATCAGCGACTCCATGCCTTCGGCGGGGATGCCCTCGCTGAGCTTGGCGCACATGTCGGCCAGGCCCGGATGGGTCTCGGCGAGCTCGGCGGCCCTGGCGCGGACCCGGTCGGTCAGCAGCAGTTCGCGGCAGGCGGTCGCTCGCACCTCGTCGGCCGCCTCCAGGGAGCGCTGGTCGGCGACGGAGAACTCGCGGATGGCGTCGACCTCGTCGCCGAAGAACTCCAGGCGCAGCGGGTGCTGCGCGGTGGGCGGGAAGAGGTCGAGGATCCCGCCGCGCACGGCGAACTCGCCGCGCTTCTCCACCAGGTCGACCCGCTCGTAGGCGAGGTCGAGGAGTCGCTCGGCGAGCTCGGTCAGGTCGTGCTCGTCGCCGCGGCGCAGGCGGACCGGCTCCAGCGCGCCCAGGCCCTTGAGCTGGGGCTGGAGCGCGCCGCGCACGGGAGTGACGATGACGCGCGGCACGTCGCCGTCGTGGATGCGGTGCAGCAGCTCCAGGCGGGTGCCGACGGTGTCCGACCGCGGTGAGAGGCGCTCGTGCGGGAGGGTCTCCCAGGCCGGGTAGAGCGCGATGTCGTCCTCGGGGACGAAGGAGCCGAGCGCCTCGGTGAGCTCCTCGGCCTCGCGCGAGGTGGCGGTGACCACCAGGATCGGCCCCGGCGCGTGCCCGGCGGCCCGGGCGATGGCGAGCGGCCGGGCGCCGGGGACGGCGATGATGTCGACCGGCCGGTCCGAGTCGGCCGCCAGCTCGGCGACGCGGGCCAGCTTGGGCGAGGCCCCGGTGGCGTCGAGCAGGCTGGTGAGCTTGGAACTGGCTTGGCCTTCGGACATGGTGTTCCCTCGCGGGTGAGCTCTGGGCATGCTGACGGGCCGGAGCCGGCGGTGCGCGCGGCTCCGGGAACCGGTCGAGTCTACCTCTCGGCGCCTTCGCGCCTCGCGAGCTAAGGCGATGTGCCGGAGTCTCCGGCGGTCTCGGCGACCGCGTTGCCGAAGAGCAGCTCCTGCACCTCGGGGAGGTTGTAGAACATGCCGAGGACGACCACGCCGGTGAGGATCGGCAGCAGGATCCGGTTCTCGCCCTTGCCGCCGGCGCGGAGGGCGATGTCCCTGGGCAGGCCGACGTCCTGCCAGAGGCGCTTCTTGATCGGGACGGGGAACAGCAGCGGCGACCCCATCTTGGTGATCATGTCGCCGAGGATGTGGATGAAGCAGCCGATGCCCATCGCCAGGCCCATGAGCCAGTAGGAGCGTTCCTCGGGCAGCAGGCGGTACATGCCGTAGGAGGCGGCGAGGGCGGCGCCGGTGGTGATCAGCCAGCCCTTCTTGTTGACCGCCGAGGGGAGCAGTCCGCGTACGGCCAGTCCGGTGAGCACGAACAGGATCGCGATGACCGCGGGTTTGCCGAACTGGGCCGCCAGCAGGCCGGTCCCGGCGCCCATCAGCCCGGCGTGGACGGCGGTGTGCGTGAAGGTCCGGTGGCCGTTGCTTCGCTTCTTGTCTTTTTTGGTCTTGGTCAGCAGGTAGAACCAGTAGCAGAGCCGTTCGACGCACTCGGCCACCAGGAGCGAGGCCACGCCGAAGGAACGGGCCACTGTGGACCCTCCCTTGTTCTCGGTGACCTTGCCGGCGCAGTCGATGTCGGGGTAGAGGGCGGCGCCGGAGACGGCGATGGTGCCGACCACGAGTTCGGCGGAGGACTGGTCGATCCCGAAGGCGATGTCGGCGACGGCCGACCCTGCGAGCCACAGGGCGGCGCCCGACATGGCGTGGGTGGGGCCCATGACCATATTGGGGACTCTCCTTCAAAGAGGGCGGTTCCGGGAGGGACGGTGAGACTATGCCACACCGCCGCAACGGCTCTGGCCGCACCTGGGACGGTATTCGATGACTGCGACATTCGGACCCGGTCGCGCGCTACCGTCGAGGGGTGTTCACCTCAGCCCAACTCGACGCCTACCTGGAGCGGATCGGGCTCCGCACCGCTCGGCGAACCGGCCTGCGCACCCTGGTCGCCCTCCACCGGGCGCACATCGAGGCCATCGCCTACGAAAGCCTGGACATCCACTTGGGACGGCCAATCCGGCTGGAGCGGGACGCCCTGTTCGAGAAGCTGGTCGAGCGGCGGCGCGGCGGCTTCTGCTACGAGCAGAACGAGGTGATGGCGCACGCCTTGGAGGCGATGGGATTCGAGGTGGTGCGGATGCGCGGCGGCGTGGCGCGGGCCGTGCACGGCGACCGCGAATGGTTCAACCACCTGCCGCTCCTGGTGCGCCTCAAGAAGGGCGACTACCTGGCCGACGCCGGGCTGGGCCTGGGATTCTGCGATCCGCTGCCGCTGGCCGAAGGCAGCCACCGGGTCGGTTCGTTCAACTTCAGCCTCCGGCGGCTCGACGAGCGGCTGTGGCGCTGCTCGCTCGACCCGCGCGTGGAACTGCTGAGTTTCGACTTCGACCTGTCCCCCAGGCGGATCGAGGACTACGGTCCCAAATGCCGCGAACTGGAGACCTCCCCGGAGTCGGGATTCGTGAAGACCTTGGCGGTCGAGCGCCCGCGGCCGCACGAGGTGCGGGCGCTCCGCGCCCGCACCCTGACCGTCCACGATCCGAAGCTGCCCGACGGCAAGTCGGTCGCCACCGTCGAGACCGCCGAGGAGTTCGGCCGGCTGCTCACCGACGAATTCGGCCTGGCCCTGACCGGGGCCGAGATCGCCGAGCTGTGGCCCCGGGCCTGCGAGCAGCACCGGCGGCATCTGGCCGAGCAGGAGGAGAAGGCCGCCCACTCGGCCTGACCGCGTTCGGGTTCAGCCGGTGTTGCGCAGCCCGGCGGCGATGCCGTTGACGGTGATGAGCAGCGCCCGCTTGAGCTGCGGGTCGGCTTCGCCGTCGCGGCCGCCATCGGAGCGGTAGCGCTTGAGCAGCGAGATCTGCAGGTGGTGCAGCGGCGCCAGGTAGCGGTCTCGGACCTCCAGCGTGCGAGCCAGTTGCGGATTGGACTCCAGCAGCTCCCCTTCGCCGGTCAGCGCCAGGATCTCGGCGACGGTCCGCTCGTGCTCGTCCTTGATGACCTGGAAGATCGGCCGCAGGTCCTCCGGGACCAGGGTCGCCACGTACTGGGAGGCGATCTCCAGATCGGTCTTGGCCAGCGTCATCTCCACGTTGGAGATGAAGTTGCGGAAGAAGTGCCACTTGCCGTGCATCTCGGCGATCTCGTCGCCGAGGCCGGCTTCGCGGGCGGCCGCGAGGCCCGAGCCGACGCCGAACCAGCCGGGCACGATCTGCCGCGACTGGGTCCAGCCGAACACCCACGGGATCGCGCGCAGGCCCTCGAGGCCCGCCTCGGTGTTGGGGCGCTTGGCCGGGCGCGAACCGATGTTCAGCGCACCGAGCAGCTCGGTGGGGCTCACCGCCCAGAAGTAGTCCGACAGGCCCGGGCGGCCGGTCAGGTCGCGGTAGGCGGCCTTGGCGGCCTCGGAGGTCCGGTCCATGACCGAGAACCAGCGGCCCAGCACGTCGGGCCGGTGGCGCGGCTCGGTGTGCAGCAGGGTCGCCTTGAGCGAGGCCGCGACCGTCAGCTCCAGGTTCTCGCGGGCCAGAGCGGGGAGGGTGTACTTGTCGGACAGGACCTCGCCCTGCTCGGTGATCTTGATGGCGCCGTCGAGGGTGCCCGAGGGCTGGGAGAGGATCGCCTCGTGGGTGGGACCGCCGCCGCGGCCGATGGTGCCGCCGCGGCCGTGGAACAGGCGCAGCCGCACCCCGTGCTTGGAGGCGACGTCCCGCAACTGGCGCTGGGCGGCCTGGATGGACCACTGGCTGGTGGTGATGCCCGACTCCTTGTTGGAGTCGGAGTATCCGAGCATGACCTCCTGGATGTCGCCGCGGGCGGCGACGATGGCGCGGTAGGCGGGCAGGCTCAGCAGGCGGTCGATGAGCTCGTCGGCCCCGGCCAGTTCCTCGACGCCCTCGAGCAGCGGCACGAAGCCGATGTCGGCCCGGCCGCGGGCGACGTCGAGCAGTCCGGCGTCGCGGGCGAGGATGGCCGGTGCGAGCACGTCGGCCGGCTCGTGGGTCATGGAGATGACGTAGGACTCCACGATCGACTTGCCGAACTGGTGCTGGGCGTCCTTGATGGCGTGGAAGACGTCGAAGGTCTTGCGGTTGGCGTCGGTGAGCTCGACCTCGTGCGGGGCGAGGGGGCGGCGTCCGGACAGCTCGCGGGAGAGCAGCGCGTCGCGCTCGTCGTCGGTCAGTTCGCCGTAGGGCTTGTCGAGCTCGTCGGAGGCGTCGTAGAGCTCGGCGAGGACGGCGTGGTGGGCCGCGGAGTGCTCGCGTACGTCCATCGTGGCCAGTTGGAGGCCGAAGGCGGCGACGGTGCGCATGACCTTGTCCAGCACGCCCTTGGCGACGAGCTGGCCGCGCTGCCTGGCGAGGGAGTCGCGCATGACCTGGAGGTCGGAGAGGAGTTCGCGGCCGTCGGCGTAGTCGATGCCGGGCCGGTGGGGCAGGTCCTCGGCGTGGCGGGTGCGGGTGTTGGCGAGCTTGGCGGCGATCGCGCGGGCCTTGAGCCGGTAGGGCTCCTCGCCGTGGATGCGCATGTAGCGCTCGGGGATGTTGTCGAGGCGCTCGAGGTCGGCCGCGACCGAGTCGAGCAGTTCCTGCGAGGCCGGGCGGACGGCCTGGGAGACCGACAGTTCGTTGATCAGTTGGGCGATAGCGCCCTCGGCGGCGGCGATGCCGTGCTCGTGCTGCATCAGGAGCACTTGCCGGGTGACCTCGGGGGTGACGAAGGGGTTGCCGTCGCGGTCGCCGCCGATCCAGGTGCCGAACTGGAGCGGGGCCGAGCCGGGGCGCGGGGAGCCGCCGAGGTCGGTGAGGGTGGCGTTGAGGTCGGTCAGGACGCGGGCGGCGGCGTCGCGGTACAGGTCGGTGAGGTAGTAGATGGCGTTCCGGGCCTCGTCGGTGGGCTCGGGCTTGTCGACGCGCAGTTCGTCGGTCTGCCACAGCAGGTCGATGATCTCGGCCAGGCGGGCGTTGACCGCGTCCACGTCGGCCGAGCCGACGACGGCGTGCTCGGCGGCCTCCTCGTCCAGCAGATCGGCGATGCCGCGGAGCTTGACCAGGATCGACCGTCGGGCCGCCTCGGTGGGGTGGGCGGTGAAGGTGGGACGGACCTCGAGGCGCTCGGCCGCGGCGGCGATCTGCGCCGGGGGGATGTTCTCGTGGGTGATGTCGGCGCGGGCCTGGGCGAGCCAGCCGCCGTTCTCGGCGCGGCCGCGGCGCATGTCGCGGGCCCGGTGGACCTGCTCGGTGATGTTGGCCAGGTGGAAGTAGGTGGCGAACGCGCGGGCGAGGTGGACCTCCTCGGTGACCTCCAGCTTCGCCAGGCGGGCGGCGACGGCGTCGGGCTGGTCGCGGACGAGTCCGCGGACCTCCTCGACCAGATCGAGCAGTTGGGGCCCCTCCTGCCGCACCAGGGCCTGGCCCAGGAGGTTCCCGAGCCTGCGGATGTCTCGGCGAAGCTGCTTCTCATCGGCTTCGCGAGGGGTCTCGAAGTAGTCCATGGAGTTCTCCAGTGGGTGATGTGGGCAAACCCGTCGGGGCCGCTCGCGCCGACGCCGATGTCCGCGGTCACTGCTCTACTACGCTGCATTGTCGCCCGGGCGGCACGGATTCGAGGCCGCAAATGGGCGCAGCCAGCGTAACTTACGCGTATCGGCGCTGCCAGTGCCTCATCCGCGATGCGGGACGCGACTCGGTCGCCGCGGGTGAGGAGCGGCTCGGTTCGGTGGCATACCCTGGTGCTGCCACCGGATTCGAATGCCGACGGTCCGATCACTGCGAAGGGATCGCACACGACGATGTCTGACTGGGTTCTGCCCGACGAGGTGCTCGCCGAGGCACCGAGCCACACTCCGCTGCCGCACGAGCTGGCGGACCTGGAGCTGCTGCTCTGCGGCGCGTACGCGCCGCTGAGCGGTTTCATGAGCGAGGCCGAGTCGCGGCGGGTGGCCCGCTCCGGCACGCTGCCGGACGGCACGGCCTGGCCGGTGCCGGTGACGCTGGACGTGCCGACCGATATCGCCGGGCGGCTCGACGGCCCCGACCCGAGGCGGCGGGTGCTGCGGATCACCGACCCCGAGGGAGCGCCGGTGGCGGCGGTCGAATGCCATTCGCTGGACGCGCTCGGCCCGGACATGGTCCGCGTCGGCGGTCCGGTGCGGCGCATCGCCGACGCCGCGCACGGGGTGTTCATCGGGCTGCGCGCCACCCCGGAGCAGGCGCGGACGACCTACACCAAGCCGCGGGTGCTGGCGCTGGTGGCCGATCGGCCGCTGCACCGGCCCCAATTGGCGCAGTTGGCCCGGGCCGCGCACAACCTGGCCGCGCACGTGCTGGTGATGATCCCCACCGGCGACGAGCTGGGCGGCGACAAGGCGCTGCGGCTGCCCACGGCGGCGCTGGTGCGGAGCATCCTGGCCGCCAAGGACCGGCTGACGACGGCGACGGTGCTGACTGTGCCGCTGTCCAAGCGCGGCGACCGAATCCGCGACGGGCTCCTGACCGCGAAGGTCGCCGCCGCGTACGGGGCGACCCACCTCATGACCGGGCCCGACGGTCTCGGCGGCGGCGACGGGGTGCGGGCGATGGTGCCGCGCGATCTGGCCTACGACACCCGCGACGGCCAGTGGCGGCCGATCGAGGACATCGAGCCGCCGTTCAGGCGCAGCGCCCTGACCAACGCCGAGATCGCCGACATGCTGGACCGCGGCTTCGGCCTGCCCGAGTGGCACACCCCGCCGAGCGTGGCCGCCGAGCTGCGCAAGGCGCGCCCGCCGCGGCGGCACCGCGGCTTGGTGCTGTTCTTCACGGGCCTGTCCGGCTCGGGCAAGTCGACCATCTCCCGAGGGGTGTACGAGTCGCTGCTGGAGGACGGCAGCCGCACCGTGTCGCTGTTCGACGGCGACGTGGTGCGTCGGCTCCTGTCGTCCGGACTGGGCTTCTCCAAGGCCGACCGGTCGATGAACATCCGCCGGATCGGGTTCGTGTCCGCCGAGGTCGCGCGCCACGGCGGCATCGGCATGGCCGCCCCCATCGCCCCGTACGAGTCCGACCGGGCCGAGGCCCGCCGCATGGCCGAGGCCGCCGGTGCCGACTTCGTGCTCGTCCACGTCTCCACGCCGCTGGAGGTGTGCGAGGCGCGCGACCGCAAGGGCCTGTACGCCCGGGCCCGCGCCGGGCAGATCGCCGAGTTCACCGGCATCTCCGACCCCTACGAGGCGCCCTCGGACGCCGAGATGACCATCGACACCACCGACATGAGCGTTGCCGAGGCCGTCGAGCAGGTCATCGAGCACCTCTCCGACGGCGGTTGGCTCGAGCCCACCGGCATGAAGCTCACCTAGGGTTCATCTTCCCGGCTGCAACCGGGAGCCCGAGGCGCGCGTTCTGGGAACGACACCGACCACGCCGATCGCAGGCCGTCCTCTCGGAGAACCCCCATGCCGCCGAACGCTCACCGCCTGACCTCGTTGATCCGCCGGCACGTCCGGCCGCCGATCGAGACCCGGACCGAACCGGGCCTCGCCGAGGACCTGATCCCGGCCGCCGACGACTGCGGGCACCTGCTGTGGGCGCGCGGGTTCCTGCTGACCGAGACCGACCACACCGAGCCGGTCGCGCACTGGCGGCGGCTGCGGCTGGGCCGCCGGCTGCTGTCCTACGACCCGCGGTCGCCGATCGCCGTCGCCCGGGCCGGAGGGGCCTGGACGGCGATCCTGGGCCGGGCGATCGACCTGGAGACCTGGGATCACGACCCGGCGTCGATCGCCGCCTCGCTCCTGCGGGCGCGGTTCGCCGGACCCGAGGCGATGCTCGACCGGCTCGAGATGCTCTCGGGCCGCTACGCGGTCTTCTACGGCGACGCCGAATCGGCGTCCGTCCAGACCGACGCCGCCGGGATGCGAGCGGTGTTCTACGAGCAGGGCGCCCCCTCGCCGTGCGTCGCCTCCCACGCCGGGCTGGTCGCCGAGCGACTGGACGCCGGACCTTCGGCCTTCCCCGACCCGAGCGCACTGCGCAACGAGTACGGCGCGTACGCCCTGCCCGGCCGGGCGACCACCCACGAGGGCGTGGTCGTGCTGACGCCCAGCACCGAACTCGACCTGGACACCGGAGCCGTGCGGCGCTGCTTCCCGCGCGAGCGCCAGGAGACCCGCAGCGCCGAAGCGGTCGTCGACGAGATCCTGCCGCTCCTGCACGGCCAGCTCGAGGTGCTGACCGGCACCGGCCGCCTGGAGGTCTCCCTGACCGCCGGGCTCGACAGTCGGACCACCCTGGCGCTGACCAGGCCGTTCGTAGACCGGCTCTCCTACTTCACCTACGACGTCCCCGGCGGCAAGGGGCCCTCCCGGCGACTGGTGCAGCGCGACGTGGCGACCGCCGCCGAACTGGCCGAGCGGTTCGGGCTCGAGCACCACCGCATCGAGGTGGCCGGGCGGAGGCCGCCCGAACCGCTGGGCTCGATCATGCACCGTAACTCCCCCCGGCTGAGCAACCCCGGCATGGCCGCCGCCCACCGCGGACAGCCGGGCGAACGCGGCCTCCACCTCCGGTCGAACCTGTACGAAATCGGCCGCGCCTACTACCGCGCCAAGCGCAAGGAGCCGAAGTCCCTCCGTCCGGGCCACATGGCGCTGCTGCTGACCAAGCGCAAGTCCCGGCCCGAGGCGTTCGAGCGGGCGTTCGCCGAATTCACCGCCGCCACCGACTTCAACACCGCGCAGCGCCTCTACGACCCGCTCGACCTGTTCTACTGGGAACACCGCTCCGGCACGTGGCTCAACGCCCACCTGACCGAGAGCGACATCGCATTCGACACGTTCATCCTGGTCAACTCCAGGCACATGTACCGGCTGCTGCTGTCGGCGCCGCAGGCCGACCGGGCCTCCGGGAAGGTGTTCCGGGAACTCATGCGCCGCAGTTGGCCCGAGGTGCTCCAGGTCCCGGTCAACGGCGAACCGCTCGCCTTAGAGCAGCGTCGACCAGTAGTCCCAGAAGCCGGTGCCGACGACCGCCAGCACCGCACCGTACAGGACGGCCAACCCGACCCAGTGGAAACGCAGCAGGTCGTCGACCGGGCCGCGCCAGTCCTCACCGACCGGGATCGCCCGGCTCCGCAGGTTGTAGACCGTGGTGAACCAGAAGATCGGCAGCACCACCGCCCAGACGGCCATGCACCACGGGCACAGCACCCCGATCCGGTACACCGACTGGTAGATCAGCCAGGCCACGAACGCCAGGCCGCCCAGCGCCCCCAGGTTGAACCCGAGCATGATCCAGCGCGGCGGCTCCGACCGCGCCAGCAGCAGTACCCCGGTGTAGACCACGAACGGGAACGCCATCAGCCCGACCAGCGGGTTCGGGAAGCCGAACGCCGAGGCCTGCCAGGTGTCCATGACGGTGCCGCACGACAGCACCGGGTTGAAATCGCAGGAGATCACGTGCCCGGGATCGACCAGGGACGCCACCCGCTCGTAGGCCAGGTCGAAGGCCGCCCCCAGCCCCACCAGGCCGCCGAGCAGCAGCACCAGCCCGGCGCCGATGCGCCCCTTGATCTCTCGCCTGGTCTCCCCGAAGGCCTCGTCCATCGCCGCCGTCCGTGTCGCAGTCTGGGTCCGGATGACACTGGTGGCATCGTAGATCGGCATCGTCATGCCGGACTAACGACCGCCGTGCCCCCGAGGTTGCGGACTCACGTCCCATTTCGCCGTTCAGGCCCGGATGCCGGCCCCGCCGTCGACGACCAGGGTCTGGCCGGTCACGAACGACGCCGACGGGGCGCAGAAGAACGCCGCGGCCGCCGCGATCTCCTCGGGAGTGCCAGGCCGGCCCATCGGGCCGTCCAGGCCGCGCTGCAGCTCGTTGACCGTCGAGGAGCCGGTCCGCACCAGGCCCGGCGCCACCGCGTTGACCGTCACCCCGTCGGCGATCACCTCGGTGGCCAGGGCCCTGGTCAGGCCCGACACGCCCGCCTTCGCGGCGGCGTAGGCGGCCTCGGCCGGCACCGCCTGGATCACGCCGATCGCCGCGGCGATGTTCACCACCCGGCCCCAGCCGCGCTCGGCCATGCCCTGCACGAACGCGCGGGAGACCAGGAACGCGGTGTCGAGGTTGCGGCGCATCTCGTTCTGCCAGTCCTCGTACGACAACTGCGCGACCGGCTTGACCACGGCCGGATCCGACTTCGAGGTCAGTCCCGCGTTGTTGACGACGATGTCGACCTCGCCCATGGAGTCGGTGATCGCGTCGCCCAGCCCGCCGACCTCGGCCTCGTCGGCCAGGTCGGCCACGAAACCGACCGCGTCGATCTCCCCGGCCCGCTCGTGGATCCGCTTGGTGGTCGACACGATCGCGACCGCGGCGCCGAGCAGGCGCAGCCGGGTCGCGATGGCGTATCCGATCCCGTCCGGAGCTCCGGCACCGGTCACCAGCGCGACCTTCCCGGCGAGGGAGTCGAGCTCCTGGATGCGCCCGAGCCGGGCCTCGTTCTCCTCGGAGTCTTCGTTCGCCGGCGGCAGGTCGATCACCTCGGCGAGACCGGCGGTTCGGTCGTTCGGCGCTTGCCTGGGGCGCGGTGAGTTCATGGGGGCAGTCTCTCATGCACAGATGGCCGAACACAGCACCGGCGGGCCGCTCCGGCGCGAAACCGGCGCATTCGGGACGGGATGCGGTGATCGGCAGCCGCCGTGGCACCATCAGTTGATGGAGTCCGATCTCGGCGGGGTGCTGACGGCGCTGGCGCGCGCCGCGGTCGAGTCGAGCTTCACGCCCCGCCCTCCCCTGGCCTCGGAGCTGATCGCGGCCGCCGCCCCCGAGGAACTGCGGCCGCGGCTGGCCGAACCGGCCGCGACCTTCGTCACCCTGGAACGGGATTCCCGGCTGCGCGGTTGCATCGGCGCCCTCGCCGCGTCGCGCCCCTTGGGCGTCGATGTGGTGCGCAACGCCCGCCTGGCCACCCGGGATCCCCGGCTGCCGGCGGTGACGAGCGAGGAGCTGCCGGACCTGACGGTCACCGTCGCCGTCCTGTCTCCCTCGCGGGCGCTCGCGGTCGACTCCTTCGGCGGGCTGATCGACGCGCTCCGGCCCGGCACCGACGGGCTCACCCTCAGCGGCCGGGACCAGCGTCGGCGGGCGACGTTCCTGCCGTCGGTGTGGCATGCGCTGCGCGAACCGGAGCGGTTCGTGGCGGCGCTGCTGCGCAAGGGCGGCTGGCCGCGCGCGCTGTGGGCCGCGGACCTGCGGCGGGCCGTCTGGCCGGACGACCTGGCGGCCGAGCGCTACACGGCCGAGTCGTTCAGCGCTCGCTGGGCAGGGTGAGCAGCTCGCCCCTGGCGACGTGGGCGACCGATCCGGTGACCGAGGCGGCGACGGCCTTGCCGCGCTCGACGACGACCTCGCCGGACAGCTTGGAGGGGCGCCCCATCTCCGCGCCCTGGCCGATCTCGTAGGCGTGGGCGCCCTCGCCCCGGATCAGGCCGTGTTCGACCAGGTAGACGCCGAGTGCCATGGCCGCCGACCCGGTCGCCGGGTCCTCGCCGACGCTGTTGTGGAACAGGCGGCCGTGGACGGCCCGGGTCTCGCGGTCGAAGCTGAACGGGTAGACCAGTTCGAGCTCGCCGAGGTGGCTGGTCGCGGCGGTCACGTCGGCGTCCTCGAGGTGCACGAAGTTGTGCGGCAGCCCGGCCGAGGTCGTCTGCGGGGTGCCGACCACGCGCGAGGGGTCGAGGCCGCAGGCGCGGGCGGCCACCGCGACCGGGACCGGTTCGCCCACGGCGATCGCGGTGGAGGTGAGCTTCGCTGTGGCGCCGTCGAGGCCGATCGTCATCAGCCCGGCTTCGCACTCCTGGACGACGGTGCCGCCATCGGGCCTGACCCGCTCGGAGGCGACCGCGGCGACCGCCGAGCCGATGGTGGGGTGGCCGGCGAACGGCAGCTCCTCCGCCGGGGTGAAGATCCGGGCCCGGTAGTCGGCCTCGCCGGTGGTGGGCGGGAGGACGAACGAGGTCTCGGAGAAACCGAACTCGTTCGCCACCGCCTGCATCTGCCGGGTCGAGAGCTCTGCTCCGTCGTAGACGACGGCGAGCTGGTTGCCGGCGAAGGCGCGGTCGGTGAAGACGTCGACGATCTCGAACGGCAGCATGGTCGGCAGCCTAGCCCGCATGGCGATGCGCGTCCAGGTGGCTACGATTGGGATATGTCTGATACCGACGCTGTGGTCGAGGCCGTCCGCGAGGCGCTCTCGCACGTCAACGACCCCGAGATCCACCGACCGATCACCGAGCTGGGGATGGTCGACGCCATCGAGGTCGACGGCGGCCGCGTGACGGTCAAAATCCTGCTCACCATCGCTGCCTGTCCGCTGCGCGAGACGCTCCAGGGGGACGTGAGCGAGGCCGCCCGGAGTGTCGAGGGCGTCGAATCGGTGGAGGTCGACTTCGGCGTCATGACCGAGGAGCAGCGCCGCGACCTGCAGACGCAGTTGCGCGGGCCGGGGCAGGCCTCGGAACCGGTCATCCCGTTCAACCTGCCCGAGTCCCGCACGCGGGTGTTCGCCGTCGCCTCCGGCAAGGGCGGGGTCGGCAAGTCGTCGATCACGGTCAACCTGGCCGCCTCGCTGGCTCGCAAGGGCCTGTCGGTGGGCGTGGCCGACGCCGACATCTACGGGCACTCGGTGCCGCGGATGCTCGGGGTCGAGGGCTCGCCGACGCAGGTCCAGGACATGATCATGCCGCCGCAGGCGTTCGGGATGAAGGTCATCTCGATCGGGATGTTCACCCCCGGCAACGCCGCGGTGGTCTGGCGCGGCCCGATGCTGCACCGCGCGCTGCAGCAGTTCCTCGCCGACGTCTACTGGGGCGATCTGGACGTGCTGCTGCTCGACCTGCCGCCGGGGACCGGGGACATCGCGATCTCGGTGGCGCAGCTCCTGCCGTCGGCCGAGCTGGTGGTGGTGACCACCCCGCAGCAGGCCGCCGCGGAGGTGGCCGAGCGGGCGGGGGCGATCGTCACCCAGACCCACCAGAAGCTGGCCGGCGTGGTCGAGAACATGTCCTGGATGGAGCTCCCCGACGGCTCGCACGTGGAGCCGTTCGGCTCCGGCGGCGGCAAGATCGTCGCCGAGGCGCTCACCCGCGACGTCGGCGCCGAGGTGCCGCTGCTGGGCCAGGTGCCGCTCGACCTGCGGCTGCGCGAGGGCAGCGACGCCGGGATGCCGCTGGTGCTGTCCGAACCGGACGCGCCGGCCTCCAGGGCCATCACCGAGGTCGCCGAGCAGTTGGCGGTCCGGAAGGTGTCGCTGGCCGGCAAGCAGTTGGGGCTGACGCCTACTTCTTGACGACGGTCACCGCGGTGCCGTAGGCGCAGACCTCGGTGCCGATGCCCCGCGCGTCGGAGACGTCGAACCGCATCATCACCACCGCGTTCGCGCCGACCTCCTGGGCCTGCTCGGCCATGCGGGCCACGGCCTGCTCGCGAGCGGCGACGAGCGCCTTGGTGAGGCCCTTGAGCTCGCCCCCGGCGATGGACTTGAGACCGGATCCGATGTCGGAGCCGATGTTGCGGGCGCGCACGGTGATGCCGAAGGCCTCGCCGTGCACTTCGGTGATCTCGTGGCCGGGCACGTTCTCGGTGGTGACGACCGTGAAGCCGTCCGACGGGGTGTTGGTCGCGCCGAATTCTCCGATATTAACCATGCGGGCCACGGTATCCGAGCCACCCGCGGGTCGCATCGTTCGCCGGGAGGAGTCCGGCTCGTTCGCGAGAAGGGCGAGGCGGCCGGTCCGCTGCCCCGGCCCCGTTGCGGGGCCGGGGCAGCGGATCGGTCATCCGGATCGGACTATCGGGTGATGCTGCAGCCCAGGCCCACCAGACCCGGGACCTCGGCGGTGCCGGAGCCGACGAAGCCGAACTCGGCCGTCTGACCGGGCTCGAGCCGGCCGTTCCAGCTCAGGTTGCTCGCGGTCACCGTCGTCCCGGACTGGCTCCATTCGGCGTTCCACAGGTAGGTGACCTCGGTGTCGCCGCTCCAGTCCCAGCGGAGGCTCCACTGGTCGATGGTGCGGTCGCCGACGTTCGAGACGGTGACGTTGGCCTGGAACCCCGAGCCCCAGTCGTTGACGATCTCCAGGTCGCCCGAGCACGGGCCCTCGTCCGGCGGGAAGGTGGTCGTGACCGTCACCGTCGAGCTGAAGGCGTGCTCGTTCTCCTCCGGAACGGCGCTGACGGAGTAGGTGTACTCGGTGTCGAAGTCCAGGCCGGTCTCGCTGAAGGAGGTGGAGCCCGACGGCAGGACGTCTATCGCCGTTCCGTCGCGGGAGATCTCGATCTGGCGGTCCCACGGCGGGGTGTCCCAGGTGAGTTCGACCCAGTCGAAGCCGACCTCCGCCGAGAGGTCGTCGACCGGCGCCAGGTCGCCGACCGGTTCGGTATCGGTCGGAGTCGGCTCCGTCGGCGTCGGCTCGGTCGGCGTCGGGCTCGGGGTCGGCTCGGTGCCGTCGTCGCCGGCCCGATCGGACAGGAAGGCCGCGATCCACGCCAGGGGCGCGTTCCAGTTGATGGTGACCTCGTTGGTCGACCACGAGTCGATGTCGTCGATGTAGCACTTCGGGCCGGCGCAGCCGGACAGGTGCTCCTGGGCCGTCTCGTCCTGCAGGGACGAGTTCGGGCCGCCCGCCAGGGTGCCGGGCGGCGGGTTCGGGAACGAGGAGTCGGCCTGGTTGGCCCAGAACCGGTGGTGCTGGTTGTGGGCGTCCTTCTCCCCGTAGCCGGTCACATAGGACTGGCCGAGGGCGTTGCGGCCCAGGAGGTAGTCCATCGCCTCGGCCACGGCGTCCAGGTAGGCCGGGTCGCCGGTGAGGTCGTGCGCGTAGGCGATGACGGTGGCGTTGTTGAGGACCTGGCTGTTGGAGCCCCAGGCGTAGTCCCAGTCCTCGGGCGCGTACGGGACGGGGTAGCCCTGGCCGCCCGCGGCGGCGACGTAGCCGTCGGCGCCGTCGACGACCGAGTCCTGCACGGCCTGCCGTTCGGACTCGGACAGGCCGCTGGGGGCCAGCGCGAGCGTCAGGTCGGCCAGCGGCGAGGTCGAGGGCCAGGCGAAGCCGTGGTCGGTGAAGCCCTCGCCGAACCACCATTCCGAGGCGGTCAGGTCCGAGCGGTACCGGGATTCGCCGGTGGTGGTGAACAGTTCGGCCGCGGCCCAGTAGAACTCGTCACTGGCGTCGTCGTCGGAGTAGGCGCCGCCGCCGGTGCCGTCGTTGGGGTCGGGGTAGCGGTCCGGGTTGGCCTGCGCCGCGTCGTAGGCGGTGCGGGCGACTTCGAGGGTCTCGGCGGCGAAGGCCGGGTCGTGGTCCTCCCACAGCCGGGAGGCCTGGGCCGCGGCGGCGGCGAGGTTGAGGGTGGCGGTGACGCTGGGCGGACTGAGGCGCCGCACCTCGGGGTCCTCGTGGGGCGGCATGGGGTGGCCGGTCCAGGCCATGTCGTGGACCTTGTGGTGGGCCATGCCTGCGAGCTGCTCGCCTTCGGGGACCTGCATGCTCATCATGAATTCGAGGTGCCAGCGGGCCTCGTCGAGCAGGTCGGGGACGCCGTTGGACGATTCGGGGACGGCCAGGGTGCCGTCGGCGAAGACGTCGGGGTCGGCGTCGGGGGTGTGCAGGGTGCGCTCGTAGGCGTTCTGGAGCTGCCAGGTGGAGATGCCGCCGTTGACGACGTACTTGCCGTGGTCGCCGGCGTCGTACCAGCCTCCGGCGACGTCGAGGGTGTAGTCGCAGCCGTCGTCGAGGCAGCCGACGCCGTCGTCGCCCTGGTTGGGGGCGACGTTGACGTGGCCGGCGGGCCGGGCGTATTCGGCGCCGACGTACTGCTCCTCGATCTCGATGCCGCTGCGCTGGTGGTAGAAGAACGCGAGGGCGTCGTCGCGCAGGTCGCCCCAGGGGTCGCCGGTGATCTCGAACGGGTGGCTCTGGCGGCCGTCGATCTGGATCCGGTAGTCGGCGCCGGGGATGTCGTAGTCGGAGAAGTCGATGTTGTGGACGCTGTCGCCGGAGGCCTGGTCGAGGCCGTGGACGCTGGTGGTGCCGGAGGCGACGGCGTTGCCGGAGGCGTCGAGCAGTTCCCAGCTCCGGCCGCTGGAGTCGTCGCTGACGTAGGTGGCGCCCTTGGCGCCGTCGGCGGTGTAGGCGTACTGGTTGACGCGGATCTCGGGTCCGGGGTTGTTGTGGTCGGCGTGCGCCGGGACGAGTGCGACGGCGCCGGCGGCTACTGCGGCCGCGGCGCCGAGGGCCACCAGGGCCCCGCGGGTCCGTCTGCGGCGGAGGGTTGCGGCGTTTCGCATGGCTCTGCCTCTCGGGTGGGGGTGAGACTTGTGTTGGAACGCTCCCACACCCAAGATAGACGAACTTCTATATAAAGGCAAGGCCCGCCCGATGCCGATCGGACGGGCCCGCACCGCTACTGGCCGCTGTGCAGGGCCTGGTTGAGCTCGCCCCAAGAGCCCTCCCGCAGCCGGGCCTCCAGGACGCCGGTCTGGGAGTTGTTCCAGAACTGGAGGTTGTCCTTGCCCGACAGGACCGCGGCCTTGACGACGTTCCCGTCCGGCAGGGTCACCTTGGAGCCGGCGGTGACGTAGCAGCCGGCGGCCACCACGCAGTTGTCGCCCAAGGAAATCCCGATTCCGGCGTTGGCGCCCAGCAGGCAGCGCCCACCGATGGAGATGACCTCCTTGCCACCCCCTGAAAGCGTTCCCATGATCGAGGCCCCGCCGCCGATGTCGGAGCCGTCGCCGACCACCACGCCGGCCGAGATGCGGCCCTCGACCATCGAGTTGCCGAGCGTCCCGGCGTTGAAGTTGACGAAGCCCTCGTGCATCACCGTGGTGCCGTCGGCCAGGTGTGCACCCAGGCGCACGCGGGAGGCGTCGGCGATCCGGACCCCCGCCGGACTCACGTAGTCGGCCATCGGCGGGAACTTGTCGATCGACTTGACCTGCAGGGCCCGCCCGGACTCGCGCAGGCGCAGCCGCGCGGGGCCGACCTCGGCGGCCTGGACCGGGCCGAAGTTCGTCCAGGTGTTGTTCGGGAGCAGCCCGAAGATGCCCGACAGGTTGATCGTGTGCGGGGTCACGTACCGGTGCGACAGCAGGTGCAGGCGCAGGTAGACGTCGGCGGTGTCGGCCGGCTCCTCGGCCAGCGAACCGATCCGTACCGCCACGCCACGGGAGGAGGTGCCGGTCGGATTCTCGGCGTCGATCTTCGGCTCGGCCAGATCGGCCGGGGCCTCGCCCAGGCCGAGATCGGTGAACCACACGTCCAGGACGGTCCCGTCGGCGGCGATCGTCGCCACCCCGGCGCCCCATGCTGGGTCAGTCAGGAATTCGCTCACCCTCAGAGCCTATCGGCGGCCGGAGTATCGTCTGCGACTGTGACGGTACTGAGTGAGGCAGTCCTCGCCGACCCCGTGCGGCTGACCAGGGCGCTGTGCGACATCGAATCGGTCTCGGGCGACGAGGCCGCGATCTGCGACGCGGTCGAGGAGGTGCTGCGGAAGCGGCCGGGCCTGCGCATCGACCTCGAGGGCAACACCCTGGTCGCCCGCACCGACCTCGGCCTGCGGCGGCGGGTCATGCTCGCGGGCCACCTGGACACGGTCCCGGTGAACGGCAACTTCCCCACCCGTCTGGAGGACGACGTGCTGTGGGGGCTGGGCACCTCCGACATGAAGTCGGGCACCGCGCTGGCGCTGTGGATCGCCGCGACCCTGGAGCGGCCCCGGTTCGACCTGAGCTTCGCGTTCTACGAGTGCGAGGAGATCGACGCCGCCAGCAACGGCCTCAACAAGCTGTCGGCCTCGCACCCCGACTGGCTCGAATCGGACTTCGCCGTCCTGCTGGAGCCGACGCACGGCCTGGTCGAGGCCGGATGCCAGGGGACGATGCGGGCGAAGGTCACCGCGCACGGCAAGCGGGCGCACTCCGCGCGGTCGTGGAAGGGCGACAACGCCGTCCACAAGATCGCCCCGGTGCTGGAGCGGCTGGGCGCCTATCGGGCGCGCGAGGTCGAGGTCGACGGCTGCGCCTACCGGGAGGGCCTGAACGCGGTGCGCATAGGCGGGGGCGTGGCGGGGAACGTCATCCCCGACGAGTGCTGGGTCGAGGTCAACTACCGGTTCGCGCCCGACCGCGACGAGCGGTCGGCCGAGGCCCACGTCCGGGAGGTGTTCGACGGCTACGAGGTCGAGCTCACCGACTCGGCCCCGTCCTGCCGGCCGGGCCTGGACCGGCCGGAGGCGGCCGAGTTCGTCGCCGCCGCCGGCGGCGAGGTGCGGGCCAAGCTCGGCTGGACCGACGTCGCGCGGTTCGCCGTGCTCGGCATCCCGGCGGTCAACTACGGCCCCGGCGACCCGAACCTCGCCCACAAGCAGGACGAGCGCGTCGAACTGCCGCTCATCGAGCGATGCGCCGAAGCGCTGAGAGAGTATGTGGAGGAGTCATGACCGAGCAGCGCCGCGTCACCGAGGACGAGCACCTGCTCGACCTCCGCCACC
This sequence comes from Glycomyces xiaoerkulensis, assembly GCF_002798405.1. Taxonomy (GTDB): domain Bacteria; phylum Actinomycetota; class Actinomycetes; order Mycobacteriales; family Micromonosporaceae; genus Glycomyces; species Glycomyces xiaoerkulensis. Next base: position 87,556 of record NZ_PGGV01000029.1, on the reverse strand, counting down.
GCGAGGAGTGGAAGCAGAAGGCGGCCTGGCGGGTGATGAAGATCCAGGCCGAGTTCGTCGAGGGCTTCGAAACGCTGGAGGCGGCCGACCTCGGCGCGGCCATCGGCGTCTACGGCTCGGCCCGCACCGAGGTCGACTCCGAGGAGTACAAGCTGAGCGCCGAACTGGGCGGCAAGCTCGGCGAGGCCGGCTACTCGGTCATCACCGGCGGCGGGCCCGGAGCCATGGAGGCGGCCAACCGGGGCGCGGCCGACGCGGGGGTGACCTCGGTCGGGCTCGGCGTCGAGCTGCCGTTCGAGCAGGGCCTGAACCCGTACGTGGACCTGGAGCTGAACTTCCACTACTACTTCGTGCGCAAGGTCATGTTCCTCAAGTACTCCACCGGGTTCTGCGCCCTCCCGGGCGGCTTCGGGACCATGGACGAACTGTTCGAGTCGCTGACCCTGGTGCAGTCCCAGAAGGTCGGCAGTTTCCCGATAGCCCTGATCGGCACCGCCTACTGGGGCGGCCTGATCGACTGGCTGCGGGGCACCATGGTCGCCGACGGGAAGGTGCACCCCGACGACGTCGACCAGCTCCTGGTCACCGACGACCTCGACGAGGCGGTGGCCCACATGGACACCGGCAGGCTCTGAGGGGGCTCCTCAATCGCCGATGTCCTCGGCCTGAACCGGTCGACGGTTCAGCGAAGATTCGCCACTATTCAGTCCCCCGATCGTTGTACCGCCGGGGATGGTGACGCGCACCCTTGCATTGCCGCATACTGGTAGCGCCGATCCGTCCTGGTCATGTACGAACCGAGAGATCAGGAAGGGGGCCGACATGGGAGGTCTGACGATGGTGGCGACCGAATCTCCAAAGCCCGACTTGAAGTCTGACCGAGATCGCCTTTGGGAGACCTGGGAGAGCCTCGAACCGCCGCCTGGCTCTCGCGCGGAGATCCTGCAAGGAGCCATCATCGTGTCGCCGACACCAACGTCAGGGCACAACCTGGTGTTCTCGATCCTGATCGAGCAGTTGGTACCGAATACACAACCTCGGCGATGGGCGGTCACCAACACCGAATCCATCAAACTACCCGCTACGGACGAGGCAGTCATCCCTGATCTGATCGTTGTCCCGAAGGACACCCTCCGGAGCGACGACGAATGGCTGATCAGCAGCGAACATGTCCGGCTCGTCGCCGAGATCACCTCACCATCGACACGGCACCGCGACCTGGTTTGGAAGCGGGACAGCTACGCCGGGTCCGACATTCCGATCTATCTGATTGTGGACCGGTACGACGGTGACGGCACGGTCACCATGTACCACGAACCCGACGGTCACGGCCGTTACCTGGAGCGGAAGACGGTCCGCTACGGGCAGCCGCTGGAGCTGCCATCGCCGTTCGAGTTCAACCTCGACACCAAGGAGTTCACCTAGTAGCGGGCATGCCCCGGCTCGGAGGGGCAGCACGCCGGGGGTATTCGGCGGCCGCGGCGGGGTTCTGCGTCAGCCGACCACCCCCTCCAGGGCCGATTCGCCGCCGACCACGACGATGAGACGGTCGCGGAATTCGAAGATGAACGACGTTCAGCCGCAGCCCCGGCCGTAGTCGTCCGGCGGGCAGCAGGAGAGCAGGTAGTCGCGCAAGCCATCGAGTCCGTTGAGGATGCCGTCCGGGTTGGCCCGGTAGTGGACGGTCTTCCACTCGCGCCGGGAGACCAGGATCCCCGCCTCGCGCAGCGTCGCGAGATGCGCCGAGGCCGCCGAGGGCGCCAGTGAGAGCCGTTCGGCGACTTCGCCGACGGTGAGCTCGGCGTCGCCGTTGAACAGGAACATGACCTCTTGCCGGGTGGTGCTGGCCAATGCCTTGAGGAAGTCCTGCACGTCGCTGTCGAGCGGCCCGGTCTCGGTCGTCATGAGTCAAGTATGCCCGGTGACCGAGGCCACCGCCTCTTCAATTCGTCAATTCGCGATATGACGATATGATGGCTCGCATGAGCGAACAGAGCAACCCCATCGTGATCATCGGCGCCGGCCAGTCCGGCCTGGTCGCCGCCCGCGCCGCCCGCGACGCCGGACTCGACCCCCTCGTCCTCGAGGCCGGTCCCCGCGCGGCGGGCTCCTGGCCGCATTACTACGACAGCCTGCGCGTGTTCTCTCCGGCCCGCTTCAGCGCCATCCCCGGATACCGCCCCATTCCGGCCGACCCCGACGACTACCCCGCCCGCGACGAGATCGCCGACTACCTCGAAGGCTTCGCGGCCGACCTCGACGTCGACATCCGCACCGGCGCCCGCGTCGAAGCCGTCACCACCGCCGACGGCGGCTACCTGGTACGCACCGCCGCAGGCGAGACGTTCGGGGCCGCAGGCGTAGTCGCCGCCACCGGTTCGTTCGGCAATCCCCATCTGCCCCGGTTCCCCGGCCAGGAGGACTTCGGCGGCGAGGTGCTGCACGTGGCCGACTACCGCCGCCCGGATGCGTACGCGGGCAAGCGCGTGGTCGTCGTCGGCGGTGGGAACTCGGCCGTCCAGGTCGGCTGCGAACTGGCGCAGACCGCCACCGTCACGCTCGCCGCCCGGGGCCCGATCAACCTGGTCGAGCAGCGCCCCGGCGGCCGCGACATCCATCACACGCTCACCGCCGGGTACGACCACCTGCCGGTCGAATGGTTCGCCCCGTTCGTGTCCGGCGGACTGGCGTTGGACACCGGCGGCTACCGCAAGGCGTTCGAGTCCGGGCTGCTCGACCGGCGGCCGATGTTCACCGCCTTCGACTCCGACGGCCTGGTCTGGGACGACGGCACCCGCGAGCAGGTCGACGCGGTGCTGCTGGCCACCGGATACCGCCCGGACCTGGGCTACCTGTCCGGCCTCGGCGCCCTCGACGAGACGGGCATGCCCCGGCACACCGGCGGCGTCTCCACCACGCACCCCGGCCTGGCCTACGTCGGCCTGGAATTCCAGCGGTCCTTCGCCTCGAACACCCTGCGCGGGGCCGCCCGCGATGCCGAACACGTCATGGGCCCCTTGGCCGCGTTCGCCGCCGGGCTGCACACCAGCTTGCTGTGAACACGATGGAGCAGACCACCCTCGCCGGATTCGATGCGCACCGCGTTCGCCGCGGCGCGCACTGATCACCCTGTGCGCCACCCGAGCCGCTTGCTAGGGCGTAATGGTTTAACCCACCGCCCTCACCGTGATGCGCCGGCCAAGGCCCTCACGGACGTCAGAGGTGGTCCTGCCGAAGTTGTGGGATTCGCTGAGCGCCGTCAATCGAAAGGATTCTCGATCAACAGGCCATCGTAGGCCGCGCCATCGGCCAGATCCTCCGTGAGCAATCGTGAGCAGCCAGCTTGGCGGGCTGCCTCGACGACCAGTGAGTCCCAGTGCGACAATTGCCAGCGCTGGCCGACACGCAGGGCTCGCTGGACCAACTGCTCGTCGATCGCCACGCACTGGATTCGCGCAAGCCTTCGAACCATGTGCGCCGCGGTTTCCGGATCGACAGCGGGTTTGAGCTTACGAGTAACGGTCACATAGAACTCGGTGAGCACTTGCGCGGAGATGACGACGTTCGCGGCCTGCGCGAGCAGCTCTCGCGCGACTTTCTTCTTGTCGGGTTCGGCGCTATCGACCGCGTAGACCAGAACATTGGTGTCGAGGAAGGTCCTACCGGCCATAGAGGTCCTCTCGGGTCCATCCGCGTCCGTCGTCACCGCTGGAGGCGCTCACTTCGTCCGAAATCTCCAGGAACTCCGCCAGGGCGCGATTCGCCTCGCTCTCTCCCGCGAAGCCCTCCAGGTATTCCCGGACCACGGCGTTGACCGTGGTGTCGAGCTCCAACGCACGGATGCGCGCGCGACGCAGCAGGTCATCGTTGATACTCAGGGTCACATTCGCCACGACTGCCTCCATGTGTAGCACATAATCAGTGTAGCACAGCATTCACAAACAGGTGTGGCATGAGCGGTGTCCGACCTCCATGCCGCACCGGCGGCCTCACCGCGGCGTTCAACGCCCGGTCACAGGCTGCGGTGGGGGTTCTTCGGCGGCCGCCGGCCCTTGATCGAGGCGACCATGTCCAGGACCTCCCGGGTGGCGGTCACGTCGTGGGCGCGGAAGACCCGCGCACCCTGCCAGGCCGAGACGGCCGTGGCCGCCAGCGTCCCGTTCAGGCGGCGGTCGACCGGCAGGTCGAGCGTCTCCCCCACGAAGTCCTTGCGGGACAGGGCCACCAGCACCGGCCAGCCGGTCCCGGCCAGCTCGCCCAGGCGGCGGGTCAGGTCCAGGGAGTGGTAGGTGGTCTTGCCGAAGTCGTGGGTGGGGTCGATGACGATGCCGTCGGCCCGCACCCCGGCCTCCACCGCGGCCTCGGCCCGGCCCGCCAGTTCGGCGGCCACCTCCGCCACCACGTCCTCGTAGGCGGGGCGGGAGGCCACTGTCCGCGGCTCCAGCCCGCCGGTGTGGGAGCAGACCAGCCCCGCACCGGTGTCGGCGGCGACCTTCACCACGTCGGCGTCCCACCCGGCCCAGGTGTCGTTGATGAGCTCGGCACCCACCGAGACCGCCTCGCGCGCGACCTCGGCCCGCCAGGTGTCGACCGAGACCACCAGGCCCGGATGGGCCGCATGCACGGCCTCGATGAACGGCACCACCCGCTCGACCTCCTCGGCGGCGGTCACCTCGGGGCCTTCGCCGGCCTTGACCCCGCCGACGTCCACGATGTCGGCGCCGGCCGCGACCGCGCCGCCCACGGCCGCCATCGCCGCGTCGAACTCGAAGGTCGAGCCGGCGTCGTAGAAGGAGTCGGGGGTGCGGTTGACGATCGCCATCACCGCGTACTCGTCCTCACCGAACACCCTTCGCCCCAGTTTCAACGCGCGCATTCATCTATGCTGTCAGCCGCGCCCGGTATCCGCCAGTGAAGGAGCTCCGATGCCCCGGTTCGACCGATCCCACACCGACGACCTCGCCGAATACATCGGCCGCTCGCCCACGCCGTACCACGCGTGCGCCGTCGCCGCCGACCGGCTCGAGGCGGCCGGATTCCGGCTGTTGCGTGAGGTCGACGCCTGGCCGTCCGAGGCGGGCGGGTACTACACGGTCCGGGACGGCTCGATCATCGCCTGGCGGCTGGGCGGCCGGGTCGCCGACGGATTCCGGATATTCGGGGCGCACACCGACTCGCCGACGCTGAAGGTCAAGCCGCGGCCGGACACCGGCGCCGCGGGCTGGAAGCAGGTCGCCGTCGAGGTCTACGGCGGCGTGCCGGTCCAGACCTGGCTCGACCGCGACCTCGGCGTCGCCGGCCGCCTGGCCATGCGCGACGGCTCGGAGGTCCTGGTGCACGTCGACCGCCCGCTGCTGCGCGTCCCGCGCCTGGCGATCCACCTCGACCCGGGCACCAACGAGGGACGCGCGATCAACCCGCAGTCCCAGCTCACCCCGGTCTGGGGGCTCGGCGAGCCCCGCGAGGGCGAGTTCCTCGAGTTCGTCGCCGCCGAGGCCGGTGTCGAAGCCGGCGACGTGCTCGGCTTCGACCTGTTCACCGCCGCCTGCGACCGGCCGTCCTATCTGGGCAAAGACGGCGAGCTGTTCGCGGCCTGGCGGCTCGACAACCTCCTGAGCACCCACGCCGGTCTCGCCGCGATCATCGCCGCCGAGGACGCCCCGGGCGTGCCGGTCTTCGCCTCGTTCAATTACGAGGAGACCGGGTCGATGACCTACTCGGGGGCACAAGGCCCGTTCCTGGAGACCGTCCTGCGCCGCATCGCCGGCGACGACTACCCGGCGTTCGCCCGCGCCGCGGCCGCCTCGGAGATGATGTCGGCCGACACCGGCCACGCCGTCCACCCCGGATTCGCCGAGAAGCACGAGCCGGGCCACCTCCCGCTGCCCGGCGGCGGCCCCATGCTCAAAGCCAGCGCCAACCAGCGCTACGCCACCGGCGCCGAGGAGCAGGCGATGTTCGTCCGCTCCGCCGAGCGGGCCGGCGTCCCGTGGCAGTTCTACGTCAACCGCAACGACGTCGTCGGCGGCACCACCATCGGTCCGCTCTCGGCGACGCAGCTCGGCGTGCTCACCGTGGACGTCGGCGCGCCGATCCTGTCGATGCACTCGTCCAGGGAGCTGTGCGGCGCCGACGATCCGCACCACCTGGCCGATCTGGCGCTCGGTCTCTACACGCACGCCTGATCCCTTGTCGATAGAGTGGGGTCGTCGGCGACACCCCGTTCGCGCAGGAGGCAGCGTTGAGTTGGCGGACCGAATTGGAGCGTGCGGCGGCCGCGCTGCGCGGCGCGGCCGGGGCGGCCGACCGGGCCGACCGGCTGCTGGCGGAGGAGGAGTCGCGGCTGGTCGCCACCGACGCCACTCGTCGGCGCCGCGATCTGGCCGGGCGTCTCCGCGCGGCCGCCGGTGCCGCCGCCACCGGTTGGCTCGGCGAGGAGCTCCACGCTCTCGCGAACGGTACGCCGGTGCGGGCGGACGAGCCGCGGGGCGGGTCGGCCCGGGTCGGCACCGCCGAGCTCGAGGGCGAGCCGGTCTTCCCGGCCCTGGTCGATCTGTTCGGCGGCGGTCATCTGGTGGCCGACGCCGATGCGGCCGACGCGCGCGTCGGCGGGCTGCTCCAGAGTCTGCTGGTGCGTCTGGTCGCCGCCTATCCGGATCTGGAGCTGTCGCTCATCGACGGCGTCACCCTGGGGCAGGTGTTCGCCCCGGCCACGCCGCTGGTCGACGCGGGTCTGGCCGAGCCGGTCGCGACCGACCACTTGGGGCTGGGACGCGCTTTGACCGCCGCGGAGAAGCGGCTGTCGGAGCTGCGCGACATCGCCGCGCGCGGCGAGTCGATCGCGAACCGCCCGTACCATCTGATCGTCATCGCCGGGTTCCCGCCGCAGGTGGGCAAGGCCGTCCGCGAGCGCATCGCCGCGCTCGCCCACGCCGGTCCGGCCGCCCGCTGCCACTTGGTCGTCTGCGGGTGGCGCCGGTCGGCGGGGACCGAGTCGCTCCCGGCGCTCGAGCACGCCACCTACTTGACCTGCGGTGACGACGGCGCCCGCGTGGGCGGGTTGCCGCTGCCGGTCAGGCTCGACCAGGCGCCCTCGCCGAGTATGACCCGCGGGGTCTTCGACGCCCGCGCCGATCAGCGCCGCGAGGCGTCCACGCTGAGCGTCGCCGACCTGGTGCCCGAGCGGTTCTGGAGCGAGTCCGGCCGGGAGGGGCTGACCACGGTGATCGGCCGCGATCCCGGGGGCGAGGTGACGGTGTCGTTCGACGACGCCACCCCGCACTGGCTGATCGGCGGGCGCACCGGCGGCGGCAAGACCGTGTTCATCCTCGACGTGCTGTACGGGCTGGCCACCCGCTACTCGCCGGAGGAACTGGAGCTGTATCTGCTCGACTTCAAGGAGGGGGTCTCGTTCACCGAGTTCACCCCGAGCGCGGTCGACGAGTCGTGGATTCCGCATGTGCGGGCAGTCGGCGTGGAGTCGGACCGGGAGTACGGCGTCGCGGTGCTCGGGGCGCTGCGGCGGGAGTTGTCCCGGCGGGCGGGTCTGATGAAGCGGGCGGGGGCGACCGGCCTGGCCCGGCTGCGGGAGCTGCGCCCGGAGGCGCGGCTGCCGCGCATCGTCGCGGTAATCGATGAGTTCCACGTCCTCTTCGCCGGCAACGATCGGCTCGCCCGGGAGGCGGTCGCCCACCTCGAGGAGCTGGCCCGCAAGGGCCGCTCGTACGGCGTCCACCTGGTGTTGGCCAGCCAGACGATCTCGGGAATCGAGGCGCTGTACACCAAGAAGGACTCGATCTTCGGGCAGTTCCCGCTGCGGGTGGCGCTGCCGGGTTCCAAGCACCTGCTGGCCGAGGACAACGATGCGGCCGAGGCGATCTCGGTGGGGCAGGCGGTGGTCAACGACGCGGGGGGCGTCCGCGGGCGCGACCGCACCTGCTCCTTCCCCGACGCTTCGGCGGCCGAGCCGCTCCTGGCCGGGCTCCGGCGGCAACTGTGGGAGCGGCGCGAGTCGGATGCCGAGCCGGTGGTGTTCCGCGGTTTCGACGAGCAGCACCTGGCCGACGATCCCTCGTATGCGGCGCTGCGGCCGGACCCGGCGCCGCGGGCGCTCCTGGGCCGGGCGGTCGACGTGGGGGTGTCCACGGTGGGCTACCGGTTCGACCGCAGTCCCGGCCGCCACCTGGCGGTGCTGGGCACCTCGCCGGTCGCGGCCGATGTGGTGGCCGCGGCCGCCGCGTCGCTGGGGCGGCAGTACGAGCCGGGCGGGGCCGAGTTCCAGATCGCGTCCACCGCCGTCGGTGCCGAGGACGTCGCCGACGGCGCGGCCGCGACGCTCGAGGCCGGCGGCCATCGGGTGCGGCGGCTGGAGCCGGGCGAGGTCCTCGACGCCGAGAGCGAGGGGCCGACGTACCTGCTGTGGTTCGGCGCCGACGGGGCCGACGGCAAGGCGGCCGCGCTGCGCCGGAGGCTCGTGCACGGTCCGGCCGAGGATTTCCATCTCATCGGCTGGTGGCGCGGGGCGCGGCGCTTCCTCGACGACATCGGCGGCTCGGCCGGGCGCGAGCACTGTTCGGGTCTGGTGGCGCTGAACGTGGCCGCCACCGATCTGGGCGCGGTCACCGGCGACCCCAACAACAACTGGGAGGGCCGCGCCAACCGCTGCCTGGTCATCGACCGGCACGCGGGCACCGAGACCCTCGCGGTGCCCTACGTCAGGCCCGGGCGGCTCGACGAGGCCGGTCCGATCGACGCGCCGGGAGGGGAGCTCCGGTGAGCGGGATGAGCGAGTACCGGGACCTGGTCCACGAGCTGGCCCGGCTCGAGTCCGACACGTCGGCCGGCGCCGAGCGCGCGCAGCGGCGGCTGGCGCGAGGCCGGGAGTCGGTCGAGAAGCTGCGCGGCGATCTGGACGAGGAGGTGGCCTCGCTGGCCGAGGGCTGCGCGGCGCTGCGGCGGCCGGTCCCGGACCTGGCCCCCGAGCCGGTCGCGGGCGAGGAGCTCGACGAGGTCGTGCGCGGGGCCCGGGTGCGGCTGCGGGAGGCGTCCGACGCCCGCCTGGCGGCGATGCGGGCGGCCCAGCGGCCCACGTTCCTCCCCCGCGTCCACCACATCCTGCGGGAACTGCTCATCTACGGCGCCGTGATGGCCGCGTGCCTGCTGGGGCAGGTGCTGTGGCTCGGCGCCACCGGCGGCGGCGACTCGACCTGGTGGGTCATGTTCCTGCCGCCGGTCCTGGCGGCCCTGATCGGGTACGTCCTGGTGGGGGCGGCCAACAAGCCGCGCATGCCGATGCACGACCGGGCGGGCAGGCCGATCAAACCGGTCGTGCCCCACAACCCGCGTCTCGGTGTGACATTGGCGGTCGTCACAATGGCGATGTTCGCCTATTTCGCGTTCTTCGCTTAGCGCTCTGGAGGAACCCCCGTGAACTTGGTGCTGCCGGTCGTCGTCGCGGCCATAGGAGTGTGGATCGCCTTCTCGATCGTCGTGTGGGCCACCGGCGACGACTCGCTGCGTGACGACGCGCCCGACGACGAGCCCGCCGGGCTGCCCGAAGACGAGCCGATCTCCGAGGCCGAGGTGGGGGCGCTGCGCTTCGACACCGGGCCGCGCGGCTACCGCACCAAGCAGGTCGACGCGACGATGCGGCGCCTGGCGTGGGAGATCGGCAGACGTGACGAGCGCATTGCCGAACTGGAGGCAGAGCGCCAACCCGCCGACTGACGTGGTGGGATGTGGGCATGCGTTACTGGCTGCTGGTGCTGAACGAGGACGAGTACACAGAGCAACAGGCCTACGAGGCCGACTCGGTGGAGCCGCCCCCGCTCCCGGCCGGGTCCGCCGACGGTGACGAAGTGGCCCTGGCCGGCCCCGACGGCATCTTCGCGTTCGGCGCGGTCGACGGCGGCAAGGTGGCCTACCGCCGCCGCCTCGAGCGGCCCTGCCGCGTCGACGACGCCGACGACGGTTGGAAGCGGCTGGAGCCGGAGGCGTGGGAGGCGCTGGTGCGCGCGCTGCCGGCGCCGGAGCGCCGCAGCGACTGGCTGGTGAGCCTGTCGATCCCGGTCGAGGCCGCCGACCGGGCCGAGGCGGTCCGCCGGTTCTGGTCCTACACGCGGTCGCTGGGCCCGACCGAGCTGCCGACGTTCGTGGCCCCCTACGGGCGCGAGATCGAGGGGACCGCGTTCCTGCTCGGGACCGAACACGAACAGGACCCTGAGGAATAAGCCTGTACCCAGGGATGATTCTCCTCACCCGAAATGCCCTTTTTTGCGGTTTTTCTCCGCAACTCGGTCACATAAACGGAGGGGCGAGTTGGCTCTCCCCCACGTTATCGGGGAAACTTGATCCAGCAACGTCGAGTCGCAACCAGCGACCTTGGATCGAGGGGAGACGAAATATGGCGGCCATGAAGCCGCGGACCGGTGATGGCCCGCTGGAAGTCACTCAGGAGGGCCGCGGCGTCATCATGCGGGTGCCGCTCGAAGGCGGCGGCCGCTTGGTCGTTGAGATGACGCCCGAGGAGGCCGAGACGCTCCACAAGGAGCTCAAAGGGGCCCTCGAGTAGCCGCTCCAGCGCACCGACACCCCACCGGCGGGCACCCCCTCCGCCGATCAGACAACGAAGGCTCGCCTCGGACGCCGGTCTGGGGCGAGTCCTCGTTATCGGGACCGTAACACGCCGGATCCGAACCCTTCTCCCCTCCGGGCGGACCGTCCCTCCATCGGAACGGTGTGCCATTCTTGCGCCCGTGGGCGACAATCGAAGGATGAGCTACGGCACCGACCGACCCCATGCCGCGCCGGGGGCCCAGCCGCCCCAGCCGCCCCACCACCCCCAGGGGGGCCGGCCGGGCTCGGCCTGGTGGAACCCCGGTGCCCCCGACGATCCCTGGCGCGACCCCTCCAGCCACGCGGTCGTCCACGCCCGCCCCATGCACCCGGGCCCCGCTCCCGAGCCGCTGCCGCCGCGCCCGCGGCCCGCCGGACGCCCGGGGCTCGGGATCGTCGTGGCCGTCTCCGCGATCGTCGCCCTCATCGCCGGCACCCTCGGCTCCGCCATCGGCATCTGGGCCACCCGCACCGACTCCTTCGGCGGCACCATCACCGGAGCCGACCCCCAGACCCAGCGCGACCCCGACTCCGTGGCCGGGGTCGTGGACGGCATCATGCCGTCGGTGGTGACCGTCCTGACCGACGGCGGCGGCAACGGCTCGGGCTTCATCGTCAGCGAGGACGGCTACGTCATGACCAACCACCACGTGGTCACCGGCGGCGGCTCCGAGGTGGCCGAGCAGCTCCAGGTGCTGTTCAGCAACGGTGAACTCGAGACCGCCGAGGTCGTCGGCTCCGACCCCGACTCCGACGTGGCGGTGCTCGACCTGCCCGGCGAGGGCTACCCGTCGATGGTCCTGGCCGACTCCGACCAGGTCGCCGTCGGCGACCCGGTCCTGGCCGTCGGCGCCCCGCTCGGGCTGTCCTCGACGGTCACCGAGGGCATCGTCTCGGCGGTCGACCGGCCCGTGCTCACCCAGAACGCCGCCGGCGAGATCGAGTCGGTGATGGCCGCCATCCAGACCGACGCGGCGATCAACCCCGGCAACTCCGGCGGTCCGCTCACCGACATCGGCGGGCAGGTCATCGGCATCAACACCGCGATCGCCTCGACCGCCGCCGACAGCGCCGAGGCCGGGAACATCGGCATCGGTTTCGCCATCCCGGTCAACCAGGCCAAACGCATCGCCGACGAGCTGGTCGAGACCGGAACCGCCTCCCGGACCGTGATCGGGGCCGAGCTGGGCGACCCGGCGCTGGGCGTGGGTGTCGAGCTGCAGCGGATCATCCCCGGCTCCCCCGCCGAGGAGGCCGGACTCGAAGACGGCGACGTCCTCACCAGCTTCAACGGTACGACCGTGACCGAGAACACCGAACTGGTCGCGCTGGTACGCAAACTGGCTCCGGGCACGACCGTGACCGTGGTCTACGAGCGCGACGGCGTCGAGGCCAGCGCCCAGGTCACGCTGGCGGCTTCGACCGACTGACCGCCGCCTTGCCATCCGATCAGGCAAGCGAATACCCTTGGCGGAGATTCTTCAGCTCCTGAGAGGTCGACGTGTTCGGAAATATCGGTACGACGGGCTTCCTGATCCTGCTCCTGCTCGCCCTGTTCCTGTGGGGGCCCGAGAAGATTCCGCATGCGCTGGCCAGTATCCGGAGGTTCATCGTCAAGGCGCGCAACATGGCCTCGAACGCCGCCTCCGATCTGAGCCGCGAGACCGGCATCGACGTCAAGCCCGAGGACCTCAACCCCAGGACGTTCGTGCGCAAGCACGTCTTGAGCGAAGAGGACCAGGAGATGCTGACCAACCCGCTGAAGTCGACGATGCAGGACCTCGAGGAGACCGCCAAGCCGGTCAAGGACGAGCTCAACGAGACCACCCGCGGGGTCAACCGGGGGGTCGAGGACGCCCGTCGCGGTGTCAACGGGCAGAGTCCCCACCAGTCGGCCTCGAAGGCCGTCGGCGGCAGCGCCGAGGACGATCGCGACCGGCGCGAGCCGAGCACCGACCGCGCCGGCGGCGGGTTCGAGGACGTGACCTGATCGCCGGACCGGTGTCGGGCCGCTCTGCCACACTGCGGGCATGATTGGTGCATGGCACGGGCTGGTGATCGACTGCCCGGATCCCAAGGAACTGTCGGCGTTCTACCGCGGACTGCTCGGTTTCATCGAAGTGCAGGACGACGGCGACTGGGTGGTCATCGGCGACGCGCCGGACCGTCCGGGGCTGGCCTTCCAACGGGCGGAGGTGTTCAGCGCCCCCACCTGGCCGGACCCGGCCGTCCCGCAGCAGATGCACCTCGACCTCCGGGTCGAGGACCTCGACGAGGCCGAACGGCGGGTGCTGGAGCTCGGCGCCCGCCGGCTCGAAGGAGGCGGGGCGAGCTTCCGGGTCTTCGCCGACCCGGTGGGCCACCCGTTCTGCCTGGTGACGATGTAGCGGACGCGGCTAAGCGGCGCGGGCTTCGCCCGCGCCGCTTGCGTTCGTTTCGGGTCGGCCCGGGTCTCAGAACCCGGTGGAGTAGAACGTGGCCATGCCGATCGCACGCAGGATGAGTCCCAGTGCGAACAGGCCGCAGACGATGATCCCGAGCACCAGGCCGGCGATGGCCATGCCCCTGCCTCCGGCCTGGCCCGCGTTGACCTTCTTGAGCGCCACGCCGCCGAGGGCGGCGGCGATGATGCCCAGCGCCAGGTTCACGAAGGGGATGCAGACCAGCGCGGCACCGCAGATGCCGAGCACCATCGAGGCGATCGCCTGCCCTTTGGGCGGCTCCTGCGGGGGCATGCCGCCGTACTGCGGCGGCATGCCCGGTTGCTGCCCGTAGGGCTGCTGGGGTTGCGCCGGTTGGCCGTACCCGGGCTGCTGCATGGGCGGCGGCTGAGGGCTGTAGCCCCCGGGCTGCGGGCTCGGGGGCTGGGAATCGGGCTGGCCGCCGTATGGGTCGTACTGGTAACCACCCTGACCCGACTGGTCCGGAGGCGGGGGATAGGACATCGCTTCTACACTCTCTGTTCGGGTGGAATCGACACAGGCGCTCACCATATACAACCGGTGCCACAATGCGATGGCTAGGTGGTCTCAGTCGGCGACTCCCCGACCAGCGACGTCGTCGGCTGCGACGGTCATTGGAGGGTCCAGACGCATTCGCCGCTGAATTCGACGCCGGTGTCGCTCTCGTCGATGGTGATGCGGCCTTGGGCGCCGCCGTCGATGTTCTCGTTGGCGATGATGTCCTCGAACTCAGCGCTGAACCCCGACAACCGCGCCACATAGCAACCGTCGAACGCTCCGTCCTCTTCGGCTTGGGTGACGTAGGTGCCCGGCTCGACTTCGGTGCCGACCTCCCAGACGCCGCGGCCGACCTCGGCGCCGGGGTCGGCGAGGTTGTCCTCGCCGGCGAGCTGCCAGGTGCAGTCTCCGGTGAACTCGACGCCGGTGTCGCTCTCGTCGATGGTGATGCGCCCGCGGCCGCCGCCGTCGATGTTGGCATTGGCGATGATGTCCTCGAACTCACCGCTGAACCCCGACAACCGCGCCACATAGCAACCGTCGAACGCTCCGTCCCCGGGCGGGGTCGTGACATAGGTTCCGGCCTCGATATCGGCGCCGACCTCCCAGATGCCGGCGCCGACGCCCTGGGAGTCTTGGGGTTCGTCCTCGGCCGGATCGGTTTCGGCCTCCTCTTCTTCCGCCTCGTCGGCGGGCACGGGCTCCTCTACGGCTTCGGGCTCATCCGAAGCCTCGGAAATGTCCGATATCGAGCTGAAAGTGCCCCAGACCGCGATGGTCAGGATCAGGCCGATGACGAATCCGATGATTCCGAGCGACATTCCGGCGATCGCGGAGCCTCGGTTCGTCGCCTTTCCGCTGCCGGCCTTGGATAGCCCGATTCCGCCGAATACGATCGCCAGAATGCAGGCGATCCATCCGAAGCAGGCGACCACCGGGATCCAACCGATGGCGAGTCCGATGATGCCCAAGACCAGGGCCGTCGTGCCCATGCCGTTCTCCGGCCGCGCGGCGGGCACCCCGCCGGGCACGGGTGCGGGCGGCGCGGGCGGGAATTGCGGGCCGACCGGTCCGGTCGCATTCGGATTCGCGTTCTCGGGCGATCGGCCGGTTTCGGATTCATCGGGAGTGTCGGCGGAGTCGTTCGCAGGGTGATCATTCATTTCGGAAGCTTTCGTCGTTCCGGCGATTCGGGCCGATCAAGCTTATCCGACCAATGAACGATCCTCCGAACCGAACCGTCCATTGCATACTTCTGGCATCAGGCGAGAACGCGGCCGCGCAGGATGATCGCGGCCGGTTCGCGGAGGGCCGAGAGGTCGACTCGCGGGTCGCGGTCGTAGACGACGAGGTCGCCGAGGTCGGCGGGGAGGCCGAGCCAGTCGCGCCCCTTCCAGGAGGCGGCGGCGAGCAGGCCGTCGACCGGGATGCCGGCCCGCTCGTGCAGCAGGTGCATCTCCTCGGCCGCCAGGCCGTGGTCGATGCCGCCGCCCGCGTCGGTGCCGAGGTAGACCTGCACGCCCGCCTCCCAGGCGGCGCGCACCACGTCGGGGAAACCGGCTTTGAGGCGGCGCATGTGGTCGGCGTAAGTGGGGAACTTGGATTCGGCGGTGGCGGCGATGTCGTCGAAGGTGTCGATGTTGACCATGGTGGGCACCAGCGCGGTGCCCTGGGCGGCCATGCGGTCGAGCAGGTCGGGCGCGAGTCCGGTGCCGTGCTCGACCGAGTCGGCGCCCGCCTCGACGACGCAGGCGACGGCCTCTTCGGAGAAGGTGTGGACGGCCACCTTGGCGCCTTCGGTGTGGGCGGCCTCGATGGCGGCGGTGAGGACCTCCGGTTCGAAGCTGGGGGCCAGGTCGCCGCGGGAGCGGTCGATCCAGTCGCCGACGAGTTTGACCCAGCCGTCGCCGAACTTGGCCTGGCGGGCCAGGGCTCCGGCGGCCTCGTCGGGCTCGCATTCGAGCCCGATGCCGCGCAGGTAGCGCTTGGAGGCGGCGATGTGCTGCCCGGCGCGGATGAGGCGCGGGAGTCCGTCCTCGCCGACCAGTTCGGGGTAGGGGTACGGCGAACCGGCGTCGCGGATGGCCAGGACTCCGGTGTCGCGGTCGGTGTAGGCCAGGGAGCGGGCCTCGTCGAGCGATTCGATGGGGGCCGCCCCGCGCCGGATGCCGATGTGGCAGTGGGCGTCGACCAGGCCGGGCAGTGCGAATCCGGCCGTGGCGACGGTCTCGGCGCCGTCCACCGGGTCGAAGGTCATGCGGTCGCCGTCGACGTAGAGGTCGCGGACGGTGTCGTCGGGCAGCCAGACCACGCGGAGGTGGAGCGGGCGCGTGGGCACTTGCGTCTCAGTCATGACGCCTCGCAGTATCGCCCACGGGCCCGGCCGCTGTCCACGGCTTCGGTCAGCGCTTCTTCTTCTGCTGCTTCGCGAACTCTTCGAGGTCGATGTCGGGCAGGTCGTCCTGGTTGAGCTTCGACAGGTCGGGCATCTGGCCGCCGGGCGCGCCGCCGGGCATCCCGCCGGGGAGCTGCGGCGATCCGGCCGGCCCGCCTCCGGGCCCGCCGCGGCGCACGACCTTCTTCTTGCCCTTCTTGCCCTTGCGCTTGACCTTGTTCGACTTGGTGGCCTTGCCGCCGCCGCCCACGCCCATCGCGCCGCTCATCTGGCGCATCATCTTCTGCGCGTCCTTGAACCGGGTGAGGAGCTGGTTGACCTCGGAGACGGTCACGCCCGAACCGTTGGCGATGCGCAGGCGCCGCGAGCCGTTGATGACCTTGGAGTTCCTGCGTTCCTCGGGCGTCATCGAGCGGATGATCGCGGTGGTCCGGTCGATCTGCTTGTCGTCGATCGACTCGATCTGGTCCTTCATCTGGTTCATGCCGGGCATCATCTTGAGGATGTTGCCGATCGGGCCCATCTTGCTGATGGCCTGCATCTGCTCCAGGAAGTCCTCGAGGGTGAAGTCCTCGCCTTCGAGGATCTTCTGGGTCATCTCCTCTTTCTGCTCGGCCTCGAAGGCGCTCTCGGCCTGCTCGATGAGCGTGAGCATGTCGCCCATGCCGAGGATCCGCGAGGCCATCCGGTCGGGGTGGAAGACGTCGAAGTCCTCCAGCTTCTCGCCGGTGGAGGCGAACAGGATCGGCTGGCCGGTGACGTGGCGGACCGACAGTGCGGCGCCGCCGCGGGCATCGCCGTCGAGCTTGGACAGGACCACGCCGGAGATGCCGACGCCGTCGCGGAAGGCCTCGGCGGTGTTGACCGCGTCCTGGCCGACCATCGCGTCGATGACGAACAGGACCTCGTCGGGGTCGGTGGCCTCGCGGATGTCGCGTGCCTGGGTCATCATCTCCTCGTCGATGCCGAGCCGGCCGGCGGTGTCGATGATGACCACGTCGCGGCCGGCGCGCTCGGCCTCGCCGATCGCGTCGCCGGCGACCTTCACCGGGTCGCCGACGCCCGAGCCGGGCTCGGGGGCGTAGATCGCCGACCCGGCGCGCTCGGCGACGATCTCGAGCTGTCCGACGGCGTTGGGCCGCTGTAGGTCGGCGGCGACCAGCAGGGGCGAGTGGCCGTCGGCCTTGAGCCACTTGGCGAGCTTGCCGGCGAGGGTGGTCTTACCGGAGCCCTGGAGGCCGGCGAGCATGATGACCGTCGGGGCCCGCTTGGCGTAGTTGAGCCGGCGGGTCTCGCCGCCGAGGATGCCGACCAGCTCCTCGTTGACGATCTTCACCACCTGCTGGGTGGGGTTGAGGGCCTTGGAGACCTCGGCGCCCTTGCAGCGCTCCTTGACCTGGGAGATGAAGGTCTTGACCACCGGGAGGGCGACGTCGGCCTCGAGCAGCGCCAGGCGGATCTCGCGGGCAGTGGCGTCGATGTCTGCTTCGGTCAGGCGGCCCTTGCCGCGCAGTGAGTCGAAGATTCCCGACAGACGTTCTGACAAGGCGTCGAACACGGGCGAACCTCTCGGTGGTGTTAAAGCTGGGTACTCCTACGAGCTTAACGGCCCGGTCGCAGGCGACAAGGACGGCCGCCCGGTCTGAGACCGGGCGGCCGTCCGCGGAGATGGCGACGGGCGCGCTTTGTCTAGGCTTGGACCTTGTCGGGAGCGTCGGTCGGGGACGTCGGGGCCGGGAAGGCCTCGCCGTTGACCGGCAGGTCGTAGCCGGCCTCTCCGTGCTGGGCGGCGTCGATGCCGGCCAGCTCGTCCTCTTCGCTGATGCGGACGCCGATGGTGAACTTCAGGATCAGGCCGATGATGAGGGCCACCACGAACGAGTATCCGACCACGGCGAACACCGCGCCGGTCTGGTTGGCGAAGAAGCCGAACGAGCCGCCGTAGAACAGGCCGTTCTGGGCGTCGCCCCAGGTGACCTCGGTGATGTCGGCGACCGCGAACAGACCGACGGCCATCGAGCCCCAGATGCCGGCGACCATGTGCAGGCCGACCACGTCGAGCGAGTCGTCGTAGCCGAGCTTGTGCTTCAGGCCGATCGCCAGCGGGCAGATCACACCGGCGATGGCGCCGATCGCGACCGCGCCGAGGGGCGCGACCAGGCCGGCGGCCGGGGTGATGGCGACCAGGCCGGCGATGACGCCGGAGCAGGCACCGAGCACCGACGGCTTGATGCCGCGGAGGCGGTCGATCACGAGCCAGGCGAGGATCGCCGCGGCGGTGGCGACCTGGGTGTTCAGCAGCGCCAGGCCGGCGGCCTCGTCGGCGACGAAGGCCGAGCCGGCGTTGAAGCCGAACCAGCCGAACCACAGCAGGCCCGCGCCGATGACGACCAGCGGCAGGTTGTGCGGGGCGAAGGTGCCGTCCTTCCAGCCGACGCGGCGGCCGACGACCAGCGCGAGGGCGAGCGCCGCGGCACCGGCGTTGGCGTGGACCGCGGTACCGCCGGCGTAGTCCATGACGCCGAGGCCGTCGATCCAGCCCGAGCCCCACACCCAGTAGGCGACCGGGGCGTAGACCAGGACGACCCAGGCGACGGCGAACACGACCCAGGAGGAGAACTTCATGCGGTCGGCGACGGCGCCGGCGATCAGGGCGACGGTGATGATCGCGAACATCATGCCGAAGGCCGACATGGCTCCGGCCGAGACGCCGCCGTCGACGGTGCCGAGGTCGGTCACGTAGTCGAGTCCGAAGGCGCCCGAGAAGTCGGTCGGGAAGAAGTTCCCGCTGCCGTCGGTGGCCATCGACTCGCCGACGAGCATCCAGACGATGCTGGTGGTGCCGATGGCGACCAGGCACTTCAGCATCATGTTGATGACGCTCTTGGCCCGGGTCAGACCCCCGTAGAACAGGGCCAGTCCCGGGGTCATGAGCAGCACTAGGGCGGCGGAGATAAGGATCCAGGAGTTGTTCCCGGTATCGAGCTCGGGCATTGCCGCCTCCTCTCTTCTCCAGTGATAGGCGAAAGTGGGCTTAGAGTCTGGTTCCGGCTTCGAGGGGAGCGACATTGCTCGGGGCAGGTGCCACGCGCCGACCGAGGGGCCGTCGTGGCCCGGTCGAGCCGCCGTCCGAGGCGGCGGCAAGCGGCCGGCGCGTGTTCTCCTACCTACCGGAGTCATGCCAGCTTCACTGCGGCGTGTTACGCAGCCCGAGCCGCTGTGTTAAAAGGCTGTCGCGAAATATTTCGATCATGTGAACTTCGGCTCACCGGCCTCGCGAATGCGACATGTGGTGATTCGCCGAGTCTGTTCCGGCCTGGGCGGATGCGAGAATTTCGGCCATGATCAAAGGTTTCAAGGACTTCATGATGCGCGGGAACGTGGTCGAACTGGCCGTGGCCGTCGTCATGGGCGCGGCGGTGACCGCGCTGGTCGGTTCGTTCGGCGAGGCGTTCATCAACCCGGCCATCGCCCTCATGACCGGCGGGGAGGAGGCCGGCGGCAGCTTCGCGGTCAACGGCGTCGAGTTCCCGTACGGGTTGTTCCTCAACGGCATCGTGGTGTTCGTCCTGACCGCTGCGGCGGTCTACTTCGTGGTGGTGGTCCCGTTCAACCGGCTCCGCGAGCGGATGGCGGCAGCGCCCGAGGAGGCGGAGGCCGAGCGCGAGGAGCAGCTCGTGCTGCTGGAGCAGATCCGCGACCTGCTGCGCGAACGCCGGCTCTGAGCGGCGCGGTGTTCGGGCTCCCCTGCGGCCGTAGGCTGAAACGCTTGCCCGGGTCGTACCCGCGTGGGACCGTGATTGGGGATTCCGACCCCGACCCGCGAAGGAGCGGCTCCGATGCCGACCTCGATACCGCTCGGCGCCCCGATCTGGGCCGATGCGAACGCCCCCGATCTGGCCGCCGAGCTCGAGTTCTACACCCGCCTCTTCGACTGGAAGACCTTCGACGCCGGCGAGGAGTTCGGGCACTACACCGAGCTGTGCCTCGGCACCAGCGTCGCCAACGCCCGCGCGGTGGCGGGCATCGCCCCGAACCAGACCGACCAGCCCGACAGGCCGGCGAGCTGGGGCGTGGCCTTCCACGTGGAGGACTGCCTGCTCGCGGCCGCCCACGCCGAGAAGCTCGGCGCGACCACGATCACCCAGCCCATGCGCGTCGGCGACGACCTGGTCTACGCCGCCCTCAAGGACCCCGACGGCGGCGGGTTCGGCCTCTACGAGCCGCTCAACGACGGCATGGGCTTCACCGCCTACGGCGAGCCGGGCGCGACCGCCTGGTTCGAGTACGTCTACGACGGGGATCCGGCCGAGCCGATGCAGTTCTACGCCGAGCTGCTGGACTGGGCGCTGGGCGTCCGCCCTGCCGGCGGCCCGGACGCGCCCGTCGCGCTGCGGACGCGGGAGACGGGCCTGGAGTTCGGTGGATGCCACGCCGCCGACGGCCCGGAGCGGGACCTGGATCCGCAGTGGGTGGTCTGCTTCGGCGCCGATTCGCTCGACCGGAAGACCGCGAGGGCGGTCGGTCTCGGCGGGCGGGTCGTGGTGCCGCCGGGCGAGGAGCGGGCGCGGACCGCGGTGCTGTCCTCGCCCAGCGGGGCCCTGTTCGGCCTCACCGACCGCTTCGCCGGCTGACGCCGCCCGGACCGGCCCTCACCCGGCACGGGCCCGGCCGAAGGGCACCGGCCGCTTCGGATGCATCGATAACGGCCGCATAACGCACTCCAGTGAGGATAGTCTCGCTGTCGAGATGCGATGCCCGCGCGCCGGCGGTGGAACAATCGAATCCATGTCGAGTCCCATCCCCGCATTCGACGAGACGCCCCTGCGCGCGTATACGATTCGCCGGGCCCTACCGGACGATCTCGATCGGGCGAGATCGGTCATGCTCGACACCCTGTACCGCGACCTCGGACACGGCTACCGCCCAGGGCCCCATTCGGACATAATCGATTTGGAGTCGCACTACTCGGCCCCGGAGGACAACGCGCTGTTCGTGGCCGAAGTGGACGGATCAGTCGTGGGCACCGCGGGAGTCCGCGGCCAGACGCCGACCTCGCCGCCCCACCCGGTCGAGGTGACCTGCCGCTTCGAGGAGGG
The DNA here is from genome assembly GCF_002798405.1 of Glycomyces xiaoerkulensis. GTDB lineage: Bacteria > Actinomycetota > Actinomycetes > Mycobacteriales > Micromonosporaceae > Glycomyces > Glycomyces xiaoerkulensis. Next base: position 66,488 of record NZ_PGGV01000029.1, on the reverse strand, counting down.
CCGGACCGCGACCCTGCGGCGGGTGTACGTCCGTCCCGAGCACCGCAGGCGGGGCCTGGGGGACGCACTGGCCCGCCGGTGCCTGGCGTTCATCGCCTCGCGCGAGCGCTACACCGGCGTCCACCTCTACGTCGACGCCCGGGCTCCCGGAGCGGTGGCGTTCTGGTCCCGGTACGGCAAGGCCGTCTACGACGAGCGCATCGCGGTCAACGAGATGCGGCCCGCGGCGGACGATCCGCTCGGCGCGCCCGCCGAGACCGTCCACTTCCAGATCGCGATCCGGCGCGGACCGGAAGACCCCGGGCGGGAGGCTCGACCCGGATACGCGCAGGACCGAGGGGCCGCCCCCGGCGGCCGGGACGGCCCCTCGGCGTTCGGACGAGCCCTGGCCGAACCCGCCTAGCGCTTCTCGCGCACCCGGATCGCCTTGTCCGGGTGGTCGCTGAAGACCGCGTCGACGCCGAGCCCGTAGAACAGCTCGTACTCGTCCTTGTAGCGGCCCCGCTTGGAGGGCCTGTCGCCCTTCCGGAAGTCGGCCGGCAGGAACGCGTTCTCGCTGCGGAAGGTCCACACGTGCACCTCCAGGCCCCGCGCGTGCGCCCGGTCGACCACGTCGGTCGGCTCCAGCAGGTAGCCCTCGGCGTCGCGCGGCACGATCCGGTCCTTGCTGAGGCTGACGGTGTCCAGGGTCGCGGCGTACCGGTCGAGATCGGCGTCCGAGATGGTCCCCGAGCCGCCGATGTTCAGGCCGATCGGGTTCTCGATGCGCTCTGCGATCTCGATCAGGCTGTCGTAGTCGAACGACTGCACCCACACCGGCGAATCGGCCCGGTCCAGGCCGCGTTCGGCCAGCGTGTCGGCCAGCGCGTCCTCGATGCTCAGTCCCATCCGGTCGTAGTAGGCCGGGTGCTTCATCTCCGGGTAGGTGACGACGTCGTGGCCGCGCGCCTCGAGGTGGTCGAGGAGCTCGCCGTAGGTGACCAGTTGGAACCGGCCGTCCCACTTGGCGCTCCGGGGGCGCAGGTCGGGCAGGCGCTCTTCGGCGCGGAGGGTTTTGAGTTCGGCGACGGTGAAGTCCTCGGCGAACCAGTCGGTGATCTGTCGGCCCTCGACGTTCTTGGTGGTCTCGCGGTCGGCGAACTCGGGGCGGTCTTCGACGTCGGTGGTGCCGCTCAGGTACGGCTCGTGGCGGGCGAGCAGTTCGCCGTCGGCGGTGAGCACCAGGTCGGGTTCGATGACGTCGGCGCCCAGGGCGATCGCGAGCTCGTAGGCTTCGAGCGTGTGCTCGGGCAGGTAGCCGCTGGCGCCGCGGTGGGCGATGACGGTCGGTTCGTCGTCGGCGGGCGGGTGGTGGCCGCCTTTGGCGGCGGCGGTGTCGGCGGCGAAGGTGATGGCGAAGCCGGCGGCGGCCGCGGCGGCGAGTCCGCGGAGGAGGACACCCTTGCGGGACATGCGTTTCCTCTTCTCGTTCGGGTTCAGGTGCCTCCAGTACAGCGGCTGCGGCCTTCATGGAGCCTTCCCTGTTGTGAACGAGCGTTGAATGCCGTCCCAAATCACGCGATCAGTCTTATTCGGACGTGCGGTCGGGGCGGCGCGGCCGTGACCGGAGTCCGGCCGCGCCGCCGTTCGCTATTCGGCGACTGCCAGGAGCTGCTGGGCGGCCAGGTCGCGGTAGAGCTCGTCCTGCTCGACCAGCTCGGCGTGGGAGCCCACGGCGCGGACCCTGCCGGTGTCCAGGACCACGATCTGGTCGGCGCTGGTCACCGTCGACAGCCGGTGGGCCACCACCAGCACGTTGGTGCGTTCGGCGGCGTCGAGCATGAGCTGCTTCAGGGCCGCCTCGTTGGTCGCGTCGAGCTGCGAGGTCGCCTCGTCGAGCAGCAGCAGGCGCGGTTTGCGCAGCAGCGCCCTGGCGATCGCCACCCGTTGGCGCTCTCCGCCCGACAGGGTCGTCCCCCGGTATCCGATCGCCGAGTCGAGGCCCTCGGGCAGCTTCCCCACCAGCTCGGCGAGTCGGGCCCGCTCGACCACGTCGAGGATCTCGGCCTCGGTGGCGTCGGGCGCGGCCATCACCAGGTTCTCGCGCAGCGTCCCGTCCAGGACCGGTGCGTCCTGCTCGACGTAGCCGATCGTCTCCCGCAGGTCGGCCAGCGGCCAGTCGCGGACGTCCCGGCCGTCGACCCTCACCGCGCCGCTGGTGATCGGGTAGAACCGTTCGATCAGCGAGAACACCGTGGTCTTGCCCGCGCCGGAGGGGCCCACGAACGCGGTCAGGCCCTTGCCGCTCGACTCGAAGGTCACGCCGTGGTGGACGAAGGGGAGGTCGTCGCCGTAGCGGAACCGGACGTCCTCGAACGACACCCGCGCCGGACCGGTGGCGGTCGGCGCCTCGCCGTTCCCGGACTCCTCGGCGGCCAGTCCGGCCACGTCCTCGATCCGCTTGACCGCTGCCAGGCCGATCTGGAGCTGCGACAGGGAGGCGATCAGGCCGTTGACCGGTCCCATCAGGTAGAACAGGAGCAGCAGGAAGCCGATCAGCGTGCCGACGTCCATCGCGCCGGAGGCGACCCGGGCGCCGCCGACGCCGAGCACCATCAGGAATGCGATGTTGATCGGCATCCACGCCGCGACGCCCGCGAGCCCTTCCCACAGCGAGGCGGTGACGCCCCGGTCCCGGGCGGTCTTCGCCGCCTGGTCGAGCTTGCCGATCTCGTGGTCCTCGGCGCTGGAGGCCTTCACGGTGCGGAAGGCGCTGAAGATCCGCTCCAGCAGCGATCCCATGTCGCCCAGGGCCTTCTGCGAATCGCGCGTGGCGTTCTGGATGCGCGGCAGGATGAACATCATCGTGACGGTGACCATCACGACCATCGCCATCGTGGTGCCGAACAGGACCGGGTCCAGCCAGGCCATGAGCGCGATACCGCCGAGGATCATGAACGCGTCGGTGACCCCGCCGATCACCGTGGTGCTGGCCACGGTGCGCAGCAGGTTGGTGTCCGAGGTCAAACGGGAGACCAGGTCTCCGGGCCGGAGCCGGTCGACCTCGGCGACCTCGAGTCGCACCAGCCGGCCCACCAGGCTCCGCCGGACGCCCAGGACGACGTCCTGCCCGGCGATCTGCATCAGGTAGGGGCCCAGCGCGCTCAGGGTCCCGCCGACCACGACCACGGCCGCGAGCAGCAGGAGCGGGTCGCGCAGGGAGTCGTCGGCGGAGAGGGCGTCGATGACCTCCATCGCGATCAGGGGTTGGACCAGTCCGGCGATGCCGCCGCCGAACGAGAGGGCGCCTCCGATCAGCAGCAGTCGCACGTGGTCTTTGGCGTAGGCCCACAGCCGCGATATGGGCGCCTTGTCGGGTGGTTCCGAGGCCGTCGGATCGGCCCCGGCCTCAGCCGTGGTGGTGTCGGACATCAGGTTTCCTCCGCTGGGTGTCGGCGGTCGGCTCCGACGCTACCCGGGCGGTGCGACGGCCGCGTCCGCCCCGAGGCGCGACCGCGCCTCCTCCCGGGGTCGTAGGACCCTAGACGGCCTGGATGGCGAGCCGGCTGTGGAGCTTGGGCACCACGAAACGGCCGTCCACGGTAGGCCCGACTTCGCTGCGGTAGGCGTCGATCCGCAGCCGCACGTCCTCGCGGCACAGCCGGTCCCAGGCCCGGACCTGCTCGGCGAGCTTCCGCGCGAGCGCCGAGGCGTTCGGTCCGTGCCCGCGCACCCCGACCTCGGCATCGCTCCCATCGCCGCTGCGCCGACACGCCACGTACGCGAAATCGCGCCCGTCGACCACCGCCGGATTGGCCCAGCGCAGCAGCAGCCTGAACTGCCCGTGGTCCCCGAACGGCGCGCTCATCCGCCCGCAGCCGGGGAACGCGCACGCCAACCAGAGCGCGAGCTGGGCCATGTCCTCACCAAGCCGGACCGCGACCTCCGTCCACACCGACGTCCCGCGCTCGTCCAGGACCCCTTGGGCCCCGGCCGCGTCCACCTCCTTGTCGGCGTGGAAGGTCAGTATCCGGCCCGCCGACAGTTCGACCGTCTGGGTCCCGTGCGCGCCGATCCCGCGCATCGGCATGAACCCGCAGCAGATGATCGACCGGCTGCGCAGGACCCCGCCGACGTACTCGAAGGCGATCGAGTGCTCCGAACTGCGGATCTCCAAGGGCACGACCAGGATCCCGCCCTCGGCGAGCTGGTCCCACCAGGCCGGCGGCAGGTCCCAGGTCCCGACGGTCACGATGATCCGGTCGTAGGGGGCGCCGTCGGCGAAGCCGCGCTCACCGTCGCCCTGGACGACCCGGACCCGCCGGTACCCGGCGGCGTCCAGCGACTCGCGGGCCCGATTGACGGTGTCGGCGTCGAGGTCGACGGTCGTGACCGATCCCTCCGGGCCCACCAGCTCGGCCAGCAGCGCCGCGTTGTACCCGGTGCCGGCCCCGATCTCGAGCACCCGCTGGCCGGGCCGGACGTCGAGCTGCCCGAGCATCTGGGCCACCACCGCCGGCTGGGAGGCCGAACTGACCGCCTCGCCCGCGCTGTCGCGCTTGGTGACCACGACTACGTCCTGATAGGCGGTCCGAACCGTCACCTCTGGAATGAACCGGTGACGCGGCACGGTCGACATGGCACGCTCGACCGCCGCGGCGCCGATCGCCCCGCGCTCGCGCAGGTCCTGGACCATGCCGGCCCGGCGGCGGTGCGCGTCCCAGCGCGCATCCCTCCGAACCCGATCACCGGAAGTACCCGCATGCTCACTCACACCCCCAGCCTACGTCCGGAGGGGCGGGACGGCCTCATCCAGATCGGCCTCCGGAGTGTCCGCTGCGGTATGGAGCTGGATCGGCACCATACGGCACACTGGGAGGACGCCGCGCCCCTTGGAGTGAGACCCATGACGTCCGACGAGACCGGACCCGCCCCCGACAGCCCCGGATGGTGGGCCCTCCACCGGCACGCCGCGACCGCCGCGCTCGGCAACGCCACCGCCCTCGGGCTCGGATTCGTCTACCTGCGGCGCTGGCCCCAGTTCGGAACCACCCTGTTCGTCACCGCCGTGCTGGCCCTCATCATCCGCCGATCGGAGCCCCCGCCGGCACCGTTCTGGTTCGTCGCGGTCGGACTGGTGGCACTGACGACGGCCATCGCGGCATGGCGAGCGGCCGACTTCGAGACCCTCCGCCACCGCACTTCCCCGTCCCCCGGACCGCTGCCGGGACGCGGCCGGTTCTGGATCCCCGCGTTCGCCGCCGTGCTGGCCGCCTACGCAGGCGCCTACGGCTGGATCAACCTCGACGCCGAACGACACTACAACGCCCAGACCGACGCCCACGCGAAAGGCGACTGCGAGACGGCCGTGGCCGAGGCCGACCACCTGCACTGGGGCCACCACTCCCTGGCCACCGACCGGCACGACGCCATCCGCAGCCAGGCCCGGACGTGCGAGATCTACCTCGATTCGATGTACGAGGACCAGTCCCACCGGACCGACCCCCTGGTGATCGAGGGGAAGATCGCACGCCTCAACGCCTACCTGGAGCGGCCCGATGCGCTGCTGCAGAACGAGGCCGAACAGCGGCGACTGGCGCAGCAGGTCGACCTGGTGCTGGCCTCGCTTGCCGGGCATGAGGTTCCCGGGGATCGGTTCGGCAACGCCGTCGTCGACGTCCAGGCGATGATCGCCAACGATCCCGAAGCTCCGCAGGCAGTGCGGGTTGTGACCGGCCTGGAGCACGTGTCGAGGTGGTGGCGGGAAGAAGTATTCGAAGACGATTCGGCCTGTCTGATAACCACCGACCTGGAAACCTTGACCGGACCCGACTCGCCGATACCCGCCGAGGCGTCGGAATCCGGGCCGCTGGTGGCTCCGATACTGGAGCGCATCGACCAGATCCGTCCGGACGCCGCCTTCGTCTGCGCCGAAATGCTGGTCGAGCAGGCCGAATCCACCGCCGATGACGTCCCCGACAATTCGGAAGCCTACTGGGAACGGGCGACCGAACTGCTGCAGATGCTGGTGGACGAGTATCCGGACCGTGACCTGGCCGCCGAAGCGGAGGCGATGCTGCAAGAGCTCGAGACGTGAGACCGGACGAGCGGTTCGGTGCGGGCGACCGCCGGTCGATCCGCTTGGCCGCCGCCCGTGTCGCAGCCGGGTGCTAGCTTTCTCGGATGAGCCTGATGAAGCTGGTCGAGACCACCCCCGGGAGCTTCTCACTGCTGCTGGACGCCGGCACCACGCCGGTGGACGAACTGATCGAACGGCTCGGCCACGAACCGAACGGGTACTTCTGGGAGGGAGTCGCGCAACTCCTGGTCAGCGCCGAGGACCCTGCGCTCGGCAGCCGGTTCTCCTACGACTCCGAGGGCGGCATGTTCTGCGCCCACGGCACGGACCGGACGGCCCTCGAAACACTGGCCACGATGATGCGCACCGTGATCGAGGACGGCGACCGCGTGCGTCGGCTCATCGCCACGGCCGAGGCCGACGGCTTCGAATTCGACGACTGAACGGGGAACGATCATCCAAGATCGCCTCGACGTCGTGGTGCACACTGGGAGGATGCCGCGCCCCCTTGGAGTGAGCCCCCTATGACGTCCGACGAGACCGAACCGGCCCCCGACAACCCGGGATGGTGGGCCCTCCACCGACACGCCGCGACCGCCGCGCTCGGCAACGCCACCGCCCTCGGACTCGGATTCGCCTACCTGCGGCGCTGGCCCCAGTTCGGAACCACCCTGTTCGTCACCGGCGTACTGGCACTCATCATCCGCCGGTCCGAACCCCCACCGCCGCCGTTCTGGTTCGTCGCGGTCGGACTGGTGGCACTGACAACGGCCATCGCGGCCTGGCGAGCCGCCGACTTCGAAACCGCCTACCACCGCTACTCCAAGTCCCCCGGTCCCCTACCGGGGCGCGGCCGGTTCTGGCTGCCCGCGTTCGTCGCGGTGCTGGCGGCCTATGCGGGCGCGTACGGCTGGATCGTCCTCGACGCCGAGCGGCGCTACGACGCCCAGACGGATGCCCACGCGCGAGGCGACTGCGCGGCCGCGGTGGCCGAGGCCGAGCACCTGCACTGGGGCCACCACGCGCTGGCCACCGACCGGTACGACGCCATCCGCAGTCAGGCCATGACATGCGGCTACTACCTCGATGCCGTGATCGAGGACGACGAGTTCTACAGCGGGTCCGAGAAGGTGAGGATCGATGCGGCGATCCGCAGTCTGGAGACCCATTACCTGCAGCGGCACGACGCACTGCTGCATGCGGAGGCCGAGCAGCGGATCCTGTCGCTCCAGGTCGACCTGGTGCTGGCGACGCTGGTCGATTACGCCGATCCGGTGCAGCGGTTCGACCAGGCCCTCGCCGACGTCCAGGCGCTGGTGGCCGCCGAGCCCGATGATCCGCTGGCCGAGCGGGCCCTGACCGGCCTGGAGGACGTGGCCGATCAATGGCGGGAGGACATTTCCGGGAACCGCACGGCCTGCCTGGTGTTCGCGCAGGTGGAGAGCCTGACCGGCCCTGACTCGGACCTGCCCGCCGAGGTGTCGGAGTCCGGCCCGCTGGTGGCACCGATGCTGGAGCAGCTCGAAGGGATCCGTCCCGATGCGGCGTTCGCCTGCGCCGGTCTGTTGGTCGAGTCATCCGAGTTCAACGCCGAGAGCGATCCGGAACGCTCGGAATCGCAATGGGAGCGGGCGATCGATCTGCTGCAGATGTTGGTGGACGAATACCCGAACCGTGATCTGGCCGCCGAAGCGGAGGCGATGCTGCAAGAGCTCGAGACGTGAGGCCCCGCGGGCCGTTCGGGCCGGACGGCCGCCGGCAATACCGAAAGCGGCGCCGATCTCGGGCCGAGAAGGCGGTTCAGCCGCCGTCCGGATTCGCCCCGGCTCGTCTCTCGAACGTTTCCCGCAGTCGCCTCATGTTGGCCTTCTCCTGCCGCCGCAGCATCAGTTGGATTGCAGGGAATACCAGGCGGAAGAACCCGTGCGGTCGAACATCGAAGTCGACGTTGAGTTCAGTGCTCCCGGACGACGGCTCGAGTCTCGCGGTGAAGTTGATCTCCAACGATCCTTCGGCATGGGCAGTCCAGGTCGTGGGGCGTCGGTAGTCGGTGATCGTGACCTCGGTTTCGGGGCTGCCCTTCCACCGCGCCCGGAACTTGGTTCCCTGATCGACCGGCCCGCCGGTGACCTTCTCCATCGAGGTGCAGTCGGGGTTCCACTCCAGTTCAGAGCGAAGATCCGAGAGATAGTCGAAGGCTTCTTCGGGGTCGCACGGGAGGACGACCGAATTGCGGATGAGCGTCACGACGGCCTCCTTGGACGATCACCGGGGATGAGACCGAGGATAGCAGGGTTCAAGAACTTTCATTCACGCTCGGTCGAAGAGCCGACGCAGTCGACCCAGGCAAAACACACCTCTCTTGCCAGTATCGGTTGTATTGAGTGATCACGGCTTTCAATAGTTGTCCCCCGATTCGGCCCACCCGTCCCGGCGAAAGCCGCGCGCTCGGATGTCGCCGTCTATGATGGGTTCCCCGCCGCTGCAAACCAGGAGTCCCCTCATGAGAGCCGTCATCCAGGACCGCTACGGACCACCCGACGTCATCGCCGTCGCTGATCTCCCGAAACCGGAACCGGCGGACGATGAGATCCTGGTCCAAGTCAAGGCCGCCTCGCTGAACGGATCGGACCGCGAGAACCTCGCAGGCAGGCCCTACTACGCGCGCGTGGCCGGACTGCGGCGCCCGCGCAATCCGGTGCCCGGATCCGATATCGCGGGGATCGTGGCGGCGGTGGGGAATTCGGTGACCGAGTACGCGGCGGGCGACGAGGTGTTCGGTGAACTGCCCGGATACCGTGGCGCGCTCGCCGAGTTCGTGGCGGCCTCGCCGCGCCTGCTGGCCCGCAAGCCGCCGGGTCTGTCCTTCTCGGATGCGGCGGCGATCCCGCAGGCGGGCTGCATCGCGCACCGCGCCACGCGGGGGCTCCGGTCCGGTGACCGATTGCTGGTCAACGGCGCGGGAGGATCGGGTGGCGCGTTCGTGATCGGGCTGGCCAAGCACCTCGGCGCGGCCGTGACCGCCGTGGACCGCGCCGACAAGCGGAACCACCTGCTGCGCCTGGGCGCCGACGAGACGATCGACTTCGCCGAGCAGGACTGGGCCGATCAGCGCGGCCGCTACGACCGCATCGTCGACCTCGTCGCGCACCGCTCGCCGTACCGCGTGCACAAGGCACTCCGCGCCGGCGGCACGTATCTGATGGTGGGCGGGTACACACGGGTACTGCTCGCGACCGTGCTCGCCGGATGGACGATCGGCCGATCCGACGGGAAGCGGGTCAGGGTGCTGGCGGTGCCGCAATCGCGCACCGACCTCGAGGCGGTCACCGCCCTGGTGACCGACGGGGCCGTGGCCCCCGCGGTGGACCGGATCGATCCCCTGGAGGAGGCCCCCGCGATCTTCGAACGGCTGGCCGCAGGCGACAACCTGGGAAAGGTCATCGTCGAAGTCTCTTGACCCGGACATGCCGGCGGAGGCAGACCGGCCTGCCAGGAGCCGCCTCAGCCGAGCCGACGGCACGCTTGCCAGTTCGGCGATCAGCGACTCATCCGGCATGTCGACCGGCCCAAATTCCCGAGTTCGTTCTTTTGCTCGGCGAACGAACGGCTGTTGTCGTCGGCCGTCTGCCGCACCGCCCGGGCGGCGCGGTCGAGATTGTCCTCGGCGAACGCGATGAGTTCGTCCTGGCGGGTGTGCCTGGCTTCGAGGACGGACGGCATCCAACTGCACAGCAGTCCGTACGCCTCGTCTTCCTGCTGGATGTGGCAACTGGCCGCCTTGAAACGCGCCTTCAGGGACTCCAGGTTGGAGGCGTGTCCGCGCAGTTCTTCGGGCTCGACGCCGACTCCGTCGCCCATGACGGCTCACCCCCGCCCGTTCTGGTCGGAGTCGTCATCGGGATCGAGCTGGTTGCGGACGCGCCCGGCGATCGCCCGGCCCGCGGCCGAGTCGGCGCCGAGCGTGGTCTCGATGATCTCCCGGGACCGGTCGGCCAGGCGGTGCTTGGCCTCTTGGACGGTCTCCATGATCGTTCTCGCCACGTCCTCGGGCCGGGCCCGGTTCATCCGCGAGCTCAACTGGAGATCCACGATGTTCCCGGAGTGGTCGAGGGTGACCTCGCAGATCCGGTTGGAGTCGGCGACGGTCAGACGCAGCTCCTCCAGTTGATCGCTCATCGCCTTGGTATCGGCCGCGAGCTGGTCGATCCGGTCCTTCCAGGCGGCGAGTCGATCTTGGGCGCCATCCGGATCGAGTATCCGGTCGTCCATCCGCACTCCTCACTCCATTTCGGCGTCGGCCCGCCGGCGGCCGCGCTCGATACGAGAGTATTCGGTTCCCGCAAACGATGCGGGACAGCAGACCTCGAACCGACGGCACGCTCCGGTCGAACCGGTGCTTCCGCGACTTGGTCGCACGTAGGATGGCGTCCTGGACAGATGAGAGATGTCGTTTCGAAGGTGGTCTACTTTGGCGACGCACCCGGTGCACAAGCCCGGACCGCGTAGGCGCGCAGGGGTCCTGGTGGCCGCGCTGGCGATGTCGATCCCGTTCGCAGGCTGCGGCCAGTCCGATTCCTCAAGCACCGATTACGGCCCGCTCGCGGTGATCGACGATTCCGATACCGCGCCCGAGGGCGGCCATGACGCCCTCGGCGGCACCGGGGAACTCGATATCACCGACCGATGCGTCCGGCTCAAGGCCGATGACGATCGGCGACTCGTCCTCGTTTGGCGCGCCAGCGAGGTCCGATGGGACGACGGCCGGATCGTCTTCACCGGCTCTGACGGCGAGGTCCGGCTCGCAGACGGCGATACGCTCACCGTCGGCGGGTCCTCGCTCGAGTACGAAGGCGAGGCCGAGACCCGCCCCGACCGCGACTGGGCACAGGAACCGGACGCCGACTGCGACGGCGAACTGTGGTCGGTCCATTCGCTCACGGTCGGCTGACGGCCCGAAGCCGGAGCGAGGGCGAGCGCGAGTCGCGGTTCACGAGTCCCGGTCACGCCGACGATGCGAAGTCGGGCGGTACCCCACGAGTGGGGTACCGCCCGACCGCCGTCCCGACCGTGCCCTCTCGGGCGCTCACGCCGCCGGGCGGAGCGGCCATACTTCGACCACGCCGTGAGCGACGGCGCATGGTGTTTCGGAGACGAGCCGCGTGGCTTCGTCGATGTCGTCCGCCTCGATGATCGCGAATCCGGCGACGGGCAGCTCCGATTGCATGAATGTGCCGCTCGTGGCCTGCATCTCCGCTGCGTTGTGGTTGCGCACCTGTACCGGTTCACCGGCGACGCCCATCAGTGCGCCGCTGGCTCGCAGACGCTCGTCGTGGGCGTGCGCCGCATCGCGTACGGACGAGTCGGTCCGGTCGTATCCTGCTTGATCTCCGTAGCCGATCGTCATGAACAAGGCCATAGTGGCTGCCTCCTCGTGCTGTGTCCTGACTCCGGGCGCTCGGTTGATAGTCCGAGCGGCCGGAACGAACCTGCGGCGTATCCCGCTGCCGACACCATCATGTCCCCTCTTGCAAGAGTCGCGCAGGTTCAACACCGATTCCCGGTCAATTCCGGTCTCGGTCGCGTCGGCGCCGCTTCCACGGCGCGACGGCCAGCGTCAGCCCGATCAGTGCGGTCACGATGCCGGTGATCAGCCAGCCCGGCGAGCCGCCGGTGACCGGTTCGCAGTCGGCGACGCACAGGATCGGCTCGATCCGCACCAGGTCGGCGCCCTGAAGTATCCACAGCAGGCCGAGGAGCGTCAGGACGATTCCCGCGGTCACTCGTGCGGCTTTGCGCCAGGTCATTTCGGTTCCCCTCGCTATCCTTGATATATTCAGGCTTCCTTAGAAGGCGAGGTTATAAGGTGACCGAAGTAAATGCAAACCAGCAGCCGATGCTGGCGCCACAGCTCATCGTTCAGGCCTTCGACCTGGTCATCGACGAGCTCCACCGGCATCTCGTGGCGGCAGGCTACGACGACCTGCGTCCCACCCACGTGCTGAACGTCTTCCGGTTCATGGACTGCGACGGCACACGCCCGACCGTGTTGGCCCGCCGGGCCAAGATGACGCCGCAGGCGATGAGTGAACTGATCGGCTACCTGGAGGAACGCGGCTACGTTCGCCGTGTCCCCGACCCCGACGACAGGCGGGCGCGCGTGGTCGTCTACGCCGATCGAGGCAGTCGAGCCGCCGAGGTCGGCGAAGCCTTCTTCGCCGACCTCGAATCCCGCTGGGGTGCGGTCACCGGACCGGACCGGGTCAAATCGATCACCACCGCCCTGACCGACATCGTCGCCGCCGATTCCGACCGGTCGTCCCCGAGCACGTGAGCCCTCCAGGCGCGCAACTAACGTCCGAGCCGCGCGGCCGGTTCCAGTACCCACCGCGCGAAGTCGTCGGGTCCTACGTTGCTTCCGCACAGGATCGTGGCAACGCGCCGCCCGGCGAACCGTTCGGGCTGCTCGAGGACGGCGGCGATCCCAAGCGCCGCGGACGGTTCGACGACGAGCCCCGCGTGCTCGTAGAGCGCGCGCATACCGGCCTTGATCGAGTCCTCCCCCACGAGCGCGACGTCATCGAGCACGACGAGCAGGTCGTCGAGCACCTCGGGGATCGGACAGCGCCCCGCGACGCCGTCGGCGATCGTCTCGATGCGGTCGGTCTCGACGACCGTTCCCCGCCGCCACGACTGCGCCATCGCGGGCGCACCGACCGGCTGGACGCCGATCACCTCCACGTGTTCGGCGAGCGCGCGGAGGACGTAGGCCACGCCGCTGGCCATAGCTCCACCGCCGAGGGCCACGAGCACCACGTCGAGCGCCGGGTCGTCCCGGACGAGTTCGAGGCCGATCGTGGCGGCGCCTTCGCAGGTCGCCAGGTCCAAGCTGTCCTCGACCAGGTAGGCGCCGTCGGCCTCCGCGATCTGTCCCGCCAGCAGCCGGGCGTCCTCGATGTCCTCGCCTTCGAGCCGCACGTCGGCGCCGAGGGCGGCGATCCGATCGAGCTTGAGCGGATTGGCGGTCGTCGCCGCCACGACGGTGACGCCGAGGCCCCGACGCGATCCGCTGTAAGCCAGCGCCTGCCCGAGATTTCCCGCGCTCGCGCACACCATTCGCGACACGCCCTGCTCACCGGCCAGGGCCGCGACCGTCTCCGCGCCGCGCCCTTTGAAGCTCCGCACCGGGTTGAGCGTCTCGACCTTCAGCGTCATCGAGCACCCGAGGGCCCGGCCGAGCGGCGCGCATGGCAGTGCGGGCGTGTCGAGAAACGACCGATCGATCTGGCCGACCGCGGCGTGGATCCGATCGAGGCGGAGCCGGACACGGTCTAGGGCATTCATGGTGATGAAGTATCGCATGCGCGGGGCCGGTCGGCACCTGCCGACCGGCCCCTCTTCCCTCGGCCCAGGGACTCTGTGCGGGGACCTTCCGAGGGAAGATGGTCGGGCGCGGCGGCCTTACGGGAGGCCTGGGGACAGTTACAAAGTGGCCGGCCGCCGCGCCCGAGTCTGTGTCACCCCCGTTCATTCTGGTAGCGATAGGTGCCGCATGGGAAGCGAATCGGCGCTCTGTAGTGGCGCGTGCAGGTGAGGCACCACGGCGGAGCCCCGCCGTCCGAGACGTGCCGCCCCGGGATCGCCTGCCACGGTTCGGGCCGGCGTCTCATCGCTGCTCCTGCCAGTTCCGGTACAGCCCCACCACGGTCCGACGCATCGACTCGCGCAGTTCGGGAGTCGGGAAGCGCCAGCCGTGATCCTCCATGAGGTGGAGGTTGGGCGTGCCGGTGTTGGCACCGGTCACGACGCCGAGGTACTGGGCGATCTCGCCCGGTGCGACACGCAGGCAGACCAGCGAGCCCCAGTCCGGATCGAACAGGACGCGCACGCGGGTCTCGCCCACGATCGTCACCCCCAACTCGATTTCCTCGGGCGGGCGGCCGGGGCCGCTATTCGGTTGCGTGACCGGATACCGCATTGCTTCTCCATTTCGGATCTGACGCTGCCTGTGGAGTGGCGCCTCGGGAGCCGCGATTGGATCGGGAGGACGCAGACTCCCGAGGCATTTCCCCACCGACGCGAGCCGCCCGGCGCGGCCCGCGATGCATCAAACGATAGGGGATGTTTTTGCAGCTCGCACGGGGTGTCAAGCCGTAAATTGGGCTACAAAGGAGGCTGGTCAACAACAGCGTTGACACAATATTCGGCCACAAATATTGTGTCGCGAACCGAGAGGACGGATTGCGCGGTTTGCATGAGCCCCAAGGCGGGAGGATTCGCTATCATCAGACGGTCCAGCCGTTGCAATGGGAGGCTCGATGAAGTACCCCGAACTGTCCGAGTGGCATGTCCGCGCCGAACTGATCGCGATCCGGGACGAGGCAAACGTATCCCAGAAGTGGATCGGCGAGGCGATCAAGAAGCACCAGAACACGGTCGGAGGCTGGGAGCGCGGCGACCGCCTGCCCGATCCGGGGAACGTGGCCCTGATCTGCCTCAAGCTCGGGGTTGACAAGGAGCGCGCGGCGTTCCTGCTCCACGTCATCGAGCAGCTTCACGAGGGGCCGGGAGTGATCTCGGACCTCGAGAAACGGAACCTGTTCATCGTCGAGGGTTCGGAGCGGAGGTATGGCCGAATCCTCACCTGGGATCCGCTCCTGCTTCACGGACTACTCCAGAAGGAGCCCTACCACATGAAACTCCTGGCGGAGCCTCTCGAAGGCGGTCCGGCCCAGAAGATCAAGAGCTGGAAACGCAAGGAGCGGCGGATCGAGCACTTCTTCAGCCGCACGGATCATCCGGAAGCGAGATTCCTCATCCCTGCACAGGCGATCGCCGAGCTTTCACGACTCACGGAACCAGAGAAGGAGCATCAGGTTCAGCGCCTCCTCGAGGTAGATGCCATGCCCAAATGCGAAGTTCGCGTGGTGGATGCACCTCACGAAGCACTCCATGCGTTCAACATCTTCCACCCAGATGGCCGCTCCGATGCAGGACCGCCCTTCGTCTACGTGGAAGCGATAGACCAGAGCCGCCACATCGTCGAGGACAAGAAACTCGCCTTGTATGATCGGATTGCGGGCGCTCTTTGGGAGAACGCGATACCGATCGGAAGGTTTCTTCATGGCTGAGTTCACCGGCTGGCGGAAGAGCTCACGGAGCTCTAACGGCTCTAGCGCCGACTGCGTTGAGTGCCGCCAATCCTGGAGAAGGAGCTCACGGAGCAACAGCTCCTCGAACGCTGACTGCGTTGAGGCCCGCCACCTGACCTCCGGGTTCCAGGTTCGCGACTCCAAGCTCGGCCATGACTCGCCCGTCTTCGATCTCCCCGCAGGCGACTTCGCCGCGCTCCTCGGAACCGCCAGGCACTCCGGCTGACCGCTCTCCTTCCTCGAGGAGCGTTTACGGCGACGAGGCGGACGATCCGAGCAGTCGGTTGAGCGCCGCCTCGCCGGTGCGCCTCCAGGTCGGCTTGCCTCCGGGCAGGCCGAGCTGACCGGCCCGGCCGATCTCCAGCATCTGCAAGCAGCCCAGCAGCGCCCACCCGCGCGCCCGCCGGATGGTCACCTCATCGGCTTCGGCGTACGCCTCGAAGAACCGCGCCGCCGCGCCCTCCGGAAGCAGCAGCCACGCCGCGGCGAGGTCGGCGGCCGGATCACCTGCGCGCATCTCGCCGAAGTCGATCACGCCCGCCAGCGTGCCGTCGGCGACCACGGCGTTCGCCGGGTGCAGATCGCCGTGGACCCACACCGCCGGCCGGTCCCACTCGGCGGCCGCTACCGCGTCGTCCCAGACCTCCCGCATCCGATCGGCCGCCCCTTCGGGAGCCAGCGTCTCCGACTGCCGCTCGATCTCGTCGGCGTACCTCTTGAGCGGACCGCCGCGTCGGGAATTGACCGGGGCGTCTCCCGGCGCTTCCACGTGCAGCGCGGTCAAGAAGCGCGCCAGAGCCTCGGCCGCGTCCGGGCCGCGGTCGATCGGGACCCGGTCGGCCGGTTCACCGGCGACCCAGGTGGTCACGATCCAAGGCTTCGGGAACCGCTCCGAGGGCTCGCCGCTTCGGACGGGGACCGGCACCGCCAGCGGCAGCCGCGGCGCCAGGACCGGCAGCCACCGGTGCTCGTTCTCCAGCAGCGACGGCGCGCGCGAGGTCCGCGGCAGGCGGACCGCCAGGTCGTCGCCGAGTCGCCACATCCGGTTGTCCCAGCCGCCGTCGACGCGGCGCAGTTCCCGGTCGGCCAGGTCCGGGCACTGCTCGCTCAGCAGCGACCGGACGAGCGTCTCGTCGGTCACCGATTCCCCCAACCGATGCCCTCCCCACAGCGTCGGCGGCCTTCGTCGACCGAAGGCGGGTCGCGGTCGGACCCTTCGCGGCCCAGCCTACCGATCCCAGCTCGCGCGGCTCGGTCGAGCGGTCCCGTGCGATCTGTGCGATAACCCTTAGACTTCGGTCGTATGGCGATTCGATGGATGACGGCGTTCTGGGACCTACCGGCCCCGACCTTCCGGGCCTCGACGGAGTTCTGGCTGAACACCACCCGCTCGACCCTGTCGCCCTACCGCGGTCCGGACGGGGAGTTCGCGACGCTGTTTCCTCCGAACGGCGACCCGTACCTCCGCGTCCAGCGCGTCGAGTCCGGTGACGGCGGCAACCACCTCGACCTCCACGTCGACAGCGTCGCCGCCGAAGCCGACCGTGCGGCCTCCCTCGGTGCCACCCGCATCGCCGCGGAGGAGGAGCTGGCGGTCATGCGCTCGCCCGGCGGGTTCCCCTTCTGCGTGGTCGACTTCCACGGGGAGTCGCGGCGGACCGGCCCGGTCTTCTCCCCCGCCGGGCAGCACAGCCTGGTCGACCAGCTCTGCATCGACATCCCGCCGCACCTGTACGACCGCGAGGTCGAGTTCTGGTCGGCCCTGACCGACCGCAAGCGCGTCCCCAGCATCCGCGCGGAGTTCGAACGCCTGGAACGGTCGCCGGGCGAGGCGCTGGAGCTGCTGCTCCAGCGCCTCGAGTCGGCCGGGTCCCACGAGGCGACCCGAGCGCACGTCGACCTGGCCTGCACCGACGTCGACGCCGAGGCCGAACGGCACGCCGGGCTCGGCGCGGTCGTGGGTGAGCGCTTCGGACACTGGCGGGTCATGAACGACCCCTCGGGCCTGCCCTACTGCATCACCACCCGGGATCCGGACACCGGTCGCATGCCGGTGCTGTAGCGCTCGCGGCCGGTTCGGCCGCGCTCGTCCGACGGACGGGCTTCCGACTCGGGCCGGGTTTCCTAACGACCGGTGGTCGCCGAGGTGCCCCAAGGGTTGTCGATGGCGTATCGCCAGTGGCCGTCGGTCCCTTTGCGGGCGACGTCGGTGGCGGTGCCGCGGACTTCGACCCGCCGCCCGTCGGCGCCGCGGCCGGCGATCTCCCAGTCCACGATCAGCAGGGCGAGGTCCCCGTTGACCGAGACCGTGCGCGGTTCGACCGTTATCGGCAGCCCGAGGGCCAGCAGCGCGGAGTTGGCCTCGCGCCGCGCCGCGCCGGTGAGCGCCCGGCCGTGCTCGGTGATGAGGACGCCGTCCGGTTCGTAGACGCGCTCGACCTGGTCGGGGTCTCCGGAGTTGAACGCCTCGGCGAAGACCCGCGGGTGTTGCGCCGCATCGTCGGTGAGTGTCACTGTTGTTCTGCTCATGGCGGCGAGTGAAGCAGGGGGACGTGTGACTCACCAAATGGTGCGTGACTGGGACCGCACGCTGGTGCCCACGGATGCGGGCCGCACGGACGCGCCGGATCCGGCGTGCCCGGTGGAGGCGGCCCTGCGGGTGGTCGGCGGGCGCTGGACCACGCTGGTCATCCGCGAGCTCCTGCACGGGCCCTTGAGCTATCGGGATTTGGGGCGGCTGCTGCCGTCCTTGAGCGACAAGGTGTTGAGCGAGCGGCTGGCCCGGTTGACCGATCTCGGCGTGGCCGAGCGGATGGAGGCCGTCGGCTTCCCGACCCGCGTCACCTACCGGCTCACCGCCCGCGGCGAGGCGCTGCGCCCGTTGATGACCGAGCTGTACCGGACCGGAACCGAGCTGCTGGCCCCGGAGGCGAACTGAGCGCGCGGCTGCGCGGTCACTTCGATTCGATGCGCCCCAGCGCGTCGGGGCCGGTCGCCAGCGCCTCGCGGGCCTCCTGCCAGGCGGTGTCGCCGGGGTAGAGCTCGGTGCGGAGGTAGGCCCGGGAGAGCCGGGCGACCGCGGCCGCCCGCTCCGGGTTCTCGTCGGTGGTCTCAGCCACGTCGTATCCCGAGACGCCGCCGAGTCCGTGCTCGGCGCCGTACAGGGTGACCAGGGTTTTCGGGCCGGGGGCGAGGTGGTACGGGTCGGCGTGCCAGTCCGGTCCCCCGATGGTGAGTCGGGGATTGTCGTCCCGGTCGCCGGCCACCACGAGCGTCGGCGCGGTCATGGTGGAGAAGTCGACGGTCGCCAGGCGGGGGTGGAGCCGGGCCGCGCCGTCGCTGAGGGCCTCGCCCCTGCCGATGGAGGCCAGTAGGACGCCTGCGGTGATCCGGGGTTCGGTGAGGTTCACCTCGGTGCCGTCGGGTTCGGTGAGGCGGGCGCCCAGCAGCAGGTTCACGGTGACTCCGCCCGCGGAGTGCCCGACGGCGGCGGCCTTGCCGCGGTCGATGCGGCCGGCCAACTGCGGGACGGCGGCCTCGATCTGGTCGAGCCGGTCGAGGATGCGGGTCATGTCCTGTGCGCGGGATCGCCAGTACACCGCGTCGGGGTCGTCGAGTTCGAGGTCGAGCGACTTGGAGTCGAGGTGGGTGGGCTGGATGACAACGAATCCGTTCGCCGCGAAGTGGTCGGCGAGCGGGGCGTAGCCGTTCAGGGAGGACAGGTGGTTCGAGGGGCCGCCGCCGTGCGAGAGCAGGATGATCGGCAGGTCGCCGCCGGTCACCGGTGCGGAGACCCGTACCTGGAGGTCGACGGGCCGGTCGGGTGCGGTCAGCGTCAGCGGGGCGACCGATTGGACGGGGGCGGGGGCGAGCGATGCTGTGCTCATGGTGGGTCTTCCGTTTCCGTTGGGTGAGGCGGACGGGAGTGTCCGGCTCGGCTACGCTTTGAAGCGGAGCGTTGTTCCACAACGATACGGAACGAAGTTCCGTTTCAGCAAGCGCCGCCCGAGAAGGAGACCGTGATGTCGGCCACGAGCCAGTCCGAGGGGGAGCCGGTCCGCGGCAAGCGGGCCGACGCGCTGCGCAACCAGCGGCGACTACTCGAGGCGGCCGCCGCGGTGTTCGTCGAATCCGGCGTCGACGCGCCCGTACGCCAGATCGCGTCCCGGGCCGGCGTCGGCATGGGCACGATCTACCGCCACTTCCCGACCCGGGCGGACCTGGTCGTCGCCGTCTACCGCCACCAGGTCGAGGCCTGCGCCGAAGCCGGCCCGGCCCTGCTGGCCGAGGCCCACTCCCCGTCCGCCGCGCTCACTCGGTGGGTCGACCTCTTCGTCGACTTCCTGGTCACCAAGCACGGGCTCGCGAAGGCACTGCAGTCCGGCAGCGGCAGCTTCGAGACGCTGCACACCTACTTCATCGACCGCCTTTTGCCCGTCTGCGAAGAGCTGCTCGTCGCCGCGGCCGAGGCCGGGGAGATCGAGCCCGGCGTGCGGGCCTACGAACTGATGCGCGGCATCGGCAACCTCTGCATCGGCCGCGGCGACGATCCAGGCTACGACCCCCGCCGGCTGGTCGAACTGCTCCTGAGGGGACTGCGGTCGCCGCAGTCCCCCTGAGCCACCGACACCGGGGCCGAAAATCCGACTATCGGCCCTCGCACGCCCCGGCCGTCAGGGCGTGTCGCTGAGGTCGCCCACGGTCGGCTCGCCGGCCCGCTCGTATTCGAGCTGGAGCGACCCGTTCTGGAAGACCCGCGACTTGATCAGCCGCAGCGCCGACGGCGCCGCTCCGCCCTCGAACACGCGCTTGCCCGCGCCGAGCACCAGCGGGTAGACCCAGAGGTTCAGCCGGTCGGCCAGCCCCTCCGCGAGCAGCGACCGGACCAGGTCGAGGCTGCCGATCACGTGGACCCGGCCGTAGCGCTCCTTCAGCCCGGCCACGCCCTCGGCCAGGTCGCCTTCGAGCACACTCGCGCCCTCCCAGTCGAGGGGGTCCTCCAGCGTGCGTGTGGCGACGTACTTCGGGACGGTGTTGAGCAGGCGGGTGAAGTCCATCTCCGCCGGGGCCGAGGGCCAGTAGCCCGCGAAGATGTCGTAGGTGCGCCGGCCCAGCAGCAGCGCCTCCATGTTCTTGGCCTGGTCGAAGATGAGCCCGTCGGCTTCGGCGTCGAGCAGCGGCGCCTGCCATCCGCCGTACTCGAAGCCGCCTTCGGAGTCCTCGTCGGGCGCGCCCGGTGCCTGCGCGACGCCGTCGAGGGTCATGAACTCGGTGACGATCAGTTCGCCCATGACGTGATCCTTCCCGCTTGAATTCCTTTCCCTCCCCTAAAGACGACGCGGCGGGTCCGGAATCATCGGGACCGACGGCGGCCCCGGGGACGAGCGGGTTGCGAGAATGCGCCCGGTGACGAACGACCGGTCGCTCCGCTCCTGAGAGGGCCGCCCCGGATCGGTCAGCGCCAGGACTCGCGCCGCCGCTGGAGTCCGTCGAGGATCAGGTCGAGTCCGACGCCGAACTCCTCAGCGTAGTCATAGCCGGGCCTCATAACATGGTCGGCGACCATCTCGGCCAGGTGCGGGAACTCGTCGCCGGGCAGCCCCCGCATGATCGAGTCGGCCGTGTCCTCGAGCTCGGCCGGTGTCTCGAACGGCAGGCTGAGCTCTTGCAGCGTGAAGCCGTAGATGTAGCCGTCGAGCACCGAGACCGCGTGCGCCGCACCGGCGATCGAGAAACCGCCCGAGCGCAGGCAGCCGATCACCGCGTTGTGGTGGCGCAGGGTCGCCCGTCCCGGTTCGGTCCGCGAGTCCATCAGCCCGATCGCCCACGGGTGCCGGATCAGCGCCTCGCGCATCGAGACCGCCCGCCGCCGCATCGCCTCCCGCCACTCGGCGTCCTCGGGCGGCGGCTCGATCTCACCGAAGACGCGATCGACCATGCCGTCGAGCAGCGCCGGCCGGTTGCGGAAGTGGTGGTAGAGCGCCATGGCCTTGACGCCGAGCCGCTCGGCGAGATTGCGCATGCTGGGCACTCCGGCGCCGGATCGGTCGGCCATCGCGACCGCCGTGTGCAGCACCGCCTCCTTGGTGAGCGGGCCGGAGCGGGGCGGACGCGGGGCGCCGGGATCGGTGGTCACGTGGTCCTCCTGGTCGATCGCTCGGGACAGGTGTACCGTACACCGTAAAGGGCTACCGTACAGTGTAAAGGTAGCCATGATGACGAGCGGAGGAGCATGTCATGGAACCGATCGAGAGCCGCCCGCCGGGCGAAGGCAAGCGGGTGTGCATAGTCGGCGCGTCCGGGAAGCTCGGGCGCTACATGGTGCGCCACGCCCTCGACCGCGGCTACGAAGTCGTCGGCGTCTGCCGGGAGCAGAGCGTGCCCAAGCTCGCCGACTTCGCCGAACGGATCACGGTCGTCCCCGGACCGACCGACGACCGCGCCGTGATCGAGCGCGCCGTCGACGGCTGCGACGCGGTGTTCACGGTGCTGGTGCCGTGGGGCATGCACCACTACGCCTCCGGCACCGCCCAGGCCGTGCTCGACCACGCGCCCGAAGGCGCACGGCTGATCTTCTCCTGCGGCTGGCACATCACCCGCGACGGCAAGGACGTGTACGGCTGGAAGTTCAAGCTCGCCGTGGCCGTGGTGGGCCGGCTCGCGAAGCTCGTCCGCGCCGTGGACCTGGACGACCAGGTGGAGGCCTGCCGCAGGGTCTTCGACAGCGGCACCCGCTGGACCGTCGTGCGCGGCAGCACCCTCGAGGAGGGCCCCGGCCAGGGCCTGCCGGTCTGGAGCCGCCACGTCGGCGACCCGATCCTGGCCAGCGACCGCACCCGGCGCATCGACTTCGCCCGCTTCATGGTCGAGGCCGCCGAG
Organism: Glycomyces xiaoerkulensis; assembly: GCF_002798405.1. Classification (GTDB taxonomy): domain Bacteria; phylum Actinomycetota; class Actinomycetes; order Mycobacteriales; family Micromonosporaceae; genus Glycomyces; species Glycomyces xiaoerkulensis. Next base: position 44,399 of record NZ_PGGV01000029.1, on the reverse strand, counting down.
AACGACGACCTGGTGCGGGAGGCCCCGGCGATCGTCGGCCGCCTGACCCGGTCGGCCCTCGCCCACGCCGAGACACGGACTTAACCCGCCGACCGCCGGTCCGGTGGTGGACCCGTCGAGGGGCATCGACACGAAATCGGACTTCCGGGCCCTTCGCCCCCGGCGCGCCCCGATCATAGGAGGAGACTGGAGTAAAGCGACCAGCCGAAAGGAAGGCCGGACATGGCATCCGAGGAGAACGACCAAGGACGGATAGTCGTCGGAGTCGACGGGTCACCGTCATCGCAGCGCGCACTCGATTGGGCGCTGGGGCAGGCCAAGACGACCGGCGCCAAGGTCGAAGCGGTCCAGGCCTGGCAGATCCCGGCCGCCTACGGGGCGGCCGTGATCATGCTCCCCGGCGAGGAGTTCGAGAACGCGGCCAGGGAATCGCTGAACAACGCGATCGAGCAGGCGCTCAGCGCGCATCCGGGCGTCGAGGTCGAGCGCTACGCGCTCGAGGCGCACCCGGCCAAAGCGCTCCTGGACCGCGCCGAGGACGCCGACCTGCTGGTGCTGGGCAGCCGGGGGCACGGCGGCTTCGTGGGCGCGCTGATCGGCTCGGTCAGCCAGCACTGCATCAACCACGCCAAGTGCCCCGTGGTCGTCGTCAGGGCCGACACCTGAGCGCGCATCGGCGATGCCGCTCGCCGCCCGCCGGCACCAGCTTGAGTCCGACGACGGCGACCACGATCCCGGTGAGGAAGACGAGCTTCGGCGCCGAGACGCCCTCGTCGCCGGTGGCCATCGCGTACGCGACCGTCAACGCGGCGCCGACGCCCACCCAGACCGCGTAGGCGGTACCGATGGGAATCGCCGCGGCCGCACGGCCCAGACCGATCAGGCTCGCCGCCAGCGCGACGGCGAACACGACCGTGGGCCCGAGGTCGGTGAGGCCGTCGGACCGGCCCAGCGCGGTGGCCCACACCGCCTCGAGCACGGCGCTGACGAGCAGCAGGACCCACGGCATGTCAGCTCACCGCCTTCAAGCCGACGATCGAGCCGACGAGCACCGCCAGCAGCGCCATCCTGGACCAGGTGGCCCGCTCCTGCCGGGTCCAGACGGCCCACAGCACGGTCAGCGTGGCGCCGACCCCCACCCACACCGCGTAGGCGGTGCCGGTCGGCAGCGAGGTCATCGCCCATGCCAACCCGGTCATGCTGAGGGCGAGAGCGGCGAAGAACAGGGCGGTCGGCCGCCGGCGCCTGAAGCCCTGCGATGCGGACAGCGCCGCCGCCCACACCGCCTCCAGGATGCCCGAGCCGATCAGGATCAGCCACGCCACGACGCAACTCCCTTCGAGGCCGTCTTGTCGTGGTGCGGGTACGGCTCCCTCGTCCGCGGGCCCGATGGCCGGGCCCTCGGGGGCGATGTTACTTCGGCGCGGGGCTCAGCCGGCCCTGGCGACCGTCAGCAGGTGCGCACTGGCGCCCAAAAGGCTCGGTTCGGCCTCGAGGCCGCGCATCGCCTCCATGTAGTGCACGGCCGCTTCCTCGTGGTCGAGCACGTCGTGGAGGTCGGGGATCACTCCCGCCGGACCCTGCACCGCGAACTGGTCGGGTCCGCCCAGGCCCGCTTCGGTGAATTCGTCGGCGATCTCGCCGGGGTGGTGCAGGTAGGCGGTGGTGAACAGGCCCAGATCGAAATAGCCGATGTCGCCTTCCCGCAGCGCCCGCAGGCTCTCCTCATAGGAGATGGTGGCGGCCCCTCCCCCGACCCGGCGGCACAGGAAGTCGAGCCAGCCCGCGGCCCGGTTGATGGTCACCGCCGCGACCACGGCTCCGGGCCTGGCCGCACGGGAGGCCTCGCGCAGCGCCCGGACGCGCTCGGACCGGTCGGTCAGGTGGTAGATCGGCCCCATCAGCAGGACCGCGTCGAAGGCGTCGTCTCCGCAGGGCAACTCCCGGGCGTCGCCCACCAGCGCCTCCACCCCCGGGAGTTCGGCGGCCGCCGCCACCTGGCTCTCGACCGGATCGACCAGCGTCACCCGGTGGCCGTCGGCGGCCAGCCATTCGGCGTGGACTCCGGTGGCGCCCCCGACGTCCAGCACGTCGAGGCGATCGCCCGGGAGCAGGCGGCGGATCAGGTCCCGCATGCGCGCGAACTCGAGTCGGCCCTGCCCGTCGGCGGTCAGGCGGACGGCTTCGCCGCCGCGCTCGTAGTAGGCCCTGATCGCTCGCTCGAGTTCCCATTCGGACATGGCTCCGATCTTCGCGCGGCGCGGCGGCGGCCGCCACTCATTTAATTGGGATGTCAAGGGCGGCGGCCGGTCGCAGTCCGGTCGGCGGAGCTCCCGCAAGCCCGCCGGGCCGGTAGGCCAACCGCCGCTCGGACCATCCCACCGCACGGGTACGACATCCACTCGAGCGGGGCCGGTCAGGTCCTGGCGAATCGCACTCCGATCGCCACCGGCACCAGCAGGAGCGCGCCGATCCACAGCACCGCGCTCGGGGCGGCCGCGTCGACCACCACGCCCCCGGTGAAGGACCCGACCGCGATCGACAGATTGAACATCATGGTGTTGAGGCTGGTGGCGACCTCGGTCTGCCCCGGGGCCGCGTTCATGTACCAGGTCTGGACCGCGGGCGACACCAGGCCGTAGCCGGCGCCCCAGAGGACCAGCACGGCCGCGGCCGAGAACAGGTCGCCCACGGCGACCGCCATGAGCACCATCGCCAGTGACATCGCCACGGACAGGCCGATCAGGGTGCCGCGCAGGCGGCGGCCGATGAGCGCGCCCGCGGCGAAGGTGGCGATCAGCGCTGCCACGCCGAACACCAGCAGCAGGGCGCCGACGCGGCCGGTCCCGGCACCGCCCGCGGCCAGGATCGGACTGATGTAGGTGTAGGCGACGAAGTGGCCCGCGACTATCAGGAAGGTCAGGGCCAGGCCCCGGCGCACGCCCGCGGAATCGCGCAGCAGGCGCGGCAGCGCGGCGAACCGCACCGTCCCGGTCGAGGGCAGGCGCGGCACCCAGGCGGCGATCGCTGCCAGGGCGACCAGTGCCAGAGCGCCGAGCGCGGCCAGGGAGGCGCGCCAGCCGAGCAGGTCGCCCAGGAAGGTCCCGGCCGGGACGCCGAGGACGGTCGCGGCGCCGATGCCGCCGTAGATCGCGGCGGTGGCGCGCGGCACGTACGCGGGGGGCACCAGTCGCACGGCGATGCCTCCGGCGACCGACCAGAACGCGCCGATGGCGGCGCCGACCAGGACGCGTGCGGCGAGCATGACCGCGATGCCGTCGGCGAGGGCGGCGGCGAGGTTCGCGACCGCCACCAGGACGGCCAGGCCCAGCAGCACCAGGCGGCGGTCGGCGCGGCCGGTGAGGACGGTGCTCAGCGGTGCCGCGACGGCCGCTACCAGGCCGGGCACGGTGAGCATGAGGCCGGCGGTGCCGTCGCTGACGCCGAGGTCGCCGGCGATGGGGGTGAGGAGCCCCACCGGCAGGATCTCGGCGGTCATCACGACGAACACGCCGAGGGCGACGGCGGCCACGGCCAGCCATTGCCCGAGGGTGGGGCGTTCGAGGGCGGCGCCGGAGTGGGGGCGCGCTCGCAGTGTGGTCACGACGCTTCGGCCTTTCGCAGATCGGTTCTCGGCACGACCCGTGCGGGTCTTCATATGCCGGAACCGGTCCGCCACTCGGTCCTGCGTCGGCCACGCGGGCGCGGTCTGCACAGGGGCCGAACGGTACGGCCGGGACGAATGGCGTCCCCTGGCGGTGCGCAGGGCCGTCGCCCGTTCCGAACGCTGGAGCGCTCGGTGCGTCGCCGGTGTGCAAGGATATCAGCGCGCGTCTCGCCCCCCACCGAGACGAGACGCATCTATCTCGAACCGGACCTGCGCCGGGCGCCGGCGGGCTGGGAGGCGGTATGGCGAAACTCGTACTGGACCTGCACGACATCTACAACCGGAGCGGCGAGATCGACCGGGCCCTGCGCGAGGTGATCGACGAGGCGATCGCCAAGCGGATCGACGTGGTCGAGATCATTCCCGGCAAGGGCTCGGGCCAGTTGAAGAAGCGGGTGCTGCGGTTCTTGCAGCAGAAGGAGATCAAGGCGCTGTACCACCGGATCGACAAGGACTCCAAGAACTTCGGGCGCCTGTTCGTCCACTTCAAGCACAAGCGCGGCCAGAAGAAGTGAGATCGTGCCGCCGCTGCGCGGCGGCACGCTCGATCACTCCGGCCGTTCGGGCTCGGCGCCCAGGACCTCCAGCAGCCGCAGCACCGGCACCCGGTAGCTGTGGCCGATCCGGAGGACCTGCACGGGGAAGTCCCCCTCCTTGGCGAGCCGGTAAGCCACCGTCCTGCCGATGCCCAGGATCTGCGCGGCCGTCTCGACATTGGTCATGACCCCGAGCGCCTTGACGCGCTCGACGGTCCAGACTTCATCAGTGCCGACACTCGAAGGCCCCACCTTCGCATCCAGTGTCATCTTCTTCCTTTCCTCGCGGCTCGGGCCGGCACAGGGGGCGCCGGCGCACTGCCGTCAAGGACTAGTCGACCCCATCTGTCACGCAGAGTCCAGTACGGGCGGTAGATTTTCACTCGCACGGTGACCGCATGGTGACGTTCGGGCGCTTGAGGGGCGGCCGGTGGTCGGCCGCCCCTCAAGCCTCATCGGAGGAATGTCAGGAGCCGATGCGCCGCCGGCCGTCGCGGGTCACGTTGACCACCGAGGGACGCGGGACGGAGCCGGGACCGTCGGGCCACACCGAGGCCGGGTCCTCGAACGTGGAGCCGTCGACCTCGCCGGGGTGCTGGACCGCGACCAGGACGTGGCGGTCCTGGATGACCGGCCCGCAGGTCTCGGCGCCGACCGGCACGGTCAGGAACTGCTTGACCTGGCCGCGGTTCGCCCAGTCGAGGGCGACGCCGAACAGGCCGTCGTTGGAGCCCAGCGAGTTGCCGTCGGTGGAGATCCACAGGTTGCCCTTGGGGTCGAACGCGACGTTGTCCGGGCAGGAGATGGGGCTGACCTGGTCCTTGGGGAATCCGCCGTAGTACGAATCGGAGTCGGCCGGGTCGCCGCACACCAGCAGCAGGTTCCAGTTGAAGGACGCCGCGGTCGGGTCGTTCCACTGCTCGGTGACCTCGACGACCTGGCCGTGCCGGTTGGCATTGCGCGGGTTCGCCTCGTCGGCGCCCGCGCGGCCCGCGGCACCGCGCTGGGAGTTGTTGGTCAGGGCGATGTAGACCTTGCCGGTGTGCGGGTTCGGCTCGACGTCCTCGGGGCGGTCCATCTTGGTCGCGCCGACCTTGTCGGCGGCCAGGCGGGTGAAGACGTAGACCTCTTCGGCGCTCATGCCCTCGACGAACGACTCTTGGCCGCTGGCCAGCGCGATCCATTCGCCCGTGCCGTCGAATTCGCCGTCGGAGGGCAGCGTCCCGGAGCCGTCGATCTCCTCGGCCGGGCTGTCGCCGGTGAAGGTCGCGACGTAGAGGGTGCCCTCCTCCAGCAGTTTCCGGTTGTGCCGCCGGGCCCACTTGCTGTGGCCCTTCTTCATCTTGCGGCTGGAGATGAACTTGTAGAAGTAGTCGAACCGCTCGTCGTCGCCCATGTAGGCGACGACGGTGCCGTCGCGGGTGACGCGCAGGTTGGCGGCCTCGTGCTTGAACCGGCCCAGCGCGGTGTGCTTGCGGGGCGTCGATTCGGGGTCGTAGGGGTCGACCTCGACGATGTAGCCGAAGCGGTTGATCTCGTTGGGTTCGGCGGTGACGTCGAAGCGGGAGTCGAACCGTTCCCACTTGCGCCGGGAGGCGCCGGTGGGCGTGCCGTAGCGGTCGAGCCGCTCCCGGGCCTGGGGGTCGGTGACCTCGCCGGCGTTGGCGAAGTACTGGTGGAAGTTCTCCTCGGCGGTCAGGACCGTCCCCCACGGGGTGGTGCCGCCGCCGCAGTTGTTGAAGGTGCCGAGCGCGGCGGTGCCGGTGGGGTCGGCGGCGGTCTGGAGCAGGTCGCTGCCGGCGGCGGGTCCGGTGAGTTCGAACTCGGAGGAGGCGGTGAAGCGGCGGTTCAGGCCGTGGCCGACGATCGGGGTGAGTTCGCCGGAGCGGTGGTCCTCCTCGAGGGCGACCACGGACAGGCCGTGGGCGGCCCAGGCGATCTCGACCTGTTCGCGGGTGGGCTTGTCGGGGTCGTAGCCGGCGAACATGAGCTGCTCGTCGGTGTACTCGTGGTTGGCGAACAGCACCTTCTTGTGCCAGGCCCACGGGTGGTCGAGCAGCGCCAGGTAGTCGCAGTTGTAGCCGAACTGTCCGGCCTGGGCTTCGGCGGTGAGGTCGTCGGCGTCGAACTCGGGGGCGCCTTCCAGGATCGGGTCGCCCCAGCGGATCACGACCTGGCTGTCGTAACCGGAGGGGACGACGACCTCGTCGGCGGTGTTGGGGTCGACCGGGTCGAAGTCCAGGCCGCGGGGAGTCCAGCCCCAACGGGCCGTTCCGGGGGCGGTGTCGGACGGGGAGGCCGCTGCGGGCGCGGCGGCGGTTCCGGCGGCGCCGATGGCGACCGAGGCGACCGCGCCGGCGCGGAACAGGGAGCGCCGCGATACGGCCCCGGCGATCAGGTCGCCGAGGTAGGCGTTGTCGGAGCGGTTCGGGGCGGGGTGGCTGCAGGCGTTGCCGCATCGGTACTCGCAGGTCATGGCCGAGCGCCCACCCGGATGGGAGGTGAGCAGCGGCAGTCGGTGCCCGGCGGTGGAGGATCTGGGGCTCATAGCGGCTCCAATGGCAGTACGGCACGTACCAGCTTCACCGGTCCACGGTGAACTGACCGTTGAATCTTCAATCTCGCTTCCGGACGCTATGTCCCCGGCGGGTGCGATTCCACCAACAAGCAGTGAAGAAGCGGGGAACGGCTGACGGCCGTGACGGGAATCGAACGTGGAGACGCCGGGGCACCAACGGAGGCAACGAGGTCGGGCCGCTCATCGGTAGTGGTCGTGCAGGCCGATGAGGCTCTTGTCCACTGTGCCTCCAACTTATAGAACTACGGTTTATAAAAGCGTAGTTCTACAAGTTCGGCCCGAGTGGGCACGAAAAAAGCCCGGGCCGAATGGCCCGGGCGTTGGTAGCGGGAGCAGGATTTGAACCTACGACCTCCAGGTTATGAGCCCGGTCCTGTCGGAACTACAGGGACCCTTGTGACCAGCGAAATGCCGAACTAACTTCCATCCTGACCTGCGAGAACGATTCCCGGAATCATACCGGTGCGTGCCTGCAGGTACCGCTCGAGCGCGGTTCATCAGAGCAACGAACCAGCAACGAGAACAGGACGGGAATCCATGGGTTATTCGCTCAAGCGCTACAACTCCGATGGCGAGCGACGGTGGACCGCAGTGTACTTCGATCGGCGGGGAGACCGGAGGTCCGCTGGAACCTTCTCGACGAAGAAGCAGGCCGACAAAAAGTGGAAGGCTGCGGAGGCCGAGGTCGACGCCCAGCGCGGCGACCACCTCGTTCGCGGCCAGGTCTCATTCAGGCAGTACGTCGAGGAGATCTGGCTGCCGAACATCACTGTCGAGGTCAAAACCCGGGAAGTCTACACGTATCAGCTCTACGCGCACGTCATGGACTTGGGAGTTTCCCCTCAGATGGGGACACCGAATCTAGACGGTTGTTGGGACTGTAGCGAGGCGCTGTTCGTACTCGACCGGGGAGTCGTAGCCGAGTGACGAGTGCCGCCTGCGGTGGTTGAACCAGTTGAGGTAGGAGAACACTTCCAGCCGGGCGGTGTCGGCGTCGGTGAACCTGCCGCCGGTGCCGAGCAGTTCGCGTTTGAGCGAGGCGTGGAAGGACTCAGCGAGTGCGTTGTCGGCGCTGGTGCCGACTTTCCCGCGCGGATTGCAGGAGGCCGTGCCGCTCGCAGTACTGTCTGAACAGGAGCGAGGTGTACTGGCTGCCGTTGTCCGAGTGCGCAATGGCGCCTGCCAGCGTGCCGCGGGTGCCCCTGGCGGCCTCGAACGCGTCGGCCACGACCTCGGCTCGCATGTGGTCGGTGATCGTCCAGCCGGCGACCCTGCGGCTGGCCAGATCGATCACCGAGGTCAAATACAGGAACGTGCCGTCGGCCAGCGGCAGGTAGGTCAGGTCCGAGACGTACTTCTGGCCGACGGCCTCGGCGGTGAAGGTCCGTCCGAGCCGGTCGGGCACCGCCGGCGCCTCGGGGTCGGGCACGGTGGTGATCGGCCGCTTCGGGCGCCACGAGCGGCCCTCGATCCCGCCCTCACGCATCAGCCGGGCCACGCGCTTCTCATTGACCAGCACCCCCGCTCGCCGCAGATCGGCGGTGATCCGCGGCGAGCCGTAGGACTCCCCGGAGTCCTTCCAGGCGGCCGTGATCTGTTCGAACACGGCCGCGTCGGAGGCCTTGCGGGCACGGCGGGCCTCCTTGGTGCCCTTCCACTGGTAGTACTTCGAGCGCGTCAGCCCCAGCGCGGCACACAGGCGGGTGACCGCCCAGCCTTCGGCCTGGTGGGCATCGGCGACGAACTGATAACGCTCGCTCAGTCCGTCGCGCGGAGAAGAACCGCCGACGCCTTGCGCAGGATGTCGCGCTCCTCGCGCAGGCGGGCGACTTCGGCTTTCAGGCGACGGTTCTCTGCTTCGATCACAGCCTGGGAGGCTACATCGAGCGTCGGATTCGAGCTCTGCCCAGCGGCATCGGCCGTGAGTTTGCCCGCACTGGCCTTGCGCACCCAGTTCTTGAGCGTGTTCGGCGAGATACCCAACGCCTGCGCGGTCGTGACATACGACGAATCAGGGTCGTTCACGTACAAACGGACCGCATCGGCCTTGAACTCATCGGTGTACTTGCTGCCTGAGGTCACCTTGATCGCTCCTTGCAGCCGAGCCTACCGGCCCGGCGATCAGGGTGTCCCCATCAAGGGGGGAGGCTCCCGCTCCCCTGGGCCATCGCACCCGCTGTCCTCCACCACAGCGACGCCGTCCCCACCGCACTCCGCGACTACCTCGACCACGTCGCAGGCGCTTTCAGTGCCCGCGTCGACCACCTCACCGACATAGCCGTCACCGAACGACCTGCCTGGACCGAAGCCTTCGGCGAGGCCCCAACCGACGAAGCGACCTACGACCGCTGGCGCACCGCCATCGCCATCGCCGCCGCGCACCGCGACCAGATGCGCACCAACACCGACGACCCCGTACACCCCTTCGGCCCCTACCCCGAAGAAGGCCGCGCAGGACACCACTCATGGTGGGCCGCAGCAAGCGCAGCTCTCACTATTGACAGCACCGAGGCGTTCACAGGCACCATCGGCCTCGCCAACACGGCAGCACAACAGCTCGCGATCACCATCGCCCACGACACCTATGTGGCGCTTCCGGATCTTGACCGAGCCGCAGTCGATGACGCCCTCGCATCCGCCTGGGGGACAGCCTGGCAAATCGTCTCCCGCGATCCCTCAACGGCAGCGACGCAGGGCCCCTGGCCGCTGACCTGATCCGTGAGCTCTCCAACTGCGGACTGTTGGCGCCCGAGCTCGCAGCGGACCTTCACATCATCGCCCTGGATCTAGAGAGCCTCGGTCACGCCGAGATCAAAGGTCATGCGGAGCATCATCTGCACCTCGGGGAGAGTATGGGGGCCGGAAGGAACCGGGCTCTCTGCCAGTCCGGGTAGATCGATACGTCGCTGAAAGTCGAAGGCTCACTAACTTGACCTTCCTACCGATCCAGGTCGGGCCGGACCTAAGGGTATTTCCTCTTTGATTGGGCAGAAGATGGCGTCTACTCTAGTTGGAGTTCGCCCACCAGATCACAAGAGAGTCATGAATGGGACACTATAACGGAATTTATGTCAATAGGCGACTCGTACACCACATCCGCAACTGGCCAGTCCCGCCCGTCGGCCTTGAGTATCTGTTTGTCGACAGTCCGGTCAAGGTATTGACCGGCTCGCAGGCGCGCTGGTATGCGACATATTGGCGCGTAGCTTCACACGAGCAACCTGATCCTGACGAGGAAGTCTATGTGGTTCAGATTCAGGCGCGAGAACTGCGGGATCGACTCGATGCAATGGGTATTGGCAAAGATGCGGTCAAGGATGCCTACTTGCTTCACGTGAACTCGGACGTAGAATCCCAAAGAAATATCGCTGGATACATCCGTCAGATGGAAAGCAACTCTGACCGAGAGGAAATGCTCGCCGAAGTCGATTCGAGAATTGACACACTTCTCAATGAAAAATTTGAAGATTGGTGGAATGATATCCAAGGAACCATTTCAGGAGGACCCGTCAGGTACCATCTGAAGTATGATGATGCCTATATTTGGCCTTTTGATGAGTACGCGGATATTCGAGTGGTACTAAGGGCGATCGTAGCACACGTGCCAGATGGCAAGATAATCACCATAGACCTTACCGAGGATGGCGGAGGGTGCTGCCTCGCACGAAATAAGGAAGAGATATGGGATGACCCCACAAGTTGGGATCTCGGCCTTGAACCCACAATTGTACTTACGGAAGGAACGTTTGATGCCGAAGTACTGAATGATGGAATTCGCATCGTCAAACCGCACTTGGCGCCTTACATCAGATTTTTTGAGCACGCCGTGGGCGTGGAAGGAGGAGCAGGAAGTGTTGTAAGGAACCTGAAGAGCTTTACTGCAGCCGGAATAAGGAATCGAGTCATTGCCCTGCTTGACAATGACAGCGCAGCCTACGAGGCCGTATCAGGCTTGAGAGGTTTCAAGCTTCCCTCCCACTTCGCGGTTACGCACTATCCGGACATTCAATTGGCTAGGAATTATCCAACCGTTGGGCCTCAAGGTACCGCTAAGATGAATGTGAACGGACTAGCTGGGTCAATAGAGCTGTATCTGGGAACGGATGTTCTCTCCGGGGCGGACGGACTTCATCCGGTGCATTGGAAAGGACGACTGCCTGGCATCAGCCGATACCAAGGCGAGGTAGCGGACAAATCCAATATTCAGAAGAGGTTCAAGGCGAAGGTTCGTGCACTCCAGTCTGATCCGTCATTGAGGGGCAGCCAGGATTGGTCGGGAATCGATGCAATACTATCCTCGCTCCTGAAGACGCTTAGCGCTCTGCCTGGGGCCGGAAAAGTGCATAGCAGCAACCTTTTCGTATAGGAATCGCGACCAGTCGAACCCTGCGCTACGCTAGGGGAACGCCGCTTCTCGCATAAATCCGTCGCCCGTCCCCGAGTTCAACCCATGGGCGCATCTGCCTGAATGGGAGGTTGCGCTTCGCGTGCGCTTCTCGCAACTGTCCGACTGGAACCGTCACCTGAACTGGGCGGCCCCCTGGCTCAAGCACGGCTGGCAGCTGCGTGGAGATCACATGCGGATCGAGCACGAACAAATTGATGCCCTTCTTTGGTCGCCCCATGCTGACACCGTAGTTCAGTACAGTCACGGACGCGCCGCCTCGATTGAACACGTTTATCGCCACCTGATCGTCATCATGGAACTCAGGGGCATAGGGCGGTCCGTAAACTGGGATCAGATTTGACAGCTTGATAGAGATCAGTCGGCCGAAGCGCTGGTGCACCCGAATCTGCCAGACAGCTGAGACAACCCCTGTCAGCGCGCCAATAGTTCCAGCCAATGCACCGATCACCGCCAAAGTATCAGTACTCACTCGCTATCCTCCTGGCCCAGTTCTTCCGCCAACGCGATGAGCTCGATGGTCTCAGCTTCGTATCCGGGCTTTCCGAAGTTGGGGAACGGGTTCTGGTCCGATCCGGGGAGGTTGAAGCGGTAAGCAGCATTGGACAAGGATTGCCCCGGCACTCCCTGCCGCAACGACTGGTGGAACTCATTCGGTGAGCCGTCAATGTTTTTGGCGTTCGCGTCAAGCCACTCCAAGCTCTCGTCGGATAGCGGAGGAAAGCCCGCTTCGCGTTCATCTTGTTGCTGGCCTTCGATGTGCTCACCTAGTCGAAGCTGCCATCCAATCTGATGAACTCGCTCGATGACTTCACGCAGGGTTGTCTTGTCATCTGCGTCCGTGGGCATCTTAACGTTTCCGAGCTTGTCAAGATCCACGTAGAAGCCTCGCAGCTTCCACCTGTCGTGGCGGCGTGCCCAGGACTTGATCGTGCCAAGCTGGGCTGCATTCCGGCCCGAGTCAGGAGGTTCTCGATCAAACCAGTACGGCTCTTCGAGCAAGAAGTAGTACACCTTGTGAAGCTTTTGCTCATGACTTGCCCACAGCTGATCCAAATCGTCGCATCTGAAGGGTTCACCCTCTGGTGCACTGACAATGGCGACTCGCCGCTCATGGATTGCGATCGCCTTGCCTGATTCCTCCAACCCCAGGACTGCCAACGATCTTGCAAGGGCCACCTGGCCCTGATCCAGGAGGGCGAGCGCCGATGTCAGGAGAGCGTTGGCGTTCTCCAGCAACGCGTCCTGCAACTGAACCACTTGTTCGGGGGTGAGGTCCGGGAGTTTTCGTATCGCCATGGTCCAACTCTGCACCAGAGCCCCGACATCTCCCCCAACGCCGGTTTCGAACTTCGCCCGAACGCCGGTTCGCCGAAGAAGAGCGAAGGAGGTAGTTCGAGGCGCTCAACGAACGCGGATAGCGGCCGTCCTAACGACCTCGTGCATGGTTGTGGTTGGCGCACAAGGCCTTCAACGTGGATCATAGGTCCATGGTGGGGACCGGAGTGCGGGATGCGATCGTTGGCGACCGGCGGATCACCGGGTTGACACCCGAGGTGATCGCCGCGATCGAGGCCGAGATCGGACCGATCTGGGAGCAGCAGCGCATCGACCGCCTGGTCTCCCGGCCGCGGAGCCGAGCCATCGGCGCCGGAGCGAAGCACCGGCTGGTCTTCATCGACCGACTCCTGGCCACCCTGGTGAACCTGCGGCACGGCGTCACCCATGACGTGCTCGCCTGCTGGTTCGGCGTCGACCGCTCCACCATCACCCGCGCTGTCGGTGAGATCCGGCCGTTACTGGCCGCTCGGGGTTGCTCCATCGCTCCTGGCGTCCGGCTGCGCACCCTCGCCGAGGTCGTCGACCACCTCGGCGCCACCGGACAGGCCGGCATCGTCGACGGCACCGAGATCCGCGTCCGCCGACCCGCGGAAGGCAGCCCAGGCCGCGACCGGTTCGTCTCCGGCAAGACCAAGCAGAACGCGGTGAAGACCATGGTCGTCACCGACACCGAGGGACGCGTGCTGTACTGCAGCCCAGCGGTGCCCGGCAGCCGCGCGGACATCACCCACGCCCGGCAGCTAGGGCTGCCGGAGCTGCTGGCCGCCGAGAACGACACGACCATGCTGGCCGATGCCGGATACCAGGGGCTCGGGACCGAATCCGGTGGACGGGTCGTGACACCACCGCACCGGAAGTTCAAGAAGCACCCGCCGGCCTGGTACGAGGCACTCCTGGCCGAGCAGCGCCATGCGCACTCGTCCCGGCGGATCCGTGTTGAGCACGGCATCGCGCATCTGAAGAACTGGCGGTCCCTCGCCCGCCACCACGGCCGCCGCGAGCCCATGACCGACATCATCGGAGCCGTCGCCGGACTGCTCTCACACCAGCAGACCGCCGCCCGCGCGACCGGTTCCTCGAGCTGAACTCAGCCGCACACAGGAGCTGTTGCGCGCCAACCACAACCATGCACGAGGTCGCTAGCTTAGATTGTCGAACATGGCATCGATTTCGATCTCTTGGTTCCGTGCAGGCTCTCGGGCCTGCTGACTGATCCCCGCCCCAAGGACTGGTTTAGAGGCAGATTCATACGCACCCACATAGTCGTATTCTTCTATATCGTATTCTTCCAAAGTCTCAATGCGCTCACGAGTAATCTCGGGGCTGAGCTGCTCAAGTACCCCCGTCGCAACTGCGGCTTCTTCAACGCCATCAATCCATTCCATGTCAGCATGGATTGAACTACGATTGTCGTTCAGAGCATCCAGATCGGCTTGCAACGCCGAAAGGGCTGCTTCCCGTACAAGTTCCTGAGGATCAGTGAATTGCCCCAAGAAGCTTTCGTGCTGCTCGACGAAATTCGCAAAGTCCATCAATCTGTCAGATTGGATTACTTCATGACCCCAGGCTTTTAGGAGTTTCGGAATCAAGGTTGGCATTATAAGCTCGAACGTCTCTGGATCTCGAATCACCATATAGGCCATGCCCTCAAGAGTCTCTTCAAGGAGTTGATAGTCGCAGCGCTCAGCGAGGTCAAAGGCGATCTGAACAAGGTCAGGCAGCTCAGTTGGCATGTGGAATGAGGCGTGTCCAAGCAAGTGCACTAGTGGCTTCATGATAGGGAATGCGAGTCGTCCTTCTTCGATTCGCGATGCAGGATCGCTATCGTGGATTATTTTCCGCACCGAGTCCGCGACCATACGTTGGTTTGATCTAATTGCTGAAGCAATGCCGGGAAATTTCGTGCCGCCGCTCACAACAGCACTGGCGTAGTCAAGTAGAGTAGCAATTTGACTTAGTTCCGTGGCACCTTGGATGAGCTGTACTACGTACTCTGTTTCCCCATCAAGAAACGCAAGAATATAGTCTCGAACACTGGGATCAGCATACGCGATTGTCGGGACTGTATGACGCGGCCGATGCTGAATCGACACAAAGGTCCCTTCCAGCGGCTTCAGAGCATGGTTGTACTGGATTGGCGTCAGATCCGCAGCGCACAGTTTTCGCAGGATCTCCGGTCGAACTCCTTCGACGGGAAATGAGGAGATTGTGATTACGATTTTCTGCGCCGCCGAAGAGAGAACTGTCTCAAACATTGTTCCCCAGAGCTCGATTGGCCTATCTAGCGCGGTACGGATCGCGTCATCCAGCTCTCTTGCAGACGAAACTCTCCTTCGGATCACTTGCTCAATGATTCTCGGAGAGTAGTTCGGATGATAAATCACTTCATGGTATCGCCTATCGGCAACGTACTCGCGTATAACTTCGCGGTCTTGCACTGAGTAGTACAGATGATTATAGAGAATTTGCGCACGCTCAAATGGTCCATAATCTGCCAGTTTCACAATATATTGACTCGGGTTGAATTCGGCGCGTCGGACTTCCTCGCTAATAAGTTTCGCCTGATTAAGAATCTGCGTCCGGGTTGTCATCACCAGACGGTTGCTAGGGTCTCGTTCCAAACTGCGCATGAATCGGGTAATTTGAGAATCGCTAGCTCTACTACGCTCACTCAAGTCGGTCTGACCTAGAAAGTCGTCGAAAAAGAATATCTGTTGCCTGCCCCGAACGGTACTATCCCAGGCTTCTTTAATATCTGACAATTGTATAACTTGCCAGCCTTCATACCAGTGTGAGAGCAGCAGCATTTCCGCTAGCATGGTCTTTCCGACACCTGGAGCTCCCGTGAGTACAACTACCCCCTGCGAGTTGAGAACATCCCTTGCTTGATCAAACCCTGCGTTCGCTACATAGAGCTGGACCCGGTCACGGATATCTTCGAGGAGAGCTTCATTCCGCTCCCATAGCCCAGCCTGAACTATTCTCCTCAAAACGGTATCGGATGCTAGCCACAGTTTAAAATTCCGTTCCTCGATCTTCGCGTGTCGACCTAGCAATTCATTTAGGTCAAGCCGCGACAAGAGATCGTGAGAATCCATTAGATATGGCCTCAGCTCGCCACACAAGGTGTCCTTTTGAGTCTTGCTGAGATTCTGAGAAGTAACAAATATATACCGATCTGGGTTTTCGGTTTCGAGCTTGAACCGTTCACTCTTCGCAGCCTTGAGGAGATCCCCGAATGTCGACCCTGCATAGTGCTTACATTGAATTACGAGGCTGCCATCACTGGTTTGCCCTCGGAGATCAACACCTCCGTCGCGACCATGCCCGAAAGCCTCAAGACGCCAGCCATGCTCGGCATTCAGCAAGTCGCGTACGAGCAGCTCAAAGTCTGCAGGAGACAGTGTCTTAAAATCATAATCGGGCATAGTGCTCCTGGTTTGCTGGATGTTGCGCTTGGGTTCTTCGGCCGTCGCGATCAAGCGGTTGGGTTCGGTCGAATGATTTTACCTCCCAGCACCCGGGCAGCGGAATCGCTACAACATCGTTATCTACGAGCGAATGACGTACTACGACGTTGCACTTGAGGATTCAGTCCGCGCCCCCTGCGCTGCTCTTATGGATCACCGTGGGCGATAGACTGGGTGCCATGCACAGAATCGTCTTTGATACGAATCAGCTCATCGATGGGCATCTGTTCATGCCAGAGATGACGCTGCTGCGGGCGGTCGCCGCGGAGCGACGCATCCGTCTGGCGATCCCAGAGATCGTAATGACGGAGCTGACGAGTTCCTACCGACGCAAGATCGAGAAGCTTCTCGAGCGAGCACTCGACACGACGCAGCCAGAGGACCAGCAAACATCGGCGCGGATGCGACTCACGCGGGAGGTGGCGACCTGGACAGGGTGCATCGAGTTCCTGCGCACCGGCGAACCTCGCTACGCACCTTCGATCTCATCGGCGGTCAAGCAGTACGAGGAGGGTGTACGGCGTGTCATCCAAGAGGTGCTGCCAGCCCCGGAAGACGCTGAGAAAGAGGCAATGCACCGCGAGGCCAGTCGGATTCGGCCGGCACTGGCTGGCGCGCAGGGCGTCAGGGGCGGACGCGACGTCGTAGCCTGGCTGTCCTTCCTGAACGCCGCGGAGCAGTCACAGAACCCCATTTTCGTCTCCGCTGACAAGGGTTTCCAAGGCGATGACGGCCGGTTGCACCCGGATCTTCTCCGAGAGGCACATGTCCGCCACGTCGGACATATGAAGTACTTCTCCACGAACGAGGAACTCATTGCCTGGATAGCCAACCCAAAAGTCGAGGCCCCTCTCGAGCTCGATCGAGCCCTGCAAAGCGGGGTTTTCCGTTCTGCCCTGGAACGTAACCTGCAAGCTGACGGCCGAACGCGTCTGGACCTCGCCGACTGGTTCAAGGGAATGCCTGGGTTGGGACTCCCCACTCTCAAGGCTTGGTCGATCATCCCTGAACCCCGGAAGACCATTCCAGTCAAGGCGGCCAGGATCGATAACCAGGTATTTGCGGCAACAGCCAAGATCCTCAAGATCCAGGTCGAGTACACACCGCATGACCGGAACCTGGGTGTGCAACCAGCACAAGAGGCCACCTACACCCAGCCAGCTGCGATGCTGTTCGCCTACCAAGATGACAAGCTAGTGCGAGCTGAGCTCTTTCCCGCTGGGCACATCATTCCCGCAGACCTCGACGCTCCAAGCGTCCACGGCTCCGCATCTACACTCGAATAGGGATCGTGTTTTCGTTGCACCGGAGGACGATAGCTATTTTAGTGATACAGATCACGATGATGACTGCTGGTAATTCAGGGTTGTGCCGAGTGATCATGGTTCATCTGAGCAACGAACGAGCAACACGGATGGAAAAACCCGGCTCCCTCTGGTGAGGAAACCGGGTTTGACCTGGTATTTCTTGGTAGCGGGAGCAGGATTTGAACCTACGACCTCCAGGTTATGAGCCTGGCGAGCTACCGAGCTGCTCTATCCCGCGTCGATGTATTAAGCGTACATGATGCCGGAAACGGCGTGCAAGCGAGGGTTCGGTGAGGGCTGTCACTACTCACTTGTGCGCGTTCGTGCGCATACGGTGCGCACAAGTGCGCTGAAACAGGCGGGCCCGTTCGAGCCGCGCCGGGGCCGGATCAGAAGCCGAGGCGCTTGAGCAGCTTCGGGTCGCGCTGCCATTCCTTGGCGACCCGGACGTGCAGATCGAGGTACACGCGCCCGCCGATGAGCTCGGCGATGCCCTTGCGGGCCTTGGTGCCCACCCGCTTCAGCCGCTCGCCGCGCCTGCCGATGACGATGCCCTTCTGGCTCTGGCGCTCGACGTAGATCTCGGCCCAGATCTTCTTGCGCGGCCCGCCCTCGCTCTGCTCGTCCTCGATCTCCTCGATGACGACGGCCAGGGAGTGCGGGAGTTCGTCGCGGACGCCTTCGAGGGCGGCCTCCCGGACCAGCTCGGCCATCATGACCCGCTCGGGCTCCTCGGTGACCATCCCGTCCGGGTAGAGCTGCGGCGACTCGGGCAGGTGCCCGGCGAACACGTCCACCAGGGTCTCGAGGTTCTCCCCGGTCTTGGCCGAGACGGGCACGATGTCGGCGAAGTCGGCCAGCTCGGACACGTTCGTCAGGTGCCGGACCAGATTGTTCTTGCTCACCAGGTCGATCTTGGTGACCACGGCCACGACCTTGGCGCGCAGGTTCCGGATCTCCTCGGCGATGAACCGGTCGCCCGGTCCGGGCTTCTCGTCGGCGGGCAGGCACACCCCGATGACGTCGACCTCGGACCAGGTCTGGCGCACCTGCTCGTTGAGCCGCTCGCCCAGCAGCGTGCGGGGCCGGTGGAGGCCCGGGGTGTCGACCAGGATGAGCTGCGAGTCGGGCCGGTGCAGGATGGCGCGGACGACGTGGCGGGTCGTCTGCGGACGCTTGGAGGTGATGGCGATCTTCCGGCCCATGATCGCGTTCGTCAGCGTCGACTTGCCCGCGTTGGGACGGCCCACGAAACAGGCGAATCCGGCCCGGTAGGCGTCCTCACCCAAGACGGTTCACCTCTTTGCCGACCACCGCGTAGACGGCGAGGTCGGCGGCGATCTCGCGGGCGGCCTTGACGCCCTCGTCGTCGGCGGCGGCCCCGAAGACCACGGCGGCCTCGAGCGTGTCGGCCCCGGCGGCGAACGCCTGCGCCACGGCCGCCTGCAGCGCCGTCAAACGCAGGGAGGGCAGGTCGACCGCGGCCGAGGCGTAGGTGCGCCCGATGCCGTCGCGGACGGCCGCGCCGGTGGTCTGCTGCACCCTCCCGGCGGCCCCCCGGGCGAGGGTGACGAGCTTGGCGTCCTCGGGATCGAGGGCCTCGGCGGTCGGCTCAGACATTTACTTCGTGCCTCTCATGGTCGGTGGACGGCGCCTCGGCGCGGACGGTGTCGTCGGCCTCGGGCAGGCGGCTCACGCGCACCGTCTCGATGCGGTTGCGCCGGCCAACGGTACCCTCCGCGGTCAGCTCCAGTCCGGCCAGGACGGCCCGGTCGCCGGCGAGCGGCACCTTGCCGAGCTCGTGCGCCAGCAGCCCGGCGACGGTGTCGACGTCGATCTCGGGCAGCTCGGCGCCGAACAGCTCGGCGAGGTCGTCGATGCCGAACCGGGCGGTCACGCGCGCCGACCGGTCGTCGAGCCAGGAGACCGGCGGCAGCTCGTCGTCGTACTCGTCGGTGATCTCGCCGACGATCTCCTCGAGGATGTCCTCGATGGTCACCAGCCCGGCGGTGCCGCCGTACTCGTCGACCACCATCGCGATGTGGATGCGCGCGGTCTGCATCTCGCGCAGCAGGTCGTCGACGGGCTTGGAGTCGGGCACGAACGAGACCGACCGCATCACCTCGGCCACCGGCGGGTCGTCGGCGTCGAGGCGGGCGAGGTCCTTGAGGTAGGCGACGCCGCGCACGTCGTCGAGGTCCTCGCCGATCACCGGGATGCGGGAGAAGCCCGACCGCAGCGCGACCCGCTTCGCCTCGGAGGCCGCCTGATCGGCGGAGATCCACACCATTGCGGTGCGCGGCACCATCACCTCGCGGGCGACGGTGTCGCCGAGGGCGAAGACCGATTCGATCATGTCGCGCTCGTCGTGGTCGACCGTGCCGGAGGCCTCGGCGGCGTCGACCATCTCGCGGATCTCGATCTGGGAGGTCGCGAACGGGCCCTCGCGGAAGCCCCGGCCGGGGGTGACGGCGTTGCCGATGAGGATCAGCAGCCGCGCGAGCGGACCGAGCGCGGCGCCCAGCAGGTGGACCGGTCCGGCCGCGGCCAGGGCGATCGGGTAAGCATGCTGGCGGCCGATGGTGCGGGGCCCGACGCCGATGATCACGAACGACACGACGGTCATGATCACGGCGGTCAGGCCCACCGCGAGCCAGGAGCCGTCCCAGGTGTGGAAGGCGACCACGGCCATGACCGCGATCGAGGCGGACTCGCAGCCGACCCGCAGCAGGATGAGCAGGTTCAGGTGCTTCGGCAGGTCGTCGGTGATGCGGACGAGGGCGGCGGCGCCGCGCCGGTGCTGTTCGGCCAGTTCGGCCGACCGCGCCGGGGAGACGGCGTTGACCGCAGAGTCGACCATGGCGGCCAGCCCGGCGAGGAGGATGAGGGCGACCGCCGTGGCGAGAAGGGTGTAGTCCAAGCCCATCGGGACCTAACTCTCCGCTCCCTGCGCGGCGCGCCGTCCGGCGCGCCAGGCTTCGAGCAACCGGTTCTGCAGGCCGAACATCTCCTTGGCCTGCTCGGGTTCGGCGTGGTCGTAGCCGAGGACGTGGAGCACCCCGTGGACGGTGAGCATGTGCAGCTCGTCGGTGGTGGAGTGCCCGGCGTCCCTGGCCTGCGCCTCGGCCACGTCTGGTGAGAGGACGAGGTCGCCGAGGATCGGCGTGGTCGGCTCGGTGGAGTCCGGCCGGCTCGGCATGGCGTCGTCCATCGGGAAGGACAGCACGTCGGTGGGGCCGGTGCCGCCCATCCAGCGCTTGTTGAGCGCGGTCATGTGGTCGAGGTCGACGATCATGACCGACAGTTCGGCGAGCGGGTTGACGCCCATCTCGCCGAGGGCGAAGCGGGCGGCGTCGACGATGCCGGACTCGTCCACCGCCTGCCCGGACTCATTGGCGATCTCAATGCCCACGGCTGCCCCGCTGCCCCTTCTTCGGTTCGTCGGCTTCGGCCCGTGCGGCGTCCCACCGCTCGTAGGCGGTGACGATGTCGCTGACCAACTGGTGCCTGACGACGTCGTTCGCCGATAGGTTGGTGAAGGACACGTCGTCGACCCCGCCCAGGATCTCCCGGACCACGCGGAGGCCCGATGCGGTCCCGCGGGGCAGGTCGACCTGGGTCACGTCACCGGTGACCACCATCTTCGAACCGAACCCGAGCCGGGTCAGGAACATCTTCATCTGCTCGGCGGTCGTGTTCTGCGCCTCGTCGAGGATGATGAACGCGTCGTTCACCGTCCGGCCCCGCATGAACGCCAGCGGGGCGACCTCGATGGTGCCGGCCTCCACCAGTTTGGGGATCGAGGCGGGGTCGACCATGTCGTGGAGCGCGTCGTAGAGCGGCCGCAGGTACGGGTCGATCTTCTCGCCCAGGGTGCCGGGCAGGAAGCCGAGCCGTTCGCCGGCTTCGACGGCGGGCCGGGTCAGGATGATCCGGTTGACCTCCTTGGCCTGGAGGGCCTGCACGGCCTTGGCCATGGCCAGGTAGGTCTTGCCGGTCCCGGCCGGTCCGATGCCGAAGATCACGGTGTGCTCGTCGATCGACTCGACGTAGCGCTTCTGGCCCAGGGTCTTGGGCCGGATCGCCTTGCCGCGGCGGGAGACGATGTTGTGCGTGAGCACGTCGACCGGCCGCTCGGCGGGAGCGGTTTCGAGCATGGTCTCGGTGCGCCGGATGATGTCGGGATCGACGTTCTCGCCGTTCTCGATCAAGGCGAGCAGCTCCTTCATGAGCCGTTCGGTCGCGTGAGCCTCGCCGTTGACGCCGGTGATGGTGATGGTGTCGCCGCGGACGTGCAGGTCGACGCCCGGGCTGCGGTTCTCGATGTACCGGAGGTTCTCGTCAGCTCGGCCGAGCAGGGCCATGAGCGCCCGCTGGTCGGCGACGGTGATCGTCGAGGTGATCTGGCCGGTTTGCGTAGAGCGGTCGGTCATAGGCTTCGCCCGTACGGGCTGTTCGCCACCTGCTTCCCAATTGGAGATGAACGGCGATCCGGTGACCGCCGCTTGCGATGCCTCAATGGTAGAACTCCGCGCCGAGGCCCGACAATGCGAAATCCCCAACCGCTTGAGCTTTCAGCCCGACAGCATCGGTCCGAGCGGTTTGCCGCCGAATACGTGCACATGGACGTGGTCGACCTCTTGTCCGGCGTTGCGGCCGGAGTTGGCCAGCATCCGCCAGCCGGTCTCGGTGACGCCGTCGTCGTCGGCCACGTCGGCGGCGACGGTGAGGACCTCGGCGGCCAGGTTCGGGTCGCGCCGGGCCAGGGCGGCGACGTCGGCGTGGTGGTCCTTGGGGATGACCAGCACGTGCGTGGGGGCCTTGGGGTTGATGTCGCGGAAGGCCAGGACGCGCTCGGTCTCGCGGACCCGCTGGGACGGGATCTGGTCGGCGACGATCTTGCAGAAGATGCAGTCCGGATCGGTCATTGCGCGATCTTATTACCAGCGGCCGAGGCGGGCTTGGAGGACCGCCAGGGCGGCGGGCCCGGCGGTGGAGGTGCGCAGGACGGTCGGGCCGAGCCGCACGCGAGGGCCGAACTCGGCGAGGGCGTCGAGCTCGCCGGGGCCGATGCCGCCCTCGGGTCCGACCACGAGCGCGATCTCGCCGGAGGCGGCCGGGTCGACCTGGGACAGCGGCTGCGCGGCGGTCTCGTGGAGGACCAGGACCTGGGCGGCTGGCCGCAGGCGGTCGAGGAGCCGCTTGGTGGTGTGGAGTTCGGCGACGCGGGCCAGGTGGGCGCGGCGGGCCTGCTTGGTGGCCTCGCGGGCGGCGGCGGCCCATTTGGCGCGGGCCTTGTCGCCGCGCGGACCCTTCCACTGGGTGATCGACCGGGCGGCGGCCCAGGGCACGACCTCGTCGGCGCCGGTCTCGGTGAGCATCTGGACGGCCAGTTCGCCGCGGTCTCCCTTGGGGAGCGCCTGCACGACGGTGAGCTTCGGGTCGGGCTCGGGGACGGTCCGGCGCTCGAGGATCTCCAGGTGGAGGCGCCCGCGTTCGGCCCCGGTCACCCGCGCCCGCGCGAGCGCGCCGGAGCCGTCGGTCAGGGTCAGGCGCTCGTCGGGCCGGAGCCGCTGCACGTCGGCGGCGTGGTGCCCCTCGGGGCCGTCGAGGACGGTCGAGGCGCCGTCGGGCAGCGCCTCGACCAGGAAGACCGGATCCATCTAGGCGTGGCCGTTGAAAGCGTCTCTCATCTTCGAGAAGAAGCCGGAGCCGGTCTTCACTTCCTTGATCTCCTCGTCGCGGAGGGTCGCCAGCTTGTGCAGCAGCTCCTCCTGCTCGGTGTCGAGCTTGGTCGGCGTGCGCACGTCGAGGTCGACGTACAGGTCGCCGCGGGCGCCGCCGCCGCGCAGCTTCGGCACGCCGGCGCCGCGGACCTTCTTGATCGTGCCCGGCTGGGTGCCCGGCGCGACCTCGATCTCGACCTGGTCGTCGAGGGTGTGGACGTTCAGCTTGGTGCCCAGGGCCGCCTGCGTCATCGGCACCCGGACCCGGCAGTGCAGGTCGGCGCCGTCGCGGGTGAAGACCTCGTGGGGCTTCTCGTGGACCTCCACGTACAGGTCGCCGGCCGGGCCGCCGCCGGGCCCCACCTCGCCTTCGCCGGAGAGGCGGATGCGCATCCCGTCCTCGACGCCCGGCGGGACCTTCACGGTGATCCGCCGCCGCGAGCGGACGCGGCCCTCCCCGCCGCACTTGCGGCACGGGTCGGTGATGACCGTGCCGTAGCCCGAGCAGGCCGAGCAGGGGCGGGCGGTGCGGACCTGGCCGAGGATCGTGCGCTGCACGACCTGGACCTCGCCGGAGCCGCCGCAGGTGGTGCAGGTGCTCGGGGTCTCATCGCCCTCGGTGCAGGCGCCGTCGCATTCGTCGCACACCACCGCGGTGTCGACCGTCAGGGTCGACTCGGTGCCGAAGGCGACCTGTTCGAGGTCGAGGTCGAGGCGCAGGAGCGCGTCCGAGCCGGGGCGGCGCCGCGAGCGCGGGCCGCGCCTGCCGAAGCCGCCCATGGAGCCGCCGAAGAAGGCGTCCATGATGTCCTCGAAGCCCATGAACGGGCCGCCGGGCCCGGCCCCGCCCCCGGCGGCGGCGCGATCGTAGGGGTCGCCGCCGGAGTCGACGATCGCGCGCTTCTGCGGATCCATCAGGACCTCGAACGCGGCGTTGATGTCCTGGAGCTTCTCTTCGGCATCGGGTTCGTCGCTGACGTCCGGGTGGTACTTGCGCGCCAGTTTCCGGTACGCCTTCTTGAGCTCGTCCTCGTCGGCGTTCTTGTCGACACCGAGGATCCCGTAGTAGTCCTTAGCCACGTGCGCTCTCATAGTCCCTTGTCAGCGGTTCTGTTCCAGAATTTCGGAGACGTACCGGGCCACCGCGCGGACGGCGGCGATGGTGCCCGGGTAGTCCATGCGGGTCGGTCCCAGCACGCCCATGTGCCCGACCACCGCTCCGGGCCCGTACCCGGCGGTGACCACGGCGGTCTCGCGGAAGTCGTCCATCTCGTTCTCGTCGCCGATGCGGACGGTCAGCAGCGGACCGGTGTCGGCCCGGCCCAGCAACTGCATGAGCACGACCTCCTCCTCCAGCGCCTCGAGGATCGAACGGAGCGATCCGGAGAAATAGGCGGCGTGGCGGGTGAGGTTGGCCGCACCGGCCACGGCGATTCGGTCCTCGGCCCGGACGACCACGGTCTCGAGCAGGACGCGCGCCAGTTCGGCGACGGCGGTGCCGAGCTCCGGCCGGGCCAGGTCGGACAGGTCGGCGATGATGCCGGGGGCGTCGGTGAGCGGCTTGCCCTGGAGCTGCTCGTTGATGAGCTTGCGCAGATCCAGGATGTCGTCCTCGGACAGGTCGGTCGACAGCTCGAACTGGCGCTGCTCGACCCGGCCGGTGTCGGTGATCATGACCAGCATGAGCCGGCCCGGCCCCAAGGAGACCAGCTCCAGGTGGCGCACGGTCGAGCGGTTGAGGCTCGGGTACTGGACGACCGCGACCTGGTGGGTGAGCTGCGAGAGCAGCCGCACGGTGCGGGTGACGACGTCGTCGAGGTCGAGCGCCTCGGCCAGGAAGCGGTGGACCGCGCGCCGCTCGGCGGTCGAGAGCGGCTTGATCTTGCCGAGCCGGTCGACGAACAGGCGGTAGCCCTTGTCGGTGGGGATGCGGCCCGCCGAGGTGTGCGGCTGGTGGATGTAGCCGGATTCCTCGAGGTAGGCCATGTCGTTGCGGACGGTCGCCGCGGACACACCGAGGCCGTGGCGCTGGGCCACCACCTTCGACCCCACCGGCTCCTGGGTGGCGACGTAGTCCTCGACGATGGCACGCAGCACTTCGAGCTTGCGATCGTCCATCGCGGCCACGTCCCTTCGCTGTCGCGCTTGCCCTTATCCGACCGGACTCAAGTTTGGCACTCCCTGCCTCAGAGTGCCAGTCTAGGCGCCGCCTCGGACGTCCGGGAGGACGAGCGCGCCGTCGCCGTCGACGGTGACGCCGGCCTCGCCGAAGTCGGCGGCCAGCTCGTTGAGCGAGTCGATCGCCGCCCCGTCGGCGTCCAGTTGAGGGTAACCGCGGTCGTCCATCCGGCTGGGGACGATCCGCCCGCCGGTGAGCGTGCCGTCTTCGAGCAGGTCGACCTTGAGGATGCCGGAGATGCCCAGGTGCCCGTCGATGGAGAACAGGTTCTGCCCGCCGCCGAAGTTGCCCAGCGAATAGGCGATGAGCTTGTCGTTGTACAGCTCCATGCCGCGCAGCACGTGCGGGCCGTGGCCGACGACGAGGTCGGCCCCGGAGTCGACGCAGGTGTGGCAGAACGCACGGGTGTCGCCGCGGTTCTCGCCCAGGTAGTTCTCGACCCCCTCGGGCACGTGGCGCTGGTCGGTGCCCTCGGCGCCGAGGTGGGCGGTGGCCACCACCAGGTCGGCGCTGGACTTGGCGGCCGAGACCAGCGCGGCGACCGCGTCCAGGTCCCGCACGTCGGTGTAGAAGTAGTAGGGCGCGAAGCCGACCACCGCGACCGTCAGCTCCCGGGCCTCCACGGTGACGACCTCGTCCTTCATGCCGGCCAGCTCCATGCCGGCGCCGTTCACCGCCTCGACGGTCTGGGCGGCGCCGTCGGGTCCGGCGTCCCATCCGTGGTTGTTGGCGATGTTGAGCACGTCGATGCCGGCCTCGGCGAAGACCCCGGCGTACTCGCCGGGGAGCCGGAAGTAGGTGCACGAGCCGCCGCCGCACTTGTCGAACTCCAGGGTCGACAGGGCGCCCTCCATGTTGGCGATGACGACGTCGCCGCTGAGCTCGTCGGCCACGCCCTCGAAGAAGCTCGCGCCGCCGTCGGAGGGCAGCCGGTTGGGGTGGGAGCCGGGGAACGTGTCGCCGACGTGGGTGATGGTGAGCGGCTGGGGCGGCTCGGGCGAGGGCGACTCGGACGGGGTGGTCTCCTCGGCCGCGCCGACGCCGCCCTCGTCCACCGGCGGCGGTTCCTCCTCGTCCGAGCAGGCCGCGACCCCGGCGACGCCGGCGAGCGCCCCGGTGAGGAGGCCGCGGCGGCGCACGGCGGAGGACTGGAGTGAGTGGTGCATCGATGGCTCCGGAGTATTGGGGGGATTGTCGGGGGGCGCCGATCAGGCCGTGAGATCCCTCACTACCGCATCGGCGAGCAGGCGTCCTCGAAGGGTGAGGCGAAGGCGCCCGCCCTCGAGGAGGGCCAGGCCATCGGCGACCACCTGCTGCGCGGCTGCCAAACCGTTCGCACGCAGCCACGATACCGGGAGACCTTGTTCGAGGCGAGTCAGGAGCATCACGCTTTCCAAGTACCGGTCCTCGTCCGAGAGCTCCTCGTGCTCGGCGAGCGGCAGGCCGCCGGCCAGCGCGGTCGCATAGGTCGAGGGGTGCTTGTGGTTCCACCAGCGCAGCCCGGGCAGGTGGGAGTGGGCGCCGGGGCCCGCCCCCCACCAGTGGCCGCCGTCCCAGTACAGGAGGTTGTGGCGGCAGCGCGCCTCCGGCGAACGGGCCCAGTTGGAGACCTCGTACCAGGAGAAGCCGGCCTCGCCGAGCGCGGCCTCGGCGGCCAGGTACCGGTCGGCGGCGACGTCGTCGGAGGGCCGCGGGACCCGGCCGGAGCGGATGCGGCGGGCCAGCGCGGTGCCCTCCTCGACGATCAGCGAGTAGGCCGAGACGTGGTCGACCCCGGAGTCGACCGCGGCGGCCAGACTCGCGGCGAAGTCGGCGGCGGTCTCGCCGGGGGTGCCGTAGATCAGGTCGAGACTGACGTGCTCGAAACCGGCGTTGCGGGCGTGCTCGACGGCGGCCAGGGCCTTGGCCGGGGAATGCTCGCGGTCGAGGACGCGCAGGACGTGCGGGGCGGTCGACTGCATGCCGATCGACAGGCGGGTGAAGCCGCCCGCGCGCAGTTCGGCGAGGTACCCGGCGTCCACCGACTCGGGGTTGGCCTCGGCGGTCACCTCGGCACCGTCGGCGAGCCCGAATCGGTCGTCGATCTCGGCCAGGACCGCGGCCAGATCGGCGGCCGGCAGCAGCGTGGGGGTGCCGCCGCCGAAGAACACGGTGTCGACCCGCGGCACGGACCCGAACAGCGCCGCGGCCCGGCCGATCTCGGCGCGCACCAGCCCGGCGTAGGTCTCGCGGGAGACGCCCGCGCCGAGCTCGGCGGCCGTATAGGTGTTGAAGTCGCAATAGCCGCAACGGGAGACGCAGAAAGGCACATGGACGTAGATCCCGAACCCGCGCCGACCGGTCTCGGGCGACTTCGCGGCGGCGGCTACCACTTCAGCGGACACGCGGTCTACGGTACTGGCGTGGAACCCACCGACGCACCGATCGCCTACCGCGCCGACCGCGGGGTGGCGACCATTACCCTCAACGAGCCCGACCGCCGCAACGCCCTGTCGACCGCGCTGATCGCGCGCCTGCGGGAATCGCTGGTCAGGGCCACCGCCGACGAGTCGGTCCGAGTCGTCGTCCTCGACCACGCCGGCCCGGTGTTCTGCTCCGGGGCCGACCTGACCGAGTCGGCCGCGGCCACCGGCGCCGCCGACCTGCCGGCCACCCGCCTCGCCGAGGCGCTCGCCGACATGGCCGAGGCGCCGAAGCCGATCGTGGCCGTCGCCGGCGGCGCCGTCCGCGGGGGCGGGCTCGGGCTGCTGGCCGCCGCCGACCTCGCCATCTGCCGCACCGGCACGACCCTGGCGTTCAGCGAGGTGCGCCTCGGCGTGGTCCCGGCGGTGATCGCGCCGGTGGTGGCCCGCCGCCTCAGCCCGGCCCGCATGGGCGAGCTGTTCCTGACCGGGCGGACCTTCGGCGCCGAGGAGGCGGCGGCCTGGGGACTGGCCGACGCCGTCGCCGAGGACGCGGCCGCCGAGACCGAGCGGGCGGTCGGGCGGCTCAAGCGGGGCGGGCCCTCGGCGCTGGCCGGGGTCAAGGAGCTGACCGGCGATCCGGGGCTGCGGCGGCGGCTCAAGGAGGCGGCCGCGACCACGGCCCGGTACTTCTTCGCTCCCGAGGGCCGCGAAGGCGTCCAGTCCTTCCTTGAGAAGGACTCACCCCACTGGGTAGATTAGGCAGCCCCGATCCGATCGGAGTCACGTTGCGACCGCTGCGAGCACTCTTCGTCCTCACGCTCGCGGTCGGCCTCACCGCCGGCTGCACCGACGACGTCAAAGACGCCCTCTCCCCCGAGCCGACCGGTTGCCACATCGGGGACGGTGCCGAGCCGCTGCATCTGACCTCCGAGCAGACCCACAACGCGGCCACGATCGCGGCGGTCGGCCAGCGCGACGGCATGAGCGAGCGGGCGGTGGCGGTGGCGATCGCCACCGCGTTCCAGGAGTCCGGTCTGGTCAATGTGGATTACGGGGACCGCGATTCGCTCGGCCTATTCCAGCAGCGGCCCAGCGCCGGCTGGGGCACCGAGGAAGAGGTGCTCGACCCGGTCTACTCGTCGTTCAAGTTCTACGAGAAGCTGCGCCGCATCGACGGCTGGGAGGAGATGGCGATCGGCGACGCCGCGCAGGCGGTGCAGGTGAGCGCCCACCCCGACCTCTACCACCAGTGGGAGGACGACGCGTTCGCCGTGGCGGCCGCGCTCGCCGGCGGCCAGCGGAGCGGGGTGTCGTGCATGGTGCCCGACTCGCGGGAGCGGTCGCTCGACGCCCAGGCCCTGGCGGCGGACTTCGCCGAGCAGTGGGGCGCGGAGGTGGCCGATGTGGATGGACCGGTCGTGGCGATCGCCTCCGAGGACCGGGCCGGCGGCTGGAACCGCGCCTCATGGGCGGTCGCCAAATCGCACGAGTACGACTTCGCCTCGGTCGCCTACGGCGGACGGCATTGGCAGCCGGGCGACGAAGGCTGGATCGTTCCCGATCTCGAAGTGACCGAGGCCGCAAACTTCGATGAGTCCATTGTCACCATTACGCTGAACTCCCCGGAGTGATCGAAGCCGCCCCCGGGGCCCCGGACGGCCGGGGGATCATGTCTCTCCAATGCCGCACAATTGCCACGAATTGCGGCATCTCCCAAGGCAGTAGCCCATTTACGGGTCAGGCGAGCGCGGCGCGGAGACGGTAGAGTGAGCACGGTAATAGACCCTCCAACCCCCCGGAGAAAACTGCAATGACCTATCCGCCTCAACCGGCCGGACCGGAATCGCCCGGCCAAGGCCCCGGCCCCCAATCGCCCAGTGGGGGCGACCCGCTCAGCGAGTGGGGCGTCAAGCCCAACCCGCACCGCCCGCAGAAGGTCAACTGGCTGACCCAGGCCCTGTGGGGCTACATGGCGGCATCGGTGCTGATGCTGCTGTTCTCCATCATCGCCCTCATCGCGGTGCCGTTCCTCGGCGGCTTCGTGCTGGCCGGCGGCATCGTCGGCCTGGTCTTCTACAGCCTCTCGATCGTCATCGTCTGGTTCATCGTCAAGGAGCGACTGGGCGCGTTCGGAGCGGCCGACCCGCGCACGCCGCTGCTGATCGGCTTCGGCATCCTCGGGTTCTTCTCGCTCTTCGGCCTCTTCGGCGGCTGGGGCGTGGGCTGGTACGCCGCCCTCACCGCCCTGCTCGGGCTCGCCCGGCTCGCGGCAGTCGGAGCGGCGTTCTACCTGGTGTTCCAGCCCGAGGTGCACCAGTGGCTGCTGTCGAAGCAGGGGAATCTGCCCAAGCGCCCGCCGGCGCCGCCGCAGGGCGCGCCGGGGCAGCCGCAGGCTCCCGGATACCCGCAGCAGCAACCCGCGCCGGGCGGATACCAGCAGCAGCCGCCACCGCAGGGCGGCTACCCTCAGCAGCCGCCCGCCCCGGGTCAGGGAGCGCCGCCGCCGCAACAGCAGCAGCCGCCCCAGCAACCTCCGCCTCCTCCGCAGCAGTAACCGAAACAGCGACGGGCGCCGGATTACTCCGGCGCCCGTCCTCGTCTCTGGCGGAGTCTCAGTTCTCGTCGCTGCGCAGGGCGGCGATGAAGGCGTCCTGCGGGACGTCGACCCGCCCGACGGTCTTCATCCGCTTCTTGCCCTCCTTCTGCTTCTCGAGCAGCTTGCGCTTGCGGGTGATGTCGCCGCCGTAGCACTTGGCGAGGACGTCCTTGCGCATCGCGCGGATGTTCTCGCGGGCGATGATCCGCGATCCGATCGCGGCCTGGATCGGCACCTCGAACTGCTGGCGCGGGATCAGCTTCTTCAGCCGCTGGGCGAGCTTCACTCCGTAGGCGTAAGCCTGGTCCTTGTGGACGATCGCGGCGAAGGCGTCGACCCGCTCTCCCTGGAGGAGGATGTCGACCTTGACCAGTGCGGCCTCCTGGGAGCCCTCGATCTCGTAATCGAGCGAGGCGTAGCCCTTGGTGCGGGACTTGAGCTGGTCGAAGAAGTCGAACACGATCTCGGCCAGCGGCAGCGTGTAGCGGATCTCCACCCGGCCGGTCGACAGGTAGTCCATGCCCTCCTGGACGCCGCGCCGCGACTGGCACAGGTCCATGACCGGTCCGATGCAGTCGGTCGGGGTGAGCACGGTGGCCTTGACCACCGGCTCGGTGATGGCGGCGATCTTGCCCTCGGGGAACTCCGAAGGGTTGGTGACCTCCACCTGCTCGCCGTCCTCCATGGTCACCTGGTAGACCACGTTGGGAGCGGTGGAGATGAGGTCGAGATTGAACTCGCGCTCGAGTCGCGCACGGATGATCTCCAGGTGCAGCAGCCCGAGGAAGCCGACGCGGAAGCCGAAGCCGAGCGCCGCCGACGTCTCGGGTTCGAACTGCAGGGAGGCGTCGTTGAGCTGGAGCTTGTCGAGCGCTTCGCGCAGGTTCCCGTAGTCCGAGCCGTCGATCGGGTACAGACCGGAGAACACCATCGGCTTGGGTTCGGTGTAGCCGGGCAGCGCCGCGGCCGCGGGCTTGCGCTCGTCGGTGACGGTGTCGCCGACCTTCGATTGGCGCACGTCCTTCACGCCGGTGATGAGGTAGCCGACCTCGCCCACGCCGAGGGCCTGGGCGACCTGCGGCTCGGGGCTGATGACGCCGATCTCGAGCAGCTCGTGGTCGGCCCGGGTCGACATCATGCGGATGCGGTCGCGGGCCTTGAGCCTGCCGTCGACGACTCGGATGTAGGTGATCACGCCGCGGTAGGTGTCGTAGACGGAGTCGAAGATCATCGCCCGGGGCGGGGCGTCGGCCTCGCCGCTCGGGGGCGGGACCTGTTCGACGATGGCGTCGAGCAGCTCGATGACGCCCTCGCCGGTCTTGCCCGAGACGCGGAAGACGTCCTCGGGCTCGCAGCCGATCAGGTGGGCGAGCTCCTCGGCATAGCGGTCGGGATCGGCCGAGGGCAGGTCGATCTTGTTGAGCACCGGGATGATCGTGAGGTCGTTGCCCATGGCCAGGTAGAGGTTCGCGAGAGTCTGCGCCTCGATGCCCTGGGCGGCGTCGACCAGGAGGATCGCACCCTCGCAGGCGGCGAGCGACCGCGAGACCTCGTAGGTGAAGTCCACGTGGCCGGGAGTGTCGATCATGTTGAGGACGAACCGGTCGCCCTCGGCGTCGCCGGAGCGGGTCCTCCAGGGCATGCGGACGGCCTGCGACTTGACGGTGATGCCGCGCTCGCGCTCGATGTCCATGCGGTCGAGGTACTGCTCGCGCATCTTCCGGGTCTCGACGACCTCGGTGATCTGCAGCATGCGGTCGGCCAGGGTCGACTTGCCGTGGTCGATGTGCGCGATGATGCAGAAGTTCCGGATCGCAGCCGGAGCGGTCGAACCTGGCGCGTTCGTCACGTTGGCCTTCCTTCTCGGCGAGGCTAGCGGGCCGCGACTCGGCACGGCTCGTCTAGGTGGGCGCACCAATTCTGCCTTACGATTCGCGGCTGACCCGAGGCACCGAGCGGACACGCCGCCCACCACGGCCCGGGCCCGATCCTATAGGAAATATCCTATATCCTATAGGATGAAGGCGGCAAAGTCGGCGCGTCGGAGCGCATGGGGCACCCCGTCACCGGCGAGCCTGGCGGCACCGCCGAGCGGCCGCGCGGACGCCGGGCCGCACCGGGTGTAACCTGGCTCGCGGTCGGGACGCCGCGCCGTGTGCGTTGCTCGGCTCCTGGTACCGTTGATTGTCGCGTGGCGCGCGCCCTGCGCCCGACGCGGTTTGCAAGGAACCAAGTAATCACGAGACTGAGGCTTCACGCGTGGCGAACATTAAGTCCAAGGAAAAGCGCAACCGGCAGAACGAGAAGCGCCGGATGCGCAACAAGGCCGTGAAGTCGTCGCTGAAGACCGCCGTCCGCAAGTTCCGCGAATCGACGGCCGCCGGCGACGTCACCGCCGCCGAGACCCACCTGAGGGCCGCCAGCCGTCAACTGGACAAGGCCGCCTCCAAGGGGGTCATCCACAAGAACCAGGCCGCCCAGCGCAAGTCGAAGATGGCCGCGGCCTACAAGAAGCTGGAGAACGCCTCCTAAGGCGGGCTAGCGCGCAGACTTCAAAGGCTCCGGAGGGCACCGACCCGACCGGAGCCTTTAGCGTGCCTGACCGCCGGTCCGGTCGGCGGCGCCGGCGACTAGGTCGTTGAGCTTGACCATGGCCGCCACCGCCAGCGGCAGCACCGGCACGACCCACCAGGAGACGAGCTCGGTGAGCGCCATGAGGACGCCGAGCACGATCGAACCTTCGAACAGGACCACGCACCAGGCGTTCGAGAGGCGCAGGTGCCGGATTCGGAGCACCCTCGCATACCAGGGGCGGCGAGGCCGGACGACGCGGCCGTGACGGTATTCAGACACGACCACCAGGCTCCCCGGACCGGACCGGAGCCCGCCGGTACGGGTCGGCCCCGCTCAGTCGGGTGATCTCGAGGACCGCGTGCTCCAACGCCCAGGCCCGGTCGTCGGATCCGCCCTTGACCTCGCCGTTGAGCCGGGCGCAGACCCGCATCGCCTCGGCGAGGGAGTCGGCCGTCCAGTTCCGGGACTGACGGCGCGCCTTGTCGATCTGCCAGGGGGCCATGCCGAGCTGCGCGGCCAACTGCTTCGAACCCCCGCGCTCGGCGGCGACCCGCGACAGGTTCCGCACGGCCATGGCCAGCGCGTCGGCGATCGGCACCGGATCGACCCCGATCTGCATCGCCCATCTGAGGGCGCCGAGCGCCTCCCCGGGGTTCCCGGCCACGGTCGCGTCGGCCACGGTGAACCCGGTGACCTCGGCCCGGCCGGAGTAGTACCGGGCTACGCCGTCGACGGTGATGTTCCCCTCGGTGTCGGCCACCAACTGCGAGCAGGCCGAGGCCAGCTCCCGCAGATCGGAGCCCACGGCCTGGATGATGGTGTCGGCGATCTCGGCCGAGGCCGACCTGGGCGAGGCTCCGGCCGCGCGCAGCTCGCCGCGCACGAACGCGACCCGGTCGGGCTGGCGCTTGATCTTGGCGGCCTTCACGACCTCGACGTCGAGCTTCTTGAGTCCCTCCGGCAGCGCCTTGCCCTTGTTGCCGCCGTTGTGGCAGATCGCGAGGTACACCCCGGGCGCCGGCCGTCGCGCGTAGTCGAGGATCGCGGCGATGGCGCCCTTGTCGGCGTCCTGCGCCGAAGCGACGACGGCGATCACGGCCCCGCCGAACAGGTTGGGGCTGATCAGGGTGCCGAACGAGCCGGCGGTCACCTCCGAGCCGGTCACCCGGTTGACGACGGCTTCGGGGTCGGAGGCCGGGAGTTCGTTGCGCACCGCCGCGACATACTCGTCGGCGGCCCGCTCGGCGAGGAACTCGTCGTCGCCGAGCACCAAGCGGATCGGTAGGAGTGCAGCCACGAGATACATCCTCGCATGCCGCGCCTCGCGCCGCATGCGGCGCTGCGCTATGGGTGGAACGCCGGTCGCCCGGGGTGAGGTCCGAGGCGCCGGCCCGTCTTGCGACGGACCGTCCGCGTTGCGGCGAACCGGGGCCTCAGGCGGCGCGGCGGTCGGTCGCGACCTCGAATCGGCCTCCTTCCCTCGAGACGGTGACCCGGCCCGACGTGTCGGTGCGGAACACCAGTGCGCCGGTTTCCTCCAGGAGCGCCAGCGGGCCCGGGTTCGGGTGACCGTACGAGTTGTCCGCTCCGACCCCCACCAGCGCCACCGCGGGCTCGGTCGCGCGCAGGAACTCCGGGATCTGGAACGCCGAGCCGTGGTGCGGCACCTTGAGCACGTCCACCGCCAAGCCCCGCCCGGTCTCCAGCAGCCGCTGCTGCGCCTCCGCCTCGACGTCCCCTGTCAACAGCAGGGTTGTCCCCGCCACCTCGGCCCGGACCGCCACCGAGTTGTTGTTCGGGTCCGATCGCGTCCCCGACATCAGCCGTTCGCCCGGCCACAGCACCTCCAAGCTCGTGGCACCGAACCGGTAGACCTGCCCTGGCGCGGGATCGAGCATCGGCACCCCGCCGGCGTGCTCCTCGACCAGGTCGAAGCCATAGGTCGCCTCGCCCGGCGGCGGCGCCAGGATCGCCTCCACCTCCCGGCCCGAGACCGCGCCGCCGATCCCGGCGGCGTGGTCGATGTGGAAGTGGGACAACACCAGCAGGGCGATCCGGTCGACCCCGAGGTCGTCCAGGCAAGCGTCCACCGGGCCCGGGTCCGGGCCCACATCGACCACCACCACCGCGTCCCCTGCGGGCAGCACCAGTGAGTCGCCTTGCCCCACATCGCACATCGTCACCACCCAGCCAGACGGCGGTCCGCCGGTGAACCAGCAGGCCGGCACCGAACCGAGCACCGCCGCGGCGATCACGGCCAGCAGCGGCCGCCGCAAGCGGCGCACATGGAGCAGGCCGATCAACGCCGCCAGGGCCGCGGCCGCGGCCAAGCCCCACCAGGCGCCCTCCGGCCACGGCAGCGTGCTCCCCGGCACCGCCGCCCCGGTCTCGGCCAACCACACCAGCCACCGCGCCGGGATCGCCGCCAGGGCCGCGAACCACTCTCCGGCCGGGATCCAGACCGCCGCCGCTGCCGCCGCCGACACCGACAGCACCACCACCGGGGCCGCCGCGAGCGTCGCCAGCAGGTTCACCGGCACCGACACCAGGCTGACCCCGCCGG
This sequence comes from Glycomyces xiaoerkulensis, assembly GCF_002798405.1. Lineage (GTDB taxonomy): Bacteria > Actinomycetota > Actinomycetes > Mycobacteriales > Micromonosporaceae > Glycomyces > Glycomyces xiaoerkulensis. The sequence continues at coordinate 9,052 of NZ_PGGV01000029.1, read as the reverse complement.
TCCACGCCGCCAGCAGCGGTGTCACGGCCACCTGGGTGGCTGCCGGGATCGTCACCGCCAGAGCCGCCCACTGCGGCCAGCCGCGGTGCTCCAGCGGCCTCGCCCACCGGAAGGCCAACAGCAGCAGCCCGGCGCAAGCCGCCACCGACAGCGCGAACCCCGGCCGCGCGGCCATGTCCGGGTCGGCCAGGACCAGCACCAGCACCGCCGTCGCCAATGCGGGCATCGCCGCGGCGGGCCGACCGGCCGCGAGCGCCAGCAGCATCATCCCGGTCATCACCGCCGCCCGCAGCACGCTCGGCTGCGGCCCGGCGACGACCACGATCCCCACCACCGCGACCGCGCCCACCGCCACCCGGGTCCGCGGCCCCGCCCGTGCGGCGAGCGCGACCGCCAGGGCCGCCCCGGTGACCAGGCCCAAGTGGTAGCCGGACACCACCACCAGGTGGACCAGGCCGGTCGTCCGGAAGTCCGCCGACAGCCCGGGGTCCATGCCCGAGGTGTCGCCGACCGCCAATGCCGGTATGAGTCCCGACTCGGGCGCCGGGACCGCCGAGGCGGCTTCGGCCAAGTGCGATCGCACGTGTGCGGCGAGGCGGTGCGGCGGCGCCGGGCGGCCAATCGTTTCCGGAGGTCCCCTCGCGCTGACGACCGCGGCGGTCAGTCGGCCGGGCTCGGCTTCCCGGAGGGCGGCCTCGACCGCTATCGGCCGGCCGACGGTGACGTCCGCCCATTCGTCGCCGCTGGCGATGAGGAAGACCCGCCAGCGGCCCCGCACGGTCACCGAACCCGTCTCGAAGGCCCGCAGGCGGGCACTCGCGGTGTACACGCCCGGGCTCCGCGCCGACGGCCGTGGCGCGGTGTGCATGACCAACTCGGCCTCGCCGACGGTCTGGTCGGCGGTCAACCGGCCGAGGCGGTCATCGTCGCGCACCGTCACATGCACTGCGGTCACGGCCGCGGCGAGCAGCCCCCCGAACGCCACGGTCGCGACCGCCGCCCGGGGGCGGTCGGCCCGGCCTCGCGCCGCCGCCACCAGGACCGCGCAGCCGGTCGCGGTAAGCAGGCATACGGCGGTGCCGCCGTAGAGGCCGGCCAGTGCGGCGGCCCACGCGCCGGCCGCAGCCAGCGGCAGCCGCAGGTCTCGGGCGACGGTCTTCGAGGGCTCGGGATGCCTCCCGTTCAGGGCGGCCATTACAGCGCCACCTGGTCGCGGATCTGATCCAGCAGGCTCGGCCCGATGCCCTGGACGTCGGCCAGCTCCTCGACCGACTGGAAGCTGCCGTTCGCTTCGCGGTGGGCCACGATCCGCTCGGCCAGGACCGGGCCGATGCCGTTCAGGGTCGTGAGCGTCCGCTCGTCGGCGACGTTGGGGTTGACCAGGGCGCTCGCGGCCGCACCGCCGCTGCCTGCCGTCTCGGGCGCGGAGTCGGCGTCGGGCACCGCTACGAGGTCGCCGTCGGTGACCACTCGGGCGAGGTTGAGGAATCCGGGGTCGGCCTCCTCGGCCATCCCGCCGGCCGCCGCTATGGCGTCGGCGACCCGCGATCCGGACTCGAGCTCGACGATTCCGGGGCGCCGCACCGCGCCGGCGACCGACACGACGATCGTCTCCGGCTGCGTCGCGGGCGAAGCGGTCGGCTCGACTTCGGCCGTCGCGGCCGGCTCGGACTGGGGCCAGGACAGGATCATCGCCGACAGGCCCGTCGCGGCCGCCACGACGGCGACGGCCACCAGGACCCAACGGTTCACATGGGAGAGTCCCAGTCGCGCCTGGAACCGTTCGGCCCGCTCGCTCAGTCCCCGGCGCCGGGGTGCGCGCGGCGGCGTCCCGCGGCCGTCCTCGGCGGCGTCGATCGTCTCTTCGCAGACCCGTTGCGGTTCTGACGATTCGGCGAGTTTGAGTTGCAGCCGCGAGGCGAGCGCCGCGCGGTCGGTGGGATCTTTGACGTCCATACCCGGCTCAACGAGCCGCGGTTACGGCCGTGACTGGCGATTTTTCCCGCCTGTGGACAACCGGATCGGTGCTGTGGACGAGCGCAATCGGAGTGGACGATGCCCGATCGGCGGGTCATACTGCGGCGGCTCAGGCCAGGCGGCGGGTGATGACGCCGACCAGGCCCGGCCCGCAGTGGGCTCCGATCGCGGCGCCGACCTCGGTGACCTCCATCCGGCGCAGCCGTTCGCCGAACCGCTCGCGCAGCCAGCCCGCCAGCGCCTCGGCGCGGCGCTCGGCGGCCAGGTGGTGCACCGTCATCTCGACCGGCGCGTCCCCCGCGTCGCCGACTGCCAGCGCGGCCAGTCGCTGCAGGCCGCGGGTGGGCGTGCGGACCTTCTCGAGCATGTCGATTCGACCGTCGTCGACGCCCAGGATCGGTTTGACCGACAGCGCCGACCCCATCAGCGCCTTCGCGGTGCCGATGCGTCCGCCGCGGCGCAGGTACTCGAGCGTGTCCACGTAGAAGTAGGTCGTGGTCCGGCCGATCGCCTCCCGGGCGGCCGCCGCCGCGGAGAGCATGTCGGCTCCTTTGGCGGCCGCGTCCGCCGCCGTCAGCGCCGGGTAGCCGACGCCCATGCCGGCGTTCAGGGAGTCGACCACCGCTACCCGCCCGGCGAACCCGGTGGCGGCCGCCTCGGCGGCCGCCACGGTCCCCGACAGTTTGCTCGACAGGTGCACCGACACGATGCCGTCCGCACCTTCGTCGAGGAGCCGCTCGTACGTTTCGCGGAGGAGTTCGGGGGCCAGGCGCGAGGTCGTCACCGCCGTCCGGGGCTCGCGCAGCGCCTGCAGGATCCGCTCGGCGCCGACGGTCTCGCCTTCGCGGTACTCCTCCCCGGCGATCAGCACGGGGATGCCGAGCACGGTCAGATCGGCCCGCGAGGCACGCTGGTGCTCGGAGAGGGCCGAGGTGGAGTCGGTTACGACGGCGACGGTCACCCGGCCACACTACCTAACCGGCGGATTCGGCTTCCTCCACCACGAACGGAGTCCCCTGCTGGCAGAACGACATCATGCCCGGGTCGGTGTGGCCGTGCAGGGTCACTTCGGCTCCGGCGTAGACGACGGACTCGTCGTATTCGCCGAAGATGCCGTAGACGGTGCCCTTGTGCTCGAGGATCAGGCATCCGGATTCGACGCCGGACTCCACGGTCCCGCCGATGGTCATCTCGGATTTGGGTCCGGACTTGTCGGAACCGGCGGACGGATCCAGCCGGGGGGTGGTCTCGTCGTCGGGCATCGGCTCGCTCTCCTCGGTGTCGGTCGGCTCCGGCTCGGTACTCCCGGTCTCGGCCGGTGCGCCGGTGGGCGCTTCCGAGGTCGTCGTGGGCGTCGCGGTCTCCTCGCCGCCGCCTTGGCCGCCGCCGCAGGCGGCGAGCGCACCGGTCATGAGTACGCCGCTCATCACGGCTGCGGCCAGCCTTGTGAGCTGTCTGATGCGAAGGTTCGGTGTCTGCATGCGGGTATGACGCCTCAGGTCGGTTCGCGGTTGCACCGCTACGATCCGCCGCTCGCTTGCTGGCCTCTCGCCAGCGGGCCCGAACCGATCGTGTAGGGCGGCTTGACGCCCAGGTTGTAGCCGAACATGCGCCATTTGCCGGATTTCATGCGGCGCAGATCGGCCCAGTGGAGGTTGTCCATGCCGGAGAGGCCGCTGGTCGGGTCGTGGTCCCACCGGAGCACGCCGCCGACGATCTGGCGGGCCGAGCCGCCGTGGCAGACGATGATCGCCGTGCCGTCGACGTCGGAGTCGATCAGGTCGGCGACGGCGTCGCCGGTGCGGCGCTTGAGCTCGTTCCAGGTCTCGATCTCGGGGTTGAGCAGGGGCTCTTGTGAGCGCCACCGCCTGTGGTCGTCGGGGAACCGCTCGGCGATCTCCTTCATGGTCAGCCCCTCCCAGGGGCCGTAGCCGCGCTCGCGCAGGCGCTTGTCGAGCTCGATCTCGAGTCCGGTCGATTCGGCCAGCGGCTTGGCCGTGTCCACACAGCGGCGCAGGTCGGAGGAGATGATCCGTGCCGGCTCGTAGCCGGCGAGGGTCGGGGCCGCCGCAGCGGCCTGGGCTCGACCGGTCTCGTCGAGTCCGATGTCCGACGATCCCTGGATGCGGCCGGACAGGTTCCATTCGGTCTGGCCGTGCCGCAGTACGACGAGTCGGTTCACTGCCGCTCCTCGGAGGTCTCGTTACCGTCCGCGCCGGTCGGCGTGCCCGGAGGGCCTTCTTCGAACGGGATGGAGGGGCAGTCCTTCCAGAGTCCGTCCAGCCCGAAGTACTCGCGTGCCTCCTCGTGGAAGACGTGGACCACCAGTTCCCCGTAGTCCAGCAGCACCCACGACTCGCCGCCCTTGCCCTCGCGGCGCAGCGGCCGGGTGTCGTGCTGCTTGATGAGGCGTTCTTCCACCGCGTCGACGATCGCCTTGACCTGCCGCTCGTTGGCCGCTGAGACGATCGCGAACACGTCGGTGAGGGCGATCTGCTCGGTGACGTCGCGAAGATTGATGCCGTGCGCCTTCTTCTCTGCGGCCGCTTCGGCTGCGGAGAACGCCAGTGTTATGGCGGTGTCGGTTGCGGTCACGTACTCCCCTATCGATGAGAACCCTGCCGGACATCCCGGCGTACCGCTCTAGTCTTACACGCGACCGCCGACGAATTCCGACCGCTTAGTACCGTCTGACCTGCGACACGTTCTCATTTCAGCTTCGGTAGAGACGATGTTCTTCGATGTAGGCGTCGACCGCCTCGGGAACGAGGTAGCGAACCGGTTCCCCAACGCGGACGCGCCGGCGGCATTCGCTGGACGAGACGTCGACTCCGGGCATGTCGACGAACTCGACGTCTATGCCGGACGACGTATCTACCCGTGCGCGTGAGTGCCCCCGGCGATTGAGTGCGATGAACTTGACGGCCATGTAGAGCTCCTCGACCCGATGCCAGGTGTGGAGATTCTCGAGGGAATCGGCGCCGAAGACGAAGTTCAGATCGACGGGTGCGGTGTATTCGGCGCGGACGTCGGCGACCGTATCGATCGCATAGGTATGGCCTTCACGGTCGATGTCGCAGGTGCTGACCCGGAATCGTGAGTCTCGTTCGATCGCCAGTCGGGTCATGGTCAAACGCGCCGAGGCGTCGCTGACGTCGCGGTCGTTCTTCTGCCAGGGGTCGCCGGCGGGAACGAATACCACCTCGTCGAGCGCACACCGATGAGCCGCCTCACTGGCGGCGACCAGATGCCCGAGGTGCGGGGGATCAAAGGTCCCCCCGAATATCCCGACGCGATGAATAGGCAGCTCATGCACAGCTCCTGATCCTACAGACCCGTCTGCTGCGCACCCCCGACGCGAACGAACGACTGGCTCCGGAGCCCGGCCGCCGACCGCACTCCATCGTTTTGAATCGGGTACGGACATCAAAAGAGGGCTCCCGCTGGCGCGGGAGCCCTCTTTTCGTGTTGTGTTGTTTGGCGGTGTCCTGCTCTCCCACACCCTCGCGAGTGCAGTACCATCGGCGCTGGAAGCCGTAACGACCGGGTTCGGAATGGGACCGGGTGTGCCACTTCCGCTCTCACCACCAAACAAACCAGTGAGCCCCGCCCCCCTCCGGTCGGCCCCGCCCAGCGGGGCCGCCCGAGGCGGGCGGTGTGTTGCCTCAGAATCGCATAGCGTGCGTGAGCGCCCCCGTCCCCACCAGCGGAGACTGCGCAGGGCCCGCCTTTCGCGGGTTTGCTTGCATGTTGGGTTAAGTCCTCGGCGGTTAGTACCCGTCCACTCCACACCTTGCGGCGCTTCCATGTCGGGCCTATCAACCCGGTCATCTCCCGGGCGCCTCACCAACGGTTCGTTGACGGAGATCTCATCTGGAAGCACGCTTCCCGCTTAGATGCTTTCAGCGGTTATCGCTCCCGAACGTAGCCAACCAGCCATGCCCCTGGCGGGACAACTGGCACACCAGCGGTTCGTCCATCCCGGTCCTCTCGTACTAGGGACAGCCCTCCACCAAATCTCCAACGCGCGCGGCGGATAGGGACCGAACTGTCTCACGACGTTCTAAACCCAGCTCGCGTGCCGCTTTAATGGGCGAACAGCCCAACCCTTGGGACCAACTCCAGCCCCAGGATGCGACGAGCCGACATCGAGGTGCCAAACCATCCCGTCGATACGGACTCTTGGGGAAGATCAGCCTGTTATCCCCGGGGTACCTTTTAGCCGTTGAGCGACACCGCATCCGTACACCGGTGCCGGATCACTAGCCCCTGCTTTCGCACCTGCTCGACCCGTCAGTCTCACAGTCAAGCACCCTTCTACGCTTACACTCAAACACCGGTTTCCAACCGACGTGAGGGCACCATTGGGCGCCTCCGTTACCATTTAGGAGGCAACCGCCCCAGTTAAACTACCCACCAGGCACTGTCCCCCGACCCGATCCAGGGCCGCAGGTTAGAAGCCTCACCTGACCAGAGCGGTATTTCACCAACGCCTCGGCCGCCACTAGCGTGGCGGACTCCACGGCTCCCGCCTATCCTACACAAACCAGACAAAGCACCAATACCAAGCTATAGTAAAGGTCCCGGGGTCTTTCCGTCCTGCCGCGCGAAACGAGCATCTTTACTCGTACTGCAATTTCGCCGAGCATGTGGTTGAGACAGCGGAGAAGTCGTTACGCCATTCGTGCAGGTCGGAACTTACCCGACAAGGAATTTCGCTACCTTAGGATGGTTATAGTTACCACCGCCGTTTACTGGCGCTTCAATTCACCACGACACCCCGAAGGGCTGATGGATCCTCTTAACGTTCCAGCACCGGGCAGGCGTCAGTCCATATACCTCACCTCACGGCTTCGCATGGACCTGTGTTTTTAGTAAACAGTCGCTTCTCCCTGGCCTCTGCAACCCCCAACCGCTTCCGCCGGCTTCCGGCCACGACCGAGGGCCCTCCTTCTCCCGAAGTTACGGAGGCAATTTGCCGAATTCCTTAACCACACATCACTCGAACGCCTCAGTATACTCTACCTGACTACCAGTGTCGGTTTCGGGTACGGGCCGAGACACCACTCGCTAGAGGCTTTTCTCGACAGCACGGGATCACCGAATTCACCCTGACGGGCTACGCCTCAGCGCTCACCCCACATCCCCCCGGATTTGCCTGAGAGGACGGGCTACCACCTTACCCCGCCTGATCCACCAGACGGTACGGCTACCCCACTGCGTCACCCCATCACTACACTACACACGGCAGGGACCCCAACCAGCAACCAACACCACCACCACCGAAATGGCAGCGGCACCAGCAACCGACCGGTTAGCACAACCGCTATCGCGTCCATCGCGGCACTCGGGTACCGGAATATCAACCGGTTCACCATCGACTACGCCTCTCGGCCTCGCCTTAGGCCCCGACTAACCCAGAGCGGAACAACCGTCCTCTGGAACCCTTAGTCAATCGGCGCAGCTGATTCTCACAGCCGTCACGCTACTCATGCCTGCATTCTCACTCGCACCAAATCCACCAACACACCCCACAGGGCTACCTCACGGCTCGGCTTCACCTCTGGCACGACGCTCCCCTACCCAACACCGGACAAGCAAAACCTGCCCAGCGCTGCTACGGCTTCGGCGGTGTACTTCAGCCCCGCTACATTATCGGCGCGAAACCACTCGACCAGTGAGCTATTACGCACTCTTTCAAGGATGGCTGCTTCTAAGCCAACCTCCTGGCTGTCAACGCGACCCCACATCCTTTTCCACTCAGCACACCCTTAGGGGCCTTAGCCGGTAATCCGGGCTGTTTCCCTCTCGACCACCGATCTTCTCACCGGCGGACTCACTGCCGCACTCAACACCAGAGCATTCGAAGTTTAGCTGAGCTCAGTAACCGACACGGCCCATCACCCAACCAGCGCCCTACCACCCCGGTGCACCACACGACGCTGCACCTAAATGCATTTCGGGGAGAACCAGCTATCACGGAGTTTGATTGGCCTTTCACCCCTACCCACACCTCATCCCCCCAGTTTGCAACCTAGGTGGGTTCGGGCCTCCACGACCTCTTACAGCCGCTTCACCCTGGACATGGGTAGATCACCCCGCTTCGGGTCCACAACACACAACTCAACGCCCTCTTCAGACTCGCTTTCGCTCCGGCTCCCCCACACACGGGTTAACCTCGCTGCACATCACGACTCGCAGGCTCATTCTTCAAAAGGCACGCCATCACCCACCCGCAGCAGACGAATCCACCACACCGGGCTCTGACGGCTTACAGGCACATGGTTTCAGGCACTCTTTCACTCCCCTCCCGGGGTACTTTTCACCATTCCCTCACGGTACTCTCCACTATCGGTCACCGGACCACTTTAGGCTTACCAGACGGTCCTGGCAGATTCACACGAGACTCCACGAACCCCGCACTACTCGAGCACACAAGCCGCACCCAGCACATCAGCCTTCACCTACGGGACTCTCACCCACTCCGGCCGGCCTTCCCAGACCGTTCAGCTAACCAACACACCAGACACCTGCCCGCGGCAGCGGACAACGCCCATGCCTCACAACCCCGAGCCCGCAACACCTGCCGGCTATCACACGAACCCGGTTTAGCCTCCTCCGCTTTCGCTCGCCACTACTCACGGAATCACTCTTGTTTTCTCCACAGCAGGTACTAAGATGTTTCACTTCCCCGCCACACCACCGACTCCCCTATACATTCAGAAAGCGGCGACCGGGCACCAACCCGGCCAGGTTACCCCATTCGGAAACCCTGGGATCACAGCACAGTTGACAACTCCCCCAGGACTAACGCGGCCTCACACGTCCTTCATCGGCCATCCGGCACCAAGGCATCCACCATGCGCCCTACACAACTTAACCAACACCACAAACCACACCACCAGGGACACCAGCCCGAAAACGAACCAGCGCCCCAACCGAACCGCAGACCATCAACCCGAAGATCAACCACCCACAGCCCACACGGCAGCGCAGCCCTGTCAGTCAAGGCAGAAACAAAGACACTCACGCACACTATACAAATCTCAAACAACACACCAACCACACCCGACAC
>NZ_PGGV01000028.1:91464-92743 GCF_002798405.1 Glycomyces xiaoerkulensis | reverse complement strand
CGGGGCCGCGGGTTGTGTCCGCGGCCCCGTTGTCGTCCGGTGGTTAGCAGATGTCGATGCTGGCGTTGCCGGAGAGGTTCCAGGTGGAGTTGTCGGCGCAGGGTGATTCGCGGACCGAGGTGTTGTTGACCGTCAGGGTGATGTCGGTGTCGCGGGTGTTGGCGAATTCGCTGCGGGCGGCGATGCGGACTTCGCCGCCGCCGTCGACGGTGCCGCCGGCGATGGTGTAGTTGTAGCAGTTCTCGATCAGGATGGCGTTGTTGCCGTTGCCGGCCAGGTCGACCTGGCCGATGCGGACGCCGCCGGATTCGGAGACGCAGAAGATGCCGCGGCCGCCGCCGCGGGAGACGACCCGGTCGACGTAGATGTTGGTGGCGTAGGAGCCGTCGGCGAGCCTGCCGGCGCGGTTGGCGGTGCGGAAGGTGGCGTAGCCGGTGCCGGAGGCGACGTTGTCGCCGTCGACCAGCCCGATGTTGGCGTTGCGGGTGTTGTTGAGCAGCAGGCCGGCGTAGGCGGTGTTGCGGGCGACGACGGTGCCGATCTCCAACCCGTCGACGTTCCAGGTCTCGACCCCGTGGTTGCCGGCGCCGTTGACGTAGACGTAGTCCATGGTCACGTTGGAGCTGGCCGGTTCGTCGCGTTCGAAGCGGATGCCGATGCCGCCGTCGAGGTTGAGGTTGATCTGGCCGAGGTGGAGGCCGTTGTTGCCGAAGAACCGCATCCCGAAGTACGGGTCGCCGGTGAGGTCGAGGTGGGGGATGGACACGTTCGAGGTGTTGGTCGACTCGATGGCGCCGCGGCCGCCGTTGTTGCCGGCGTTGATGGTGCCGCAGCCTTCGAAGGTGCGGTTGCTGGGGATCCAGATGGTGCTGCCGCCGATGGAGCCGGAGGCCATGACTGAGACGCGTTGGCCGTTGCCGAGGGCGTCGACGGCGGTCTGGATCGCGGCCCGGTAGTCCCCGCCGGTGTAGACGGTGCTGCCCCCGTGCTGGGCGGTGTAGTTCCCACTCGAGCCGGTCACGGTCGCATCCGGCGAACCGCCACCGCACTCACCCGGATCACCACCACCCGGGTCGTCGCCTCCGTCGTCGCCGACCGGGACGAGCTCGAACTGCTGGTTCTCGCTGCCGGTGGGGTCGTACTGGGAGATCCGGTCGCCCGGTTCGGTCGACCACTCCCACACGTCGAGGGCCTTGCCGGAGAAGCGGTTGACGAAGGTGGCGTAGCCGCCGCTCTCGTCGACCTGCCACTGCTGGTTCTCGCCGCCGACGTCGTCGTA
>NZ_PGGV01000028.1:0-91414 GCF_002798405.1 Glycomyces xiaoerkulensis | reverse complement strand
ACTGGGCGATGGTGGCGCCGTTGTCGGCGTTCCACTCCCACACGTCCAGGACCTGGCCGGAGTGGCGGGCCTGGATGCGGTAGTAGCCGCCGCCGGAGTCGAGGAACCGGAACTGCTGATTCTCGGCGCCGGTGTCGTTGTACTGGATGATCTCGGCACCCGGTTCGGTCGACATGTCGAGGACGTCGAGCGCCAGACCGGAGTGGCGGCTGATGATCTTGTACCAGACGCCGGTCTCGACCGCGTTCGCCTGCGGCATCGCGAAGAACGTGACCGCCGCGCCGGTGACGGCGACGGCCACGGCGCTGATGAGAAGTATGAGTTTCTTTCTGAGGCGGAGGGCCATGAAAGGCTCCTTATAGGACTTGAAGGACGGTTTGATGAAACGTTCAAATTCACCGTTCGATGGGCGGGGATCACTGAGCAGGGGATCCCCGCCGTGCCGGGTCGGTGCTGTCGGGGAGTCACCTCCTCGTCCGAGGTTGGGGTTGGAACGTTTCAGGATTAATAGATATACATCACTATTGTTGATCGGTCAAGTTGCCCCTGAGCTGCCCCCGGACGCCGATGCGGCGCCCGGGGGTCGAGTGGTGTCCACTTGATCGATGCACCGTGCAACTCGCCTGCACGGGCGCCGGGCCACCGCTGGTGCAGGCGGTGGTCCGAACGTCGTCGACGGCTCCGTCCGAGTCGCGTGGCCGGACAGGTAGCGCGCCTCAATAACATAAACAGCTATCGATGTGATGTCAATCAATATGATACGCGGACCTGAGGCGGAGTGCGGAACGCAGAACGGGGCGGCCGACGCCCTCCGACCGCCCCGAAACCGCTCAGTCCCGCTTGTACCCGACCACGAGCTCGGCGGCCAGTTGCTCGCAGAACAGCCCGATGTCGGTGATGACGCCGGTGGCCTGCCCCGACCCGCGGTCGGCCAGCTTCGTGACCGTCGCCGGGTTGATGTCGACGCTCACGAGCGGCACCTTCGCCGGCAGCAGGTTGCCGGTGGCGATGGAGTGCAGCATGGTGGCGACCATGATCGCGAAGCCCACCCCGGGCACCAGCGAGCGCATCGCTCGCTGTCCGTCGAGGACGTCGGTGTAGACGTCCGGCAGCGGCCCGTCGTCGCGGACCGATCCGACCAGCACGTACTGCCTGCCGTTCCTGACCATGGAATGCATGATGCCCTTGCGCAGGACCCCGGACGAGACGGAGTCGGCGATGGAGCCGCACGCGCGGATCTGGTTGATGGCGCGGATGTGGTGCTCGTGCCCGTGCGGGACGCCGTGGCCCTTGTCGAGGTCCACCCCGAGCGAGGTTCCGTACAGTGAGGACTCGATGTCGTGGGCGGCGAGGGCGTTGCCGGCGAAGAGGACGTCGACGTACCCCTCGTCGATGAGCGCCTCGAGCGCCTTGCCGGCGCCGGTGTGGACGATGGCCGGGCCGCAGACCCACAGGATCTTCTCACCGCGGGCCTTGACCTGGCGCATCTCCTCGGCGATCCGGCGGACCTGCAGCGCCTGTGGGCGCTCGGAGGAGACCCCGGAGGCCATGAACTCGAAGTTCGACGACTCGGGGTCGTCGCGCTCGGGCTCGGGCAGCGGAATCACCCGCACCCCCTCGCCGCCGCAGACGACCAGCTCGCCGGCGCGGACGTCGGAGACCGGCAGCGTGGTGGCCGTGGCGTGGTCGGCGGCGACGACGATGCCGCAGTCCATTTCGGGCCGGTCGACGTCGATCCAGCCCTCGCCCACCCGGACCTGGGTGTCGAAGTTGGTCGTGGAGTAGAAGTCCTCGGGGAACACCCCGTCGTTCGGGGCCGGCTTGAGGACGGCGACGCCGGGGTCCACGGGGTTGGCCCCGTGGGTCTGCAGGCGCATGACGATCCGCTCGAGCTGCTCGGGGGTCTCGGCCGAGACGGTGAGCTCGACGTGGGACTCGTCGGTGTGGTGGCGTCCCACGTCGAACCGGTCGATCGAGTAGGCCCCGGAGTACTCGAGGACGTCGTCCATGACGCGCGCGAACACGCCCTGGTCGATGAGGTGTCCGCGCAGCTCGACGGTCTTGCTGTGTTCCACGGCAGTTCCCTAACTGAGTCTTGTGAGGCCGCATTGAGCCTAACGCCCGGGAGGGGAGGTGGAACGGCGGCTCCCGCGGCTCCGCGCGTCGGGTCAGGCCCGCGCCGGGACGGCGGCGTCCTTGGCCGCCTGGACTTCCCCCGCCGAGGGCCAGCGCCTGATCGCCAGCGCCATCAGGCCCAGGCCCAGGACGCCCCAGGCTCCGACCACGTACGGCACCGGGACGCCCAGCTCGGCGACGGCCCCGACTGCGGCGATGGCGGCGCCCTGGGCCAGTTGCAGGCCGCCGTTGGCGGCGGCCATGATGCGGCCGCGCCATCCGTCGGGGATGCATTGGGCGAGCGTGGCGTTGAGCGGCGCCATGATCGCGGTCGACAGGCCGACCCCGACCGCGAGCACCAGGACTCCGGCCAGCGGCGGATCGAGCAGCGCGGTCGCCAGCACCACCGGCGCGGCGAACGCCAGCGGCCGGATGAGCCGGTCGCGCACCGGCGGCGGGACGAACCGGGTGAACACCAGCAGGCCCACGATGGCGGCGGCGGCGTCGACGGCCATGATCGTGCCCTGGGCGACCGAGCCGCCGTCGAGGTGCGCCGACCACAGCACCGCGACGCCTTCGGGGACGGCGGCCAGCGAGTAGAGACCCCAGATGGCCATGGAGACGGTGAGCAGGACGCGGTTGTCGCGCAGCATCTTGAGGCCCTCGCCGGTCTCCACCAGGACGTTGCGGCGATCCTCGCGCCGGTTGACCGAGGGCCGGTGCTTGACCAGCGCGGCGACGGTGACGCCGCTGGCGGCGAACAGGAGCGCGTTGATCGCCAGCGCCGCATAGGGGTCGATCGCGGCGAGCAGGCCGCCGGCGAGGTAGCCGACGATCTGGGCGGCGCCGGTGATGCTGAGGTTGAGGGCGATCGCCACCGACAGCGCCTCGCCGGTGAGGATCTGGGCGAGGGTGGCGGTGCGGGCGGCGGAGTAGGCCGGCTGCACGGCGGCGATGGCGAAGACGACGACCATCATGGCCGGTGCGGGCATCCCGGGGATCAGCAGCAGCGTGACCAGTGCGGCGCGGATGAGGTCGCACAGGACCATGACGTTCCGGTAGGCGTAGCGGTCGACTATCGCCCCGAGGACCTGGGCCAGGCCGAGGTAGGGCGCGAAGCTGATCGCGAAGGCCCCGGCGGCGAGCGCGGACGAGCCGGTGCTGCTCCACACCAGGAAGGTGACCGCGACGCGGTTGAGCATCGCGCCGGCGCTGGAGACGCAGTAGGCGGCCAGGAATCCCGCGGCCTCCCGGTTGCCGAACACGTCGCCGAAGGTGGGTTTGCGTTCGGCTTCGGGTTCGTCGGCGGGGTCTGCCGCCTCGGGCTGCTCGGGCTGGTCGGGGTTGCGCTTCGACACAGGACCTTCCTTGCCAATGTACGGCTCCACAGGCGTCGCCGGAGGGACAAGCCTGAAGGGGAGGTAAGCGACAATCCTCCGCGATTGCCGCAAGTGTCACTAGTCTGACGGCGCCGCTTCACACTGTCAAGAGCCCCAGGGGGTATAAAGCGCGCCAACCTGCCGGGCGCTCAAACGTCGCGGGGTGTGCAAAGTGTAGAAACGGGACTCGTCGGGCGCCGCCGGTACCCCCTCTCGGCACCGGTCACCGATCCGGCCTTGGAGTATAGTGCCAACGACGTTTGTAGGAATCACCTAACAGGAGTCGACGATGACCACCAGTTCCGACTGGATCGCCCGCGACGCCGCCGCCGTCTGGCACCCGTTCACCCAGCACGCCAACTGGATCGACGATCGGCCGACCGTGGTCGACCGCGCCGAGGGGCCGTGGCTGGTCGACGTCGACGGCCGCCGCTACCTCGACGGCGTATCTTCACTGTGGACGACGACACTCGGGCACTGCCACCCCGAGGTCAACGCCGCCGTCGCCGACCAGCTCGCCCGCCTGGACCACTCGACCTTCCTGGGCACCACCCACACCCCCGGCGTCGAACTCGCCGAGGCCCTCCTGGCCTCCGCCCCCGCCGGCGAGGGCCCGGAACTCACCAAGGTCTTCTACGCCGGCGACGGTTCGTCCGCCGTCGAGGCCGCTCTCAAGATCGCCTACCAGTACTCGACCCAGACCGGGCGGCCCCGCCCCAGGTTCGTCCGGCTCCAGCACGCCTACCACGGCGACACCCTCGGCGCCGTCGCCGTCGGCGGCCACGACCTCTTCCACGACACCTACAAGCCGCTCCTGCTCGAGACCGTCGGCGTCCCCTCGCCCGGCGACCGCGAGCTCGGGCCGGACCGCAACGCGACTGCCGCCGCCGCGCTCGAGGCGACCATGGCCGCCCAGGGCGACCAGGTCTGCGCGATCGTGGTCGAACCGATGATCCAGGGCGCCGCCGGAATGCTCGACTACGACGCCGAGTTCCTGCGCACCGCCAGGTCCCTGGCCGACGCCCACGGCGCCCTGCTCGTCTTCGACGAGGTCGCCACCGGCTTCGGCCGCACCGGCTCCATGTGGGCCGCCGACCACGCCGGCGTCGCCCCCGACCTCCTCACCTGCGGCAAGGGCATCACCGCCGGGTATCTGCCGCTGTCGGCCGTGCTCGCCGCCCAGCACGTCTACGACGCCTTCCTCGCCCGGCCCGGCGACACCGGACCGCGCACGTTCTTCCACGGCCACACCTACACCGGCAACCCGCTGTGCTGCGCAGCCGCGATCGCGGGCCTCCGCGTCATGGAAGAGCAGGACGTCGTCGCCCGGGCCGCGGGCCTGGGCGAACGCCTCGGCAAGCTCCTCGAACCCCTCGCCTCGCACGACGGAGTCGTGGAGGTCCGACGGCTCGGCACCATGATCGGCGTCGAGGTCGCGCCCGGAACGGCCCGGACCGGATTCGACGTCTGCCAGGCCGCCCGCGAGCGCGGCGTCTGGCTGCGCCCCCTGGGCGACACCGTCATCGTCATGCCGCCCTTGACCCTCGGCGAGAGCGAGACCGAACTGCTGGCCACCGCGCTCACCGAGGCGGTCGATGAGGTCCTCTCTTGAAGATCTGGGACCGGCTGGCGCGCAAGGCGCGACTGCGGGCGAAGGCCGGACTCGCACGCGAGGCGCGAGTCCGCACCGACGCGGTCGACCTGGCCGGCAACGACTACCTCGGCCTCAGCCGCGACCGGCGGGTCACCGCGGCGGCCGCGGCCGCGCTCGACGAGTACGGACTCGGTGCGAGCGGCTCCCGCCTCGTACGCGGCACCACCGATCTGCACGAGGCGTTCGAGAGCGACTTCGCCCGCCACGTCGGGGCCGAAACGGCCACCCTGTACTCCTCGGGGTACATGGCCAACCTCGGCGCGGTGGCCGCGC
The DNA here is from genome assembly GCF_002798405.1 of Glycomyces xiaoerkulensis. Lineage (GTDB taxonomy): Bacteria > Actinomycetota > Actinomycetes > Mycobacteriales > Micromonosporaceae > Glycomyces > Glycomyces xiaoerkulensis. Next base: position 85,993 of record NZ_PGGV01000028.1, on the reverse strand, counting down.
TGCCCGGCCCGGTGCTGCTGGACGCCCACGCCCATGCCTCCCTCCACGACGCCGCCAGGCTCGCCGGGTTCGGCTCGGGCACGTTCGCGCACAACGACCTCGACGATCTGGAGCGCGCACTGGCCGAGCTGCGGCCCGCGGTGGTGGCCGTCGAATCGGTGTACTCGGTCCTCGGCGACGCCGCGCCGCTGGCCGAGATCCGCGCCCTCGCCGCCGAACACGAGGCGCTGCTGCTGGTCGACGAGGCCCACGCCGTCGGCACCGTCGGCCCGGACGGCGCCGGGGGAGCGGTCGCGGCCGGTCTCGGGGGCGACCCCGGGGTGGTGGTCACCGCGACGCTCTCCAAGGCCCTGGGCTCGGCCGGGGGCGTCGTCGCCGGTCCGGTGGCCCTGCGCCGCCACCTGACCGACACCAGCCGCACCTTCATCTACGACACCGCACCGCCGCCCGCCGTGGTCGCCGGGGCCGGCGAGGCGCTGTCGATCGCGCGGAGCGCCGCCGAGGCCCGCGCCGAACTTCGCCGCCGCGCCGCCCGCGCCGCGGCCGACCTGGAGGCCCCGGTCCCGGCCGCCGGGGTCCTCTCACCGGCGGCCGGCGAGGCCCGCGCCGCCGCCGACTGGGCCGCCCGCTGCGGCGACCGGGGCGTGGCCGTGGGCTGCTTCCGGCCCCCGTCCACTCCCGACCACCGGTCCCGGCTGCGGCTCACCGTCAACACCGGCGTCGGGGCGGCCGACTTCGAGAAGGCGCTGCGGGTGGTCAAGGAGGAGCGGCCGTGATCGAGTTCGACGGTCCGGTGCTGGTCACCGGCACCGACACCGGCGTGGGGAAGACGATCGCGACCGCCGCGATCGCGGCGGGGCTCATGGCCGCGGGCGCCACGGTGGAGGTCGTCAAGATCGCCCAGACCGGCGACGATGACGACGCCGCCACCGCCGCCCGCCTCAGCGGCGCTCCGGCGCGCTGCCTCGCGTCCTATCCCGACCCGCTGGCGCCGTCGGCCGCGGCGCGCCGCAGCGGGCTCCCGGCGCTGAAACTCGCCGAGGCGGCCGACGCCGCCCGGGCCGCCACGGCGGACGCGGTGCTGCTCGAGGGCGCCGGCGGCCTGCTGGCCCCCCTCGGCGAGGGCGGCTGGCACGCGGGCGACCTGGCCGTCGAACTCGGCTGCCCGGCGGTCGTGGTCGCGCGCGCCGGTCTGGGCACCCTCAACCACACCGCGCTCACGCTCGAGGCCCTGGCCCGGCGCGAGGTAGCCGCCGCCGTGGTCATCGGCGCCTGGCCGCGCCGTCCGGGCCCGGCCGAGACCGAGAACCTGCGGGATCTGGAGGGCGAGCGTCTCGGCCGGATTCCCGCGGGCGCCGGCGACCTCGACCCGGAGGCGTTCCGCATGAGCGCCAAGGATTGGCTCGACCTCTGACCGGTTCGTCCGTCCTTTCAGATATCAGTCGATTTCAGTCTCTCTATTGACTGCGCTCCGTGTCAGCGGTAATCTCCCCGAAAACGTTTTCTGATTATTTCCGACACCGTGCCGTGCGCCGCCCCGCCGCGGCCGCCACCGGAGGACGATCATGCGGAGACGACTCCTAGCTCTGACCGGAACCACCCTGATGATCACCACCGCCGCCGTCACCGCCACCTCGCAGCCCGGCTCCGGCCAGAGCGACGAGGTCGACCCGACGGTCCTCACCGTCGACGTCTCGAAGCCGCTCAAGGAGGTCGACCACGCCGCCTCGGGCTCCCTCTACGGCATCGGAGACGACGGCTGGCCGCCCGACGAGTGGATCGCACCCACCAGCCCCAAGATGTTCACCCAGCCCCCGCCCGGCGCCACCCACCTTCCGAACGGCGAACCCGAACCGGTCGGCGACACCCTCGACGTCTGGGAGACCGCCTCCCGCAACGGCGCCACCGTCACCGTCCGCCTCCCCGACATCTTCCCGACCTTCCCCTACCAGTGGGAGGGCGAGGAATACTGGTACACCCAGGTCGAGCAGATGGTCACCGCCGTGCGGGATTCGGGAGCCGACAACATCTACGGCTACGAGATATGGAACGAACCCCAGTGGACCTGGGACGAGGAGTGGGGCGACTACTTCGAGATGTGGGACCGGACCTACCGGCTCATCCGCGAGCTGGACCCGGACGCGGACATCATCGGCCCCAGCTACGACCGCGACTACGAGAACGGCCTGCGCGAGTTCATGGAGCACGCCGCGGCCGCCGACACCGTGCCCGACATCGTCTCCTGGCACGAACTCGGACCGGTCGAGGGGCTCAACGTGGAGGAGCACGTCGAGTTCTACCGCGGACTCGAATCCGAACTGGGGCTGGATCCGCGGCCGATCAGCATCAACGAGTACGCCTCGCCCCGCGACGCCGGCGTCCCCGGCTGGCTCACCAGATACGTCGCCCGCATGGAACGCGCCGGCGTCGACACCGCCAACCTCGCCTTCTGGCACAAGCCCGGCCGCCTCTCCGACCTGCTCGCGCCCGCCGGAGGCGGCTCCGGCCCCACCACCGACCCGCGGCCGACCGGGAACTACTGGCTGTTCGACTGGTACGGCTCCATGACCGGTCACATGGTCGAGACCACCCCGCCGACCAACACCGGCCGCCACATCGAGATCGGCGAACCCGAACCGCTGCCGAGCGACCGCACCGCCGGGCGGGACGGATTCGGCAACGCCCTCGGACTGGGCGGCGACCACAACAACGCCTACGCCGAGCTGCCCGACGGCATAGCCGCCGACCTGGACGACTTCACCATCGCCACCTGGGTCAACCTCCGCACCGACTCCCAATGGGCGCGGGTGTGGGACCTGGGCACCGGCACCGACGCCAACATGTTCCTCACCGCCAACGACGGCGACGGCCCCCGCTTCGACCTCAACGTCGGCGGCACCACGCGGACCGTCGAGAGTCCCGACGGCGGACTGCCGACCGGCGAATGGGTCCACCTCGCGGTAGCCAAGACCGGGGACACCGCCGTGATGTACATCGACGGCGAACCGGTGGCCTCCAACGAGGACATGACGCTCAGCCCCGCCGACCTCGGACCGACCACCCGGAACTGGATCGGCGAATCCCAGTACTCGGCCGACCCGCTGCTCAACGGGACCGTCGACGAATTCCAGATCCACGACCGCGGACTGACCGCGGCCGAAATCCGGTCGCTGCTGGACTCGCCCGCCGGCGACACCGGGGGCGGCAACGTCGCCCGGTACCGGTTCGACGAGGACGGCGGCACCACCGCCGTCGACTCCTCCGGCAACGGCCGCGACGCCACGGTCGTCACCGCCACCACCGGCGTCGAGCGGATCCCGGCCCTCGAAGGCTTCGCCAGCGCCGACCCCGAGACCGGCACCGCGAAGGTCGTCTTCGGCGGCGGCGAAGGCGACATCCGGCTCCGGGTCGACGGCCTCCACGCGCTGCCCGACTTCGGCCGCAAGGCCAACGTGCAGGTCTACACCACCGAATGGACCGGCACCGACGGGGCCTCCGACGGCCCGGTCGCGCTGTTCGAGGGCACCTACAAGGTCGAGCACGGCTCGATCTCGGTGCCCGTGCAGGGCCTGAACGAGACCGACGCGTACCTCGCGGTCGTCACGCCCCCCGTGAAGGCGCCCGACTTCGCCGATCCGGTGCGCCGCCACGAGGCCGAGGACGCCGCGGCCTGGTGGCGGTGGGCCGAACCGGACCCGTTCGCCTCCCAGAACCGGTACGTCGAGCAGCGCCGCTGGAACCGCGACCTGATGTTCATAGTGGACGCCCCCACCGCCGGCGCCTACGACCTCGGCGTCCGGTACACCAATCCGGGCGAGGAATCCGCGTCCGGCACCCTCGAGGTGAACGGGCGGGAACACGAGCTCGCCTTCGAGCCGACCGATTCGGGCCGCCCGTTCGCGACCCATACGGCCCGGGCGGTCCTGAAGGAGGGCAAGAACCGGATCCGGCTCGACTTCGACGAGGTGGGGATCGACTACCTCGAGGCGACGCCGTTCAGCGAACGGTACGAGGCCGAGGACGGCGAATGGACCGGAGCCGACCTGGTCGAGGTCGACATGTCCGAGGGCAACTTCTTCGCGGCCTATTTCTCGGGCAGCGCCTACGTACGGGGCCTCGATTCTCCGGACAGCGCCCTGACCCTGCCGGTCACGGTTCCGGCCGCGGGCACCTACGAACTCACCATCGGCTACTCGACCGCCGGCGACGAGGAGGAACGCCGGGCCCAGACCGCCGCCGGCCACCTCCTGCGCGTCGACGACGGTCAGTGGCAGGAGGTCGATTACGCCCCGACCCAGTTCCGGGAAATGGTCGGTCTGACCAAGGTCACCGTCGAGCTCCCTGCGGGGGCGTCGACACTGACCTTCACCAAGGCGGACCGGCCGGGCACGGTCGATCTCGACTACATCGACGTCGAAGCGGCCCAATAGCCCCGAGGTGAGCGCCGCCGGAGGCGGCGCTCACCGCCCGGTCATCTCGCGACGATCCTGCGCGCCTCGGCCTCGATCCAGTCGCACCACTGATCGCCGTTCCACGCGCCGTGCCACTTCGGCCCGGGGCCAGGACGGTCGGAGAAGGTGCAGACCTCGCTGGGGCCGTTGCCGTCCGAGCAGGTGACACGGTACTGAGCAGGTGAGACGGCGGTGCGGAAGACGCTGAAGATCGCCGGTCCGCGCCGGAACTCGCCGAGGTTCACGTGCTCACCCATCGCAGAACCGGCCTTCGCCGTTGTAGAAGGTCATGAACGCCTTGGCCTCGACCCATTCGCGCCAGGCGTCGGAGGCGCCGCGCCAGGAGGGGCCCCACGTGGCGTGGAGTTCGCCGGAGTTCAGGCCGGAGACGACCAGGACGATGTCGCGGGCCGGGCCGGTGTGGACCTGGAAGGAGTCCGGGGCGTCGTCGCCGGAGACCCGGACGGTGTAGGAGCGGACGCCGTCGGTGAAGGAGCCTCGCTCCAGATCGGCGCGGTTCGGTGTAACGGATTTGGTCTTGCCTGTCGCGTGGGCGACAATGGGTGCTGACACGGTGGATACCTCCGTTGTCTCAAGACCGGGGCGGGCGCAGGTTGGTAGCCGAGTCTCCCGCCCCGGTCGGTTTCTGTGGAGGGCATGAAGTGTCCGTTTCCGAGAACTCTGTCGCCAGAATCCCGAACTGGACCTCATGCGCTTGCTTGGTATCATGGCACACATGATTGCGCTAAGCAATATTGCTTGGCTCGATTTGGTCCAGAAATTCTGTCGGCAGCCTGACAGAGATGTGGAGAGGCGATGGCAATCATCACCGGTCCTGGTCCGTCCCTTCGTTCGCAGTGGCTCGGTGAGAAGCTCCGAGAGCTTCGGGTCGCCAAGAAGATGTCGTTGCGGGTCGCGGGCGAGTACCTCCAGCGCGATGCGAGCACCATGAGCCGCTACGAAAGCGGTGAGTATCCGCTCCGACGAGCGGACCTGGTGGCGCTCATGACGCTGTACGACGTGTCCGACCCCAAGGCGCGGGCCGACCTCGAACAGATCTGCGAGGACGCCTGGCAGCGGGATTGGTGGGACCGGCACAAAGCGGACTTCGGCAAGGATTTCATCAACCTGCCTTGGCTCGAGAGTCGAGCGAACCGAATCTGCAAGTACCAGCAGATGGTCGTGGAAGGGTTGCTGCAAACCCGAGACTATGCCGAGATGCTCATCAGGAAGGCCGAAGAAGGCCACGCGCTGGAGGAGCAGATCGAGCGGTGGGTCGATCTGAGGATGGACCGACAGCAGGTCCTCGGCGGAGAGGCGCCCGTAGAGCTTTCGGTGATTCTTGAAGAGTATGTGCTGGACCGCGCGGTAGGCGGGCCGGAGGTTTGGAGGCGGCAACTTAAGCGACTGCTCTCCGAGTGCCTCAGAGACAATGTCGAGATACGCATCATGCCGGCCGATCGAGCTCCGCACGCTGGCCATCTGGGGAGCTTCATGCTCTTCGAAATGCCGGACCCGTACCCGCGAGTGGCTCACCTCGACACGCTCGCCGGTTCGCTGTTCGTGGAGGATCCGAAAGTTCAGCGCGTAGTCCAGGTGTGGGAAGATCTGAGTGCAGAGGCGCTCGATCCCGAGCGATCGGCAGAGCTCATCACCGCGCGAATCGAGGAGATGAAATGAGCACCGAACAGCAGCTCTCACCAGGTGAGCTGGCTGGTATCCGTTGGCACATCAGCACCCGCAGCCCCGACAACGGCGGTCAGTGCGTGGAGGCCGGACCGCTCGGCGACGGCTCGGGGCGGATCGCGGTGCGTCACTCCCACCACCCTGAGGGTTCGGTCATCGTCTACACCCGTGCCGAGTGGGACGCCTTCATCGCCGGAGTCAAGGACGACGAGTTCGACTTCTGAGCGACGGCCCGTTGCTCAGACTCGATCACCACTCGCAAGCACCGCTCACCTCATCGCGACTATGAGCGGGCTCGGCATCCTGAACGAGAGGTTCGGGTCGCTCACCGGCGGCGAGAGCACCTCGCAGCGCCGCAGCAGCGGCGCCAGCTCGGCGATCACCACCTCCGACTCCATCCGTGAGAGCTGGCTGCCCAGGCAGCGGTGCGCCCCGGCCCCGAATGCCAGGTGCTTCCGGGAACCGCGCTGGCCCGGGACCATCTCCGCGGGGCACTCACCGACCTCGGCACCGGCCGCGGCCAGCCAGACCAGGATCGACTCCCCGGCCTTGACCGGCACGTCGCCGATCGCCGCGTCCACCGCCGCCACCCGCCGCCACGAGGTGATCGACGAGTGCAGCCGCAGGCCCTCCTCCACGATCCGCTCCGGGCGGTGGTCGAGGAGCTCCGGGGTGCCGATGAGCTCGTGGGCCAGGAGCGTCAGGAACTGCGACGTGGTCTCCTGCCCCGCCACCAGGAGGAAGAACAGGGCCGCGGTCGCGGCGTCCTCCCCGTGCTCGTCGCGCACCTCCGCGACCGCGCCCCCGGCGCGGGCCGTCCAGGAGCGCAGCAGCCGATGGTAAGGCCCGACGATCCGCGCCAGCTCCATTTGGCGGTCCGGATCCGGACGGCCCCAGAACAGCTCCAGGGCCGCCCTGGAGAAGCGCTTCACCTCGCCGGTCGCGCCGACCTCCAGGCCCACCAGCCGCGCCAGTGCGGCCAGCGGCACCTCCGAGGACACCTCCGCGTCCAGGTCCACCGCCTCCCCGGCGCGAAGCCGCCACGCCAGGCCCGCCACCCGCCGCCGCACCAGACCGGTCAGCCACGGCCGCAGGGCCGCGACCCGGTCGGGCCGGAAGACCTCGCCGAACACCGCCCGGATCCGCTCGTGGCCGGCGGTGTCGTTGTTGGCCAGCGTCGGCGGCAGCCGGAACCGGTGCCTGGTCAGCTCCCGCAGCACCGCCGGCGGCAGCGGCGTGACCGCGTCGAGCGCGTTGGCGGGGGAGAACCGCTCGTTGTCGGCCAGCACCCGCTTCGCCAGGCGGTGCGAGGCCACCACCACCTGTCCTTCCTGGCGGAACACGCCGGCCGTGGGCCTGGGATGTTTCCACAGCTCGAACAGCACGTGCGGAGCCTACCTCCCCCAAAGGGACGAGCCTTGCTCACGGTAATCTGCAGGAAGTCCTCCGACGCCTCCCGGCGAAACCACGCCTCCCCGCCCCGGCGAGGCGCCAACCGGTCCCAGCCGAGGGGCGGCGGAGCCAGGCCCGATTCGACGCTCGAGCGAAGGAGCAAGTCCGTTGCAGGAGTACTCCTCCCAAGCCGCCTATGACCGAGGAGAGGCCGTCTGCGTCATCGGCGCCGGAGCCTCGGGTCTGATCGCGGTCAAGAACCTCCGCGAGAACGGCTTCGAAGTGGACTGCTACGAGCGCGACACCGTCCTCGGCGGCCTGTGGAACCCCGAGAACCAGCACTGCCCGCTCTACCCCAACACCCACCTGGTCACCTCCCGCGCCCTGACCGAGATCCCCGACTTCCCCATGCCCGACCACTGGCCGGACTACCCGTCGGCGGCGCTGATGCTCGAATACCTCAAGTCCTACGCCGCCCATTTCGGCCTGGGCGAGCACATCTGGTACGGCTCGGAGATCTCCCACGTCGAACCGGTGGAGGGATCCCGCTTCGAAGTGGTCGTCAAGCCCGCCGCCGGCTCGGCGGCACGGCGGCTCCGCTACGGCGCGGTCATCGTCGCCACCGGACACCACTGGGTCCCGAACCTGCCCTCCTACCCCGGGCAGGACCGCTTCCGCGGCACCGTCCTCCACTCCTCGCAGCTCAAGGACGGCTCCCGCCTGCGCGGCAAGAAGGTCCTCGTCGTCGGCGGCGGCAACTCCGGTGTCGACATCGCCTGCGAGGCCGCCGTGGGCGCCGCCCGCTGCGTCCACTCGACCCACCGCGGCTACTGGTACCTGCCCAAATACCTCGGCGGCGAACCCTCCGACTACGCACTGGCCCGGCTCAACCGGCGGCGGCCCCGCTGGCTGCGGCGGTTCCTCACCGACCGGCTCCTCAAGGGGCCCCGGCGGCTCGCCGACCGCATGGGCATGGACCGGCCCGAGCACGGCCACACCGACGAGGAGCCGATCCGCAACGGCCGATACCTGGAGCACGTCGGCGACGGCTCGATCGAGCGCCGCCCCGAGATCACCCGCTTCGACGGGCTGGAGGTCGGGTTCGCCGACGGCACCGAGATGCGGCCCGACGTGGTCGTCCTCGCCACCGGATACCGCCCCAAGATCACCTGCGTGCCCGCCGGACTGCTCGGCGCCGACGGGGACCCCGATCACCCGAAGCTGCTGGCGCGCATGTTCTCCCCGCGCGTCGAGACGCTCGCCGTGGCGGGCCTGGTCGAGCCGGGCGCCGGCGTCCTGCCGATGGTCCACTGGCAGACGCACGCCATCTCGCACTGGCTCACCATCCGCCGAGGCGATCCCGAGCGCGCCGCGAACTTCCGCCAGCAGGTCGTCAGCGAGTCGGCCCAGTACGAACTCGAATCGAACGGCACCTCCCCGCGCCACGCACTCGCCGTCGACGCCGAGGAATACCTGGCGAGCCTCGGCCGCATCATCGACACCCTCGAACAGGAGCCCGCTTCGTGAGCCTGCAAACCTGGGTCAGCCGCACCCGCGCCCCCGAACCCGTCTCGGTCAAGCGCGAGACGGCCGTCGTCGAGCCCGCCGACCTGCTCGACGCGGATTACCGGGACGATCCCGACGCCAGCCCGGTGCTGTGCTGCACCGGCGATCCGGCCGGGGCCGCGGCCTTCGGCGCTCTGTGGCTCAAACGCATCGCCACCGACGGCCGCTACGCGGCGGCCGTCAGCGTCCGCGGCCAGGGCAGCACCCCGGCCGCCGCCGGCGGGACCGGCGCGTTCGTCCACGACGTGGTGCAGGCGGCGATCGGCCTCCCGCGGCGGACGGTGCTCATCGGCCACGGCCACGGCGCCGCCTGGTGCGCGGAGGCCGCCGCCCGCTACCCGGCCGCGGCGCTGGTGATGGTGGCGCCCAAGAAGCTGCCGAAGCGGATACCGAAGCCGGTCGGGTCGCCGCCGGTGATGCTGGCGGTCAGCGAGGCCGACTCGCAGTCGAAGAGGGTCCAGGCGGTCACCGAGGCCTACGGCATCGCCCCGCTGACCTTCCCGGGCTCCGGCGACGAGGTCTTCAAGGGACCGAACGCCGAAGGCCTGCTGGACGCCGTCCTCTCCTGGCTGAACCGCGGCTAAGACGACCGCGCCGTTGCCGTCGTCCTCCGAGTGGTCCTCCCTCAGGCGGCTGATCAGCATCCACACGCCGAGGACGAACACGCCGAACCCGATCAGGCGCCCCGGGTTCGTGCCGAACGGCGCGAATTCGGGCCGCACCAGCAGCACCAGGCCGCCGATCAGGAACAGCACCCCGCCGATCGCCGGCAGGCTCGGCCACGGCACCGGCGGCGGCTCGGGGGCGACGTAGTCCTCCTCGTCCTCGTCCTCCGGCAGCTCGGCGTCCCACAGCTCCAGCAGCGTCGGCTCGTCCTCCTCGGCGGGAGGCGGGGACGGCGGCGTCATCGGCTCGGCCTGGCCGGGCGAGCGGTCCGGGTTGAGGTCGCGGATCAGCTCGTTGAACCGCCGGTCGACGTCCTCGGGGCGCATCTCGCCGCCGGGCTCGGGTTCCTCTTCGCGGTCGGTCATCTGGCACCTCGGGTATCGGCCAATTGCCTGGTCATGAACTCGACGGTTCCGGAGAAAATCGTCTCCGCGTCGTAATCCAGGGTCGCTACATGGTAGCTGCGCGGCAGGACGGTCGACTCCACATCCTTCGAGCGCACCCCGGCGCGGATCACGGCGCTGTTCCGCGGGTGGACCACATGGTCGACCGTACTGGTGAAGATGCGGATCGGCAGCGTGATCCGCGGCAGGTCGGTGCGGGTGAGCTTCCACAACCGGCGGGCGGACGCGAAAGCCGCCAGCGGGGTCCGGTCGCTGGTCTTCTCCCGCACGTCGGGTTTGGCCAGGTCGGAGCCGATCGAGCCCACGCTCGGCACGACGAACCGCAGCATCGGGGCCAGGAACCCGTTGGGCTTGTCGTCGTAGATGGCCGGATTGACCAGCGCCAGTCCGCTCAGGTCGCCGCCGCGCATCTCGGCCAGCCGCAGCGCCAGCGAACCGCCCAGCGACAGGCCCCCCGCGAACACGGGACGGCCGAACCCCAGCGCCAGATCCAGGCCCCGCTCGACCTCGCCGTACCAGTCGGTCCAGCGCGTCTTGGCCAACTGCCGCCAGGGCAGGCCGTGGCCGGGCAGCAGCGGGCACACCACGTTGAATCCGGCGTCGCGCAGGTGCTCCCCCCAGGGGCGCAGGCTCGACGGGTCGCCGGTGAAGCCGTGGCACAGCAGCATCGTGGCCTCGGCGTCGGGTCCGACGTCGAACGTGAACGCCTCTGAGCCGTCTGCCACCGCGCCTCCAGTCAGTCGTGATGCCGCCGCCCAATTCTCGCACGATGGACCCGGTTTCGGCGAGCGCGGACCCGTGGCCCCGCGGGAAGGTGAACGCGCGCTATACGCTTGAGTCCGTGATTTACCGGGTGTTGAAGGCGGTGCTGGGCCCGCTGCTGTGGGCGATCTGGCGGCCCCAGGTCGAGGGCCTCGACCGCGTGCCCGATTCGGGCGCGGCGATCCTCGCCAGCAACCACCTCGCGGTGTTCGACTCGGTGTTCCTGCCCCTGGTGATCAACCGGCACATCACCTTCATCGCGAAGGAGGAGTACTTCACCGGAACCGGTTTCAAGGGCCGGCTGACCCGCGTGTTCATGGGCCTGGTGGGCGCCGTTCCGGTGGACCGGACCGGTGGGGACGCCGCCGACGACGCCCTCGGCACCGGCAGGCGGGTGCTCTCGGAGGGTCGGCTGTTCGGGATCTACCCGGAGGGGACGCGCTCGCCCGACGGGCGGCTCTACCGCGGCAAGACCGGCGTGGCGCGGCTGGCGCTCCAGGCCGGCGCGCCGGTGGTGCCGGTGGCGATGCTCAACACCGGCGAGCTGCAGCCGATCGGCAAGCGGCTCCCGGGCCGCGGCCGGGTGCGGATCAAGATCGGGCGATCGCTGGACTTCTCCCGTTACGAGGGCATGGTCGGCGACCGCACCGTCGAGCGGGCGGTCACCGACGAGGTCATGGACGCGCTCCGTGAACTCTCGGGCCAGGACTACGTCGACGAATACGCCGCCAAGGTCAAAGAGAAAGGCCAGGGGTCCTAGCCCCGGCCCGGCATCGCTCCGCCGCTGCGACTCATTGTTCCGTTCCGCCGAAGCCGGCCCTCCGGCGCAGCGCCGGCAGGTCGACCACGACGATCTTGCGGCCCTCGGTGCGGAGCCACCCGCGGTTGGCGAAGATCCCGATCGCCTGGTTGACGCTCTGCCGGGAGCCTCCGGCCATCTCTGCCAACTGCGTCTGGTTGAGCTCGATGGTGGTCATGGGGGAGGAGTGCTGCTCGGCCAGCCGCACCAGGGTCTTGGCCACCCTCCCGGGCAGGTCGAGGAAGACGTGGTCGCTGGACTGCTCGGTCAGGCGGCGCACGATCATGCCCATCGACCGCAGCACCGAGTCGAGCATCTTCGGGCTCCCGTGGACCAGTTCGAGGAAGGAGGAGCGGGCCAGCGCCAGCGCCGTGGTGTCCTCCAGTGCTTCGGCCGAGGCCGACCGCGGGGAGCCGTCCAGCAGCGAGACCTCGCCGAGCACCTCGGGTGCGCGCGCGACGTGCAGCATCGCCCGTTCCCCGGTGGCGGCGGTGCGGAAGACGCTCACCGCCCCCGACCGGATCATGATGAGCGACTCGCCCGCTTCGCCTTCGAAGAACAGCAGGCGGCCGCGCCGGTAGTGGCGGGGTACCGCCACGTCCGCGATCTTGCGCCGGGCCTGCGGGTCGAGGCCGGCGAACATGGCGACGCCTGCTAGCGGGTCTTCAGATGGGTTTGCACCCATAGTTCTTCCCCCTTCGGTGGGACCGATCCGCGGGTTCCCTCCGATAATCGCTGTCTTTTCCGTCGTTGTACAGGGCTCAGTGTCGGAAACTTCACGCTCCGTTGATTCATGTGTTCAATCGCGGCGTGCGGCGGGCGGCCGAATGTGCGATCCAGTCTACGTGTTTTGGCGTTGGATGTCCGGTATCACGGAACCTGCGGGCGGTCTGCGTGGTCCGCTCCCGGTCATCAGATCGTATGGCGTAGCGTCGAGTCCAATCCGGCGACATACGGGCGCGGGCCGAACGGTCCGGAAAGTCCGCTCGTGATCCTACGAAAGGCGGGTGCGTGGCGTACCGCTACTTCTACGACTGCGAGTTCATCGAGGACGGTCGAACCATCGAGCTGGTGTCGATCGCCGTCGTCGATGAGCACGGTCGCGAGTATTACGCCGTGTCCACTGAGTTCGATCCGAGCCGCGCCATCGAATGGGTGCGCCGCAATGTCCTCGACAAGCTGCCCGGGCCGGCCAGTTCGCTGTGGAAGGACCGCACCGCCATCCGCGACGAGCTGTACGAATTCCTGGTGGCGCCGGTCCGCAAGCGGACCGGGACCCACCCGGGCGAGCGCATCGAGCTGTGGGCCTGGTACGGCGCCTACGACCACGTGGTGTTCGCGCAGTTGTGGGGCACCATGCCCGAGCTGCCGCGGGTGCTGCCGCGCATGACCAAGGACCTGCGCCAGCGCTGGGACGACCTGGGCCGGCCGGAGCTGCCGGTCGCCGACGACGCCGAGCTCCACGACGCGCTGTCGGACGCGCGGCTGAACCTCGAACGCTGGCGTGCGCTGGAGACGGCCCGCGCGGACCTCCAGTTGCCGCGATAGGCTGAGCCGAGATTCGGCAACGAGGCCGCCCAGTTAGAAAGTCTCAGCTTAGAGGGAGTTCGACGCATGCGCATTGGCGTGCTCACCGGCGGCGGTGACTGCCCCGGTCTCAACGCGGTCATCCGTGCCGCGGTCCGCAAAGGCACCAAGGAATACGGCCACGAGTTCGTAGGCTTCCGCTACGGCTGGAAGGGCCCGATCGAGGGCATCACGCAGCCGCTTGACTGGGACTCGGTGGAGAACATCCTCCACCAGGGCGGCACCATCCTGCACTCCTCCCGCACCAACCCCTACAAGATCGAGGGCGGTGTCGAGGCGATCAAGAAGAACATGGCCGAGCTCGGAGTCGACGCCCTGATCGCCATCGGCGGCGAGGACACGCTGGGCGTGGCCACCAAGCTGACCGCCGACGGGGTCAACTGCGTGGGCGTGCCGAAGACGATCGACAACGACCTGTCCGGCACCGACTACACCTTCGGCTTCGACACCGCCGTGAACATCGCCACCGACGCGATCGACCGGCTGTGGACGACCGCCGAGTCGCACGACCGCTGCCTCGTGGTCGAGGTCATGGGCCGCCACGCGGGCTGGATGACCCTGCACGCGGGCGTCGCCGGCGGCGCGAACGTGGTCCTGATCCCCGAGGTCGCCTTCGACATGGACAAGGTCGCGGCCTACGTGCGGGAGCGCAAGGAGGCCGGCAAGTCGACCGTCGTCGCCGTCTCCGAGGGCGCTCACGCCGAGGAGGGCATGGTCCTCAAGGACGGCGAGGTCGACGCGTTCGGCCACGTCAAGCTCGGCGGCGTCGGCGACTGGGTCGCCGCCCAGATCAAGGAGCGGGCCGAGATCGAGACCCGCGCGATCATCCTCGGCCACCTGCAGCGCGGCGGCACCCCGACCGCCTTCGACCGGGTCCTGGCGACCCGGCTCGGCCTGGAGGCCGCCTCGGCGGCCGAGGAGGGCGACTTCGGCAAGATGATGGCCCTGCGCGGCACCGACATCGTCCGCATCCCGATCCACGAGGGCACCGACGTGCTCAAGACCGTCCCGACCGAGCGGTACGCCGAGGCCGAGATCTTCTTCGGCAACTAGCATCCGTAACCACGGGCACGCCTCACTCGTTGGAGGAGGCGTGCCCGTGGTCTTTCCAGTGGAAATCGACGAGCTCCCGCAACTCGCCGATTTCAAGCATCATCGGACGATCCGCTCGGTCGACTTCGACGGCTTCCCGCTGCCGGGCCTCGACGCCGACTTCTACCGCCGACCGGTCGCCGACCGCCTGCTCAGCGTCGGCGTGTACCGGCTGGACGGGACCGAGACCCACCGGGCCTGGGGCTGGGTCGGCGAGGCCCACTGCTCCCGGCACGCCTACCGCGACCGGTCGGGCGGCTTCGCCGGTCCGTTCCCCGGCTGCCCGGAGCTCCGGGTCCTGGTCGAGAACGGGCGCGCCGTCGCCTTCGACCTAGGTCCCGGACGCCGTCGCCGCCGATTCGCGCTGAGCCCGGGCGGCCCGGCGCGTGCAGACGATCGCGGCGACCGTGACCGCCAGCCCGACCGCGAGAGCGGCGCCCTTGAGCGCATGTGAGGCCTCGGGCACGAACGCCAGCACCGCGACCGGCGCCTGCACCAGCCCGATCAGGCCCACCAGCAGCAGCCTGCCCTGTCCGCGGCCCCACAGCAGAGCCGTCCACACCGGCGCGACGACGACCGCGAGGCTCGCGACGTCGAGCGCCCAGTGCAGCGCCGGGTGCTGCACCCGGTCGTGCTGGAACGCCGCCGCGGGCGCGGCGGCGGCGAGCAGCATTCCGGCGACGGTCGCCACGAATGCGAGACGACGAGTCATACCAGACCCCCTTCGAAGTAGTGAAACCTTGACGCTACTCGCAGTAGTCGCGAAGGTCTGTCGCCTATCTGCCAGTTGCGCGAACTCGCTACCCTGACGAACGCGCCCCATCTGAGTGCATCGATTCACCGGAAGGACCGACGATGGGCAACCCCGCAGACGAGCACGGCTCCGACATCAGCAGCTACCCGGAGGCCACCACCCCCGGCACGGCCGAGAGCATCGCCGACGGCACGCCGGTCGTCGGCGGCGTGACCAACCTTGCACAGGACATCTACGGCACCATCGCCGGCGACGACCGCCTCTCCTCGGCCGCCGGCATCCCCGGCGACATCATGAGCATCGGGACGCAGGCTATGTTCGCCGTGCGAGATCCCGTCTACGCCCTCGCCAGCGCCGGGCTCACCATCGTCCTCGAACTGATCGAACCCCTGAACAAGCTGCTCGAGATGGTCTCGGGCGATCCCGATGCCATGGCCCGGCAAGGCGAGGTCTGGGGCCAGGTCGCATCGGCCCTGGAGGCCCTCAGCGGCGAGACCGGATCGGCGGTCGGCGCCAACATCATCTCCTGGGAGGGCGAAGCCGCCACGGCGGGGCAGGAACAGCTCTATGCGCTCGAAGCGGCCATCATGGCCGCCTCCCACGAGGCCACCAGCATCCAGACCCTCCTCGGCTGGGCGCAGATGCTCGCCGAAGCCATCTACGGCTGCATCAAGTCGATCCTCGCCGAACTGCTCTCCTGGCTGATCACACGGGGCCTGGTGGCGCTGGCGAACAGCGCCTGGACGGCCGGCGCCTCCGTCGCCACCTTCCTGCTCGGCGCCGCCGCCAAGTCCTTCGCGATGTTCAACCGCGCCATGACCTGGTTCCAGAAGTCCTGCAAACTCTTCGGCAAGATCGGCCAGGTCCTCATGAAGTTCCTCGGAAAGAACCCGTTCCGTGGGATCAACCCGGCCAACGGATTCGAACTCGCCGGAGGCCAGCTCTGGACGCGGGTCCTGGTGACCGCCGGAGTCAAAGCGGGCACCGGCCTGCTCCAAGGGGCGGGCACCGGCATCGGCACCGGCTCCACAGCGGCCTCGAACGCCTACTCTCGAGCCACGTACGACTCCCGCGGAGCCGGCGACGGCCGCGTGACGGTCGAGGTCGGCGAACTCGAAGGCGCCGCCGCAAGCCTGGAGGGCCTGTCCGGCAACGCCGCCGCGATCCATTCGACCGCCGCCGAGGCGACCGCCGCCGAGATGACCTGGGGACTGCCGGGCGCCCTGGGATTCGAGAGCGCCTACCGGGAGAACGGCGAAGGCCTGTCGCTGGCCATCACCGCCGTCGAAGACGCGCTCAACGGTGATGCGGTCAAACTGCGCGGCTGCGCCGAGGACTACACCTCCGCCGACGACGAAGGCGCCGCCGAACTCAACACGCTGCTGAGCGAACTCGAGAGCTGACCGTGTCCCCCGCATTCGACCTGCGCCGCGACGGCGAGCGCATGCTGCATCGGCAGTGGCTCCGACCGGGGGAGCACCTGGTGGCGCAGGTCCCCCTCTGGGGCCTGCCCCACCTCGACGGCGTCCCGCGACCGCCCCGGACCCGCTCGCAGCGGTGGTCGCTGCTCCGGCGGATCCTGCTCGGATGGCCCAAATACCTGGTCCTCGGCGTGCTCGCCGCCGTGATGGCCGACGGGTTCACGCCCGGCGGCGGCACTGCCAAAGGACCGCCGGTGATGATCAAAGGCGGCCCCGGCACCGAAGCCGCGAGCCTGGTCTCCCCGGCGCTGCGCGACCGCGGCATATGGGTCCTCACCGACCGCAGGCTCGCCTTTGTGACCGTGCGCGGCCGCACCTACTCGCGGGTGTTCAGCACCGACCCCGAACCCGGCGAACCCGACCGGCCGCACCGGCCGGTGCCGATCGAGACCCCCGCGTCCGCACCGGCCGACCGGTTCCGCCACGAAGGGAAGCGCGCCGAAACCAAGGGCGGCAAAGCCGCCGGAGTATACGACCGGGTCGTATTCGGCGACGGCTCCACCGTGGCCCTGCGCTCCCGCATCCAGCCCGGATCCTGACCCGCCGGTCCCGCGGACCGGTCAGCTTCGAGCCTGAGACAGTTCGGCAGCCTCGACGGTGTTCCGGAGCAGCAGCATCGTCGTCACAGGGCCCACGCCGCCGGGAACCGGCGTGATCGCACCGGCGATCGGGGCCACCGCCTCGTAGTCGACGTCGCCCGCCAGGCCCCCGTCGGGGGTGGGGTTCGTGCCCACGTCGATGACCGTCGCCCCCGGACGCACGAACTCGGGGCCGATCATCCTCGCCCGTCCGGCCGCCGCCACCAGGACGTCGGCCTCCCGGCAGACCGCGGCCAGCTCCTTGGTGCGGGAGTGGCAGACCGTCACCGTCGCCGACTCGGCCAGCAGCAGCAGCGCCGCCGGCTTGCCGACGACCGTGGAGCGCCCCACCACCACCGCCCGGGCGCCGCTCAGCTCGGTGCCCTCGCGTTCGAGCAGCTCCAACACGGCCGCGGCGGTCGCCGGGACGAAACTCCGCCGGCCCTGGACCAGCCTCCCCAGGCTCACCTGGTTCGCCCCGTCGACGTCCTTGAACGGGTCGATGTACCAGCCCACCTCCGCCAGCGTCACGCCCTCCGGCAGCGGGGTCTGGCAGATGACCCCGTGGACCTCGGGGTCGGCCGACAGCTCCCGGAGCCGGGCGGCGATCTCGTCGCCGCCGGGGTCGGTCAGATGCTCCACCTTGCAGCGGAGCCCCACCTTGTCGGCCGTCCTCGCGATCGAGCGCACGTACCAGGCCGTGCCCTCGTCCTCGGTCGGCACCACCACCGCCAGCGTCGGCAGGACGCCTTCGCCGCGCAGCCGTTCGGCCGCGGCGCTCACCTCTTCGCGCAGCGCCTTCGCGGCCGCGCGCCCGTCGATGTCCCTCATGAGCGAATCCTCTTGGCCACCGCCTGCATGACCGCCTCGGCCTGCGCCTTCGCCTGGAGCGCCTCATTGAGCGCGCTGGCCAGGCGCTCGCGCTCGGAGGCGTCCTTGATCGAGGTCAGGTTGATGTCCACGTTGAGCGCCGCAGACTCCAGCGCCGACTTCGCGCTCGAGGCGGCCACCGCCACATCCGAGAGCACGTTCCGGTTCGAACCGTCCAGGATCTTCCCGGACAGGCCGATCACGCCGGCCGATACCTTCGCGGTCGCCAGCGGGACCTCGGCGGCCTCGACCAGGCCCTTCTGGATCGCGGCGCTGCGCGCGGCCTTCTCCTCGTCGGTGCCCTTGGGCATCTTGTAGGCGGCTACCACGCCCGAGAACGCCTCGGCGTCGTCCTCGGCCAGTTGCACCGCCTCCAGGCGCAGCCGCTCGGCGGTCGCCAGCGCTTCGCGCATCACCTGCTCGTGCTCTGCGTACTTGGGTTTGCCGATGGTCAGATTGCAAACCATCGAGATCAATGCCGCTCCCAGGGCCGCGTTCAGTCCCGCGGCCGCGCCCCCGCCGGGGGCGGGCTCCTCGGAGGCCAGTCCCGACAGCCATTCTTCGATCGTCGTCTTTCGCACCCGGCCAGACTAGTCGCGCCGTCGGAGGCGGGATGCCCGAGTGCGAGGGTCCCGTGCCCGGGTTCACTGAGTGGGATCGGCTTTTCGGCGTTGTCCCGGGCTGCGGCGTCCGCGTACGATATGCGCGTGAAACGTCAATGGCATGATCTGCGCAATCCAGGACTCGTCCCCGTCGTCGCCGACGTGGAGGAGGCCGAACGCTATCAGCTCGACGCCTGGCGCGACCTGCCGCGGGAGCAGATGCCCCCGTGGCCCGACTACGCCGAGGTCGAACAGGTCGCGGGGGTGCTGGCCGGCGTTCCGCCGATCGTTGCCCCTTACGAGGTCGACCACCTGCGGAAGCTGCTGTCCGAGGTCTGCGAGGGCCGCGCGTTCCTGATGCAGGGCGGCGACTGCGCCGAGACCTTCCTCGACAACACCGAGCACCACGTGCTCTCCAACATGCGCACGCTGCTGCAGATGGCGGTCGTGCTCACCTACGGCGCCTCGATGCCGGTGGTCAAGGTCGGCCGCGTCGCCGGCCAGTACTCCAAGCCCCGATCCAAGGCGCTCGACGCACTGGACCTGCCGGTCTACCGCGGCGACATGTTCAACTCGCTGGAGGCCACCGAGGAGGCCCGGGTCTGCGACCCGCAGCGGATGATCCGCGCCTACGCCAACGCCGCCGCGGCCATGAACATGATCCGCGCCTACCTGCGCGGCGGCCTGGCCGACCTGCAGTCCGTCCACGACTGGAACAAGGACTTCGTCCGCAACTCCGCGGCCGGGGAGCGCTACGAGGCGATCGGCCGCGAGATCGACCGGGCGGTGGCCTTCATGGCCGCCTGCGGGGTCGAGGACGACGCCCTCCACACCGCCGAGGTCTTCGCCTCCCACGAGATGCTGGCGATCGAGTACGACCGGGCCCTGACCCGCATCTTCGACGGTCAGGTGTACGCGCTGTCGGGCCACATGGTGTGGGCCGGCGAGCGGACCCGGCAGCTCGACGGAGCCCACATCGACTTCCTGTCGCGCGTGGCCAACCCGGTCGGCTGCAAGATCGGCCCCACCGCCACCCCCGAGTGGGTGGTGGAGATGTGCAACAAGCTCAACCCGGACAACCTCCCGGGCAAGCTCGTGGTCATCTCCCGCTTGGGCCACAAGCACGTCCGCACGCTCCTGCCGCCGATCATCGAGAAGGTCGAGGCCGCCGGCTGCAAGGTGGTGTGGCAGTGCGACCCGATGCACGGCAACACCTACGAGTCGGCCTCGGGCTACAAGACCCGCGCGTTCGACCAGGTCGTCGACGAGGTCCTCGGCTTCTTCGAGGTGCACCGCAAGACCGGCACCCACCCGGGCGGCATCCACATCGAACTGACCGGCGAGCACGTCACCGAATGCGTCGGCGGCGCCCAGGAGATCCGGGACGACCAGCTCTCGGACCGCTACGAGACCGCCTGCGACCCGCGCCTGAACACCCAGCAGTCGCTGGAACTGGCGTTCCTGGTCGCGGAGATGCTGCGCCACTGAGCGGCTCGGTCTTTGAGCGCCTACGACCTGTTCCAACTCGGCGGAGTGTTCCCCGGTGCCTCACCGGCGGCGGCGCTCCGCCGAGCCGTCTCCTACGCCCGGTGCGCCGAACGCGCCGGCTTCTCCGGGACCTGGATCGCCGAGCACCACTTCATCGAATACGGCGCCAACCCCTCCGCCACCCTCATGGCCGCGCACCTGCTGGCCGCCACCGAGCGGCTCCAGGTCGGCACGGCGGTCGCGGTCCTGTCGAACCGGCACCCGGTCGCGCTGGGGGAGGAGGCCGCGACGCTCGAGGCGCTCGCGCCGGGCCGGTTCCGGCTCGGTATCGGCCGGGGCGGGCCGTGGATCGACCTCGACGTGTTCGGCTCGGGCCTGGACCGGTACGAGCGCGGCTTCGAGGAGGGACTCCGGCTGCTGTCGGCGTGGCTGTCCGGCGAGGCGGAGGTCTCGCACTCGGGGGAGTTCTTCGACGTGCCGCCGGTGCGGGTCATGCCGCCGGGCGCCGGGCGGCCGGTGTGGGTCGCGGCCACCGGCGCGGGCACGGCCCGGCTCGCCGGCGGGCTCGGCCTGCCGCTGCTGCTGGGGATGCACGCCCCCGACTCGGACCATCTGGCGCTGCTGGAGGCCTGGCGGGCCGGGGCCGAGGCGAACGGCCGCGACCCCGGCGCGGCCGAGCACGTCTCGGCCCATCTGGCGCAGGTCGCGACCGGCCCCGGCGACACCGGCCGCCTGCGGGCCTCGCTGACGGAGTTCCTGACCCGCGGCGTGGGCCAGTACGTGAGCCTGAAGCCGGGACGCGGCCGACGCGATCATGCCGCCTACGTGGACTGGATGATCGACCGCCACGCCGTCGGCCCGCCCGAGCACGTCGCCGAGCGCCTGGCGGCCTCGGCCGAGAAGACCGGCGTGGCCCGACAGCTCCTCCTGGTCGAAGGCATGGGCGATCCCGAAGCGGTGCGCGACAACATCGCCGCGCTCGGCGAGGCGCTCAGTACCACGGCTGCGGCGGATAGTGGTACCGGCGCCACGGCTCCCAGCCGCCCTGCTTGAACCACTGCATCGCCGAACCGGTGCACAGGCAGTTGAGCGCCTGCGCCGCGGTGACCGTGCCGGGCTTGCGGTACAGCGGCTCGGGTCCGGTGCCGGAGGGCGGTTCCACGGGCGGTCTCCAGGGTCGGGGAGCGCCCAGTGTACTGTTCCGCCGCCGCTGCGTTACGGTTCGGCGTCGCCGAACCACCGGTTCGCCGGTGCCGAGTGGAGGGACGCCACCGTCATGATCTGGAGGCCGAACCACGGCACGGCGGTCGCGAGCGTGAGGAACGGGACGGGCGAGGCGAGCGAGGCCAGGGCCGCTCCCACCGCCAGCACCAGGGCGAACCCGTCGGTACAGGTCCGGGCGCGTTCGCTGCGCTCGCCGAGCCGGCGGGACAGGAGCGCGGTGGCTACGCCGAGCGCCGGCAGCAGCACGAGCAGGGCCAGCATCGGGGCGGCGTCTCCGGCCCAGGCGCTCGCGGCTCCGAGCATCACCAGCCCGAAGGCGGGGAAGAGGAACAGGACCGGCAGCATGCCTCCGCAGACGAAGTAGGCGAACTGCAGCCAGAGCCCCAGTCGGGCGGTGCGGACCGCACGGGGCTGGTCGGGTCCGGTGTCGAGTTCGGAGGGAGGCATGCCTCCGATTGTGCCGCAGCGCGTGCGGCGGCGGGGGTCAGGCCTGCAGCGCCCAGCGGAGCGCGTCGAGGACGGTCCGGTCCCGGTACTCGTAGCCCTGGGACCGCAGCACGGCCGGCTTGACCCTGGCGCCGCGCAGCAGCTCCACCGCGGCCTCGCCGGCGACGATCCTGGCGGCCCAGCCGGGGATGATCCACGGGGCGGGGCGGTGCAGGACCGCCGCCATCGCCCGGGTGAACTCGCGGTTGGTCGCGGGGGTGGGGCCGACCAGGTTGACCGGGCCGGTCACGTCCCCCTCGATCAGGGACCTGACCGCGCCGGTCCAGTCGCGCAGCGAGATCCACGGCAGGTACTGGCGGCCGTCGCCGAAGCGCCCGCCCAGGAGGAACTTGTAGACCGGCACCAGCTTCGCCAGCAAGGGGCTGCCGGGGCCGAGCACGTGCCCGGTGCGCAGCCGGATCACCCGCGCGCCCGACTCCTGCGCGGGGGCGGTGGCCGACTCCCAGGCCAGGGACGTCTTGCCGAGGTAGTCGGCCGAAGCCGGGGAGGACTCGTCGACCGGGACGTCGGCCCGGTCGCCGTACCAGCCGGTCGCCGAGGCGTTGACCAGGACCGGTGCCCCGGCGCGGGCGACCGCCTCGGCCAGCACCCGGGTCGGGACGACGCGGCTGGCGCGGATGCGCTCCTTGTAGGCGGCGTTCCAGCGGCGACCGGCGATCGGCGCGCCGCAGAGGTTCACCACGACGTCGACGCCGTCCAGGACGGCGGTGTCGAGCGGGCCGCGGTAGGGGTCCCATCGGATCTGGTCGTCCTCGCCGGGCCGGTCGCGCACCAGGCGCACGATGTCGTGCCCGGCCAGCTCCCGCCGCAGCGCGGTGCCGAGGTATCCGCTCGATCCGGCGATGACGATCCGCATGCCCTCGAGCCTAACGGCAGACCGAGGCGCGCGAGGGCCAGGCCGCCGAGTGGGACCCGCCATTCGACGCCGGCCTTGATCCCCGCGAGGATCGAGCGCTGGAGCGTGTTGTCGGCGGGCAGCTCGGAGTCCGGCGTCCGCGGGGTCCGGGCGAACACGAACCGCCGGACGTCGTCGTGGCCGTTCGTGCCGGGGTGCGACTCGGGCCCGACCAGGTCGAACAGGGACGCGAACTTGAGGATGTTCGACCGCTCGGGCAGCCAGTCGCGGAGCTGCGGGTCCAGCAGCCAGGACGTGCAGGTGAAGGTGATCGCGTCGCGGTCGCCGAACAGCTCGGGGAAGGCCGCCGGGAAGAACCCGAGCGCGCGTTCGACCGAGTCGCGCACCGCCTCGAACGACAGCGGACCGCCCTCGCCGCGGATGTGCAACCCGATGACGGGCCTGGTCTCGGCCCCTTCGATGCAGAACTGGAGCCGCCCGAGCTGGTAGATCGTCCCGCGCACGTGGGCGGTGAACCAGCCGTCGGTGTCCAGGCCGGCCCGGCCGTACATGCGGCGGTTGAGGCGCAGCTTCTCGCCCACGTCCTCCATCACCAGACGGGACAGGTCCTCGCCGACGCCGCGCTCGCGGTGGTACTCCAGCATCAGCGGCACCGCCGCGAGCACCGGGTACAGGCCCAGCAGCGGGTGCGCCGGCGGCGGCTGCGGCCACTGCAGCCATTTCCTGCCGCCCATGTCCTCGGCGATCGTCCGGTAGCGCTGTTCGAGCAGGTCGGCCGGGGCGCCCTCGATGGCGGCGGCGGCGTCCTCGGCGTCTTCGCGGTCGGCCCGGCACCAGTCCAGCAGCAGTTCCCGTACGCGGTCCGGTTCGAGCGGGGGCATGATCACGGGGCTATGTCACCATGCGCCGCCCCGGCAGGTCAACGTCGGGTCGGTCACCATAGTCTGGCCCCGTGCGACGGTTGTTGACGCCTCCGTGGATCGTCCTCCACTGCTTCGCGGTGGTGCTGACGGTCGGGTTCGGCCTGCTCGGCTGGTGGCAGTTGGGCCGCGCCCAGGGCGGGAGCGCGATCAGTTGGGGCTACGCCTTGGAGTGGCCGCTGTTCGCCCTGTTCACGCTGGCGCTGTGGATCCGGCAGATGCGGCTGGAGCTGCGGAAGGACGCAACCGGGCCGGGCCGCCGCAAACGGCCCGAGCCGCCGCCGGTGACCTCGCCTTACGAGGAGGGCATCGTCAGGGCCCGCCGCAACGATTCGACCTCGGGGAGCACCACATGAACGCCGCGCTCAAGCGCTTCCGCATCGTCGCCTGGATCGTCGGCACGTTCCTGATCGCGCTCGTCCTGGTCGCGATGCCGGTGAAGTACGTCGGTGGCGAGGACGCGCTCGTGACCGTGATCAGCCCGATCCACGGCCTGTGCTACATGGTCTACCTGGTGCTCGGTTTCCACCTGGCGCAGCAGGCGGGCTGGCGGTTCTGGCCGGAGACGGTGGGGCTGCTGCTGGGCGGCACGGTCCCGGTCGGGTCGTTCTTCGTGGAGCGCTGGGCGCACCGCAGGATCCTCGCCGAGCACCCGCAGGCGGCCGATCCGAAGGTCCGCGGCTCCGAGGCGGCCTGAATCAGTTCGCGGTCAGGTACGACCCGGACTGGACCTGCTCCCAGTCGAGGTCCCAACTGGTGAACCCGTCGCCCGGCGGCAGGGAGGCGCCGGTGTTGGCGACGATCACCGGGTCGCCCCAGCGGACGAAGTTGTAGAGCCATTCGCCCATCTCCTCGGTGACGTTGATGCAGCCGTGGGAGATGTTCTCGTTGCCGAGCGCGTCCTGGGCCCACGGGGCGCCGTGGATGTACTGGCCGCTGAAGGTCAGCCGCATCGCCCATTTGACGTCGGTCTCGTAGTCGTACAGGTCGGAGACGAACGTCGACTCCTCCTCGCGGCTCATGATGATCATGTGCCCGGAGTAGGAGCGGGCGTCGTTGCCGTCGATCTCGCGGGCGCCGAGGGAGATGGGCACGGTCTCGACGATCGTGCCGTCCCGGTAGGCGCGGAGCTGCTTGGTGTCGTCGTCGGCCTCCAGCATCCGCTGCTCGGTGTCGATGTGGAAGGTCGTCTCCTGGTCGTACTCGCCGAAGCGGTCGCCGCCGAGCGGCAGCCCGCCCAGGCCCAGCCGCACGGTGACGGTGGTGCCGGGCTGCCAGTACTCCTTGGGCCGGTATTCGAGGGCCCGGCCGGTGATCCAGTACCAGGAGCCCTCCTGCTCCGGTTCGGAGCCGACGAACAGGCGGCGCTCGACGTCGGCGCGGGAGTCCTCGGGGACCTCGAAGCCGGCTTCGAAGCGGAAGGCCAGGACCGCGGCCTGGCCGACCGTGGAGTCGAAGCCCGGCAGGTAGTTCTCGATGGTGACCCGGTTGCCGGGGGAGGCGATGGTGGTGAAGTTCGACTCGACCGTGACCGGGACGCCCGCGTCGTCCTCGGCGGTGACCGCGGCGGTGTAGGAGGCCTCCCATTCGAGCGGGCTGGCCGGGACCCAGGTGGTCCCGTCGGGGTGCATGTCGCCTTCGACCTGGTTGCCGGCGGCGTCGGTGAGCGTGAACTCGACGAACGTGCCCGCTTCGACCGTCCAGGCGATCTCGGTGGCGGCGGTGGCGTCGGTCGCCCCGTCCTCGGGCGTGACGGTCACTTTCGCGGCGCTCTGCGGCGCTTCGCTCTCGCCGCCCCCGTCGCCGGAGTCGATGGTGCCGGAATCCTTCGAGCAGGCCGCAGCGAGGCCCCCGGCCGCGGCTCCCGCGGCGGTGGCGAGGGCGCCGCGCCTGGTGAGGGAGGATCGTCCGATCGTCATGGTCCCACAGTACACAGAGTGAGCCACTCTCACATGAGGCAGGATCACTAACGGATGCTGAGGTGCACGTGGTTGGTGTGGTCGCTGGAGGGGTCGCCGCCGGCGCGGCTGTAGGACTTCCAACCCGAGGACGGCATCCAGATCTGCCGGTACCAGATCACGTACTGCACGCCGAGGGCGTCGGCGTTCTGGACCAGCCAGGCGGCGAGGTTGTCGCCGTAGGCCTTGTCGTCGCCGTAGGCGTCGCCGCCGAAGGTGCCCGACTGGGCCGAGAAGTCGCAGGCGCGGCCCTTGGGGTGCTCGCCCCAGGATCCGGACCGGTAGCAGGAGACGTAGCGGGTGAAGCCGACGATCTGGGCCTGCTCGAGGGCGTGGAGGGTCCTCGGGGTGAGGCAGCCCCCGGTGGTCGGGTCGTTCTCGGTGCAGCTCTCGTAGGGCAGGGTGCCGTCGGAGTTGCGCGGGGCCGGCTCGGGGTCGGGGGCGTCGCTGGCCGAGGGGCCGGTCGCGGCGTCGCCGCCGGAGGCGGCCAGCTCGCGGGCGGCCTCGTCGCGGGCGGCCTCCATATCGGCGGCCAGTTCCTCCTGCTCGGCGATGTTGTCGTCGAGCGTCTCCTGGGTCGCCTCGATCTCGGCGAGCCGGTCGATGAGCGAGTTGAGCCGGTCGGCGCGCGATTCGCCGAGGAACTCGATCATGGTCATCGCGTCGAGGGCGCCCGAGGGGTCGCCCGAAGCCAGGAGCGCGGAGGTCGACTGGAAGTCGGAGTTGGCGTAGGCGAGGTAGGCGTAGTCCTCCAGCTCCTCGTGGAGCTCCTCCACCTCGTCCTCGGAGTCGGCGAGCTCCTGCTCGAGCTCTTCCTGCTCCTGCTGGAGCGCCTCCAGCTCGTCCTGGGCGTCGAGGTAGTCCTCGATCGCCTGGCTCAGCCCGGCCGAGGCCCCCTCGTCGTCCTGGGCGGTCGACCGGGATCCGGGCGCGACCAGGAGCATCACCGCGGCCAGGAGCGCGATGGAGAGGACGAGCGGCCGTCGGGCGGGGAGCGGGTCGGCGTGGTTCGAGGCGTCGATCAAGGCGGGAGGGTCCTTCGGGTCTTTCGGCCGAGCGGACGTGTCGCCGTACAGCGTAGAACGCGAACGATGGTCGGAATATTCGGGGTCCATCATGCGACCGCAGGTAGTCGACCTACTACGGGCTTCGATGTGTCGAGTATGGTCCCGGTTACTGAACGGGGACGGTACTGGCGCCGACTGGTAAGCTTGTTCGAAATTGAAGCACCAACGGCCGGGAAGGGGGTCGGGAATGTGCGAAGGCAGCTTCGAGGGCCGCTGGCTCTCGCCTGAGGTGAACTCCGTCTGGAACCGGTTCCTGACCGTCACGCACCGGCTCGAGCAGCGCATCGACCGCCGCCTCCAGGACTTCCACGGGATCACCCACACGCAGTACGAGATCCTGGTCCGCCTCGCCGACGCCGAGGACCAGGCCATGCGCATGGGCGAACTGGCCGGACGCATCGTCACCGCCAAGAGCGCGGTCACCTACCAGGTCGGCAAACTCGGCGAGATGGACCTGGTCGAGCGCTTCAAATGCGAGGCCGACAGCCGCGGCACCTGGGTCAAGCTCACCGGCGCCGGACGCGAGCGCCTCGAACAGGCCGCCCCCTGCATCCTGTCGCTGGTCCGCGAGCTGTTCCTCGACTCCATCAACTGCGACCAGGCGCTCGAACTCACCAAGCTGCTCGAGACCTGGTCGGCCAACCTCGACGACCACGACGCCGCCGACCGCGCCCGGTCGCCCGAGTGATCATTTCCGCTGGGGTGGGCCGGTGTAGGGTCAGGCCGTGCCATCGTTTCCGCGGCCCCAGCAGGTGCGGCCCCACCGGGTCGCCGACTTCGCCGACCTCGTTCCCTCGGCGAAGGACTCCGAGCTGTCCGTAACCGGCGTGAGCCTGGCATCGGCCCAGGTCGAGCCCGGCGACCTCTACGCCGCGCTGCCCGGCTCCAGGCGCCACGGCGCCGAGTTCGCCGCGCAGGCCGCCGACCGCGGCGCGGTCGCCGTCCTCACCGACGCCGCCGGCGCCGCGATGCTGGCGGACGACGCCGTTCGGCTCCCGGTCCTGGTCGCCGACGACCCGCGCTCCCTCACCGGCCGGATCGCCGCCCGCGTCTGGGGCCGCCCCGCCGAGCACCTCAACCTCATCGGCATCACCGGCACCAACGGCAAGACCTCCACCGCCTACCTGGTCGAGGCCGGTCTCGCCCGCGCCGGCCGCACCACCGGCATCATCGGCACCGTCGAGACCCGCATCGCCGCCCGGCGGCTCAAGACCGAGCGCACCACCCCAGAAGCCCCCGAACTCCAGGCCCTGCTCGCGGTCGCCCTCGAACGCGGCGTCACCGACGTGGTCATGGAGGTCTCCAGCCACGCCCTCACCCTCGGCCGGGTCGAAGGCTGCCGCTTCGCCGCCGCCGGCTACACCATGTTCGGGACCGACCACCTCGACTTCCACGCCGACCTCGACGACTACTTCAACGCCAAGGCCAAACTCTTCGACGGCCGCGCCGCCGCCGAGGTCCTCAACGCCGACGACGCCCGCGTCGCCACCCTCATCCACCGGGGCGCCCGCACCTACTCCCTGCGCGACCGGGCCGCCGACTACCACGCCTCCGGCATCGCCTCCGACGGCTTCACCCAGACGTTCGCCCTCACCGGCCCCGGCGGCACCGCCGACGGCATGGTCCACATGCCCGGTCGCCACAACGTCGCCAACGCCGTCCTGGCCGTCGCCCTGCTCGACGCGGTCGGCGTCGACCAGGCCACCGCACTGGCCGGCATCGCCTCCTGCGCCGGCGTGCCCGGCCGCATGGAACTGGTCTCCGGCACCGGACCCGTGCGCGGCGTGGTCGACTACGCCCACAAACCCGAAGCCATCACCGCCGTCCTCGACGCCCTCCGCGAGGCCACCCCCGGCCGGGTCATCGCGATCCTCGGCGCCGGCGGCGAGCGCGACCGCGGCAAGCGCCCCCTCATGGGCGCGGCCGCGGCAGGGGGCGCCGACCTCGTCATCGTCACCGACGACAATCCGCGCACCGAGGATCCCTCGCGCATCCGCGCGGAGGTGGCCGCCGCCGTCGAAACCGTGCCCTGCCGTAATATTCCGGGGCGGGAGACGGCCGTCCGCGAAGCCGCCGCGCTGGCCGCTCCCGGCGACAGCATCGCGCTGCTCGGCAAGGGCCACGAGACGACCATCGAGACCGCCCACGGCCCGGTCGAGAGCGACGACCGCGAACTGCTCGCCCGGGCACTGAGCGAGGCCGGCTGGGTCGACCCGCTCAGAGAGGGGCTCGCGGGCCGCGGAGCCGACCAGCGCGCCCAGCGATGAACCGAGCAGGAGGAGACCGCCGCGTGATCCCCATGAGCCTGGCCGACATCGCCGCCGCCCTCGAAGGCAAGCTCAACGAGACGGCCGACCCCGAGGCGATCGTCACCGGCGGGATCGAATTCGACTCCCGCAAGGTCGGACCGGGCGGCCTGTTCCTGGCTCTCGACGGCGCGAACGTAGACGGCCACGACTTCGCCGCCCAGGCGGTCGACCAGGGCGCGGCCGCCGTCATCGCGAGCCGCGAAGTCCCGGTCCCCGCCGTCTACGTCGACGACGGCCTGCGGGCGATCGGCGCGCTGGCCCGCACCGTCGCCCGGCGCAGCGAGGCGGCCGTCGTCGGCGTCACCGGCTCCAACGGCAAGACCTCCACCAAGGACCTCATCGGCCGTCTGTGCGCCGCCCTCGGTCCCACCGTCGCCACCGAGGCCAACTTCAACAACGAGCTCGGCCATCCCTACACCGTCTGCCGCCTCCGGCCCGAGACCGGCTACCTGGTGCTGGAACTGGCCGCCCGCGGCCTCGGACACATCACCGAACTGTGCGAGATCGCCCCGCCCCACATCGGAGTGGTCCTCAACGTCGGCATCTCCCACCTCGACGGCTTCGGCTCCATCGAGACGACCGCCGAGGCCAAGAGCGAACTCCCGCGGTTCCTCGGACCCGAGGGGACCGCGATCCTCAACGCCGACGACCCGCGCGTCGCCCGCATGGCCGAGCGGACCCGCGCGACCGTCGTCACCTTCGGCGTCGAGCGACCCGCCGACGTCACCGCCGCCGACCTCGACCCCCACGACGGCCGCCACCGCTTCACCCTCCGCACCCCCGACGGCGAGGCCCCGGTCGCGCTGCGGCTGTGGGGCGGCCACCACGTGCCCAACGCGCTCGCCGCCGGAGCCGCCGCCTGGCGGCTCGGCATGGGCACCGAACGCATCGCCGCCGTCCTCTCCGAGGCCGGACGCCAGTCCGAGCGCCGCATGGACGTCTACACCCTCGCCGACGG
The DNA here is from genome assembly GCF_002798405.1 of Glycomyces xiaoerkulensis. GTDB lineage: Bacteria > Actinomycetota > Actinomycetes > Mycobacteriales > Micromonosporaceae > Glycomyces > Glycomyces xiaoerkulensis. The sequence continues at coordinate 56,016 of NZ_PGGV01000028.1, read as the reverse complement.
CACGACGATCATCGACGACTCCTACAACGCCAACCCCGCCTCGACCGGCGCGGCGATCCGCGCCCTCGGCCAGGTCCCCACCGCCGGCCGCCGCATCGCGGTCATCGGCCTCATGGCCGACCTCGAAGACCAGAGCGAGGACTGCCACCGCCGCGCCGGCGAGCAGGCCGCGGCGGCAGGGGTCGACGAGCTCATCGCCGTCGGCGGAGGAACCGAACCGGTCGTCGACGGCTTCGCCGGAGACGGCCGCGAGCACCGAATCGGCGGCGCCGACGGCGCCGCCGCCACCCATGTACCCGACCAGTCCGCGGCCGTCGACCTGCTGCGGACCCGGCTGCGCCCCGGCGACACCGTCCTGGTGAAGGGCTCCCGCTACCGCACCTGGGACGTCGCCGACTACCTGCGCGCCAAGGAGGACCACCGACAGTGAGAGCTGTAATCATCGCCGCGTTCGTGGCGTTCGCGCTCACCCTCGCGCTGACGCCCGTCGCGGCGAGCCTGTTCCGCAGACTCAAGGCCGGGCAGCCGATCCGCTCCGACGGACCCCAGACCCACCTCGCCAAAGCCGGCACCCCCACCATGGGCGGTGTCGTCTTCATCGCCACCACCGTCATCGCCTACGTCGTCGGGCACCTGGTGCTGATGGCGCTCCCCGAATCCGAGACCGAGGCCTTCTCCCGGCCCACCAACTTCACCGCCACCGGGCTGGTGCTCATCGGGCTCTTCGTGACCTGCGGATTCGTCGGCTTCATCGACGACTGGCTCAAACTGCGCCGCAAGCACTCCGGCGGCATCTCCGGCAGGATGAAGATGCTCGGCCTGACCGGCGCCGCGATCGCGTTCGGCGTGGTCGCCCTCTACTACACCGGGTCGATCGACTCCGACGAGATCTCGGACACCGTGGCGACGCCCTACCTGTCGTTCACCCAGCAGATCGACGAACTCCCGCTGACGAAGATCGGCGCGGTCATCCTCTTCATCTTCATCGTCAACGCCACCGCCAACGGCGTCAACCTCACCGACGGCCTCGACGGCCTGGCCACCGGCGCCTCCATGATGGCGTTCCTGGCCTACCTCATCGTCGGATTCTGGCAGTACCGCCACTGGTGCGGCGGCGCCGGCGAGAACCTCTCCGCGAACTACTGCTACGACGTCCGCGACCCCCTGGAGATCGCCCTCATCGCCGGTGCCGCCGCCGGCGCCATGTTCGGCTTCCTGTGGTGGAACACCTACCCGGCCAAGATCTTCATGGGCGACTCCGGCTCGCTCAGCCTCGGCGGCCTCATCGGCGGCCTCGCCCTGGCCTCCAAGACCGTCCTGCTGCTGCCGATCATCGGCGGACTGTTCGTCATCATCACCTTCAGCGTGATCATCCAGATAGCCTCGTTCAAGATGACCGGCCGCCGAGTGTTCCGCATGTCGCCGCTCCAGCACCACTTCGAATTGGCCGGCTGGTCCGAGGTCACCATCGTGGTCCGCTTCTGGATCATCGCCGGCATCGGCGTCGGCATCGGCCTGGGCTTCTTCTTCGCCGACTTCCTGCGGATCGCGGGATAGCGCATGGAGATCGCCGACCGGATCCTGGTGGCCGGCGCCGGCGTCGCCGGCGCCGCCTCCGCCGAAGCGCTCCTCGACCGCGGGCGGGCCGTCACCGTCTACGACCGCGCCGACTCCGAGCGGCTCCGCGGACTCGCCGAACGCGGCGCGCGCACCGTCTCGGCCCCCGACTTCGACCCCGGCCTGCTCGACGCCATCGAGCAGGTGGTCGTCTCGCCCGGCTTCCCGCCCCACCACCCGGTCGCCGCCGCCGCGGCCCGGCGCGGCCTGGAAACCTACTCCGAACCCGAACTCGCCTGGCGGCTGCGCGGCCACGGCGCCCCCCGCTGGCTCGCCGTCACCGGCACCAACGGCAAGACCACGACCACCACCATGCTCGCGGCCATGCTCGGGGCCGCCGGCCTGCGCACCGCCGCGCTCGGCAACATCGGCGAACCCCTCGTCTTCGCCGCCAACGGACCCTACGACGCGCTCGCGGTCGAGCTGTCCAGCCAGCAGCTCCACTGGTCGCGACTGCTCGCACCCGAAGCGGGGGCCATGCTCAACCTCGCCCCCGACCACCTCGCCTGGCACGGCGCCTTCGACGCCTACGCCGAGGCCAAGACCGCGATCTGGCGCGGGGGAGCGGCCGTGGCCAACCTCGACGACCCGGCCGTGGCCGCCTTGGCCGAGCACACCCCCGCCCCGGTCACCGGCTTCACGCTCGGCGAGCCCGAGCCCGGTCAGTTCGGTGTGGCGCTCGGTTCCCTGGTCGACCGCACCGGGTCCGCCCCGGTGCCGATCTGCCCGGTGGACCGGGTCCGGCCCGCCGGGGCCCACAACGTCGCCAACGCCCTGGCGGCCGCCGCGCTCGCCCGGCTGGCCGGGGTCGGCCACGAGGCCATCGGCCGGGCACTGCGCGAGTACACCCCCGAGGCGCACCGCAACGTCACCGTCGCCGAGTCCGGCGGCGTCCGCTGGGTCGACGACTCCAAGGCCACCAATCCGCACGCCGCCGCCGCCGCGCTCGCCGCCTACGAACCGATCGTCTGGATCGCCGGCGGCCAGCTCAAAGGCGTCGACATCGACGACCTGGCCGCGCGGTTCTCGGGCCGCATGCGCGCCGCCATCCTCATCGGACAGGACCGGGCCGAGGTCGCCGACGCTCTGGCGCGACACGCCCCCGGCCTCCCGGTCACCGTCCTCGAGGGCGAGGACGATTCGGTCATGACCGACCTCGTCGCGGCCGCCGCCGCATACGCCCGCCCCGGGGACACCGTCCTGCTGTCCCCGGCCGCGGCCTCCTTCGACATGTTCGACTCCTACGCCCACCGCGGGGACGCCTACGCCGCCGCGATCAGGCACACTCTCGGTATGGACGACCGGGGCGGGGACGAGTGAGAAGCGGGTTCCTCGATACGCTGCGCGGCCTCCTCGACCGGCCGCTGGCCTCCTACTACCTGCTGCTGTCCGCCAGCGCCCTGCTGCTGACCGTCGGCCTGGTCATGGTGTTCTCGGCGACGATGGTCGAGTCGTACGCCCAGCAGGGCTCGGCGTTCGCCGTCATCCTCCGGCAGGCCACGTGGGCCGTGATCGGGCTGGTCGCCTTCTGGGTCGCCCAGCGGCTGCCGGTGCGCACCTACCGCGGCATCGCCAGGCCCCTGGTGGTGCTGTCGTTCCTGCTCGGCGTGGTCCTGCTGGCGCCGGACTTCGGGACCGCGGTGGTCGGCACCGACGACCTGTGGATCCACGTCGGCCCGGTCCAGTTCCAGCCCGCCGAGATCGCCAAGTTCGCGCTGCTGCTGTGGGTGGCCGACTCCCTGGTGCGGCTCGGACCCCGCATCGCCTCCTGGCGCGACCTGGCCGTCCCGCTGTTCCCCCTCGCGGGCCTGGTGATGGTCGTCATCGGCTACTCCGATCTGGGCACGATGATCATCATCGTCACCATGTTCATCGGGCTGCTGTGGTCGGCGGGAGTCCCGATGCGCATCCTCGGGACCCTGTTCTCGATCGCCCTGGTCGGCTCGGCGCTGCTGATCCTCTTCGAGGGCTACCGCATGGAGCGCATCCTGTCGTTCAACCGGCCCGAGGAGTACGCCGACACCTGGGGCTACCAGGCCATCCAGGGCTACTACGCGATCGCCGACGGCCGCTGGTTCGGCGTCGGCCTCGGCGAGAGCCGCCAGAAGTGGGAGTGGCTGCCCAACGGCCACAACGACTTCATCTTCGCGCTCATCGCCGAGGAACTCGGCGTGGTCGGGTGCCTGGTGATCCTCGCGCTGTTCGGAGTCCTGGTCTACACCGGGTTCCGCATCGCGCGGCGCTCGGAGGACCCGTTCCGCATGCTCGTCGCCTCCGGCGTCACGATCTGGCTGGCCGGCCAGGCGTTCATCAACATCGGCGGCGTCCTCGGACTCATCCCCATCACCGGGGTCCCGCTGCCGTTCATCTCCGACGGGGGCACGGCCCTGGTCGTCGTCCTCGCCGCGGTCGGCATGCTCGCCGGGTTCGCACGCGCCGAACCCGAGGCCGCCCGTGCGCTGCGGGCGCGCAACCCGTCCCGCCTCGTACGCTTCCTGTGGGCCCCGCTGCCGCCCGCACCAACCGAGAACCCCGATTCCGTCCCTACGACCAGAAAGCCTTGAAGTGCCACAGCTCCGTTCGGTCGTGCTAGCCGGTGGCGGCACCGGCGGCCACATCTACCCGCTCCTGGCCTACGCCGACTGCCTCCGCCGCCACGACCCCCAGATCCGCATCACCTGCCTCGGCACCGAGAAGGGCCTGGAGAACGACCTCATCCCGAAGGCCGGATACGACCTGCGCAACGTCCCGGCGCACCAGCTCCCGCGCAAGGTCAACCTCGACCTGCTGCTCACCGCCCCGCGGATGCTCAAGGCCATGAAGGCCACCCGCGCGATCCTCGACGAGGTCGAGGCCGACGCCGTGGTCGGGTTCGGCGGCTACGTCGCCGTGCCCGCCTACCTGTCGGCGTGGCGCCGCAAGACCCCGATGGTCGTCTTCGAGTTCAACGACCCGCCGGGCGTGGCCAACAAGCTCGCCCTGAAGTTCAGCGACAATCTGGCGCTCGGCTTCCCGCACCTGCCGCGGACCTCCCCGCTGCTGGCCGACGGCACCATCACCGGCGTGCCGCTGCGCCCGGCGATCTCCCAGCTCGACCGCGGCGCCCGCCGCGCCGAGGCCTGCGCCCGCTTCGGACTCGACCCGGCCCGGCCCACCCTGTTCGTCTACGGCGGGTCCCAGGGCGCCGACTCCATCAACCAGGCCGTCTCCGGCGCCGCCCGGGCCCTGACCGGCCGGGGCATCCAGGTCCTGCACATCATCGGGGCCCGCCGCGAGGAGCCGGTCCACGTCCCCGACGGCCTGCCGGTGGCCTACCGGACCCTGCCGTACCTCAACGAGATGGAGCTCGGCTACGCCGCCGCCGACATGGTGATGGGCCGCGGCGGTTCCATGACCGTCGCCGAGGTGACCGCTCTCGGCCTGCCGACGGTGTTCGTGCCGATGCCGTGGGGCAACCGGGAGCAGTACCGGACCGCCGGCCCGGTCGTGGCCGCCGGCGGCGCGATCTTCTGCGACGACGAGAAGCTCGACCCGGCCTGGATCGAGGCGAATCTGATCCCGTTGATGAGCGACCGCGGCAGGTTGGGGGAGATGGCCCGGGCCTCGGCCGACTTCGGCCGCTCCGACGGCGACGAGGCCCTGCGCCAGTTCACGCTGAAGGCGGTGGCGCACGCGTGACCGGATCCAACGACCTGACCTCGCCGATCGACGAGGGCGTCACCGCCGAGGACCTCGGTCGCACCCTGTTCATCGGCGTCGGCGGCGTCGGCATGAACGGCCTCACCCGCCTGTACGCCACGCGCGGACTGCCGGTGTCGGGCTCGGAGCTGAAGGACTGGCCGAGCCTGCCCGAGCTCGAACGGCTCGGCGTCGACCTCCACCGCGAGCACGCCGCCTCGAACCTCGACGGCGTCGACACCGTGGTCCGCTCCACCGCCCACAACGACGACCACCTGGAAGTGGCCGAGGCGCGGCGGCGCGGCATCCGCGTGTACCACCGTTCGGAGGCGCTGGCCGCGGCGATGACCGGGCTCGAGTCGATCGTGGTGACCGGGACCCATGGCAAGACCACGACCACGGCGATCATCGTCCAGATGCTGCGGTACGCCGGCAAGGACCCGTCCTATGTCAACGGCGGCGAGATCATCGGCGCCCACGCCGGCGCGCACGGGTCCGGTGAGCACTTCGTGGCCGAGGCCGACGAGTCCGACCGGTCCTTCCTGCGCTACCGGCCGGAGATCGGCGTGGTCACCAACGTCGATCTCGACCACCTGAACACGTACGGCGACATGGAGGCGCTGACGGCGGCGTTCGAGCGGTTCTGCCGCCACACCAGTGAGAACGGCCTGCTGGTCCTGTGCGCCGACAGCCCGGGGACCGCGGGGCTGGCCGAGCGGTTCCGTGCCGAGGGCCGGGCCGTGGCGACCTACGGCTTCGCCGAGGACGCCGACATCAGGATCGGGGAGGTCGAGTCCCACAGGGACGGCGTTGACTACACGGTGCTGCTCCACGGCGAGCGGCTGGGGCGCTTCCACCTTCCGATGCCGGGCGCGCACATCGCGCTGAACTCGGCGGCGGCGATCGCCGTCGGGCTCCACATCGGCCTCGACGCCGACGTGATCGCCAAGGGCATCGCCTCGTTCGGCGGCGTCAAGCGCCGGTTCGAGAACCGCGGCGAGACCGGCGGGTACCGGGTGTACGACGAGTACGCCTACCACCCGACCGCGATGACCGAGGCGGTCAAGACGCTCAAGGAGGTCGCCTCGCCGGGGCGGCTCATCGTGGTGTTCCTGCCCTACCGGGTCTACCGCACCGTCGAGATGCGCGCCGAGATCGCCGAGGCGCTGTCCCTGGCCGACAAGGCCGTGGTGATGGAGATCTTCGGTCCGGGCGAGCGGATCCCCGAGGGGGAGGGCGGCGAGGCGCTGCGGGACGCGATCGACCTGCCCGAGGCCGACAAGGTCTTCGTCGCCGAGTGGGGCGACGTGCCGGGGGCGGTGCGCGCGATGGCCGAGCCCGGTGACGTGGTGGTCACGATGGGCGCCCCGCCGATCTCCCTGATGCCCGACGACCTCCTCGCCTGAGCGGCGGGCTAGTCGGCCGCGCGGCCGGCGCGCCAGTAGCCCATGAAGGCCCCGCACTCCTTGGGCAGGCCCAGCTCTCTGCGGAGCGTGCGGCGGATCGATTTGACCGCGCCGGCCTCGGCCGCCACCCACGCGTAGGCGCCGCAGGCGCCGGCCTGCTCCGGTGCCTCCCACAGGAGCTGCCGGTCGACGTCGATCTCGTCGACCTCTTGCGGCTGCGGGGTCAGGTCGAGCCCTTCGGCTGCCGCGGTCACGGCCGGGACGAGCCGCTCGCCCCACGCGCCGCCGCGGGCGAGCCAGTGCACCTCGACCTGGGGCGGCCGGTCGAGCTCGAGTGCGTCCGCGGCGGTCGGGACCTCGATGAAGACCCGGCCGCGGGCCGTTGTCGGCAGTCGCTCCAGGATGGCGGCGATCGCCGGAGCCGCCGTTTCGTCGCCGCCGATCAGGAGTTCGGCGCCGGCCGGCGCATGAAAATCGATGCCGCCGTGGACGCCTCCGAAGCGCGCGTCCGGGCCCAGCAGCACCAGTTCGTCGCCGACGGACGCGCCGAGCGCCCACCGCAGCGCCGGGGCGTCGCAGCCGGATTCGGGCTCGTGGATCACCATGTCCACATCGACCTCGCCGAGGTCGCGTCGGACCGCCCGGACCGTGTAGGTTCGCACCCGGCACCGCTCGTCGTCGGGCAGTGCCCGCAGCTCGGAGTACCAGCGGTCACTCACCGGCAGCTTGTCGAATCCGCAGGCCGGGGCCGGGAAGATGAGTTTGATGCGCTGGTCGAAGCCGTTGTCGGCGAAGTGACGCAGCCCCTCGGCGCCGAAGGTGACCCGCAGGAACGACGGGCTCAGCCGCCGGAGCGCCTGCACCCGGCACCGGAACGGCTGCCAGGGGCGGACGGTCTCGGGCACGGCCTCGGCGGTCTGCGTAGTCACTCGCTCCTCCTCCAGGTGAATAAGGTTTGCCTAACCTTATATGAGGCCCCGGGCATGTCGCCACCCCCTCCCGGCCCGCTCATGGCATCATCGAGCGATGCCGGGTGGACGCGAAGCGACCGAAGCGGGACCGTGGAGACTCGTCCACGTCATGCGCCGCCGCCTGCCGGGCCGGCGCCTGCGATGGTTGCTCTTGGCCGTCGCCGCCACGCTCGTCCTGGCCTTCGTCCTGGTGTGGACCACGCCGCTGTTCGCCCTCAAGGAGGTCCGCGTCTCCGGAACCGGCGTCCTCGACCCCGGCGAGGTCGCCGAGGCGGCCGACGAATACCTCGATCGGTCGATCCTCCGCGCCGATCTCGAAGCCATCGCCGACGAAGTCGCCTCGTTGCCGGCGGTGAAATCGGTCCGCGTCGCCCGCTCCTGGCCTCGTTCGGTGCTCATCGAAGTGACCGAACGCGATCCGTATCTGGCGGTGCCGTCGGGGGACGAGACTTTTCTCATGGTCGATTCCGAAGGGGTCGTGTTCGACCGAGTCGGTGAGATATCCGAGTCAATTTGGAAGGTCGAACTCGCCGAGCCCGGACCGGACGACCTCGCCACGCTCGAGACCCTCGCAGTCCTGCAGGCACTTCCGTCCGGCCTCGCCGATGAGGTCGAACGGGTGTCGACCCCGTCCCCCGCCGCCGTCACCCTCCAACTCGAAGGTGGACGGACGCTCGTGTGGGGCGACGGATCGCAGAACGACAAGAAAGCTCGCGTCGCCGATCGATTGTTGGCGAGCGGGTACGAACATGTCGATGTCAGCGCACCGGATGCACCCACTGTGAGTTAGCGTTAGGGAGGAGCGGGGTGCACGCACATCCCGTTTGTCGCACCATGGGGCCGGTCAGGGAAGGAAGGCAGACGCGATGACACCACCGCACAACTACCTCGCCGTCATCAAAGTCGTTGGAGTCGGAGGCGGCGGAGTCAATGCTGTCAACCGGATGATCGAGGCCGGACTCAAAGGCGTCGAGTTCATCGCGATCAACACCGACGCGCAGGCACTGCTGATGAGCGACGCCGACGTCAAACTCGACGTCGGCCGCGAGCTCACCCGCGGCCTCGGCGCCGGGGCCAACCCCGAAGTCGGCGCGAAGGCCTGCGAGGACCACCGCGACGAGATCGAAGAGGTCCTCAAGGGCGCCGACATGGTATTCGTCACCTGTGGAGAGGGCGGCGGCACCGGCACCGGCGGGGCTCCGGTCATCGCCAACATCGCCCGCAAGCTCGGTGCGCTCACCATAGGGGTGGTCACCCGCCCGTTCGCCTTCGAGGGCAAACGCCGCCAGACCCAGGCCGTGACGGGAATAGAGGATCTGCGCAACGAGTGCGACACGCTGATCGTCATCCCCAACGACCGGCTGCTCCACCTCGGCGACCGCTCCATCTCCATGATGGACGCCTTCCGTCTCGCTGATCAGGTGCTGCTCTCCGGTGTCCAGGGCATCACCGACCTCATCACCACGCCGGGCCTGATCAACCTCGACTTCGCCGACGTCAAGAGCGTCATGAGCGGCGCCGGTTCCGCACTGATGGGCATAGGTTCGGCCAGAGGGGAGAGCCGCGCCGTCGAAGCCGCACGCGCCGCGATCGAGTCCCCTCTGCTCGAGCAGAGCATGGAAGGCGCCCGCGGGGTGCTCCTGTCGATCGCCGGCGGCTCCGACCTCGGACTGTTCGAGATCAACGACGCCGCCGAACTCGTCTCCGACTGCGCCCACACCGACGCCAACATCATCTTCGGCGCGGTCATCGACGACGCACTCGGCGAGGAGGCCCGCGTGACGGTGATAGCCGCCGGCTTCGAGACCGACGAGTCCGATTTCGAGCTCGGCCGCAAGCCCATCGCGATCCACGAGCACGATTCCGAACCGCGCGACGAGTCCCCGCCGACCCGGGAGCCCTCGACCCCGGAGCCGCGCAAGGTCCTGTTCGACGACGTGGACGTGCCGGACTTCCTCAAGAATGGCTCCTGACGCCGACCGACGCGACCGGCTGCGGGCCGGCCTGGACCGGACGCGCGAGGACGTGGCCGCCGCGTGCGCCGAAGCCGGACGCGAACCGGATTCGGTGCGGCTCATCGTGGTCACCAAGACCTTCCCCGCCTCCGACGCCGCCATCCTCCTCGAGGCGGGCCAGAGCGACCTGGGGGAGAACCGCGACCAGGAGGCCGCGCCGAAGGCCGCCGAACTCGCCGCGCAGGGGCTCCGGCCCACCTGGCACTTCGTCGGGCAGTTGCAGCGCAACAAGGCCCGCTCGGTGGCGCGCTACGCTGACTGGGTCCACTCGGTCGACCGCGTCCGCCTGGTCGACGCCCTCGACAAGGCCGCCGCCGCCGAATCGCGCGTTCTCGACTCCCTCATACAAGTGAGCCTCGACGGCGACACCTCCCGAGGCGGCACCCCGGCCGCCGAGACGACCGCGCTCGCCGAGCGGATCGCGGCGGCCGAGTCGCTGCGCCTGCGCGGGGTCATGGCCGTCGCCCCGCTCGGCTGGGACTCGGCCAAAGCCTTTGAGCTGCTTGCCGAATGCTCCCAGAACGTGCAACGCGTCGAACCGGCCGCCACCGAGATCAGCGCCGGCATGAGCGGCGACTTCCGGGCAGCCGTAGCCGCTGGGGCCACAATGGTCAGACTGGGCAGAAACGTACTCGGCACTCGCGGGCCCATGGCGTAAGGTATTGAAATATCCGAGATTCAGCCGCCGGGGGCGGTCTAATATCCCACTGAAAACACATGCGTGTAAGGAGTCGGCGCTAGGATGAGACCGCGTACCTGACTCAACAGGGCGGCCCGAGGAGGGAGCACGATCGATGGGCGCGATGCGGAAGGCAGGCGTTTGGCTCGGCCTCATCGAAGACGAGGAGGACCGCGGCTACCGCGGCTACGACGACGGCGACGAGTTCGCGGACGAAGCACCGGCCCGCAGTAGCCGCCACACCCAGCGGACCACCGGCCGCATCGGCCGCGAGGACCGCGGGACCGTCCGTCAGCTCAACCGCGGCGCCGGGTCGGTCACGCCCCTGACCCGGGACAACCTCGCGCTCGCGGAGTCCGCCCCGGTGCGGGCCGTGCCCGAGCAGGAGGAGCGCTCGGCCGCGAACTACCGGATCACCACGCTGCACCCGACGACCTACAACGAGGCGCGCACCATCGGCGAGCGCTACCGCGACGGCACCCCGGTCATCATGAACCTCTCGGAGATGGAGGAGGCCGACGCCAAGCGGCTGGTCGACTTCGCAGCCGGGCTGATCTTCGGGACACGAGGATCTTTCGAGCGAGTCACCAATCGGGTGTTCTTGCTCTCTCCTCCCCATGTTCAGGTGACCGCTGAGGACAAGGCCAAGATCGCGGAGGGCGGTTTCTTCAACCAGTCGTGACTGAGGAATACTGGCGACCGTGAACTTGGCACTTCAGCTCGTCTATCTGGCGCTCTTCGGCTTCTACCTCTTCCTGCTCGCCCGTCTGGTCGGCAGCGTGGTCGTCCAGTTCTCGCGGCGATGGCACCCCGGCCCCCGCGCCGCGGCCTTGCTCGAGACGGTCTTCAGCGTGACCGACCCGCCCCTGAAGGGGTTGAGGAAGGTGATCCCTCCCCTCAAGCTTGGTACTGTATCCATTGATCTGGCGTTCCTGGCGCTGCTGCTGATCGTGTGGATCCTGATGGACTTCGTCGTCGGGAGCGCGATCCGCTAGTGGTGCGGGGGTGGTGCGAGACCCGATTACGGTGTCGAGTGGCCTCGGTCGCCAGGCAGTAGCGAGAAGGAGTTTCGAATGCCGCTGACCCCAGCAGACGTTCACAACGTCACGTTCAAGAAACCCATGCTCGGAAAGCGCGGATACGACGAGGACGAGGTCGACGGTTTCCTCGATGAGGTGGAGCGGGAGCTCGCGCGCCTCAGCGACGAGAACGGCGAGCTTCGGGCCCAACTGGAAAGCCTCCGCGCCGGTGCTCCCCCCGGGGCCGCCGACCACGCCGAGATGGCCGCCGCACTCGACCGGGTGCAGCGGGAGAAGCACGTCGCCGAGCAGCAGATGCAGGAGCTCGAGTCGGAGCTGCACGAGACCCACCAGCAGATGGTGGCCGCTCAGCAGCAGACCCAGCAGCTCCAGCAGCAGGTGCAGCAGCTCCAGGCGCACGCCGGCGCGCCGCCGCAGGGAGGCGGCGAGGGCCCCGGCCAGGGCGGCGAGCAGGAGGCGCTGCGGCTGCTCATGGTCGCGCAGCGCACCGCCGACGAGCACCTCGACGACTCCCGTCGCGAAGCCGACACGCTGGTCACCGAGGCGCAGCGCGAGGCCAAGTCGATGATGTCGGAGGCTCAGCACGAGTCGAAGACGATGGTCACCGAGGCGCAGCGCGAGGCCGAGAGCATGGTCGGCGAGGCCCGATCCCAGGCCGAGGACCTGGTCGGTCAGGCCCGCGACAAGGCCGAGCGGCTCGAGATCGAGGCCGAGCAGGAGCGCCAGAAGGTCATGGGGGCCCTGGAGGAGAAGCGCGCTTCGCTGCTCAAGCACATCGAGGAGCTCAAGACCTTCGAGCGCGAGTACCGCACCCGCCTGAAGCTGTATCTGGAGAGCCAGTTGCGCGACCTCAACGGCCAGCGCGGCGAGGACGAGACCGAGGAGCCCGCCGCGCAGGCGGTCGAGAACGAGCGGACCGGCGGCAAGGGCGCGGGGGCGCGCCCGGGCACGTTCGCCGGTCTCCCCGGGGGGCGGAGCTAGCCTGCGGGCGTTTTCGCCGTCCGGAGGCCGTAACCTGAAGGGGAGTCGCCTCGTTGGACGTGGGTGAGGCGCGCGGGGTTCCCCGCGCCGCCCGCCATGCGTTCGGATGACGCGGCCCCTCGGGCCGCATGGGACTGCACGCGAGGGCACGGCCCTCCGTGCTGGGGGAGGCGACTCGTCGTGATCGTCAGCAGCCTGCTGATCCTCTTCACCGCGGCGGTCTTGTTGACCATCGGCATCGTCAGCGGCAGCGACCGGCTGCTGCTCACCTCGATCGCGGCGAGCCTGGCCGCCGCGGTCGCGCTCTACTTCGGCGTCGCCGCGCGGTCCCGGCGCCGTCCGGCTCCGGAGCGGCGGCCCGCCGCCGACGACACCCAGGAGCTGGCGCGGATCGGGTTCGGGGACGCTCCGACCACCGAGATCCCGGTGGTCCGCGGCCGGGTGTTCGAGCCCACCGACTACCAGGTCGATCGGGAGCCGGAGGTCAGGTTCGAGACCCCGCCGCGGCAGAACGCCCGGGGCCGCCACCAGTCGTCCGACGACATGGGCGACGAGCCGCCCGAGCAGCGGATGTCCAGCGTCGAGGCCGCGGGCCTGCGGCGCTTGGACGCCCAGGTGTCCGTCGTCGACGGCCGCCCCCGCTTCCACCTGGCCGGTTGCGTCCACCTGGTCGGCCGCGATCCGGAGTCGCTGCCGGTCGCCGAGGCCCTCGATCTCGGTTTCGGCCCGTGCTCGCTGTGCGAGCCGGCCTCGCAGCTCCTCGTGCCCCAGGCCGCCGGCCGCTGATCCGCACGGACGGTCGGCGGGCGAGTTCCCGAAGTAATTGACCTACTTGCAGGAGTTGCGTATCCTGTGAGCTTAATTGCGCGGCGTGCGTCCACAGTTTCGGACCTCACCGCGCTTGTCCTCGTCTTGACGAGGTGTCATGAGGTACGCGACTTGGGGAGCCAGGATGCACGACGCCCGATCCGGGAGGAGCGCGCGTGCCCACCTGGGTAGCGTCCCGGACGAACTACCGGAACCGATACCGACACACCCCTCAAGAGGCCCGTCATGAGTGCTGCCAAGAAGCCGCAGAAGCAGGCCGCCAAGAAAGCGGCGAAGAAGACCGCCGCCAAGAAGGCCGCCGCGAAGAAGGCGGCTGTGAAGAAGGCCACTGCGAAGAAGACCACTGCGAGAAAGTCCGCGAAACCGGCGGCCGAGTCCGCCGCTTCGGCGAAGGCCGCGAAGCCGAGCCGCACCGAGTCCGAGCAGGCCGAGCTCCGCGCCGCACTCAAGGAACGCCTCGACGAGCTGGTCGACGAGCAGGAGCGCTTCGTCGACTCGATCGCGACCGCGCAGCGTGAGCGCCTGTCGGACACCGCCGGCGACGACCAGATCGACTCCGGCTCCAAGACCGTCGAGCACGAGCACGAGGTGGCGCTCGCGGGCGCCATCTCCGAGCGCATCCGGCAGGTCCGGCACGCGCTCGAACGGCTCGACGACGGCGACTACGGGATCTGTGAGAGGTGCGGCAAGCCGATCCCGGCGGCTCGGCTCGCCGCGTTCCCGTCGGCTACGCTCTGCGTCAGTTGCAAAGAGCTGGAGGAGCGACGCTGAGCGAGGACACGCATCCCGATACCGCCGTGGCCGACCAGGAGCGAGCGCCGGAGCGCCGCCGGGGCCTGATGGTGGCCTACTTCCTGATCGCGGCGTTCGTGATCGGGCTGGACCAGCTCACCAAGGCCCTCGCGGTGAACCACCTGGACCCGTCCGAGCCGGTGCGGCTGCTCGGCGGCCTGGTCCATCTGAGCCTGACGCGCAACCCGGGCGCGGCCTTCAGCCTCGCCACCGACTACACCTGGGTCCTGGCGATCATCGCCACCGGCGTGGTCGGGTTCCTGATCCTCCTGGGGCGCAAGATCGTCTACCCGGCGTGGGCGATCGCGCTCGGCCTGGTCCTCGGAGGGGCCGCCGGCAACCTCATCGACCGGGTCCTGCGCGCGCCGTCGGTCCCCTCGGCCTGGTTCGAGGGCGGCCTCGGCGGCTTCTTCACCGAGTCGAACATCGGCATGGGGCACGTGGTCGACTTCATCAGCGTCTTCCGGCCGCACGGCCAGGCCTTCCCGATCTTCAACCTGGCCGATTCCGCCCTCGTATGCGGCGTGATCCTGATCGTCCTGCTGGAGCTGACCGGCCACGGCTTCTCGCCGGCCTCGCGCCGTGCCGACCGGTCGGAGGAGGAGCGGTGATCGCCGAGCGCCCGACCCGCTCGGTGCCGATCCCCGAAGGGTTCGAGGGCCAGCGGATCGACCAGGTCGTCTCCCGCCTGCTGGGCCTGTCGCGCACCGTCGCCTCCGAGCTGGTGACCGCCGGGGACGTCACCGTCGACGGCCGCCCGTGCGCGACCAAGTCCGAGCGGGTGAACGCCGACGCCTGGCTCGAAGTGACGCTGCCGCCGCCGCCCGCCGACGTCCTGGCCGCCCCGGCCGAGCCGGTGGAGGGCCTGGACGTCCTGTTCGACGACGACGACATCGTGGTGGTCGACAAGCCGGTCGGCGTCGCCGCCCACCCCAGTCCCGGCTGGACCGGCCCCACGGTGACCGGCGGACTGGCCGCAGCCGGATTCCATCTCAGCAGCTACGGCGCCGAAGAGCGCCGAGGCATCGTGCACCGCCTGGACGCGGGCACCTCCGGCGCCATGGTCGTCGCCAAGAGCGAACGCGCCTATGCGGAGCTGAAGCGGGCGTTCAAGGAGCGGCGCGTCTCCAAGCGCTACCGGGCGATGGCCCAGGGGCACCCCGATCCGCTCACCGGGACGGTCGACGCGCCGATCGGGCGGCACCCGCGCCACGACTACAAGTGGGCGGTGGTCGCCGAAGGCAAGCCGAGCATCACCCACTACGACACCATCGAGGTCTTCCCCGGCGCTTCGCTGATGGACGTCGGTCTGGAGACGGGCCGGACCCACCAGATCCGGGTCCACTTCGCGGCCCTCGGCCACCCGCTGATCGGCGACACCACCTACGGGGCCGACCCCGTCCTGGCCGAGAAGCTGGGCCTGGCCAGGCAGTGGCTGCACGCCTACCGGCTGGAGTTCGTCCACCCCGGGACCGGTGCGACCGTGGCTTTCGAGAGCGATTACCCCGAGGATCTCGCCGGGGCCCTGGCGCGGTTGCGGGCCGAGCAATGAGGAACCACTAGACTGCGAGTGGAACCATGGACGTCGGGCGCCGCGATGCGCTCGACGTGATGCATGCCTCGACCCCGGCGAGCCGTGGCCCGCGATTCACAACCGGCCTTGAGAGATCGTTGTGTTCTAATAGTCGCGGGTAGTAGTGGATCCAACCGGGATGGTGTGGTGAAACGATCTGGCCGAGAGGAGGTTGCGCGTGGGCTCACCCGAAGCCTGGAACGGTGATCGCCCGGATAACGGGTCCCGGTGGCGGAACTTGCTTGGACGAGGGCGCGGGCGCGGCGGCGCCCAGCAGGCGCCCACCCCGCCGCAGCGCGAAACGCACGCTTCCCCGCCGGAGGCGCCGCGCTCGGCACCACCGAACCCGTCGGTACCCACCGCGGGACGCCGACCGGTGCCGCAGCAGCTCCCGCCGCAGACGCCCCCGCGCCCGCCGCAGGGCCTGCCCCCGCAACCGCGGCGCCCGGCTCCGCCCGAGGCCGAGCCGAGCGAGGGAGCGATGGAGCGGCTCCGCCGCGACTTGGGCCGCAGCCGGGTCATCGCGTTCATCAACCCCAAGGGCGGGGTCCACAAGACCACCGCCACGGTCCTTTCGGCGGCCGCCATGGGTAACGCCCGCGGCGGCGGCATCATCGCCTGGGACGACAACGAACTCCGCGGCACGCTCGGCCTGCGCGCCGGCTCCGCCCGGCACGGCCGCACCATCCGGCACCTGGTCGAACACCTCAGCGAGGTCGAGGCCGCCGGCGTGCACCTTCCCGAGCACCTCGACGAATTCCTGCGCCATTCCTCCGACGGCTCCTTCGACGTCCTCGCCGGCGACGAGGACCCCAAGCTCCAACGCCATCTCGATCCCACCACCGTGCTGCGGGTGCTCGACATCCTCACCCGCACGCACCAGGTCGTGTGCATCGACACCGGCAACAACGTCGAGTCCCACAACTGGCGCACCGTGGTCGCCTCGGTCGACCGGCTCGTGGTCACCACGGTGCCCCGCGAGGACGCCGCGTTCGCGGCCGACTGGATGCTGGACCTGCTGGAGGAGAACGGCTACGGGAACCTGGTCAGCAACGCCGTGACGCTGCTGTCGATGCCCACACCCAACGCCGGCCCGCTCCTGGACGACCTGCGCCGGCACTTCTCCTCGCGCACCCGAGCGGTGGCGGTCGTGCCCTACGACCCGGCCCTGGAACCGGGCGCGAAGATCGAGTTCTCCGGGCTGCGCCAGTCCACCCGGGCCGCCTGGTACGACGCAGCCGCCACCATCGTCGACGGGTTGTAAGGCCGGCCGCGAACGTCCCGCGGTACGGCGTTGCGGCGCTGTGGCAGGATCGTCGGCGTGACTGACGACGCCGAGCGCACCGCCGAGCTCCGGCCCGGCCCCGAAGACCCGGCCGCCGACCGCGGTGAGCGCACCCTCGGACGAGACCTGCTCGCCGCCGGAGTCCTGGCAGTCATCCTGACCGCGCTCGGCTTCCCGTTCGCGATGCTCTGGCAGCTCATCA
The DNA here is from genome assembly GCF_002798405.1 of Glycomyces xiaoerkulensis. Taxonomy (GTDB): domain Bacteria; phylum Actinomycetota; class Actinomycetes; order Mycobacteriales; family Micromonosporaceae; genus Glycomyces; species Glycomyces xiaoerkulensis. Next base: position 38,949 of record NZ_PGGV01000028.1, on the reverse strand, counting down.
CCCCCAGGGTCGAGTACCTCACCGTCGAAGGCGGCTGGGTCCCCACCGAGAGCCAGCCCGACGGCTACGTCCTGGCCGACCTCTACTTCTCCGGGCTGGGGCTCCTGCTCGGCATCGCCGCCGCCATGATCGCCTGGGCGGTCATGCGCGAGCGCCGCGGCCCGGCGGTCCTGCTGGGCCTCACGGTCGGCTCGGTGGCCTGCCAGGCCGTCGCCTGGCGACTGGGCAGGCACGAATGGGAGTCGTTCTGGGAGGCCGCCCGCGCCGCCCCGTCCGGCGTCCACATGTGGCGCCCGCCCTCGGTCCTGTTCGTCGAGCTCGACCCGGCCGCGGCCTGGGACGCGCTCCTCGCCGGCGACCTCACCGGGGCGCTCGGCTCGCTCCAGCTCGGCGCGCTCGCGGTCATGGCCCTCGCCGCGGTGTTCACCTACACCGTCTGCGCGGGCTGGTCGCGTCGGCCCAGTCTGCGGGCGCGCGTTCCCGAATAGCGGTATCCCCGTCGCGGGCCGACGAGCTGCCACTACGCTTGTAGCGTGCTCAGACGCATCGACCTTTCAGGAGCAGTAGCCGACTACCCGGCCCGCGCCCTGCGCGGGCTGCTGCCGCGCGCCGTCTTCGACGTGAACGCGGCCCTGCGGCAGATCCAGCCGCTGCTGGACGACATCGCCGACCGCGGCAAGGAAGCGGTCGTCGAGACCGTCCAGCGCTTCGACGGCGTGCATCTGGAGCACCTGCGCGTCCCCGAGGCCGCCGTGAAGAGCGCCGAGCGCGAACTCGACGAAGACCTCCGGCGGGCCTACCGGACCGCCGTCGACCGGGCCCGCGCCGCGCACGAGGCCCAGCGCCTCCCCGAGGTCGCCACCGAGGTCGCCCCCGGCGGCACGGTCACCGAGCGCTACGTCCCGGTCGGCCGGGTCGGCCTCTACGCGCCCGGCGGGCTCGCCGTGCTCGCCTCCAGCGTCATCATGAACGCCGTCCCCGCCCAGATCGCCGGGGTCGGCTCCATCGCGCTCGCCAGCCCGGCCCAGCAGAGCAACGGCGGCCTGCCCGACCAGGGCATCCTCGCCGTCTGCGGCCTGCTCGGCATCGACGAGGTCTACGCCGTCGGCGGCCCCGCCGCGATCGGCATGTTCGCCCACGGCGCCGGCGAGTGCGAACCGGTCGACATGATCACCGGCCCGGGCAACATCTACGTCACCGCCGCCAAGCGCGCCGTCCGCGGCCTGGTCGGCACCGACACCGAAGCCGGCACCACCGAGATCGCGATCATCGCCGACGACACGGCGGATCCGGTCCACGTGGCCGTGGACCTGATCAGCCAGGCCGAGCACGACCCGGCCGCCGCCAGCGTGCTCATCACCGACTCGGCCGCGCTGGCCGAGGCCGTCGACGCCGAACTCGAACGCCGCGTCCCGGCCACCCGCCACCGCGAGCGCATCGCGACCGCGCTGGCGGGGGAGCAGTCGGGCACCATCCTGGTGGCCGACCTCGACGAGGCCGTGGCCGTGGCCGACGCCTACGCCGCCGAGCACCTGGAGATCCAGACCGCCGACGCCCGCGCCGTGGCCGACCGCGTCCGGAACGCCGGGGCGATCTTCGTCGGCGCCCACTCGCCGGTCTCGCTCGGCGACTACTGCGCCGGCTCGAACCACGTGCTGCCGACCGGCGGCTGCGCCCGCCACTCGGCCGGGCTGAGCGTCCACACCTTCCTGCGCGGGGTCCACATCGTCGACTACTCGCGCGAGGCCCTCCGGGCGGTGGCCGACGACGTGGTGGCCTTCGCCGACTCCGAGGACCTCCCGGGCCACGGCGAGGCGGTCTCGGCTAGGTTCGCACCGTGAGCGAGATCGAGAACCTGCTCCGCGAGGACCTGCGCGGGCAGCGGCCTTACGGCGCGCCCCAGCTTGACGTGCCGGTGCAGTTGAACACCAACGAGAACGCCTACGCGATCCCCGACGACGTCGCCGAGGTCGTCGAGCGGTTCCTGGCGCGCGAGGTCCGCGGCCTCAACCGCTACCCCGATCGCGACGCCGCGGCGCTCCGGGAGGACCTGGCGGCGTACCTGCGGCACGGCCTGACCGCCCGGAACGTGTGGGCCGCCAACGGGTCCAACGAGATCCTCCAGCAGTTGCTGCAGGCCTTCGGCGGGCCCGGCCGCACCGTCCTGGGCTTCATGCCCTCGTACTCGATGCACCCGCTGCTCGCGCGCGGCACCGGCACGGCCTTCGTCGACGCCGGACGCGAGGCCGACTACACCCTCAGCCCCGGCCACGTGCGCGAGGCCGTCGCCGAGCACGACCCGGACCTGGTCTTCCTGGTCTCGCCCAACAATCCGACCGGGACCGCGCTCGGTACCGACGTCATCGACGCCGCCTGCGAGGCCGCCCGCGGCATCGTCGTCGTCGACGAGGCCTACGCCGAGTTCGCCCGCGACCCCGCCGCGACCGCGCTGAGCCGCCTCGAAGGACGCCGGCGGCTCGTGGTCACCCGCACCATGAGCAAGGCCTTCGCCTTCGCCGGGGCCCGCGTCGGCTACCTCGCCGCCGATCCCGAACTGGTGGAGAAACTGCTGCTGGTGCGGCTTCCTTACCACCTGTCGAGCCTGACCCAGGCCGCCGCGCGGGGAGCCCTCGCGTGCGCCTCCCGGCTCCAGGCCGAGGTCGACGCGCTCAAGCACCAGCGCGACCGGATCGTCAAACACCTGCGCGCGGCGGGCCTGCCGGTGGCCGACTCCGACGCCAACTTCGTGCTCGTCGGCGGCCTCGCCGACGCACCCGCGGTGTGGAGGGCCGTCCTGGACCAGGGCGTGCTGATCCGCGACGTCGGCCTCCCCGGCCGCCTGCGGGTCACCGCCGGCACCGAAGAGGAGACCGCCGCGCTCCTGAGCGCCTTCGAGACGGTCATGGAGCAGAGCCCGGAACTGTTTGGAGAGCAGCGTTGAGCCGTACCTCGCACATCACCCGCACCACCGGTGAGACCGGCGTCGACGTCCAGGTCGGCCTGGACGGGTCCGAGCGCACCGTGGAGGTCGCCACCGGCGTCGGATTCTTCGACCATATGCTCCACCAGCTCGGCAAGCACGGCGGATTCGATCTGCGGATCAACGTCAAGGGCGACCTGCACATCGACTCCCACCACACCATGGAGGACACCGCCATCGCCCTCGGGCAGGCCTTCGCCGAGGCCCTCGGCGACCGGCGCGGCGTGGTGCGCTTCGCCGACGCCTCGGTGCCGCTCGACGAGGTCCTCGCCCGGTCCGTGGTCGACCTGTCCGGTCGGCCCTACATGGTCCACGACGAACCGGTCGAGCTCGCCCCGATGATCGGCACCGACTACCCGACCTCGATGACCCGCCACATCCTCGAGTCCTTCGCCTACCACGCGCGGATCTGCCTGCACGTGTCCGTGCTGCGCGCGGCCAACCCGGGGCAGAAGCCCGACGCCCACCACGTCGTGGAGGCCCAGTTCAAGTCCCTGGCGCGGGCCCTGAAGTACGCGACCAGGATCGAAGGCGAGGACATCCCGTCCACCAAGGGCGTGCTTTGAACGAGTACCTCGGACCGATCCTGCTCATGGCCATCGCCGGCATACTCCTGGGCGGCGCCCAGAGCCTGCGCAAGCACGAGAAGTACGCCGCCTCGCTCATCTGCGCGGTGATCGCGCTGGCCGCGTTCGGCGGCGGCATCTACCTGATCTATCGCTAGGAGTTCCAGTGGCAAGTCCCACCGTCGCCCTGTTCGACTACGGCTCGGGGAACCTCCGCTCGGCCTTCCGGGCCCTGGAGCGGGCCGGAGGCGACGTCGAGCTCACCGGTGACCTCGACACCGCCCGCCGCGCCGACGGGCTCGTGGTGCCCGGCGTGGGCGCCTTCGCCGCCTGCATGGCCGGGGTCGCCGAGCACGGCCTCGACGCGGTGATCCGCGAGCGGGCCGCCGCCGGTGCCCCGGTGCTCGGCATCTGCGTCGGCGAGCAGGTCCTGTTCGCCGAGGGCGTCGAGCACGGCGTCGAGACCGAAGGCGTCGGCGTCCTCGAAGGCCGGGTCGACCGGCTCGAGGCCGACCGCATCCCCCACATGGGATGGAACACCGTCGAAGCGCCCGAAGGCATGCGGCTGTTCGCGGGGATCGGCCCGGCCGAGCGGTTCTACTTCGTCCACTCCTACGCCGCCAAGACCGCGCCGCCCGGGGCGCTGGTCGCCACCTGCACCCACGGCGGGCCGTTCATCGCCGCGGTCGAACGCGGCGCGGTCTCGGCCACCCAGTTCCACCCCGAGAAGTCCGGCGACGCCGGACGGGTCCTGCTCACCAACTGGATCGAAGACCTGACCTGAAGGACTCTGCCTGATGAACCGACTACAGCTCCTGCCCGCCGTCGACGTCACCGGCGGCAAGGCCGTCCAGCTCGTGCAGGGCGTCGCGGGCTCCGGCAAGCAGTACGGCGACCCGCTCGAGGCCGCCCTCGAGTGGCAGCGGCAGGGCGCCGAGTGGCTGCACCTGGTCGACCTCGACGCGGCCTTCCGGCGCGGCACCAACCACGAGCTGCTGGCTCGGGTGGTCGCCGCGGTGGACATGCAGGTCGAGGTCACCGGCGGCATCCGCGACGACGAGAGTCTGCGGCGCGCCCTGGACTCGGGCGCCCGGCGGGTGAACATCGGCACCGCCGCGATCGAGCACCCCGAGTGGTGCGACCGGATCTGCGGCGAGTACGGCGACCGGGTCGCCATCGGCCTCGACGTCAAGGGCGGCCGCCTGGCCGCGCGCGGCTGGACCCGCGAGGGCGGCGCGTTGTACGAGACCCTGGAGCGCCTGGAGCGGGCCGGATGCGAGCGCTACGTCGTCACCGACGTCAAGAGCGACGGCATGCTCTCCGGTCCCAACCTCGACCTGCTGCGCGGCGTCTGCGCGGCCACCGACAAACCGGTCATCGCCTCCGGCGGCGTGTCCTCGCTCGAGGACCTGCGGGCGCTGGCCGGCCTGACCGATGTCGGCGTCGAAGGTGTGATTGTGGGCACAGCCCTCTACGAGCGTAACTTCACCGTCGCTGAGGCGTTGACCCTCTTGAAGGAGCGCGAGCACTAGGGAGGGGCGCGCATGGCTCTGGTCCATCGGGTGGAGGAGACGGGGCCGTGGGCGCAGCTCTACGGCTATTCGCGGGCGGTCGCGGTCGGGCCGCTGGTGGTGACCGGCGCCTGCGCGGCCGAACTCGAGGGCCGCGAGCACCTGCTCGACGATCCGGCCGCCCAGGCCAAGGAGGCCTTCCGCACCGCGCTCGACGCCATGGTCCACGCCGGGGCGAGCGTCGCGGACGTGGTGCGCTCGCGCATCTACGTGACCGACCCGGCCCACGCCGACCCTGTCGGCCGCGTCCACGGCGAGTTCTTCGGCGTGGTCAGGCCGACCGCCACCGTCGTGACCGTCGCGCGGCTCCTGCAGGCCGGGCAGCTCGTCGCGGTCGAGCTCGAGGCCTTCCGCGCCTGGCGCGACGTCGAGTGACGACGCCCGGTCCTTAACGATCGTTCAGGAAGCGCGTACCATGGGCCTTGAACCGATGCACGGCCCGCCTGCTCCGCCGGGAAAGACGAGGTGCCGACGTGGACCCTGACCAGATCGCCGCGGCGCGCGAGCGCTGGGCGAAGCGGTACGAGGCCGCTTCGAAGCGCGACGCCGATTTCACCACCCTGTCGGGCATGGAGGTCGACCCGGTCTACGGACCGCCCGAGGGCGATGCCGATCCGCGCATGGAGCGCATCGGCTGGCCCGGCCAGTACCCGTACACGCGCGGGCTCTACCCCACCGGCTACCGCGGTCGCGCCTGGACCATCAGGCAGTTCTCCGGGTTCGGCAACGCCGAGCAGACCAACGAGCGCTACAAGATGCTGCTCGCCGCAGGCGGCGGCGGTCTCAGCGTCGCCTTCGACATGCCGACCCTCATGGGCCGCGACTCCGACGAGCCCCTCGCCGCCGGGGAGGTCGGCCACTGCGGGGTCGCCATCGACTCGGCCGCCGACATGGACGTCCTGTTCGGTGGCATCGACCTCGGCAAGACCACCACCTCGATGACCATCTCGGGCCCGGCCGTGCCCATCTTCTGCATGTACCTGGCCGCGGCCGAGCGGCAGGGCGTCGACCTGTCGACTCTGGACGGCACGCTCCAGACCGACATCCACAAGGAGTACATCGCCCAGAAGGAGTGGCTCTTCCCGCCCGAGCCGCACCTGCGGCTCATCGGCGACCTGATGGAGTACTGCGAGGCCAACATCCCCCGCTACAAGCCCCTGTCGGTCTCCGGCTACCACATCCGCGAGGCCGGCTCGACCGCCGCGCAGGAGCTCGCCTTCACCCTCGCCGACGGGTTCTCCTATGTCGAGCTCGGCCTCTCGCGCGGGCTGGAGGTCGACCGCTTCGCGCCGGGACTGTCGTTCTTCTTCGACGCCCACCTCGACTTCTTCGAGGAGGTCGCCAAGTTCCGCGCCGCCCGCCGCATCTGGGCCAAGTGGCTCCGCGACGTGTACGGCGCCGAGACCGAACGCGCCCAGTGGCTCCGCTTCCACACTCAGACCGCCGGGGTCTCGCTCACCGCTCAGCAGCCGTACAACAACGTCGTCCGCACCGCCGTCGAGGCGCTGGCGGCCGTGCTGGGCGGCACGAACTCCCTGCACACCAACGCCCTCGACGAGACGCTGGCCCTTCCGACCGACCAGTCCGCCGAGATCGCCCTGCGCACCCAGTCGGTGCTGCGCGACGAGACCGGTGTGACCAATGTGGCCGACCCGCTCGGCGGCTCCTGGTACGTGGAGGCGCTCACCGACCGGATCGAGGCCGCCGCCGAGGACCTGTTCGTCCAGATCCTCGCGCTCGGCGGCGAGGCGGGCGAGGGCGACGATCCGGCCGAGGTCACCCGCCGGGCCCTCGCCGATCCGGGCCGCCACGAGATCGGGCCGGTCACCTCCGGGATCCTGCGCGGCATCGAGGACGGCTGGTTCAACGCCGAGATCCACGAGGCGGCCTTCGCCTACCAGCGGCAGCTCGAGTCGGGCGCCAAGCACATCGTCGGCGTCACCGAGCTGACCGACACCGTCACCCCGGAGCTGGAGATCCTGCGGATCTCCGATCAGATCGAGCGCGAGCAGCGTGACGAGCTGGAACGCCGCCGCTCCGGGCGCGACCGGGCGGCGGTGGACGCCGCGCTGGCGCGGATGGTCGAGGTCGCCAGGGGCGGGGGCAACCTCATCGAGCCGATGCTGGAGGCGGCCCGCGCCGAGGCGACCCTGGGGGAGATCTGCGGCGCATTGCGCGGGGAGTGGGGCGAGTACCGCGAAACGGCCGGAATTTAGGCTCGCCTTTCCTTCAGTGGTTATTCCAAGTCCGCCTCCTTAAGATTCCGTTTTCTGTATGGAGGTTCCACAATGTGTTGTGTAAGGGGCTCACGGATGCGTCGCGATAGCGCGAATGAATGCGAACTACAGCGGCGGAAGCATGAATAACGAGCCCAATCAGGGCTTGTTTCCCCTGTTATGGGAGTTGCTAGAGTCACTCTGTGTCATCCGTTGTCCCACTTCAATGGCCAGAATCTTTCAAGCATACGTTCAGGAAATGTTCATGAAAATTGTCATGTGATGGGTACCACTACTCCCATGGGGAAATTAACATTCGCGAATCCAATGACACGGTGATCTTGCCGTAGTAGGCTGATCGTGTTGTCGTTGCAGCGCCGACTCCGAACTTGAAAAGACGCCCTTCATAGCTCGTTGGGTACGACTGTCCCCGGAAATCCAGAAACACCCGCGCAAGCGGTCAGCCCATACAGCAAGCCGGCGAAGTCCGCCGGCGGTCAGCAACAGCACGGGCAGAGGACGGTAAACCATGACGGACAAACAGGCACAGAAGGGACGCATAGGTTCGAACGAGTACGGTCATCTGGCGCCGCTGTTCGGCGAACTGCGAGCCCTCGAGGAGGACGATCCGCGGCGGGCGGAGGTCAGGGAGCACCTGGTCACCGGGTACCTGCCGCTGGCCGAGCACATCGCCCAGCGGTTCTCCGGCAAAGGCATATCCAAGGACGACCTGGTCCAGGTGGCCTCGGTGGGCCTGATCCACGCGGTCGACCGCTTCGACCCCGGACAGGGGGCCGACTTCCTCTCCTACGCGGTCCCGACGGTCATGGGCGAGGTGCGGCGGCACTTCCGCGACACCAGTTGGCCCATGCGCGTCCCGCGCAGGCTCCAGGAGCTGCGCCTGTCGATCAACAAGGCCAACGGCGAGCTTGCTCAGCGGCTGGGACGGCCGGCCACCATCGCCGAGCTCGCCGAGCATCTGGGCATCAGCGACCAGAATGTGGAGGAGGGCTACGAGGCCCGGCAGGCGTACCGGTCGGTCTCGCTGGACGAGTCGCCGTTCGAGGACGAGGAGCGCGCGCCGCTGGCCGAATCGGTCGGCGAGGAGGACGCCGCGCTCGAGTTCGTGGAGAACCACGAGGCGCTGGTGCCGCTCATCCAGGAACTGCCGCAGCGCGAGCGCCGCATCCTGGCGCTGCGGTACTTCGGGGACATGACGCAGACGCAGATCGCCGAGCAGGTCGGCATCTCGCAGATGCACGTCTCCCGTCTGCTCAACCGCATGCTGTCGGAGCTGCGTAAAGAGCTGACCAGCGCCAGCCCGTTAATCGACCGCCGCGCTGATCGGATCCCGGCCGGCGCTCCCGATCCTCGCGCCGGCGCGGCCCTTTGAGAGCGGCCGGAGTGCCCGACTCCGGCCGCTCCCATGCGCCCGGCCCGCTCAGCGCTCCCGGCCGGGCAGCACCAGGTGGTGCTCCATGGTCTGATCGAGCGTTCCGATGATGCGGTCCCGTTCGCCGCGCCGGTGCACGAGCCGCTCGAAAGCGTCCCGGGTCATGCCGACCAGCTTCGCCAGCGTCCGGGGCGCGGGGTCGACCAGGAGCTCGCCGCGCGGCGTCTTGGCGCACGCCACCACCGCCCGCGCCCCGCGCCAGGGGTCGAGGACCGGCTCCAGCGGCGCGTACGGGTCGACGTCCTCCGGCCGGGGCTGGGCCGGTTCGACCGGCCCGGGCACGACGGCGCTGACGGTCACGCCGGGGATGTCGACGACCTCGCGCCGCAGGCAGTGGGTGACCGCGCGCATGGCGTCCTTGCCCGCGGCGAACGCCTCGTGGAAGGGCTCTCCGGGCCGGCTGAGGATCGAGGGGACGTTGATGATGGCGCCGGTGCCCTGCGCCCGGAAGTAGGGGACGACGGTGCGGAGGCCGTGGTAGGTGTCGAACAGGCGGCGTTCGATCCGGCGCCGCCACTCCGCGTCGGGGTAGCGTTCGGAGGACGAGAGCATGTTGACCGAAGCCGCGTTGACCCAGACGTCGATCCCGCCGAATCGTCTGTACACATCCGAGGCCACGGACTCGATCGCAGACTCATCGGCGGCGTCGGCGGGTCTGACGAGCACTGCGGACGCGGTCGGTCTGCATTGCGCGGCAACGTGCTCCAGAGCGCCCTTGCGGCGGGCGATGAGCACCACGATTGCTCCCTTGTGGGCGAATGCCAGGGCGGCCTCGCGGCCGACGCCGCTGGAGGCGCCGGTGATGGCCACCACCCGGTTCTTAGTTATTCTCATGTGGTTCGCGGTACCCGCCGCCCCCCGGTTTAAGCCCGATGTGGAGTGCCATTCCCCGCCGCCCCGGCCGGCCGACGTGCTCCACGAAACCACCGGGTGTCCGATACGTGTCGCGGCCCGCGGCCGGGGTATCCCGGTATCGAGGTCCGAGCGGCCCCACCGATTCCCGACCGAGGAGACCACGATGACGCCCAGCCGACCCGGCGCCGAGCGGTGGCTGCCGCCGGAAGGCGGCATCGACCGGCTCCGCGAGGCGGCCGAGACCTGCGAAGGCTGCGAACTGTTCCGCGACGCCACGCAGACCGTCTTCGGCTCCGGCCCCGCCGACGCCCGCATCGCCTTCGTCGGGGAGCAGCCCGGCGACGACGAGGACCGCAGCGGCGCACCGTTCACCGGTCCGGCCGGGCGGCTGCTGGACAAGGCGTTCGAGCAGGCCGGCATCGACCGCTCCGCCGCCTACGTGACCAACGCCGTCAAGCACTTCAAGTTCGTGCGCCTCCAGAGCGAGGGCCGCCGCATCCACAAAAAGCCCGGCCGCGGCGAGGTGACCGCCTGCCGCCCCTGGCTCATCGCCGAACTCAACACCGTGCGCCCCGAACTGGTCGTCGCTCTCGGCGCCACCGCCGCCCAGTCCCTGATGGGGCCGGAATTCCGGCTCAACAGCCAGCGGGGCGTCCTCCACGACCTGGTATTCGACGGCCTCACCGAGTCCACCAGGCTGATGGCGACCGTGCACCCCTCGGCGGTGCTGCGGCTGCGCGACCCCGAACGCAAAGACGCCTTCGCCCAGTTCATCGTCGACCTGCGCAAGGCCGCCGAAACCATGGCATAGCACGCGGGGGCGCCGCGTCCCCTCCACGCGGCGCCCCCGGCGTCGTCTTCGCGCTCACGGCTGGGAGATCGACTCCACCACCTCGCCGACCCGGTCCTCGGGCAACTTGCGGGCCACATCGGCCAGCGCGATGATCCCGACCAGCCGGCCCTCGTCGATGACCGGCACCCGATGCACCTGGTGCTCCCGCATCTTCGCCAGGATGCCGTCGGCCTCGTCGCCCGCCTGGGCCAGGATCAGGTGCCCCTGCGGCAGCCGGTCGACCGTGTACTGCTCGGGGTCCTTGCCGGCGGCCATCACGCTGACCACCAGGTCGCGGTCGGTGACCATGCCCTTGATCTTGTCGTCCTCGACCCCGCAGATCGGCAGTACGCCCACGTCCATCTCGGCCATCATCCGGGCCGCGTTCGCGGCCGTGTCATCGCTGCGCACGCACGTCACGCCCGGATGCATCAGCTCTCTCGCGGTCGCCATGTGCCTCAGCTCCTCTCATAGCCCCCCGGCCCCGGCACCGACTGCCGGGCCACTGCGAATGCGCCAGGCGGGTACCCCTGCGCTGGGGTTCTAAGCCTCAGGCCACCAGCCTCTGGGCGGCGTTGACGATCGCGTCGGCGTCGATCGCGGCGGCCGCGAGCTGCTCGGCCGGGCTCGCCGAGGCCGGCATGCCGCGGACGGCCAGCTTGTTGAACCGCACCTCCGGCAGCCGCCCGCCCAGCGCGTCCAGCACCGCGTCGCCCAGGCCCCCGGCCGGCCAGTGGTCCTCGACGGTGAGCACCCGGCCGGTCTCGGCGGCGGCCTGCCGCAGCGTCGAGGCGTCGACCGGCTTGATGGAGTAAGCATCTATCACGCGCGCCGGCACGCCCAGGTCGGCGAGCCGCTCGGAGGCCTCCAGCGCCTCGGAGACGGTGACCCCGGCGGCCACGATCGTGACCCGGTCGTGCGAGGACGACACCAGGGTCCGGCTGCCGCCCACCGGGAAGACCTCGTCGGGACGGTAGATGACCGGCGTCTCGGACCGGGTGGTGCGCAGGTAGCTGATGCCCGGCAGGTCGGCCATCGTCGCGGTCAGGTGCGCGCACTGGTTGGCGTCGCACGGGTAGAGCACCACGCTGCGCCATATCGGCCGCAGCATCGCCAGGTCCTCCAGGCCCATCTGGCTCGGCCCGTCGCGGCCGATCGACACGCCCGCGTGCGAGCCGGCGAGGCGCAGATCGGCGCCCCCGATCGCGGCCATCCGCAGGAAGTCGTGGGCGCGGGTCAGGAAGGCCGCGAACGTCGCGGCGTAGGGCACCCAGCCGAGCGCCTGCATCCCGACCGCGTTCGCGATCATCTGCTGCTCGGCGATGTAGCACTCGAAGAACCGGTCGGGGTGGGCCTCGGCGAAGTGCTTGGCCCGGGTCGAGTCGGCGACCTCCCCGTCGAGCACCACGACATCGGGACTGGCGTCGCCGACCGCCGCCAGCGCCCGGCCGAAGCCGTCGCGGGTGGCGACCTTCGAGCCGATGTCGAACGGCGGCAGTTCGACCGCCCGGCCCGGCGGCCCGGGCCGGGGCTCGCGGAAATCGGGCTCGGCGACCTGGACGCGGAGGTCGCGCGGTCCGCCGAGTTCGGCGATCGCGTCGTCGGGGGCCGGCAGCGGTTTGCCGTGGGCGCCCTCGCGGTCCTCGACGGCGGCGACGCCCCTGCCCTTCTTGGTGCGCGCCAGGATAGCGGTCGGCCGGTCAGGCGTCTCCTCGGCGGCGGTGTAGGCGCGGTCGATCTGGTCGGTGTCGTGCCCGTCGATGTCGACGACGTTCCAGCCGAAGGCGCGGATCTGCCGGGCGTAGGCGTCGGTGTCCCACTCGAAGCGGGTGGGGCCGCGCTGGCCGAGCCGGTTGACGTCGATGATGGCGGTGAGGTTGTTCAGCCCTTCGTACCCGGCGGCGGCGAACGCCTCCCACATCGAGCCCTCGGCCATCTCGCCGTCGCCGCACAGGACCCACACCCGGTAGGGGACTCGGGCGAGGTGCCGCCCGGCGAGGGCCATGCCCGACCCGATCGGCAGGCCCTGGCCGAGCGAGCCGGTGGCGACGTCGACCCACGGCAGGCGCGGGGTGGGGTGGCCCTCGAGGCTGCTGCCGAGGCGCCGGTAGGTGAGCAGTTCGGTCTCGTCGATCGCGCCGGCGGCGCGCAGCATCGCGTACAGCAGCGGCGAGGCATGGCCCTTGGAGAAGATGAGCCGATCGTTGCCGGGCAGCTTGGGTTCGGCGAAGTCGTACCTGAAGTGTCCGGCCAGCAGGACCGCCATGAGGTCCGCGGCGGACATCGAGGAGGTGGGGTGACCGGAGCCGGCTCGGGACGAGCAGCGGACGGCGTCGGTACGGAGCTGCTGGGCGAGTTCGGCGAGATCGACGGTGTGGGTGTCCATGGTGGTCATGGCCGTCTCCTCCGGAAGCGGGTTGCGGCCTTGCGGCCCTGACTCGGGGGCTACCCGAGCCCCCGCGCGTGAAACCGGTCCCCGGGCGACGTGTCGGGCCCGCTTCCTGCGGGTATACCGGATTCGTACCGGCTCGCGCGCCAAGTCCCGCACCCGGAGGAGGGATCGACGATGGCCAAGGCTTCCGGAGCCGCCTCACGCGGTATGCGAGGCGAGGTGACCCCCGTCCAGGACGCCGCGGTCGCGGTCGCGCTGGGGTTCGTAGTGATCGGCGCCCTGGGCTTCCTGCCGGGAATCACCGCGAACTACGACGCGATGGAGTTCGCCGGCCCGGAATCGGAGGCGAGGCTGCTGGGCCTGTTCCAGGTCTCGGTCCTGCACAACATCGTGCACATCGGGATCGGCGTGATCGGCGCGTTCCTGTCCTGGTTCCTGCGCGGTGCGGTCTGGTTCCTGCTGGTCGGCGCCCTCGCCTATCTCCTGCTCGGCGTGTACGGACTGGTCGTGCCCGGCGACCACCCCGCGAACTTCGTGCCGGTGAACCTCGCCGACGACCTGCTGCACCTGGGGCTGGGCGTGCTCATGCTGGTGCTGCTGGCGACGATGCCGCGCCACCCGACCCCGCACAGCTCCGGCGTCCACCTGCTCGGGCCCGAATGATCGGGGACCGAGCCCGGCCCGCTCACGAGAATGGGCCGCCGGCCCGGCGCTGCCTCCCCCCTTGAGTTCGCGCCGGGCCGGCGGCCGTCTCCCCCGCAGGATTCAGGTCGTGGGCTCGGAGATGGCGCCGACGGTCTCGCCGACGACCGGTTCGGGCAGTTCCCGGGCTACGTCGGCCTGGGCGATCATGCCGATCACTCTGCCGTTCTCGACCACCGGGACCCGCCGGATCTGCTGCCCGGCCATCGTCGCCAGGATTTCGTCGGCGTCCCGGTCCGGATCGGCGATGATCGGCGTGGAAGTCTGCGGCAGGTCGCCGATCTCGTAGGTCTCGGCGTCGAATCCGGCGGCCAGGACCTGGATCGCGAGGTCCCGGTCGGTGACCATGCCGGTGACCGTGCCTTCGGCGTCGCAGATCGGCAGCGCGCCGACGTCGTTCTCGGCCATCGCCCGCGCGGCGTTCGCGGCGGTGTCGTGGCTCTGGATGCAGATCGCGTTCGTATGCATGATCTCGCGTGCGGTGGCCATGCCCGTTCCCTCCTCGTGGTGTGGATTCCTACCCCTGGCGGGTCGACTACCCCGCGCGAGGCGCCACTATGCCCGCCGCGGCCCGGGCCCTGGCCGCGGACGGGCCCCGTTTAGCCGTCTGGCCTGCGGGTATCCGCCGGTTCCGCTGTGACCGATCTGTTACCGGGAGGCGTTCGACATGGCCGGTGAATCCGCTCGCGACGCGAAGGACGAACAGCTCGAGGCCGCCAGGGTCCGCGACGAGGACCAGGCCCTGACCACCCAGCAGGGGGTGCGCGTCGACCACACCGACGACTCGCTCTCGGCCGGTGAGCGCGGCCCCACCCTGATGGAGGACTTCCACTTCAGGGAGAAACTGACCCACTTCGACCACGAGCGGATCCCCGAGCGCGTGGTGCACGCCCGCGGCGCCGGCGCCTACGGCGAGTTCCGCCCCTACGACTCCTGGCTCTCCGACTACACCGTCGCGGAGTTCCTCACCGACCCCGGGATCGTCACCCCGGTGTTCGTGCGGTTCTCCACCGTGGCCGGATCCCGCGGCTCGGCCGACACCGTCCGCGACGTGCGCGGCTTCGCCACCAAGTTCTACACCCGGCAGGGCAACTACGACCTGGTCGGCAACAACATGCCGGTGTTCTTCATCCAGGACGGCATCAAGTTCCCCGACTTCGTCCACTCGGTCAAGCCCGAGCCGCACAACGAGATCCCGCAGGCGGCCTCGGCCCACGACACGCTCTGGGACTTCGTGGGTCTCCAGCCCGAGACGATCCACATGATGATGTGGCTGATGTCCGACCGGGCGCTGCCGCGCAGCTACCGGATGATGCAGGGCTTCGGCGTCCACACCTTCCGCCTGGTCGACGCCTCGGGCCGGGGCACCTTCGTCAAGTTCCACTGGAAGCCGCTGCTGGGATCGCACTCGCTGCTGTGGGAGGAGACCCAGAAGGTCGCCGGGGCCGACGCCGACTTCAACCGCCGCGACCTGTGGGACACGATCGAAGCGGGACGGTATCCCGAGTACGAGCTGGGGGTGCAACTGGTGCCGCCCGAGGACGAGTTCAAGTTCGACTTCGACCTGCTCGACGCCACCAAGCTCATCCCCGAGGAGGAGGTCCCGGTCCGGCCGGTCGGGAAGATGACGCTCAACCGCAATCCCGAGAACTTCTTCGCCGAGACCGAGCAGGTCGCCTTCCACACCGCCAACGTCGTGCCGGGCATCGACTTCACGAACGACCCGCTCCTGCAGGCCCGCAACTTCTCGTACCTGGACACTCAGTTGATCCGCCTCGGCGGGCCGAACTTCGCGCAGATCCCGATCAACTGCCCGGTCGCCGGGGTCCACAACGGCCAGCGCGACGGCTACGGCCAGCAGCGCATACACTCCGGACGCGCCGCGTACGCGAAGAACTCCATCGACTCCGGCTCACCCGCCCCGGGCGAGCCCGGCTCCTACACCCACCACGCCGAGAAGGTCGAGGGCGCCAAGATCCGCAAGCGCAGCGACAGCTTCAAGGACCACTACAGCCAGGCCACCCTGTTCTGGAACTCCATGACCGGGCCCGAGGCCGAGCACGTGGTCGCCGCGTTCCGCTTCGAACTCGGCAAGGTCACCGACAAGGCCATCCGGCGCCGCGTGGTCGAGGAGCTCCGCCATGTCGACCTCGACCTGGCCGGCCGCGTCGCCGAGGGCATAGGCGTGCCGATCCCGACCGAGGCCGCCGTCCCCAACCACGGCCGCAGCTCACCGGCGCTGTCGCAGCTCACCGACCCGGTCGAATCGGTCGCCACCCGCAAGGTCGCGATCCTGGTCGCCGACGGCGTCGACGGCGCCGGGACCACGCGCCTGGCCGACGACCTCCGCCGCCGCGGCGCCGTCCCGGAGATCCTGGCTCCGGCCGACGGTCGCGTCATGACCGTCGAGGGCGGCGACCTGGAGGTCGACAAGGCCCTCCGGACCGAGGCGTCGGTGCTGTACGACGCCGTCGCCGTCCCGTGCGGGCCCGACAGCGTCGCCGCGCTCTCCCGCAGCGGCTACGCGATGCACTTCGTCACCGAGGCGTACAAGCACCTCAAGGCCGTCGCCGGATTCGGCGCCGGACTCGACCTGCTGCGCGCCTGCGGCGTCGAGGCCCGCATCGCCGATTCGGCCGGGGCCGAGGCCGACGTCGGCGTGGTCACCTCCACCGCCTCCGGCCACGACGTGCCGGGCGACTTCTTCGAGTCCTTCGCCGCCGAGGTCGCGCGGCACCGCCGCTGGGACCGCGACACCGCCGAAGTGTCCGCCTAGCGGCCGGGTTTCCGCTCCCGCACCGGGGGAACCCACCGCACGCCGGGATCCACGCCGGAAGCAACCACATCAAGTGCCGCTCGAAAGACGAACGAGGCCGCGTTCGAACGCGCCCGAGCGCGGCCGGAAGGGGTGAGGACATGGAGGTTCGAAGCGACCCCGAGGGCATGACCTTCACCGGCGCCGACGGCGACACGGCCACCAGGCGGCGCGCCTGGGACGACCGCGATCACTCGGTCGGACACCTGGTCGGAGATCTGAGCAACCAGGTCGCCCACCTGGCCCGCGTCGAGGCGCGCCTGGCCTCCCGCGAGGTCGCCGAGAAGGCCAAGCGCGGCGCGGTCGGCGGTTCGCTGCTGGCGGTCGCCGGCGCCCTGGCCTTCTACGGGGGCGCGGCGCTGGCCGGCGCCGGCGTCATCGCACTGGCCATGGTGTGGCCGGCCTGGCTCGCCGCCCTGGTCGGCGGCGCCGGGCTGCTGGTGCTCGGTGGGATCGTCGCCCTCGTCGCGTGGCCGAAGGTGCGCCGGGCGGTGCCCCCGGTACCGGACGAGACCCTGGAGCGGGCCCGCGACGACGTGCGGGCCATGGAGGGGAGGATGGAACCATGAGCGGTTGGACGATACCACCGGGCGCGGCCGTCCCTCCCGGACCCGGGACGGAGCCCCCGCCGGGCGTGGGGATGCCCGCCGGCACCGACGAGGAGGCCGAACGGGCCGAAGCCCGCCTGCGGTGGGCCGAGGCCGCGGCGATGGCGGACCGGTACAGGACGACCGACGAGCTGCGCCGCGATGCGGTGCACACCAGGGGGCGGATCCACGACGACGTGGCCGAGCTGCGCCACAAGTTCGGGCTCGACGAGCAGGCCCGGGCCCGCCGCCGGGCGGCCAGGGGGCCGTTCGCGCCGGCGCGGCGCCACCCGTTCACGGTCACGATGGCCGGGGTCGGCGCGGCGATCGCGGCGGTGGGCACCTGGCGCGTGGTGCGCAACCACCGGAACGGCAACGGCAAGGGCACCCGCAAGCACCTCGCCTCGGCCGGGCACGAGCTGGGCGAGGCGGTCGGGGGCCTGCGGCCGCACCTGCAACGCCGCGCCCGGCGCCGCTCGCACCACCGGTAGCGGATGAGCCGCGGCCCGGCCGCCCGAGCGGCGGCCGGGCCGCCCGCGTCTCAGCCCGGCATGGTCTCCCCGGGCCGGGGACCTGACCGCGGACGATCCCCACCGTGTGTAGGCAACCCCGAACCGGGTACTCGCCGCCCGCCTATGAAGGGGGAGCCATGAAGCACGATCAGTTCATCGGCCTGGTTCAGGATCGCGCCCACCTGCCGAGCCGCGGAGCCGCCGAAGGCGCCACCCGCGCCACCCTGGAGACGCTGGGCGAGCGCATTCCCGATCAGCTCGCGAGCAAGCTGGCCTCGCAGTTGCCGATCGAGATCGGCGAGCATCTGCGCCGCTCGATGAAACCGGACCATGCGGGCACCGGGCAGCATTTCGGGTTCGGCGAGTTCGTCCACCGGGTGGCCGACCGCGAGCACGCCGACGAGTCGGCGGCCCTCTACCACTGCCGCGTGGTGCTCGAACTGGTCGAACAGGCCACCACCGGCGGGGCGATGGCGAAGGTCCACGACGCCCTGCCCGACGACCTCCGGCCGCTGGTGGAGGCCGGCAGCGCCGGCCGGATGCCCACCGAGGAAGCGTCGACGGGCCGGCGGCGGAACCCGTCCGGTGACCGGTCCGCGCAGCACCCCGAATAGTCCGCGTCGGTCGAGGGTATACGGGGCCTCATGGATGGCATGCGCATCGCCGTGACCGGCGCTACGGGCAATATCGGCACCAGCCTCATCAGGGCCCTGGCAGGCGACGATCGCGTCGCCTCGGTCCGCGGCATCGCCAGACGGCGCCCCGAGTGGTCGGTGCCCGGCACCGAGTGGGTCGCCGCCGACCTGGCCGAGGACGATCTCGACCCGCTCTTCTCCGACCGCGACGCCGTGGTCCACCTGGGCTGGCTGCTCCAGCCGGCGCGGGACCCGGCCGTCACTTGGCGGGCCAACGCCATCGGCAGCAAGCGCGTGTTCGAGGCGGCCGCGCGCGCCGAGGTGAAGTCGCTGATCTACAGCTCCTCGATCGCCTCCTACTCGCCCCGGGCCGACCACCGCCCGGTCGACGAGTCCTGGCCCACCGACGGCTGGCCCGGCGCCGCCTACTCCCGGGAGAAGGCCTACGTCGAGCGGCTGCTCGACCTGTTCGAGGCCCGCCACCCCGAGGTCCGGACCGTCCGGTTCCGGCCCGGGTTCGTGTTCAAACGCAAGGCCGCCGCCGAGCAGCGGAGGCTGTTCGCCGGGCCCTTCCTGCCCGGTCGCCTGGCCACGCCCCGGGCGGTTCCGGCGATGCCGGTCGTGGACGGCATCCGGATCCAGGCCGTCCACGCCGACGACCTGGCCGAGGCGTTCCGCTCGGCCCTGTTCGGCACGGCCGCGGGGGCGTTCAACGTCGCCGGCGAATCGGACACGGACATGCGCTCGATCGCCGCGATGCTCGGCGCCCGCCCGGTCCCCATGCCGTTCACCGCCGCCCGGGCGGCACTGGCCACCGCCTACCGGGCCCGGCTCGTCCCGGCCCCGCCGGAGCTGCTCGACGTCCTCGACCGCCTCCCGGTCATGGACACCGCGCGCGTCCGCTCCGAACTCGGGTGGGTCCCGCACCACAGCGCCGACGAGGCGCTCGGCGAGTTCATCGAGGGCCTGCGCAGCGGGGCGGGCCTGCCGACCCCGCCGCTTCGGGAGAAGACCGAAGGCGGGCGCGCCCACGAACTGGCCACCGGCGTCGGCCGACGGCCGTGACCGATCCCAGCGGCTGAGCCGGCCCGGGAACCGGCGGTGGTACGTATCGATCAAATGAGTTAGGTTGTGGGGGAATCACCAGTGCGTAGCGGCCGCTGTACGCCCCATCTCTTGGTGTTAGCGGTCACTTTGAATAATTGGACCACCCCCAAGGAGGCCTCATGAGCGGCAGCGACAAGGATGCCGTTGCTATCGGGATCGACTTCGGAACGCTCTCGGGGCGAGTAGTGGTGGCCGCCGTCGACGACGGCCGCGAACTCGCCAGCGCCGAGCACGTCTACCGGCACGGCAGCATCGAAGAGCAGCTCCCCGGAACCGATGTCGGACTGCCCCGGAACTGGGCGCTCCAGTCACCCGACGACTGGCGCGACGTGCTCCGCCAGGCCGTCCCCAAGGCCCTCTCCGCGGCCGGAGTGAGCGCCGACCAGGTCGTCGGGATCGCGACCGACTTCACCGCCTGCACCATCCTCCCCACCCTCGCCGACGGCACGCCGCTGTGCGAGCTCGAGGAGTACCGCGACCGCCCGCACGCCTGGCCCAAGCTGTGGAAACACCACGCCGCCCAGCCGCACGCCGACCGCATCAACGCCGTCGCCGCCGAGCGCGGAGAGGACTGGCTGCCCCGCTACGGCGGCAAGATCTCCAGCGAGTGGGAGTTCGCCAAGGGCCTCCAGCTCCTGGAGGAGGATCCCGAAATCTACCGGCGCACCGAGCGCTGGATCGAGGCCGCCGACTGGATCATCTGGCAGTTGTGCGGCGAAGAGAACCGCAACATCTGCACCGCCGGATACAAGGGCATCTACCAGGACGGCAAGCGCCCGGACCGCGACTTCCTGGCCGCGCTCAACCCCGACTTCACCGACTTCAACGACAAGCTCGAGCACCCCCTGTCGCCCCTGGGCGACCGCGCGGGCGGCGTGAGCGCCGAGGCCGCAGGCTGGACGGGCCTGAACCAGGGCACCGCCGTGGCCGTCGGCAACGTCGACGCCCACGTCACCGCCGCCAGCGCCAAGGCCGTCGGCCCGGGCCAGATGGTCGCGATCATGGGCACCAGCACCTGCCACGTCGTCAACGGCGAGGACCTCACCGAAGCTTCCGGCATGTGCGGGGTGGTCCGCGACGGAATCGTGCCGGGCCTGTGGGGCTACGAGGCCGGCCAGTCCGGCGTGGGCGACATCTTCGCCTGGTTCACCCGCAACAGCGTGCCCGCCTCCTACCAGGCCGAGGCCGACGAGCGAGGGATCTCGATCCACGAGCTCCTCACTGAGCTGGCCGCGCGCCAGGAGGTCGGCGAGCACGGCCTGGTCGCGCTCGACTGGCATTCGGGGAACCGCTCGGTCCTGGTCGACCACGACCTGTCGGGCGTCATCGTCGGCCTGACGCTGGCGACCAAGCCCGAGGAGGTCTACCGGGCGCTGGTCGAATCGACCGCGTTCGGCACCCGCATGATCGTCGAGACGCTCACCTCCTCGGGCGTGCCGATCGAGGAGTTCGTGGCCGCCGGCGGTCTGCTCAAGAACAAGTGGCTGATGCAGACCTACTCCGACGTGCTGCGCCTGCCGATCACCGTCCTCACCTCCGAACAGGGCCCGGCGCTCGGCTCGGCCATCCACGCGGCCGTCGCCGCCGGCGCCTACCCGGACATCCGGACCGCCGCCGAGGCCATGGGCAAGGTCGAGCGGCACGCCTACGAACCCGACCAGGCCCGCGCCGACGCCTACGATGAGCTGTACGCCGTCTACGCCGAGCTCCACGACCACTTCGGGCGCGGCGGCTCGGACGCCCTCCACAAGCTCCACAAGATCGCGAGCGAGGCCGACAAATGAGCTTCGAGACCACTCCCGAGATCGAGGCCATGAAGGCCGAGGTGTGCGCGCTGCACGCCGAACTGCTCCGCTGGGGCCTGGTGACCTGGACCAGCGGCAACATCTCCGGACGGGTCCCGGGCACCGACATCATCGTCATCAAGCCCTCGGGCGTGTCCTATGACGACCTGAAACCGGAGAACATGGTCGTGACCGACCTGGAGGGCAACGTCCTCGACGGGGACCTCAAGCCCTCCAGCGACGCCGAGAGCCACAACCACGTCTACCAGCTCATGCCCGAGGTCGGCGCCGTGGTGCACACGCACAGCCCCTACGCCACCGCGTGGGCGGCCCGCGCCGAGCCGATCCCGTGCGTGCTCACGGCCATGGCCGACGAGTTCGGCGGCGAGATCCCGCTCGGCCCGTTCGCGCTGATCGGATCCGACGCCATCGGCAAGGGCATCGTGGAGACGCTCCGCGGGCACCGCTCCCCGGCGGTGATCATGCAGAACCACGGGGTGTTCACCATCGGCGACGGCCCCAAGGCCGCCGTCAAGGCGGCGGTGATGACCGAGGACGTCGCCCGAACCGTCCACATCGCTCGGCAGGTGGGGGAGCCGGTGCCGATCGCCCCCGAGCACATCGACAAGCTCTACGACCGCTACCAGAACGTCTACGGCCAGCAACCGGCGCCCTCGGAGGAGAAGTAATGCAAGGCAAGCAACTGTGGTTCGTCACCGGCAGTCAGCACCTGTACGGCGAGGAGGCGATCGAGCAGGTCGCGTCCAACTCGGCCGACATCGTGGCGGCGCTGGACTCGGCCGGAGCGATCCCCGCCGACGTGGTGGCCAAACCGGTGCTGACCACGCCCGAGGCGATCCGCCAGGTGATGCTGGAGGCCAATACGGACGACTCCTGCATCGGCGTTGTCACCTGGATGCACACCTTCTCCCCGGCCAAGATGTGGATCGCCGGCCTCGGCGTGCTCCAGAAGCCCCTGCTGCACCTGCACACCCAGCACAACGTCGACCTGCCGTGGGCCGACATCGACATGGACTTCATGAACCTGAACCAGGCCGCCCACGGCGACCGCGAGTTCGGGTACATGCTCACCCGCCTGCGCCACCGCCGCAAGACCGTCGTCGGCCACTGGTCCCACGCGGACGTGCAGGAACGCATCGGCAACTGGACCCGCGCCGCCCTCGGCTGGCACGAGGTCCAGCACCTCAACCTGGTCCGCTTCGGCGACAACATGCGCAACGTCGGCGTCACCGAGGGCGACAAGGTCGAGGCCCAGATCAAGCTCGGCGTGAAGGTCAACACCTTCGGCGTCAACGACCTGGCCGACCGCGTGGCCCGGATCGACGAGAAGGCCGTGGACGACCTGGTCGCCGAGTACGAGCAGGCCTACAAGGTCGCCACCGAGCTGCGGGCCGGCGCCGAGCGGCACTCCTCCCTCCGCGACGCCGCCCGCATCGAACTGGGCCTGCGCAGCTTCCTCGAGGAGAAGGGCGCGATGGCCTTCACCGACAACTTCGAGGACCTGGGAGCGCTCAAGCAGTTGCCGGGCATCGCCGTGCAGCGGCTGATGGCCGACGGCTACGGATTCGGCGGCGAGGGCGACTGGAAGACCGCGGTGCTGGTGCGCCTGATGAAGGTCATGTCCACCGGCCTCGAGGGCGGCACGTCCTTCATGGAGGACTACACCTACAACCTCGGCGCCGAGTCCCCGCAGATCCTCGGCGCGCACATGCTGGAGGTGTGCCCGTCGATCGCCGGCGACAAGCCCACCTGCGAGATCCACCCGCTCGGCATCGGCGACCGCGAGGACCCGGTGCGGCTGGTGTTCACCGCCCCGCCGGGGCCGGCGCTGGCGGTCGGCCTGATGGACCTGGGCACCCGGATGCGCCTGGTGGCCAACGAGGTGGAGACGGTCGAGCCCGAGCAGGACCTGCCGAACCTGCCGGTGGCGCGCGCGGTGTGGGAGCCGAAACCGGACCTCCAGACGTCGGCGGAGTCGTGGCTGACCGCCGGGGGGCCGCACCACACCTCGTACACGATGGCCTTCGGCCGCGAGGTGATGGAGGACTTCGCCGAGATCGCCGGCATCGAGCTGGTGACGATCGGCGAGGGCACCACGGCCCGCGACTTCAAGCAGGAGCTGCGCTGGAACCAGGTCTACCACCACCTGGAGGGCGGCCTGTAGCCCGACGAGCGTCGGGGGCCGGGCGCGAGCCCGGCCCCCTCTTCTCGCGCCTCCATTAATATAATAATCCATATTGGACAAATGTTGGATTCGCTGTTAGCCTCGGACGCATGCATGCCGCAGCCATCCGTCGAGCGCGCCCGTCCGATCTCGCCCAGGTCGAGGCCGATGTGGCGGCCTTGTTCGCAGAGGACTCCGGAACCCGGGACGCGACCATCAGCCAGGACTGGCCGCATCACCATGCCCGGGCCTGGCTGGGGGACCAGATCGCCCACGACCGGAAGATCCTGCTCGTCGCAGAGACCGCCGGACACGCCGGATACCTGGCCGGGGAAGTTCTCCCGCCTTCTGCCATGCGGACGGTGAGCGTCGCCGTCCTGATCAGCATGTACGTACGCCCGCACCTCCGCGGTCACGGCATCGGCCGAAGCCTGGCGACGGTCTTCCGCGACTGGGCGCGCGCACTGGAGGCCGAACGACTGTCGGTCACGGCGCACGCGTCGAACACCGATGCCGTGCGCTTCTACGAACGCCAGGGTTTCGCGCGCCGAGAGGTCCAACTCGAATCGGCCGTCGACTGAACCGGCCCACGCTCGACGGGCATCTCGAGCCGCCGCTTCGGTTGCCGCCGCGCTCAGCGGGTACCCCCGACCTCCACCACCGATATGCGAGGAGGGACCGATGAGCGGGTTCGACAAGGCGAAGGACAAGGCCCAGCAGGCGAAGGGCCGGGCCAAGGAGCGGGTCGGCGAGGCCACCGACGACGAGGAGCTCGAGGCCGAAGGCCAGCGCGAGGAGATGGCCGGCGAGGCCAAGGAGGCCGCCCACGGCGTGCGCGACAAAGCCTCCCGCGCCGCCCACGAGGCCAAGGAGAAGATCCAGGGCAGCGGCCAGGGCGAGCGCCAGAGCGAGCACCGCAACCGATGACGACGCGGGTCAGAGCCGCCGCCGCAGCCATTCGGGCGTGAGGATCGCGTCGAAGGCGACCTCGGCCGCGCCCCGCAGCGGCCCGATCTCGCCCACCGTGCCCTCCACGATCCGCGGCGGCTCGGCCCGCCGGAACTCCATCAGCCCGGCCCGGCACGCCTCCTCGACCCGCTCCCGCCGTCGGCGGAGCAGGTCGACGCCGAGGCCCGAGAGGCTGATCGCCTCCGGGTCGAGCGCGTTCGCCAGCGCCCCCAGGCCCCGCCCGAGCGCTGCGGCGTTCCGGTCTACTGCCCGGGCCGCCTCGGGATCGCCGTCGTCGGCCCGCTCCAGCACCCGGCGGGCGAACCCGCGCCCGGCCCCGTAGCCGGGCTCCTCGCCGAAGTGCCGCATCAGTGCGTTGGTGCCGACGTCGAGGCTCCAGCACCCCTGCACACCGCACATGCACCGCAGCGGCGATCCGGTCAGCGGCATGTGCCCGAACTCGCCGGCGATGTTGTGCGCCCCGCGCTGCGCGCCGCCGCCGAGCAGCAGCGTCCCGCCGATGTCGAAGTCGATGTGGAAGTGCAGGCCGGTGCCGACCCCGCGCAGGGCGCCGCGCCTGGCCTCGGCCAGACCGGCCAGCCGGGCGTCGTTGTCGGCCGCCGTCGGCGGCAGGTCCGCGCCGAGCTGCTCGTCGAGGTCGACCTCGTCCCAGCCCAGGTGGGAGATGTGGAGGCGGCGCCCGTCCCGGATCGGTCCGGCCATGGCGATGCCCAGCGCCGCGAGCCGGCCGGTGGCGTGGCGCCGCACCGCCTCCCGGATCTCGGCGAAGACCCCCGGCGTCCGGTCGTGCTCGCCGGTGTCCAGCACCCGCATCGCGCCGCCGAGTTCGATGGCGGCCAGCGTCCAGGAGTCCTCCCTGACGTCGGCGGCGAAGGCGATCGGTCCGGCGGGGTGGGGGACCAGCCGCGTGGTGGGCCGTCCCCGGCCGCCGGACTCGGCCGGGACCTCGTGGAGCAGGCCCGCCTCCTCCAGCTCGCCGACCAGCGCGGCGGCCGTGTTGCGGCCGATCGCCATCCGCCGGGCCGCCGAGGCACGGGTGAGCGGCTCCGGAGCGTCGTGGACCGCGCGGAGCAGCCGGACCTGGTTGTGGATGCGGAGGTCGGCGCTGGTCATGGTCGGCATGTGTGGCAGTATCGCAGAGCCCATGTTATGTTCTCACCGAGAACAAAAATAGCGCATTCCAAGGACGGACATGGACCCCCACACCACCACCCTGCGGCGCGCCCGCCTCGGCGTCTTCGGCGGCTTCGCTACCTCCGGCTTCGTCATGGGCGCCTGGGCCGCCGCCCTGCCCTCGGTCGACGCCCGCCTCGGCCTCGGCGAGGCCCGCCTCGGCACCGCCCTGCTGCTCATCCAGCTCGTCGCGGTCGCCACCATGTACGCCGCCGGAAAACTGGCCGACCGGATCACCACCCGCGCACTCCTGCGCCGGACCGGCCCGGCCGCGCAACTGGTCCTCCTCGCCCCCGCGATCGCACCCACCTACGAGACCCTCCTGGCCTGCGCGGTCGTCTACGGCGTCGGCGTCGGCTTCGTCGAGGTCGGACTCAACGCCCACTCCGTCGAGCTCGAACGCCGCTACGAGCGGCCCATCGTGTCGTCCTTCCACGGCCTGTGGAGCCTCGGCGGCGCCGCCGCCGGCGCCCTCACCTCCCTCGGGCTCACCATCGGCCTCGGCAGCCAAGCCATGCTGGCGATCACCGCGATCGCCTGCGCCGCCCTGTTCGCCGCCTTCACCCGCCCGCTGCTGCCCCCACCGGGCCACGCCACCGGCCCCGGCGGCGACGCCCCCGCCCGCACCGCCCGCATCGGCGCGCTCCTGCTGGCCGCCGTGTTCGTGCTGGGACTCGGCAGCCACCTCATCGAGTCCGGCGCCATCGACTGGGCCAACCTTCACGCCGCCCGCGTCCTCGACGCCGACGACGCCCTCGCCCCGCTCTCCTACACCGTCTTCGGCTGCGCGATGACCGCCTTCCGCCTCGCCGGCGACCCCATCCGCGCCAGACTCGGCCCCGGCCGCGCCCTCATGGCCGCCGCCGTCCTCGCCACCGCCGGATACGCCCTCGTCCTCCTCTCCGGACAGGCCGGCGGGCTCCCACTGGCCTGGACCGGCTGGCTCCTCGCCGGATCCGGCATCGCCGTCATGGTCCCGGTCCTGTTCAGCGCCATGGGCGAAGCCGGAGCCACCCCCTCCAACCTCGCCCTCATCTCCATCTCGGGCTCCTCGGGCCTCCTGCTCGGCCCGGCCGCCGTCGGCTACATCGCCGAGGCCACCGACCTCACCGCCGGACTCATGGTCCCGGCACTGCTGGCGCTGATCATCGCCGTCGCCGGACCGGTGACGATGCGCCGCCTGCTACACCGCCCCACCCCCGGTGAGGAGAGCGCTCGCCGGGAGTCCACCCTGATCCGGTGACCACACCCCGGATGCGGCGCGCCCGCCTCGGCGTCTTCGGCTGCTTCGCCACCTCCGGCTTCGTCATGGGCGCGTGGCCGGCGGCCTACCCCGCCATCGAAGGCCGACTCGACCTCGGCGAAGCCCGCCTCGGGATCGTCCTGCTCGTGGTCGAACTGTTCAGCCTCTGCTCCATCATCGCCGCCGGCCGACTCTGCGACCGCCTCTCCAGCCGCACCGTCCTGCGCTACGCCGGCACCACCGCCCAGGCCCTGCTCATCGTGCCCGCCCTCGCCCCCAGCTACCAGACCCTCCTGGCCTGCGCGGCCCTCTACGGACTCGGCATCGGATTCGTCGACGTGTCCATGAACGCCCAATCGGTCGAACTCGAACGCCGCTACGAGCGACCCATCGTCTCCTCCTTCCACGGCCTGTGGAGCCTCGGCGGCGCCGCCGCCGGCGCCTTCGCCGTCCTCGTGTTCAGCCTCGGCGTCGGCTACCAGGCCATGCTCATCGGCACCGCCGTGGTCGCCGCCGTCGTCTTCGGCCTCTGCACCGCCCCGCTCCTGCCCCCACCCCGGACGCACGCCAACGGCACCCGCCCCGACGGCCGACCCGTCGGCCTCGGACCCGCCCTGCTCGCCGTCGCCGCCGTCATCGCCTTCGGCTCCGCCTTCGTCGAAGCCGGCGCTGCCGACTGGGCCAACCTCCACGCCGCCCGCGTCCTCCACGCCGACGACGCCCACGCGCCCCTGTCCTACACCGTCTTCCTGATCGCCATGACCGTCTTCCGCCTCCTCGGCGACCCCATCCGGGGACGACTCGGCCCGGCACGATCCCTCCTCGCCGCCGGGACCTGCACCCTCGCCGGATACCTCCTGGTCATCGCCTCGGCCGCCGCCGGCGGACTCCCGCTGGCCTGGACCGGCTGGATCCTCGCCGGAGCCGGCTCGGCCATCCTCATCCCCGTCATGTTCAGCGCCATCGGCGCCGCCGGCGGCACCGGCTCCGACCTCGCCGCCATGAGCATGTGCGGCTCGGCCGCGTTCCTGATCTGCCCGGCCGCCGTCGGCTACATCGCCGAGGCCACCGACCTCACCGCCGGCCTCCTGGTGCCCACCGCGCTGGCCGTCGTCATCGCCCTCGCCGGTCCGGTCGCCGTCCGCCGCCTGCTGCGGCAACGCACGTCACAGGCCGAAGCCGCCGCTACCGCGGGGCCGCCTCCCGGCGTATAGTTGCCGACGCTGAAGGGGAGTAGCTCCCAATGCCGCGGTCGACACACTGGCCCGAGGGCCCGGCCGCGCGGCCTCGAACCGCGAGGCGAGCGAGACCTTCGACCACTGGCCGTGCGCCGGGTCGAGGTCGACGCCGCCCTCTCCCGGCCCGAAACGGGAGGATCACCCCCGATGGAAGCATTCCTGGCCGCCGCCGCAGCCAGCTTCGGACTCATCTTCATCGGCGAGATGGGCGACAAGAGCCAACTGATGGCCATGTCCTTCGCCGCCCGCTACCGGCTCCGCAGCGTCATCGCCGGACTCGTCATCGCCACCGCGCTCCTGTTCGGCGTCTCGGTCGGCATCGGTGCCACCGCCGGCGGCCTCCTGCCCACCGACTGGATCAAACTCGGCGCCGCCGCCCTGTTCATCGCCTTCGGCCTGTGGACCCTCCGCGGCGAGGACGACGACGAGGTTCACCCGATCAAGGAGCGCAAATCCGGGCTGCTGACCGTGACCGGCGCCATCGTCCTCGCCGAACTCGGCGACAAGACCATGCTCTTCGCCATCGGCCTCGGCAGCCAGTTCAATCCCTGGGGCGTGTGGCTCGGCGCCACCGCGGGCATGGTCGCCGCCGACCTCCTGGCCGTCTTCGCCGGCGCCTGGATCTCCCGGAAGATCGCCCCCAAGACCGTCCGCCTGATATCCACCGCCCTCTTCATCGGCCTCGGCATCGTCCTGGGCGTCGAGGCATTCATCGCCCTCACGGGATAGGCTTGCCACCATGCCGGAATCGGACGAACACCAGGACAGCGCCGTCATCTACACCGACGGGGCCTGCTCGGGCAACCCCGGCCCCGGCGGCTGGGGCGCCTACTTCAAATGGGGCGACCACGAGAAGGAGCTCTACGGCGCCGAGGAGACCACCACCAACAACCGCATGGAGCTCACCGCCGCCATCAAGGCCCTCGAAGCGCTCAAGCGGCCCGCCAAGGTCCACCTCTACACCGATTCCTCATACGTCCGCAACGGCATCACCTCCTGGATGGCCAACTGGAAGCGCAACGGCTGGATCAGCTCCAAGAAGGAGCCGGTCAAGAACGCCGACCTGTGGCGGCGCCTCGACGAGGCCACAGCCCGCCACGACATCGAATGGCACTGGGTCCGCGGCCACGCCGGCGACGCCGGCAACGAGCGCGCCGACCGACTCGCCGTCAAAGGCCGGGACGAGGCCGCCGGCGCAACGAGGCGCGGGCGACGCTGAATCGGCCCCGGTAGCAGGTCACCAACCGGAATGGAACAATTGCGACCATGAGCGACAACGTACCGTCACGATTCTCCGGCAGCGCCGTTGACCTGAGCGCCCTCGCGCAGCAGCAACAGCAGCAGGCGCCCCCGGCTCCCCAAGGCGCCGGACGGCAGGCCCCCGGAGGCGAACCCGGCGGCGCACCCGCAGGATCCGGCGGTGCGCCCAGCGGAGCCATCACCATCGACGTCACCGACGCCACCGTGCAGAGCGAGGTCCTCGAACGGTCCCTCAACACGCTCGTACTCGTCGTCTTCTGGGCCGACCAGTCGCCCGAGAGCGTCCAACTGCGCGACCTGCTCCAGCAGCTCGCCACCGCCGACGGCGGCGCCTGGACCCTCGCCAAGGCCGACGTCCAGTCCAACCAGCAGCTCGCGGCCGCCCTCCAACTCCAGGCCATCCCCGCCGTCGTGGCCATCGCCGGCGGCCGCCCGGTCGACGCCATCCAGGGCGCCCAGAACGAGCAGAGCCTGCGCCAATGGATCGGCGGCCTCGCCAAATCCGCCGGAGTCGACGTCCCCGAACCGGTCGACTCCGAGCTCGCCGCCGCCGCCGACCTCATGGCCGAAGGCAACCTCGACGCCGCCGAGACCGCCTATGACAAATACCTCAAGAACAATCCCGGCTCGTCCGAAGCCGATGCGGGACTCGCACAGGTGCGCATGCTGCGCCGCGCCGGCGCACTACCGCAGGACGCGGTCCGCGTCGCCGACGACGACCCCGCCAACGTCGACGCCGCGCTGGCCGCCGCCGACCTCCAGGTCCTCTCCGGCCAGGCCGAAGAGGCCTACGACCGGCTGATCCAGCAGATCGGCCGCCTCGCCGGCGACGACCGCGAACGGGTGCGCAAGCGCCTGGTCGAACTGTTCCTGATCGCCGGAGCCGACGACCCCACCGTCACCAAGGCCCGCCGCAAACTGAGCACGGTCCTGTTCTGAGCGCAGGCTTGCTCGAACGTGTGACACGCACAACGCCTCTCCTGGTATCGCGCCGCTCTCTGTGATTAGCTATCCGGGCGGTACGGTGCCGACTCGCGGCACGCGAGCGCGGTCGTGTCCAGGAGGTGAGCGCCGGTGGCTACCAGAGCCAGACGCGTCGCCGTCCTGGACGCGCCGTCGAACCTGGGACTGCGGCCGCCGACCCCGCACACCGTCCCCGGCTGCTCCAAAGCACCGGGGGCGCTGCGCGACCACCGCATCGTCCGGCGGCTCAACGCGATCGACGCCGGCTGCCTCACCGCGCCCCGGTTCGACGCCTCCGGCTGGCGCCCCGGCGACGGCGTCGGCCAGGCCGAGGCCATCGCCGAGTACACCCGCCGCCTCGCCGACCGCGTCGAACACCTCTGGCGCGAACGGCACTTCCCCCTCGTGCTCGGCGGCGACTGCTCGATCCTGCTGGGCCCGGCGCTCGCCGCCCGCCGCAGGACCGAACGCGACGGCAAGCACCGCGGCCTGGTCTACGTCGACGCCCACTCCGACTTCCGGCACCCGGGCAACTCCAAGTACGTCGGCGCCGCGGCCGCCGAGGAACTGGCGCTGGCGACCGGCCGGGGCCAACCGGATCTGACCGACATCGGCGGGCTGCGCCCCTACGTCGACACCGAGCACCTGGTGATGCTGGGGCTGCGCACCGAGGACCCCCACCGGGTCGAGCTCGGCGCCACGGGCGTGTCCCTGCGGACGGTCCCCGAACTGCGCTCCGGCGGCGTGGCGCCTTCGGCCGAGTGGGCGCTCGAAGCGATGGGCGAGGTGGCGACGTACTGGCTGCACGTCGACGCCGACGTGCTCGACCCCTCGGTGATGCCGGCGGTCGACGGCCCGGCCCCCGGCGGCATCTCGGTGGGGGAGCTGAGCGAGATCGTCGCCACCTGCGCCGGCGACGAACGCTGCGCCGGGATGGAGTTGACCGTCTTCGACCCCGACTACGACCCCGACGGCGAGTACGCCGCGGCGCTGGCCGACATGCTCGTGGAGTCGCTCCAGTAGCGGCCGATTCAGCCTATGTGGTCGGTTCGATTAATCGCGTTGAAGTCGCATCCTTCGTATAGGACCATTGTTCCAACGACGAGGCCCGTTGTCCCCGAATCCGTTCCCGAAAGGAGTGCCGCCATGTCCTTCACCTCTCTCAAATCCGGCGCGGCCCCGATCCGCTTGTGGGGCGACGTCGACTCACTTGAGCCGCAGGCCAAGTCGCAACTGCACAACATCGCCAAGCTCCCGTGGGTCCACGGAGTGGCCGTCATGCCGGATGTTCACTATGGAATCGGTGCGACGGTGGGATCGGTCATCGCGATGCGCGGAGCCGTGTCACCGGCGGCGGTCGGAGTGGACATCGGCTGCGGCATGACCGCGCAGCGGACTTCGTTGACCGCTTCGGACCTGCCCGATGACCTCGGTCGGCTCCGCGCCGACATCGAGGCGGCGATCCCGGTCGGCCAGGCCTCGCACAAGCGCTCGTTGGACGTCAAGGGCCTCAAGACCGGACTGCACGGCTGGCACGAGTTCTGGAAGTCCTTCGGCGACCTGGCCCCGTCGGCTTCCAGCCGGCTCGAGGCCAGGGTGCTCAAGCAGCTCGGCACGCTAGGCTCGGGAAATCACTTTATCGAGGTATGTCTATCTGACGATGAAGAGGTGTGGCTGATGCTGCACTCCGGCTCCCGCTACATCGGCAATCTCTTGGCGCGGCACCACATGGAGCGGGCCAAGCGGCTGCCGCACAACGCCGACCTGCCCGACCAGGACCTGGCGGTATTCGTGGCCGAGACCCCGGAGATGACCGCCTACCGGCGCGACCTGTTCTGGGCGCAGGAATACGCCCGCCGGAACCGGGCGGTCATGGCGGCGCTGCTGCGCAAGGCCGTCAAGAAGCGGTTCCCCAGGGCGCGCTTCGACACCGAGATCTCGGCCCACCACAACTACGTGGCCGAGGAAGCCCACGACGGCCGGGATCTGCTGGTCACCCGCAAGGGCGCGATCCGCGCCGCGAAGGGCGACATGGGGATCATCCCCGGCTCGATGGGCGCATCCAGCTTCATCGTGCGCGGGCTCGGGAACGGCGACGCCTTCGAGTCGGCCTCGCACGGGGCCGGACGGAAGATGAGCCGCAGTGCCGCGAAGCGGCGGTTCTCCGCCGAGGACCTGGCCGCCCAGACCGAAGGGGTGGAGTGCCGCAAGGACGCCAAGGTCGTCGACGAGATCCCGGCCGCCTACAAGGACATCGACGAGGTCATGGCCGCCCAGTCCGACCTGGTCGAGATCACCGCGCGCCTGCGCCAGGTCGTCTGCGTCAAGGGCTGAACCGAACGAGGCCCGACTCTCGCATCCGACGTCCCGCAGCCCGTACGGGCTGCGGGACGCGACCCCGCCGGCCAACGCCCGTATC
Source organism: Glycomyces xiaoerkulensis (assembly GCF_002798405.1). Lineage (GTDB taxonomy): Bacteria > Actinomycetota > Actinomycetes > Mycobacteriales > Micromonosporaceae > Glycomyces > Glycomyces xiaoerkulensis. The sequence goes on along the minus strand of NZ_PGGV01000028.1, from coordinate 6,492 downwards.
CGCATAGCAGCAACGGCTTTCGGTCAGGAACCCGGTGGGCCGGATTCCTCCAGGATGGCCTCGATGGCTTCAGCCACTCCGTCGTCGTCGTTCGGTCCGGCCCACCGGTCGGCCGCCGCGACGGCCTCGGGCTGGGCTCCGGCCACGGCGTACGACCGGCCCGCCCACGCCAGCATCGGGGCATCGGCGGGCATATCGCCGAAGGCGACCACCGACTCAGGGCCGATGTCCCACTCGGCGCACCAGGCCGCCAGCGCATCGCCCTTGTTGACCGCCTCGGCGTTGTATTCGAGCACCGGGAACCTGCCCCAGGACCACCGCACCACGCCCGGGACCATGACGTCTCCGGCGGCCCGCAGCATGCCGGGGCCGCCGGTGGCGCGGTCGAGGACCCGGTACTCGACCACGGCGTCGGCCTGCGCCAGTGCCTCTTCGAGCGTGTCGACGCGGTACCACGGGTCGTCGTAGTGCGGCCCCGCAGGAACGTGGGCGCTCTGGGCCAGGACCGCGCCGCCGGTCTCGATCGCGAACGAAGCCTGCGGCAGCACGTTCCGCAGGCGCCGGTGCAGTTCGGTCACGGTGCTGAAATCGATGGTGTGCCGTACCTCGATCCGGTCGGTTCCCGGTTCGAACAGGATCGCGCCGTTGTTGCAGATCGCGGCGTCGACCGCGCCGGTCAGCCCGTCCACGGCCGCCAGGCCGCGGGGCGTGCGGGCCGTGACCGCCACGACCGTGAGGCCCCGTGCCCGGGCGGCCATGAGGGCCTTGCGGTTCCGTTCGGACAGCAGACGCCGACGGTCGAGGAGCGTGCCGTCGAGGTCGGTGGCGATCACTCTGCAGTCGTGCACGCAACGAGTATCCCGGCGCGACGGTCAGGCCCGCAACCGCCTTTGCGCGCGCTCGAAATCCCGTTGCCGCGCACCGCCCGCGCCGCAAGACTGTCCTGATGCCCACCGGAACGGAACTGCTCCAGTTCAGACAGCGTGTCACCTCCTACGTGCTGAGGACCAACGGCGGCGACGTCGAGGTGCTGGTGATCCTTCACCTGGACTTCCCCGAAGCCGGGGTCCAGGTGCCCGGCGGCGGCGCCTTGCCGCACGAGACGATCGGCGAGGCCGCCCTGCGCGAGGCGTCCGAAGAGACCGGTGCGACCGGGCTCGCCTTCGGCGAAGTCCTCGGCAGCACCCTGAAGCGCACCCCCGACGCCCGCGAGCGGCGGCAGGTCGACACCTACAGCCGACTGTCGACCTCGGAGCCCCGCGACGCGTGGGAACACCTCGTCTCCAGCCGCGACGGCGACGACGGCCTGCGCTTCCGCTGCGAATTCCGCCCCGTCGCGGCCGCGGGCATCGACTGGGGACTCGACTGCTACCTCGACCGCGCCGTCGAGCGCTTCACCGCCGCTCCGGCCGAGGGGGGAATTCCCGGGCGGATCGGGGGCGCGCACCCGTGACGCCGGGAACGGATCGGCCGCAACCTGTCCATGACGTCGACGAAAGGATGCGTCATGGCACACGATCTCACCCGGCCCGAGCCCTCGGCGGCCGACGACGACACGACCGCGGACCCGCCCGTCCCGCGGGGGCGGCGGATCGCCTTCCGCGTGGTGGCCGTCGTCCTCACCCTCTGGATGCTGGCCATGTCGGGCTTCGGGCTCCTCGAACTCCCGCTGATGTGGCTGCCGACCGACACCCTCGTGGCGATGTTCTCCGAATCCGGTGACGCCTCGGGCCTCATCGAGCACCGCACCCACTACTTCGCGATCGGGCTGACCGCCTGGGGCACCTTCCTGCCGCTGCTGGCCCAACTGCGGCGGCCGGAGCGGCGCGTGGCCCCGATGCTGCTGCTGTGCGTCTCATCGGCCACCGCGCTGGTGGTGTTCGGCCTCCATGGCACGCTCACCGACTGGCTGATCCAGGAGTGGACCTGGTTCATGCCGGTGGCCGCGCTGGCGGTGCTCCACCCGGCGCGGTGGCTCCTGCGCACCCGGCCCGGCCTCGACCGGCCGCAACTGGGGCTGGCCGTGCTCGCCGCGGCGCCCTGGCTCGCGTTCGCGGTGGTCAACGCCGTGCGGCAGGTCGGCTCCGACGGCCCGCATACCGAGCCCGAGCACTGGGCGCTCATGGCATGGGCGGCGGTGCTGATCGCGGCGGGCGCGGTGATCGGCGCGACCGACCACCGCGGATGGCGGCTCCCGGCCTGGTACGCCGCGATCGCCTCGATCCTCATCGGCGCCCACGGCCTGGTCTTTCCCGGGGCGCCCTCGGCGCTGTGGATCCCGTTCGCCGTCGCCGCGACCGCATGGGGCCTCGCCTACGCGGCCGCGATCGTCGCCCGAACGCGCCGGGCCCGACCCGCGTAAGCTGCTGAAGATGGAGCGTACAGCCACGCGGCGTCCCGGTCGATGGGTCCGGCCGGGCGTCGCCGCGGGTTGGATCTGGGTCGCGGCCTGGTCGGTCGCGGGCTGGGCGTTGCTGCCGGGCATCGCCGGCGCCGACCTCGGCGGCGACGTGGTCTTCCCCGGCGACTGGGTGGCGCCGTTCACGAAGCTCGCCCTGGCCCTGATCGGGGGACTGGTGCTGCTCCGCGACCATTCCCACCGATACGGCCTGCTGATGTTCGTCGGGGCGGTCGTGCTGGCACCGGGGCAGGCCGTCGCCCTCTACGCCCTGCAGGCGCTCATCGTCTCGCCCGGCGCGGGCCTACCGCTCGGCCTGGCGGCGGCCTGGTGGCAGGACCTGCTGATTGCTCCGGGGATGGCGCTGGTCATGCTGCTGCTCCCCGGCCTGTTCCCGGACGGCCGCCCCCTTCCCGGCCGGTGGGGCCTGGCCCTGCGGCTGGCGGCGGCTTCCTGGCTCGCCTGGGCGGCGGTGTTCATGCTGATGGAGCGCCCGGTGGAGGACTGGTTCATCGGCGTCGCCGACCCGCCCGCGAACCCGACCGGGGTGCTCTCGATCCCCTTCGCCGTCAGCGGCGTCTGGTGGATTCTCACCGTGGTCGGTTCGGCGGTGGCGGCGCTGGGCTGCCTCCGGAAGCGGTGGCGCGGGGCCGACGCCGCCGTGCGCCAGCAGATCAAATGGGCGCTGGCGCCGCTGGTGCTGATCAGCTTCCTGGTCATCGCGTCGATGGTGGACGTGGTGCTCGCCGAGCTGCTGTCGATCGACTCCGGCCTGGGGCCGGTGCTTCAGGTGGTCGGTCCGGCGGCCACCCTGCTGTTCGTCGTCGGTCTCGGTTTCGGCGTGCTGCGGTACCGGATGTACGACGTGGACCGGGTCATCAACCGCACCGTCGTCTACGGCCTGCTCACCGTCGCCGTGTTCGCGGCGTACCTGCTGCTCGTGGCAGGGATCGGCACGCTGGTGCCTGACGCGACCGGCCGGGGTCTCAGCCTGGTCGCGATCGCGGCCCTCGCGGTGGCGTTCGAGCCGGCGCGGCGACGGCTGCAGAAGCTGGTGAACCGGGTGATGTTCGGCCGGCGGGACGATCCGTACCTAGTGCTCGCGCAACTGGGTACGGCGATGGCCCGCGCCGGCGGCCCGGCCGAGACGCTGCAGACCCTCGTCGACAGCGTGGCCTCCTCGCTGGGGCTCCCGTGGGTCGCGGTCGAACTCGACCAGCGGGCGGGCCAACTGCTGCGGGCCGAGTCCGGGTCGCGGCACGTCCTGGACGGCGAGCCGCTGGCCCTGCCGCTGATCCACGCCGACGCGGAGGTGGGGCGGCTGCTGGTCGCCGCGCGCTCGGTGCGCGAGCCGCTCCACCCGTCGGACCGCAGGGTGCTGGCCGACGTCGCCTACCAGGCGGGCGCGGTCGCGGCGGCGGCGCGCCTCCAGCTCGACTTGCAGCGCGCCCGCGAGGATCTGGTGGCCGCCCGGGAGGAGGAGCGGCGGCGCCTCCGCCGCGACCTGCACGACGGGCTGGGCCCGTCCCTGGCGGCGCAGGCGATGGCCCTCGACACGGTCGCCAACCGGATCGGGGCCGACGATCCCGGGGCCGCGCGCGACATGGTCGCGACCCTCAAGCGCGACGTCCAGGACCTGGTGGCGGAGGTCCGCCGCCTGGTGAACGAGCTTCGTCCACCGGCGCTGGACGAGCTGGGGCTCGCCGGTGCACTCGTCGCCGAAGTGGCGCGACTGGACGCCACCGGACGGGTCGCGATCCGGGTGCGGACCGACCCGGACCCGTTGGGCGACCTGTCCGCGGCCGTAGAGGTCGCCGCGTGGCACATCGCGCGGGAGGCGATCACCAACGTGCTGCGGCACGCCCGCGCCGACTCGTGCACGGTCACGCTCACTTTGGACGGCGACGTGCTCGTGGTGCGCGTGATCGACGACGGGATCGGCCTGCCCGTGGTGCCGCGGCCCGGGGTGGGCCTGACGTCGATGCGGGAGCGAGCCGAGGAGCTGGGCGGCACGTTCTCGGCCGCTCCCGGGGCCGCCGGAGGCGTCGAGGTGGTCGCGAACCTGCCCGTGGCCGACCGCGGACCAGAGCTTCCCGAGCGAGCGCGACCGGAGGTGAGCGCCGATGGCTGAGGACCCGGAGCCCATCAGGGTGGTGGTCGTGGACGATCACCGCCTGTTCCGGCAGGGCCTGGTCGCCCTGCTGCGGGAGGCGGCCGACACCGAGGTCGTCGGCCAGGCGGGGACGGGCGCCGAGGCGCTCCGGGTCGTCGGCGAGACCGACCCCGATGTGGTGCTGATGGACCTGCGAATGCCGGAGATGAACGGCGTCGACGCCACCCGCGGCATCGTGTCCGAACGTCCCGATGCGGCGATCGTGGTGCTGACGATGCTCGAGGACGACGGCTCGCTGTTCGCCGCAATGTGCGCCGGTGCGCGCAGCTACCTGCTCAAGGGCGCCGACCAGGAGGAGGTGCTGCGGACCATCCGGTCGGCGGCCGCCGGCGAGGCGCGGTTCGGGCCGGCCGTGGCCCGCCGCCTCACCGCCTTCTTCCGGCGCGCCGACCACCAGGGCCTGGCCGTCACCCCGTTCAGTGAGCTGACCGACCGGGAGCGGGAGATCCTCGACCTGGTGGCGTCCGGATACGACAACTCCCGGATCGCCCTGCGCCTGAACATCAGCCCCAAGACGGTCAGCAACAACATCTCGAGCATCTTCGCCAAGCTCCACGTCGCCGACCGGTCCCAAGCCATCGTGAAGGCGCGCGAGGGCGGCCTCGGCCGCGACCGGTGACGGACCGGCCGCGAGGGAACCGCTCTCACGCCTTCCGGTAGGTCTGGATCGCCGTTCCGGAGTCGAAGGTTCGGTTCTCGGCCAGGTCGAAGCGGCTCGGTTGGTAGGGGCCGTCGAACATGGGGATCCCGCCGCCGAGGACGAGCGGGTAGCGCTTGACGACGATCTGGTCGATCTCGTCGATGAGCGCGGCGGCGAGTTTCCCTCCGCCGCAGAGCCAGATCCCCCGGCCTGCCTCTTGTTTGAGGCGGCGCACGAACGTGGGGGCGTCGTCGCGGACGAAGGTCACCTCCGAGGTGAGGCCCGGGTCCAGTGTGCTCGAGAAGACGTACTGCCGCAGGTGTGCATACGGGCTCGGATGGCCCGCCTCCAATCCGGGCAGATAGGTGCCCCGGCCCATGAGCACGGTGTCGTAGCTCAGGTTGGGGGCGTCGGCGAGGCCGATCGTCTCGCGGAAAGCGGTGGGGACGGTCTCCGGCCGTACCTCGTTCATGGCGGCCAGGACATCGGGTTCGACCGGGAAGCAGTCGAACTGCCCGTCCGGTCCGGCGATGTAGCCGTCGACGGACGCACCGACGTAGTAGGTCAGGCTCCGAGCCTGCTCGCTCATAACCACTCCAATTGAAGTACTATGACTGAAGTGATTTCACCATAGCACTATGATCGAAGTGGTTTCAACCGAGGAGTGGAGCGATGCGCCAGAACCCCGAACGCCGGACGGCCCTGATCGACGCCGCGATCGAAGTCCTCGCCGACCAGGGGGCCCGCGGGCTCACCTTCCGGGCCGTCGACCAGCGCTCGGGGGTGCCGACCGGCACCGCCTCCAACTACTTCCCCAGCCGCGACGTGCTCCTGACTCAGGTCGGGGGGCGGGTCTTCGAACGGCTCGATCCCGGGTCCGAGGCGATGGGCGAGTCGCTTGCGTTGCCGCGGACGCGCGAGTCGGTGGACCGGCTGATGCAGGAGCTGGTCGGGCGGATCACCGCCTTCCGGTCGGGCTACCTCGCCATGATGGAGCTGCGCCTCGAAGCCACCCGCCGCCCCGAGCTGCGGGCGGTGCTCACGGAGCAGATCCGCGCGAACCTCCAGGACAACATCGACTTCCATCTGCAATCGGGCATGCCCGGGGACGCCGATACGGTGGTTGAGCTCTACTTGGCCCTGAACTGGCTGATCGTGGAACGGCTGACGCTCCCCGACCTCTTCGACCAGGCCAGGGCCGAGGCCCTCGTTACTGCGCTGGTCCACCGGATCGTCCCACCGGAATGACCCCCCATACGAAGCGAACGGAACACGGTCGCC
>NZ_PGGV01000027.1:301037-302372 GCF_002798405.1 Glycomyces xiaoerkulensis | reverse complement strand
CGGGGCCGCGGGTTGTGTCCGCGGCCCCGTTGTCGTCCGGTGGTTAGCAGATGTCGATGCTGGCGTTGCCGGAGAGGTTCCAGGTGGAGTTGTCGGCGCAGGGTGATTCGCGGACCGAGGTGTTGTTGACCGTCAGGGTGATGTCGGTGTCGCGGGTGTTGGCGAATTCGCTGCGGGCGGCGATGCGGACTTCGCCGCCGCCGTCGACGGTGCCGCCGGCGATGGTGTAGTTGTAGCAGTTCTCGATCAGGATGGCGTTGTTGCCGTTGCCGGCCAGGTCGACCTGGCCGATGCGGACGCCGCCGGATTCGGAGACGCAGAAGATGCCGCGGCCGCCGCCGCGGGAGACGACCCGGTCGACGTAGATGTTGGTGGCGTAGGAGCCGTCGGCGAGCCTGCCGGCGCGGTTGGCGGTGCGGAAGGTGGCGTAGCCGGTGCCGGAGGCGACGTTGTCGCCGTCGACCAGCCCGATGTTGGCGTTGCGGGTGTTGTTGAGCAGCAGGCCGGCGTAGGCGGTGTTGCGGGCGACGACGGTGCCGATCTCCAACCCGTCGACGTTCCAGGTCTCGACCCCGTGGTTGCCGGCGCCGTTGACGTAGACGTAGTCCATGGTCACGTTGGAGCTGGCCGGTTCGTCGCGTTCGAAGCGGATGCCGATGCCGCCGTCGAGGTTGAGGTTGATCTGGCCGAGGTGGAGGCCGTTGTTGCCGAAGAACCGCATCCCGAAGTACGGGTCGCCGGTGAGGTCGAGGTGGGGGATGGACACGTTCGAGGTGTTGGTCGACTCGATGGCGCCGCGGCCGCCGTTGTTGCCGGCGTTGATGGTGCCGCAGCCTTCGAAGGTGCGGTTGCTGGGGATCCAGATGGTGCTGCCGCCGATGGAGCCGGAGGCCATGACTGAGACGCGTTGGCCGTTGCCGAGGGCGTCGACGGCGGTCTGGATCGCGGCCCGGTAGTCCCCGCCGGTGTAGACGGTGCTGCCCCCGTGCTGGGCGGTGTAGTTCCCACTCGAGCCGGTCACGGTCGCATCAGGGGAGCCGGAGCCGCAGTCGCCGTCGCCAGGCGGATCGGTCGGCGGGTCGGTGGTCGGCTCGGTGGTCGGGTCAGTCGGCGGATCGCTGGTCGGATCGCCGGGGTCGCTCTGGCCGTCGCAGACGTCGCCGTTGATGGAGATCTGGCTCGGGGCGGCGGTGCTGCCGCTGCCGACGAATCCGAACACCTCGCGGCTTTCGCCGGAGGCGATTGCGCCGTTCCAGCCGACGTCGTTGCCGGTGAAGGTGGATCCGCTCTGGCTCCAGTCGACGTTCCAGGCGCTGTCGACCGAGGCGCCCGAGG
>NZ_PGGV01000027.1:185893-300987 GCF_002798405.1 Glycomyces xiaoerkulensis | reverse complement strand
TCGACCGAGGCGCCCGAGGGGAAGTCCCACTGGATCTGCCAGCCGTCGATGGGCTCGTCGGCGGTGATGGTGATGTTGGCCTGGAAGCCCGAGCCCCATTCGTTGGTGACGTTGTAGTCGACTTCGCAGCCGTCCTCGGCCGATGCCGGGTCCGCCGAGGTGATGGTCAGGGCGGTGGCGCCGAGCGCGGCCACGGCCAGGCCGGTGACGGCGAGGTACCGGTGCCGGAAGCGCCGGCTCGGGGGCCGGGCCGGGTCGGCGGCCGGTTCGCGACGGTGAACGGTCATCTGTGGTCACTCCGTTCGGGAAGAGGCGTCTTCGAACTGGTGGAGCGCTCCCAGTCAAGGGGCGCGGCGCACCGACACGGCGGGAACCTGCGGGCGCATCCATCGAAATATCGAATTAAATCGATATAATCCGTCAGCGTACACGCTGCCGCGAGGTGAGGCAATGGACCGGGACCGGATAGCGTGCCCGCACGCGAGTGCCGTCAGAACCGTTCCGGACCCGGGTTCCCGACCTGAATCAGAACGCGGCCGACCCAGACGACACCGCAGGGTCGTCCAGGCCGACCGCGGCTACGACCACGACAAGTACCGAAGACAGCTCCACTGCATCGGCTGCGCCCTGGTCTGCTGGAGACGACTTGAACAAATGAGTTGAGAACTCTAAGTCGGGCCGGTCCTGCGATTCGTCGCCCTCGCCGGCCTCGACCGGCTCGACCTCCAGCAGTGCGTCCCCGCGGGAGCGCTTCGCCAGGGTCAGTCCGACGGTGACACCGGCCGCCGCCACCAGGGCCGCGCCGCCGATGATGAGGTAAAAGGTCCTGCTGTCCATGATGTCTCCGTTCTCGGGAATGGGAGGGCGGTGCCGATTCCGGTACCGCCCATATTCGTGCCACAGTATCGAACCGGTGCCCTCCACGGGGGACCCCGGCGCACCCGGGAGGCGGGCGGCATCCCGCCGCCTCCGCTCAGACCCGCGCCGCGGCCCGGCCCTCGCGGATCGGCTCCCCCGAAGCGTGCATGGAGCGCAGGGCCTCGACGTGCGAGGCGAGGAAGCCCGTCTCGCAGTAGTCGATGCCCTTCTCATCGCAGTACTCGCGCACGATCGGCCGGGCCTGCCGCAGGAACGGGCTGGCCATGGCCGGGAACAGGTGGTGCTCGATCTGGTAGTTCAGCCCGCCCAGGGCGAGGTCGGTGAACCGCCCGCCCCGCACGTTTCGCGAGGTCAAGACCTGCTTGCGCAGGAAGTCGAGGTTCGAATCGTCGCCGATGAGCGGCATGCCCTTGTGGTTCGGGGCGAAGATCGACCCCATGTAGATGCCCCACACCGCCTTGTGCACCAGGATGAACAGGACCGCCTTGCCCGGGGACAGGACGGTGAACAGGAAGGTCAGGTAGGCGGCGAAGTGGATCGCCAGGAACGCCGCCTCCACCCCGCGGTTCCGCAACCCGGGCTTGGCGACCGACTTGACCCCCGAGAAATGCAGGTTGAACCCTTCGAGCGTCAGCAGCGGATAGAACAGGAACGCCTGGTAGCCGCCGATGAAGCGGGTGACGCCCTCCACCAGGCGGGCCTGGCGCTGCGACCAGATCACCACCCCCGGCTGGACGTCCGGGTCCAGTTCCTCGTGGTTGGGGTTGGCGTGGTGCCGGGTGTGCTTGTCCTGCCACCAGCCGTAGCCCATGCCGTTGACCAGATTGCCGACGACGTAGCCGGCCCGCTCGGACGGCACACGCCTGCGGAAGACCTGGCGGTGGGCCAGGTCGTGCCCCAGCAGCGCCACCTGGCCGCTGATCAGGCCCATCGCGAGCGCCACCAGGAGCTGGAGCCAGGTGTCACCGAGGAGGAAGAACGTCGTCCATGCGGCGATCACGACCGCGCCGACCAGGCTGAAGCGAATCGCGTAGTACACCGGTCGGCGCCGCATCAGACCCGCCTCGTTGATCCGGCGGGACAGCGCGGCGAAGTCGCTGCCGCTTCGAGGAGGCGCAGTGGCGGTCGGCATGTCGGCGGTTCCGATCCAGTAGGGTGACCCGTTTTCGCATCTCAAGCCTCCCTTCAGAACCTGTGTCCTGTCGCTACCGCAGGCACGCCAATCGCCGGTAGTGCTGGCCCCACCTCCGCAGGGGGGCTTGGACCGCTCCCGAAACGGGCGCGCTAAGCGACCGGGCGCGTTGCTGCCGCTGACCTCCCCTCTGGGTCGGCCTGCGCGCGGTTGTAGTGGCCGATCGCGGCGCGGAGGAGTGCTTCTCTCGCCTCGGCGGCCCAGTGTGCCTGCTGGGGGTTGACCAGCATCCAGCCGCGGCGGTCGTCGGCGTCGATGTCGAGCGCGAGGCCGACGTCCCGGGGTTCGAGCTCGTCGGTGCAGACGACGACCCGCCCGGCGGCCAGGTCGGCCCAGAAGCGGAGCGGACGCCCGGCGACGACGGCGGCGTCCCAGTTGCGCCCTTCCCGCCGGATCGGGGCGTAGGCCCGCGGCTGGAGGGCCGGGGCCCGTGGGTTGGTGTCGGTGCCCATGTAGGTGGGTTCTGTCCTTTCTGTTGTTTTCCGGTTTCGTATGAAATGGCAAGCTCTGCGGCGGAGCCGCACCCTTTGCAGCCGGGGTCCCTTGGCCCGTGGTGGTGGTGCGGTGCCGCGACGTCCGTTGCCGAATGGTGGCCCCGATGGGAATCCCCGACTCGGAGGCGGCGTGAGGCTGGAAGCAGCCCCACAAGCCATGGGGGACAAAAGGATGAGGCTCCAGCCGTCGCCCCACCGGCCATAGGGGACCCCTGGGGGGTCCGCCCGTCGCCGACCTGCCGCAGGAGGCACGAGGATGAGGGTCCGACCCTCGCCCCGGCGGCCTTAGGGGACCCCAAGCTGCAAAGGGATGGGCTCCGCCCATGAGCTTGCCCGCTCACTGCACGGCGCCGTCCCGCGCCCGTACGGACCACCATGCTCAGTCGTCCCGACCGGTCCGGCGCGGTGTGAAGCGCACGCGCCATTGGGCGGCGCGGCCTTTGGGCCTGGCCTCGCGGATGGCGCCGTGGTCGGTGCAGTTCCAGTAGCAGGCGACGGCCAGTTGCACGATCCGGTCGGCGCGGTCGCCGTGCTCGGCCCAGTCGCCCTGGCCGGCCACGGGGACGTACACCGGGCCGGTCGTGGCCAGGCGCACCACCGCCCCGACCGGTTGGAACTTCCGGCGCACGTCGCAGACGTAGAGCTTGTCGGCCCCGCCATCGCTGAGGAACAGCTCCAGGGCGTGGCCGTCGATGACGACTTCGGCGATCTTGTCGCCGGTCGGTGCCCCCAAGTGCCGGGCGGCCTTGTCGGGTTCGGTCATGAACTCGTTCATTCTTTGCAGTCGCGGAACGTGTCGAGCCAGATGCGGACGCCCGCGGCGATGAGGGGGCCGGAATGGGTTCCGGCCCAGTCGGCGTGGGCCGGTTCGGACAGCACCAGGCGAGGCGAGTCGCCGTCGAGTCCGACCACGGACCCGAGTCCGGGCGGGTTTTGTGCGCACAGCAGCAGCCGGAGGCGGTCCTGGCCGATGGGCCAGGAGTACTGGACGAGGCGGCCGTCGACGCTTTCGACGCCGAGGACGGGGAGCCCGGCCGTGTCGGTATCGGTGTGCGTCCTCATGCGGCACGGCCCGGGGCGATCGCTGCGGCCGGTCGTCGCCGTCCGTCGAGCCCGGGCGGGATGGGGACGATCAGGTATCGGGACCCGTCGGGGCGGGTGTGGAGGCCGGGCGCGTTCGGATCCGGCTCGGGCGGCTCGGTCGGGGGCGTGGTGGTCCGCGGTTCGGACTCCCCGTCGCAGTCCTGGTCTTCCAGGTCGTCTCTGTCGGTGAAGTAGGCGGTCCATGCCAGGCCGGAGGCGAGAGCGGCGAGCATGAGGTAGGCAAGACCGAGCAGTTGCAGCAGCCGTCTGCCGCCTGTGCGACGTTCGGCCTCGCCGGACGCCACCGAAGCGGTCTTCGGGGACGTCGGCGCTGGCACCGGCTCGGGTTCGGGCTGCTCGAATGAGATGCGCCAGGCATAGGACGGTTCGGGCTCGGGTACGGGCCGAGGCGGACGACGCGCCGAATGCGGCACGGGCCTCCCGGCCGGAAGCCTCCAGGGCTCCCATGGGGCCCGAGGGCGCGGTGCGTCGGGCTTGGCGGGGCGCGCCCAAGTCGGGGTAGCAGACGTGGGACGAGCAGCGGTCCACTCGATCGAGGCGGCATTTCGCTCTGTTGCGCGGGCCGGTTTTTGGCGTAGGCTGACAGAGACCAAGGGAGGTATTCCTTCCGTTGGTTTGGGGGCGGCCCGCCGGACTGTTTGGCGATAGAAGGGCGGGCCGCCGACTGACTATTCAGTTTTCGCGCAGGGGCGCGTGTCGAAACTGTGGCATCGGGGCCAGATCCGAGTCAAGGACGACACGCCCAGCCGTGCGAAAATTGCCCAGACGCAACACGGGGCCGGGAGAGCGAAGCCCTCGGTCCCGCGACGTGTTCACAGAGCTCCCGCCCAACACTCGGCCCTGGACGAAGCCGAGGACGATGTCGGCGGTGACGTCTCACACTGTGTCAACTTCCCTCGCGCCAGCCCCTACTGCCCAGGCAAAGAAGTCGAACCCGGCCGCGATCACCCGGAACGCCCTACGACGTCCAGCGCGGTCGCAACGAGGCCGCAAACGGTTGGTCGATCGCGGTGCCGACGATCTAGGCTCGGCTCCATGCCGGTAGACGAGAACGAGATATTGGTGCGCGCCCACGGGCTCCGCAAACGCTACGGGGACTTCGAGGCGGTGCGCGGCGTCGACTTCGAGATACGCCGCGGGGAGGCCTTCGGCTTCCTCGGCGCCAACGGCGCCGGCAAGTCCACCACCATGCGGATGATCGGCTGCGTCTCCGAACCGAGCGACGGCGCCCTCGACCTGTTCGGCCTCGACCCGCACACCGACGGCCCCGCGATCCGGGCCCGCCTCGGCGTCGTTCCCCAGGACAACACCCTCGACAACATGCTCACCGTGTTCGAGAACCTCACCGTCTACGCCGGCTACTTCGGCATCAAACGCCGCACCGCCGCCCGCCGGGCCGCCGAACTGCTCGAATTCGTGCAGCTCACCGCCCGCTCCCGCGACAAGGTCGACGACCTCTCCGGCGGCATGCAGCGCCGCCTCGCCATCGCCAGGTCCCTGATCAACGAACCCGACCTGGCCCTGCTCGACGAACCCACCACCGGCCTCGACCCGCAGGCCCGCCACCTGCTGTGGGAACGGCTCTTCCAGCTTAAGCAGCGCGGCGTCTCCATCGTCCTGACCACCCACTACATGGACGAGGCCGAGCAGCTCTGCGACCGCCTCGTGATCATGGACGAGGGCCGGATCATCGCCTCCGGCTCTCCCCGCGAGCTGATCGACACCCACGTCACCAAGGAAGTGGTCGAACTCCGCTACGGCGGCCTCCACACCACCGACCTGGCCGACATCGCCCGCACCCTCGACGGCATCGGCTCCCAGGTCGAGGCGCTGCCCGACCGCATCCTCGTCTACACCGACGACGGCGACGACACCACCGCCGCCCTGGAGGCCCGCGACGTCAGCCCCACCTCGGTGCTCGCCCGCCGCGCCACCCTCGAAGACGTCTTCCTCCGCCTCACCGGCCGCGCCCTCGGAGAGGACGACGGATGAGCGGCACCGCCGCCACCGCCGCCCCCGGCCCCGCCGCCGCGGCCTGGCGCGCCTTCCAACTGCAACTGACCCTCTACCGCCACACCTGGCACGGCACCGTGTTCTCCTCGGTCGTGCTGCCGCTCCTCTACATGATCAGCATCGGCATCGGCGTCGGCTCCTACATCGAATCCGGCGCCACCGGCGGCATCACCTACGCCGAGTTCATCGCCCCCGGCCTGGTGTGCGCGGTCGCGGTCATGATGCTCGGCGGCGACATGGTCTACCCCGTCTTCGGCGGCTACAAGGAATGGGGCGGCGCCTACCTCGCCCAGCGCGCCACTCCGCTGCGCCCGGTCGACATCCTCAACGGCCACCTGCTCTACGCCGTCGCCTTCCGGCCCCTGACCGCCTGCACCGTCGTCGCGCTCGTCCTGGCCGGATTCGGGGTCTACACCTCCGCCTGGGCCGCCCTGGCGGTCCCGGCCGCGGCCGCCGTCTCGGCCGCGTTCGCACCCTGGTTGTTCGCCTGGTGCTCCAGCCTCAAGAACGACGCCATGCTCAACGCCGTGTTCCGCTTCGCGATCATGCCGGTCATGCTCTTCTCCGGCGTGTTCTTCCCGGCCGAGCAGATGCCCGGCTTCCTCCAGCCGCTGGTGTGGGCCTCGCCGCTGTGGCACGGCACCGAACTGGCCCGTGCCGCCACCGCCGGGTTCGGCACCGCGCTCCCGCCCGCGGCGCACCTGGCCTACCTCGCCGTCCTCGCCGTCGGCGGCTGGCTCGCGGCCAGGCGCGTCATCGTCCGCCGACTGTCGTTCTAGGAGCACCCGTGTCCGTCATCGCCTACGGCCTCTTCCGCACCCGGCTCGGACCCTCCCGCGCCATGCTGTCCCGCAACTGGGTCGCGATGCGCCGCGCCTGGGTCCTGGTCGCCTCCGGCGGCGTCGAATCGCTGCTGTTCCTGTTCGCCTTCGGCTTCGGCGTCGGGGCCCTGGTCGGCGACATCACCCTCCCCGGCGGCCGCACCATCTCCTACACCGCCTACGTCGCCCCGGCGATCCTGGCCAACGCCGCCATGATGGGCACGCTCCTGGAGACCTCCATCAACGTCTTCGCCAAATTCAAGTGGATGAAGGTCTACGACGGCGTACTCGCCACCCCCATGCGGCCCTGGGACATCGCCCTCGGCGAAGTCTGGTGGGCCCTGATCCGCGGCGGCGTCTACGTCGCCATGTTCGTGATCGCCATGGGCGCGTTCGGCCTGCTCGAGTCGGTGTGGTCGGTCCTGGCCGTCCCGGCCGCGGTCTTCATCGGCCTGGCCTTCTCCGGCATCGGTCTCACCCTCGCCACCGTCTTCCGCAACTGGCCCGACTTCGACTGGATGATGGCCATCGTGTTCGCCATGTTCCTGTTCGGCGGCACCTTCACCCCCGTGGAGTCCTACCCGGGCTTCGCGCAGCCGCTGGTATACGCGATGCCGCTCTACCACGGCATCGAGCTGGTCCGCGGGATCAGCCTCGGCGAGCTCGGCCCCATGATGGCGGTCAACGTCCTCTACCTGTGCGCGCTGGCGCTGGCCGGGACCTGGATCGCCCAGCGCCGCCTGGCCAAGGCCCTGTACAAGTAAGCGCCCCGGCCTGGAGGCGCGCCGGAGCGGCTCCCCCGATAGGGTGGTCGGGTGAGCAACCCGCTGCGACGCTGCCTGATCGTCCTGCTGGCCTTCGCGACCGTGTTCGCGCCGGCGGCGGCCGCCCATGCCGCCGACGGCCCGCGCGTGCTGGTGGTCACCGCCGGCACCGGGGACGCCGAAGTGGCCGACTACGCGGTCGAGCGCCTGGGCATGGAGGCCCGGCGCTGGAACTTCGAGCTGGTCGAGGGCGGACCGGGCGACCTGGACGACCTGTCGGGCATCGACGTGGTCATGTTCCTCAACACCTCCGGCGACATCCTCGGCCCCGACCGGCAGGAGACGCTCCGGTCGTTCGTGGAAGGCGGCGGCGGCCTGGTCGGCACCCACTCGGCGGCCGTGACCGAGCCCGACTGGCCGTGGTGGGACGAGACGCTCGGCGCCTCGGCGATCGACCCGCCCACCGACCCGGCCTCGAAGCAGAACCTCAGCATCGCGTCCGAATCGCCCATCACCTCGGGCATCGACGAGGACCTGGAGCTGACCGAGCGCTGGTACTACTTCGACCCCCAGCCTTCGGAGTCCGACGCCCAGGTGCTGGCGCAGATGGACTCCGAGGACCCGGCCGCCTGGACCGGCCCGGACCACAACGTGTTCTACTCCGTGCCCGGCGGGGCCCACGACACCTGGGGCGAGCGGGACTTCCTGCAACTGATCCGCCAGGCGATCTGGTGGGCCGCCGGCGAGAGCCGCGAGATGGTCCAGTACACCGGCGACGCCGCCCCGACCTGGCCCTACACCCTGACGTTCGTGGTGTTCGTGGCGGCCGTCGCCGGCGGCGGCTCGATCGCGGTGTGGCGCCTGGACAGCGCCGAACCGCCCGAGGACCCCGACCGGGGAGCCGCCCCCGAACCGGCCTAGCGCGGCCGCGGCGGGCGGGGCGCTACGCCGAAGCGTCCGCGATCGTCTCGACCAGTCCGGTGGCCAGGTCGTACACGTGTCCCGACACCGTCACCAGGGAAGGCAGGAGTTCGGAGGTGCGGAGGCGTTCGACGTCGGCGCGCACGGTGGCGGCGGGGTCGGTGACGGCCCGCTCGGCCAGGCGCGCGGGCTCGGCGCCGACGAGGTCGGCGAAGCTCTCCCGGAAGGCGTCGTCGGCTAGAAACCGGGTGCCGCAGTCGGTGTGGTGGACGACCGCGACTTCGAACGGCGGCGCCTGGTCGCCGCCGATGTGCTCGAAGAGGTGGGCGATGTAGGCGACCTCCTCGATGGTCTCCCGGGCGACCCGGCCGCCGGTGTTGCGCAGGACCATGGCGTCGCCGTGGCCGACGCCGAGGAAGGCCGCCGGGTCGACGCGGAAGTCGAGGCAGGTGATGATCATGGCCTGCTGCCGGGGGATGATTTCGACGTCGGCGTGGGCGCCGGAGGCGGCGAATTCGCGGTTCCGGGTGAGCAGGGCGTCGATCGGTGGCATGAGTGGCTCCGGATTCTCGGTGAGCGATAATGTTGTACATACACTAGTGCAAGGAAGTTGTATATGCAACAAGATGCGGAAGAGCTGGCGCAGGCGATGCGCCAAGGCTGCCTCGGCGTGCGCATCGGGCGGCTCCACCGGCTCGTGTCCCGGCGGTTCGATCTCGCGCTGCGACCGCTCGGCCTGACCCTCCCGCAGCTCGAGATCCTCGCGGCCCTGCAGATCGGCGGCCGCCTGAAACCCGGCGCGATCGCCGACGCGCTCGCGGTCGAGCGGTCGACGATCAGCCGGAACCTCTCCCGCATGGAGGGCCAGGGCTGGATCAGGGTGGAGTCCGCCCCCTCCGGGTACTCCAAGGCCGCCGAACTCACCGACGCCGGTGCCGAAGTCCTCGCCGGAGCCGGGGACGCCTGGAACCGGACCCAGGAGGCCGTGCTCGAGCTGCTGGGATCGGACTCGCCGGCGGTCCTCGACGGCTGGCTCGCACAGCTCTCCAAAGCCGGTGACGGCTGACGCCGGCGGCGCATAACCCTCGAATTCCAGTCAGCGGACTGATGGTGAACATCGGACGGCCGCAGCGGAGGGTCCTGGTCGCCATCGGCCTCGCGGGGACGGCCGCGGTCGGCTGCGCGCCGGGTACGGACGGCTCCGACGGCCCGGACGAACCGAGCGGAAGCGGGACCGCGACCGAGCCGGCGGTCCCGGTGAATTACTGCGAAACCCTGGCGGCCGAACTCCTCCCCGACCGAACCGACCCGGACGAGTACCGGATCGACGCTGCCTGGGGCACCGGCTCGACCAGGTGACCCGTACATCTGCGAGGCCGAACCGCGGGATGTCTATGCCGCGATGGCCGCGGGCCGGGACGCGGTCGAATGGAAGTTGAGCGTCAGGCTCATCGGCCCCGATGCGCCCGAGCGGGACGAGTACCCCGAGATCCCCGAGCCGCTCGATTCCGACGAGCGGGATTGGGGCGAATTTTGCCACTACTCCGAACTGGTCTCGGGGCCGATGGAGTGCGAGGCCACCGGCTGCGAAGGCGCCGAACAGGTGGAGGTGCGGATGTACGACTCGGAGTTCCTGGGCTTCCACCGGGACTTGGCCTTCTACGCGGAGGTGCAGTACTACTCCACGGCGCCTCGCGACGAGGCCGAGCAGGTCGGCGGGCAGTACGCCGCGGACCTGTTCGACGGTTTCGCGACCTCGGCCGACCGGGACCTCTGACGCGGACGCCGCGGCGGCGGCCGCGTAGCGGCCGGTTCGCAGCCCGTGCTCCCACCGATCGCCTGCGGGCGGCGTCCGGACCCAGGTTGATACGGACCGTTCGGCTACCCTCACCAGACACCAGAAGGCCAGCATGTCAGGAACGGCCGGAGCAATACGATTCCGTGCCACCCTCCGTGGCATAGTTTGCGACCGGATCTGTAGTCCACCTACTCGCCAAGCACGGTGTCTTGCTGAATCATGTCCTGTGCCCGGGAACTGAACTCCTCGGCGAGCTCTTGGAAGGCGAAGAATTCATCCTCGTTCGCCTCAATCGATTCGCGGAGCAGTCGAGTCGCGATCTCCTTGTGTTGCTCGTTGAGATCCAGTTCTTCTGTGCAGAGTGCATCCGAGACGGCAAGGTCCTTCTGCCGTTGGTCGAATTCATCCGTCGTGATCGTTCCGAAGATGTGCTCCTGCTGAAGGTCGAAAATGGAATAGTAATTGACGTCGCTGTATCCGGCCTCCTCCATGCAGGCAGCCCAGTCTTCCTCCAGCCGCTTGAATTCCGGGTCCTCCTGAGGGTTGATCCCGTTTGCGGCTGCCGCCTGCGCGGCGTTCCATTCAGGCTGCCGACCATCGAAGAGCTTCTCTCTCACTAGACCGTTGCATCCGCTGGAGTGCTCCCCGACAAATTCTCGTAGGCCATCCGGGTGAAAACCACTCGTTGCCACCGCTTCATCGGACACCTCTCCACTGTCCAGGAGTTCAAGCGCATAGTCACCGCTTCTAGCGACATTGTTCACGAGCTGCTCGATTTCGGAATGAGTGGTATCTGCTTCGTCCAGCTCGTGTTCGAAATTCTCAACAAGATAGAAGTCGGGGTAGCGCTTCGAGTAACCGAATTCCTCAGCCTCTTCCAGGGAGACGCGCTCCTTGAGTACCGTCAGGTAGTCGTTCACGTCGTTGCTCTCGTTGGGAGTGGCGACATCAGGTAGATACTCGTCTTTCAAGCCGAGGTCGGTCAAGCATATATTGATCAGCCGATCAACCTCGTTCTCAACCTCGGCAAGCGCATCGATGTTGCCCATATAGGTTGCGAGCATCTCTTCATTCGTGTAATCCCGCGAAGTGTCAGTACATCCGGTCAGTGAAACGGCAATGACCGATGCTGAAGCTGCAAGAGCGAATGGATTAACGCGAGAAGGCCTGTGCATCACACTTCACCTGCACTATGTTGACTTGTAACTTTCCTGAGAATGGGTTGTACGCTGTCCAATGGCGAGCATTGGGATTGATGTACGGTGGCATCGTTGTCGTCGCACAGGTTGCTGGCCAAGGGGTCCGCCTCTCCTTCCTGGAGGGCTCGCAAGGGTACGGTGTCGGAGGCACCCATGGGCCAAGATAGAGCCTGTTGGTCCTCGATCCGTCAGTGCCCCTTGGTCTACCGGCGGTGTCACAGTAGTGCTGTCAATGCCGCTCGGTTGAGCCGTCGGTGATGATGTCAACGCTGAGGCTGTAGACCCGGGATCTGTAGTGTTTGACCTGGTCGGGTCTCCGCGAAGTCGTCCGCGAAGGGCCGCTGGATTGACGGGACCGAATGGGCGATCGTCACCGGGGCTGTAAGCCGCTTTCACGCCGCCCCGGGCGCGGGGCCTCAGACCGCACGGGACCGAGCGCTCAGAGCCGCCCGGTGACGACGGTCGCGACCTCGGCCACGCCGTTGCGGTAGGGCAGCTCCTCGTCCTCGGGCTCCTCCTTCGGCGGTCCCGACCGCTGCTTGACCGAGACCTCGCTCAGCGTCATCCCCAGGATCGCCACCGACGCGTCCTCTCTGGCGCTCGGCTCCCGCGAGCGGTTCGCCCGCCCCGGCGACATCCGCTCGATCAGCGTCCGCATCGCGATCCAGCGCTCGTGGTCGTCGCGGACCGGCAGCGCCGGGCCGTGGGCGACGACGCTGCGGTAGTTCATGGAGTGGTGCGCCCAGGACTTGGCGTAGACCAGGCCGTCGACGATCGTGGCCGTCAGGCTCACCTCGACCCCGTCGCGCCCGGCCAGCCCCAGCCCGCTCCCGGTCGAACCGTGGAGGTAGAGCGTGTTGCCAAGTCGCGCATGGAAGATGGGTAGCACGCGCGGTGCGCCGTCCGGGGCCGCGAACGCGACGTCGCAGTACAGGGCCTCGTCGAGGATCTGGAACGCGGCGGCCTTCTCGTAGGTGACGCGGTCGCGCGCCCGCCGGGGTGTGGTGCGGTCGGTCCGGGGGAACTGAGCGCTCATCGGGGGACTCCCATTCGCGATTTTGTATTGATACAATAATCTCGTTATGACGGTACAGTATCAAATCACCGGGGCCTCCGCCAACGAAATAGCGGCGAGCATCGAAGTGGGCGTACGCGACGGCCACCTCAAAGCCGGCAGCGCGCTCCCCACCGTCCGAAAGCTCGCCGCCGAACTCGGCGTCGCCGCCGGCACCGTCGCCGCCGCCTACCGCCGGCTCCGCCAGCGCGGCGTCGTCGAAACCGGCGGCCGCGCCGGCACCTTCGTCCGCGAACGCTCCGCCTTCACCCCCTCCGGCACCCTCGCCGTCCCGCCCGGCGCGATCGACCTCGCCAACGGCGAACCCGACCCCCGGCTCCTGCCCGACCTCCAAGCACTCGCCCACCGCGTCACCCTCGGCCACGTCGGCTACCGCGACGGCGGACCCTGCCCCGCCCTGCTCGACCTCGGCCGCGACCGCCTGGCCGCCGACGGCGTCCACGGCGAACTCACCGTCACCTCCGGCGCCCTCGACGCCGTCGAACGCGGCCTCGCCGCCCGCCTCGCCCCCGGCGACACCGTCGCCCTCGAAGAACCGGTCTGGTCCAACATCCGCGACCTGGTGCTCGCCTGCGGCTACCGGATCACCCCCGTCGCCGTCGACGGCGACGGCCCCGACCCGGCCGAACTCGACCGCGCCCTCGCCGCCGGCGCCCGCGCCTTCATCGTCACCGGCCGCGGCCAGAATCCCACCGGCGCCGCCGTCGACGCCGCCCGCGCCGACGCCCTCCGCGAGGTCATCGGCGCCCACCCCGGCGTGTTCGTCATCGAGGACGACCACTGGGCCGAACTCTCGCAGGTGCCGCTGCACCCGGTCGCCACCGCCGCCCAGCGCTGGCTGTTCGTCCGCTCCACCTCCAAGCCCTACGGCCCCGACCTGCGCTGCGCCCTCGTCGCCGCCGACGGCGACACCAAGGCCCGCCTCCAGGGCCGCATGGCCCTCGCCCACGGCTGGGTCTCGAACATCCTGCAGCACTTCGTCATCGCCGCATGGGAAGACCCCGACGCCGCCGCGGCCGTCGAACGCGCCCGCCGGATCTACATCGAACGCCAGGCGGCGATGCGCGAGGCCCTGGCCGCCCAAGGCATCACCGCCTTCGGCCACACCGGACTCAACCTGTGGGTACCGGTCTCCGACGAGACCGCCGCCGTCATCGCCCTGCGCGACGCCGGCTACGCCGTCGCGCCCGGCCGCGCCTACACCCAGCGCGGCCTCCAGGGCATCCGCATCAGCACCGGGCGGCTCGACCCGGCGCTGGCCCCACGCATCGCCGAGGTCATCGCCTCGGCGACCGGACCGGCGGCCCCGCCGGTCTGAGAACTCCGGAAAGGAACTCCCCCCGATGACCGCCACCTCGACACCCCCGGACACGTCCGCGCTGCAGCGGCGCACGCTCGGCGTCCTGTTCGGCTCCCAGGTCCTCGGCGGTCTCGCCGTGGGCATCGGAGTCGCCGTCGGCGCCCTCCTCATCCAGGACATGACCGGCTCCAGCACCTACGCCGGGCTCGGCCAGAGCCTGTTCGTCGGCGGCTCGGCCCTGGTCGTCATCCCCGCCGTCCGCATCACCGAGCGGCTCGGCCGCCGCGGCGGCCTGGCCTTCGGCTACCTCTGCGCGGTCGCCGGCGCCGCGGTCGTGGTCGCCGCCATCCACATCGGCAGCGCGACGCTGGCCGTCGGCGGCTACTTCCTGCTCGGCAGCGCCTCCTACGCGGGCCTGCAGTCGCGGTACGCCGCCGCCGACCTGTCGCCGCCGAACCGGCGCGGCTCGCACCTGTCGCTGATCCTGTGGGCCACCACGCTCGGCAGCGTCACCGGCCCGATGCTGGCCGCCTTCGCCAATGCGGCCTGGGTCGACTGGTTCGGCGGCCGCGACTACGCCGGCTCAATGGTGGCCATCGGTGCGCTCTGCCTGGTGACCGCCGCGTTCATCTCGGCGCTGCTGCGGCCCGACCCGCTGCTGGCCGCCCGCGAGATCAGCGGCGAGGCCCAGGCTCCGAAACGTTCGGTCGCCGACGGGATGCGCATGGCCCGCCGCAACATCGACGTCCGCACCGGCGTCGTCGCCGCCGCCCTGGGCCACTTCGTGATGGTCGGGGTCATGGCCATGACCGCCCTGCACATCCGCGACGGCGTACCCGACCTGAGCGAGGCGCTCTCCGTGGTCGGCGTCGTCATCGGCCTCCACATCGGTGCCATGTACGCCTTCTCACCGGTGTTCGGCCGGCTCGCCGACCGCTTCGGCCCCCGGGCGGTCCTGGCCTTCGGCGTCGCCACCCTGGTGGCCGCCTGCGCGACCGCCGGTTCGGCGGCGGTGACCGACCACGTCCGGATCACGGTCGGCCTGGTCCTGCTCGGGATCGGCTGGTCGGCCATGACCGTCTCGGCCGCGACCCTGGTCACCGGCGCGGTGAGTCCGGCCGAGCGGCCCTCCACACAGGGCTTCTCGGACATGGTGATGGGCCTGGCCGCCATGCTCTCCGGGATCGCCTCCGGCCCGATCGTGGAGTACCTGGGGTACGGGATGCTCAACCTGGCGTGCGCGGCCGCCGCCCTGGCCGTGGTGCCGTTCCTGCTCAGGCGCAGGCCGGTGGCCGCTCAGTAGCCGAAGGCGGTGGGGGCGTTCTGGCCGGCGTCGACCGGGACGACCGCGCCGTTGACCGCGCGGGCCCCGTCCGAGAGCAGGAAGGCCACCACCGCGGCCACGTCGTCCGGGTCCACCAGCTCGCCGCCGGGGAACTCCCGCCGGAACGCCTCGTACTCCTCCGGGCTGTCGGTGCGCATCCGGTCCCACCTGCGGCCGGGCACCAGCATCGAGCCCGGGGCGACGGCGTTGACCCGGACGCCCCGGGCGCCGAGGTCCCGGGCGAGGATCGCGGCGGCGTGGTCGAGCGCGGCCTTGGTGGCCCCGTAAGCGAGACCGGGCGCGGGCTTGGCGCCCGAGATCGAGGAGACCAGGACCGCCGCGCCGCCGGTCCGTTCGAGCTGCGGGGTCGCCGCCCGCAGCGGCGTCATCGCCCCGACCACGTTCACGCTCCAGGTGTACTGCCAATCCTCCGGGGAGGTGTCCTCGAGGTGGGTGCCGCGGCCGCCGCCGGCGTTCGCCACGACCCCGGCGAGGTCGCCGAGGCGCTTGGCGGCGTCGGCGACGAACTCGGCGGCGGCCAACTCGTCGGTCACGTCCACCGCCCGGGAGAAGACCGTCACGCCGTAGTCCTTGCGGAGCTCGTCGGCTACCTCGTTCAGCGGGGCGGCGTTCCGGGCGCACAGCGCCAGCGGCGCCCGGACCGAGGCGAGCAGCGTGGCCGTCGCCAGGCCGAGACCGTGGCTGGCTCCGGTGATCAGGACGGGGCGGTCGAAGAAATCGTAATCAGGAGTCACATACTCCATCATGCAAAGTGCCGTCACCCCGCCTACCGGGCGAGCGGGTTGTCCAACTCGCCCTGGTAGATCAGGCTCTCCTCCTGGTTCTCCAGGTCCACCATCTGCCGGTTGTCCCGCAACTGGAGCCGGTTGAGGCAGGAGCGCCGGAACCGCTCGGCGAACAGGTCGTACCGCTCGAACGCCGCCGACAGCTCCGGGTGCTCGTCCTGGTAGCGCCGCAGCACCGCCGCGGCGGTGCGCCAGAAGTCGTCCTGGTCGAGCACGCCGTCGGTGTGCAGGATCGCCGCCAGGAAGCGCAGGAAGGAGTCGACCACGTCGGTGAGGATCGACAGGGCCGCCACGTCGTCGGGCACCTGGCCGCACACGCGCTCGGCCTCCGGCGGCACCGGCACCGCGAGCGGCTCGATCAGGCCGATCTCCTCGCCGATGTCCTTGAGGTACACCCGCTCCACCGCGCCGTCGCGCAGCGCCAGGATCACGTTCTCGCCGTGCGGCATGAACACCAGGCCGTACCGGTACAGGCAGTGCGCCAGGGGCACCAGGTAGGCCTCCAGGTAGCGCTCCAGCCACGCCTCCGGCGCCAGCCCCGAGCGCCCGATCAGCGCCGAGGCGAACGGGCGCCCCGCGGCGTCGACGTGGAGCAGCGAGGCCATCGTGGCGGCGCGCTCCCCCTCGTCCAGGTCGGGCACCGGGCTCTCGCGCCACAGCGCCGCCAGCATCTTGCGGTACGGCGAGCCCTTGGGTGCGGCCGCGGAGTAGGCCGGGTGGCGGTAGCCGACCGCGGCGCGCTCGCGCAGGACCGTCACCCGCGACTTCCGCAGCACCGGGTCGCCGCCGACCAGGTCGGCTGTGAACTCGCTGATCGCGGGCGTCACCTCCATGTACTCGGTGGACAGTCCGCGCATGAAGCCCATGTTCAGCACCGACAGCGCGGTCTTGACGTAGTCGGCCCCGGGCCGGGTCCGGTTGAAGAAGGTCCGGATCGACTGCTGCGCCTGGTGGTCGTCGCCGCCCTCGCCGAGGGGGATGAGACGCCCCTCGGCGACCTCGGCGGCGAAGGTGGTGGCGATCTTGTTGCGCCACTGCCACGGATGGACCGGGATCAGGTGGACGTCGTCGAAGCCGAGGCCGCGCTCGGCCAGGGCGGCCGCGAACCGTTCGCGGGAGGCGTCGTCGAGCTGGGTCTCGACCAGCCAGCGGTGGTCGAGGCCCGGTGCGGCGGTGAACATCGCGTACCGGCGGGGCGCCGCCAGCCACAGCAGCCGCACGGCCGCGCCGGACTCGGGGGCGAAGGCGCGGTGGTCGTCGGCGGTGAATCCCAGGCGGCCCGACCCGGCCACGAAGCACGGGTGCCCGCCGGTCATGGCCGCCTCGATCCGCTGGAAGTCGGCGTCGACCAGTTCCTCCGCGGTCGGCTGCGGCGTCGCGAGCTGATAGGCGCCCCGGTCGAGCGTGCTGGCGACCTCCTCGAGGTAGACCGGCAGGACCTCCTCACTCAGCCCCAGCTCGTCGGCGAAGGCGATGAAGAACGCGGCGGCGTCCAGCGGCAGTCCGCCGCCGTCGGCGTCCTCGCGGCGCAGCGAGCCGGGTTCGACCGCCCAGTGGTCGAGCGCGAGCCGCGCGGCCCGGAACCGGTAGCGCTCGTCGGCGGCGGACAGCTCCCAGCCCTCCCCGCGGCGCGCCGGCGTCAGGAGCCGCTCGTGGGCGAACTCGCCGATGGCCTTGGCCAGGAGGTTCGCCGTGGCCCGGCGCCAGTGCGCCGGGCGGAGGTGCTCGATCGCGTTCATCGGGTCGCTCCCTTCGCTTCGGACCGTTCGAAGTCCGTCCGGGTGCAGAAGCTCAGCAGCCCCCGCTTGCCGGCCAGCGGGACGGTCCGCTCGGGGCGGAAGCCGACGTACTCGTTGAGGCGGTGGATCGCCTCGTTCTCCACGTCGGGCTCGACCACGACCCGCTTCGCCGCGCAGCCCTCGAACAGCAGGCGCATGACCGCGGTGATCACGCCCCTGGTGAACCCGGGGATGGGCCGCTGGGCCGGGGCGGTGAGGACGTGCATGCCGAGGTCGCCTTCGGCGACGTCGTAGGCCGCGGCGAGCTCGGAGTGGGCCGGGTCGTACACCTCGGCCAGGAACCGGGCCCGGTACCCGAACAGCCCGAGGTAGGCCCGGTGGTGGTCGCTGGCGGCGATGGCCTCGTGCTCGGCCCACACGTCGGCGACGCTCGCCTGCTGCATCATCCAGTACGTCGACTTCGGATGCGTCACCCACTCGTGGAGCAGCGGCGCGTCGGTGGCCGGGTCGACCAGGCGCATGCCGAAGTCGCCGAGGCGCTCGTCGATGCAGTGGAAGGACTCGGGGGCGTCGATCATGGGGCCTCCTCAGGGGCGGCGAATTCCTGGAACGTGGTGCTCCGCTCGATCGGATAGACCTCGCGGCCGGTCATGGCGCGGATGATCCACGAGTTGCGGTACGCGGCCATGCCGAGGTCGGGGGTGACGAAGCCGTGGGTGGGCAGCTCGGCGTTCTGCACGAACACCTCGCCGCGCCCGGCGGCGTCGACGCTGTAGTCGCGGCGGGCATCGAGGCGGCCGGCCCCGTCGAAGCGGAGCCGGTCGGCCACGCCGTCGAGGAAGCCGGGGACGCGGTGCCGGTAGCCGGTTGCGAGCACCAGGCCCTCGGTCCGCAGCTCGAAGTCGCGGTCCTGCTCGTGCTGCTTGAGCCCCAGGGTGATCCGGTCGTCGCCGGAGGCCTTCTCGACGCTGCAGTTGGTGAACAGGCGGGTGGGAACCGAACCGAGCTCGAACCGTTTGCGGTACAGCAGGTCGTAGATCTCGTCGATGTCGTCGGAGTTGATGCCCTTGTACAGTCCCTTCTGGCTCGCGTTGAGCTCCTCGCGCCTGGCCGCGGGCAGGGAGTGGAAGTAGTCGACGTAGTCGGGGCTGGTCATCTCCAGGGTGAGCTTGGTGTACTCGAGCGGGAAGAACCTCGGCGAGCGGGTCACCCAGTTCAGCTCGTACCCGCCGGTGTCGATGTCGGCCAGCAGGTCCCGGTAGACCTCGGCGGCGCTCTGGCCCGAGCCGACGACGGTGACGCTGCCGCACTCCCGCAGCCGGTCACGGTGCTCCAGGTAGGACGAGGCGTGGCAGACGGCCGGGCCGGTCAGGTCCCGGCAGGCCGGCGGCACCCACGGCGGCGTGCCGGTCCCCACCACCAGGCGGCGGGCGCGGTCGACGCGCTCGCCGCCTGGTCCGCGGCTGCGCACCGCGTAGGCCTCGCCGTCCCATTCGACGCCGGTCGCCTCCCGCTCGAATTCGAGGTTGTCGAGCTGCGAGGCCGCCCAGCGCAGGTAGTCCTGGAACTCGCCGCGGAGCTGGAAGAACGATTCGCGGATGTAGAACGGGTAGATCCGGCCGCGCTGCTTGAGGTAGTTCAGGAACGAGTACGGCGAGGTGGGGTCGGCCAGGGTCACCAGGTCGGCCATGAACGGCACCTGCATGGTGGTGCCCTCGATCAGCATGCCCGGATGCCAGTCAACGTCGGGTTTGCGCTCCAGGAAGACCCCGTCGAGCTCGGCGATCGGATCGGTCAGGCAGGCCAGGCCGAGGTTGAACGGCCCCAGGCCGATGCCGATGAAGTCGCGGATCACGCCGCCTCCCCGATCGCCGCGGCCCGCGCCGCGAGCGCCTCCAGGACCGGCACCACCTCGGCCGGCCCGGTGTCGGGGTTGAGCAGTGTGAGCTTGAGCGCCCAGCGCCCGTCGACGCGGGTAGCGGCCACCATGCCCTCGCCGGAGGCGGCGACCGCCTCGCGGGCGAGCGGCTGGACCTCGTCGGCGACGCCCTCGACGCGGAACAGCACCGTGGACAGTTCCGAGGGGCCGGCCGCGGTCGTGAACCTCGGGTCGGCCTCCAGGTGCGCCCAGATCTCGCCGGCCAGCGCGCAGACCCGGTCGAACATGGCTCCGATCGCGTCCGGACCGATCGATCGCAGCGTCATCCACAGCTTCAGCGCGTCCAGGCGCCGGGTGGTCTGGAGGCTCTTGTCGACCTGGTTGGGGTGCAACGCCTCGGCCGGGTTGAGGTAGTCGGCGTGGTGGGCGACGTGCCGCAGGGAGCCGCGGTCGCGCACGACCACCGCCGAGGAGCTGACCGGCTGGAAGAACGCCTTGTGGTAGTCGACGGTGACCGAGTCGGCGCGTTCGACCCCGTCGAGCCGGTCGCGCCGGGTGGGGGAGACCAGGAGGCCGCAGCCGTAGGCGGCGTCGACGTGGAGCCAGACCCGGTGCGACTCGCACACCTCGGCGACGGCCTCGAGCGGGTCGATCGATCCGAAGTCGGTGGTGCCGGCGGTGGCGACGACCGCGGCCGGGACGAGTCCTTCGCCGCGGCAGGTTTCGAGGGCCGCGTCGAGGGCTCGCGGGTTCATGCGGCGGTCGGCGTCGGCCGGGACGGTGATGACGGCGTCCTCGCCGAGGCCGAGCAGGCGGGCGGCCTTGACCACGCTGAAGTGGCTGTGGGCGGAGGCGAACAGTCGCAGGCGGGGGAGTACCTCGGCCCCGCGCGGCGGGTGCTGGCTGTTCTTGACCACGTATTCGACCGCTTCGTCGCGCGCCAGTAGGAGCGCCTGCAGGTTCGACTGGGTGCCGCCGGAGGTGAAGACGCCGTCGGCGTCGGGGCCGTAGCCGATGCGCCGGGCGGTCCAGCCGATGAGGTGCTGCTCGATGAGGGTGCCGCCGGCGCTCTGGTCCCAGGTGTCCACTGAGGTGTTGACCGAGGCGAGGATGGTCTCGGCGGCCACGGCCGGGAGCGCGACCGGGCAGTTGAGGTGGGCGAGGTAGCGCGGGTGGTGGAACCAGACCGCGTCGCGCAGGTAGAGCGCGTCGATCTCGTCCAGCGCGTCGTCGAGGCCCGGCAGCGGCCGGTCGAGGTCGACCGCCTCGATCTGCGGCCGCAGCTCGGACGGGGCGATGCCGGTGGCGGGGCGGTCGACCGTGGCGAATCGCTCTGCGATGCGCCCGGACACTTGGGAGATGAGGTGCCGGTAGGTGTCGGCGGTCGCGCGGTTCAGCAGGGTCGGCGGGGTGCTGGTCACCACTGAGGTACGTCCTTTCGTTGCCGGGGCCGTTCGCGGACTCCGGTGTGTGACGCAGGTTAGCCTAACCTAATTGCCGGGTCTCGTACAGGGGCGATCCCAAAGGGTGAGGTTCTGCACTGTCGGGACGCAACCGTCCAAGATCGGTATCCCGCCCGGTCATGCCGCCGCCCGCAATGTGGAGCGAGACGGTCAGTCAACGCATACCAGGATCTCCCACTCTTTTCTCCCCCGCAAGGAGTCTCGCCGTGACCGCAGCCCCCGTCCACAGCCTCCTGCCCCGGTCGGGCAAGCTCTGCGGCGGAGCCGCACCCTTTGCAGCCGTGAGGTCCCCTGTGGCCTAAGTCGCGTACCGCCCTCGGGCCAGGGGGCCACCGGCTGCAAAGGGACGGGCTCCGCCCGTGAGCTTGCCGGATGGAAGATGTCACCGGTCGTGTTCACCCTTGTCGCATGAGTGACCTCCCGCCGTACTGGCCTTCGACCGAAGACCGCTGGGGCGCCGTGCCGAGCCCGGCCTGCGAGGCATCGCTGCCCGATCGGGTCCGCGAGGCGGCCCGCCTGGCCCGATCGAGGCCGGTGGCGGTCGCTCGGGCCGCGGCATGGCTCCACGGCGTCGACACGCTACCGCCGGGCATCGACCCGGCTGGGTGGCCGGCCGACGTCGCGGTGGCCGACCACGCCGCCGCAGCGGCGATGCCGCCCGGAATCAGAGCACACCGCTGGCCGATCCCGGCCGATCAGGTCACCGTCGTCGACGGCGTCCCGGTGACCACGCTCGAGCGGACCCTGGTCGACTGTGCGCGGATGCTGCCCCGGCTCGAAGCGCTCGCGGCGGCCGATCAGATACTGCGCCTCCGCGCCGACCTCGATCACGTCCGCTCCATCGCCGATTCGCGCCGGTGGCGGGACGGCCACCTGCGACGGCTCAGGGACATCGTGGCGATGGCCGACCCGCGCTCGGCCTCGCCGATGGAGTCGTGGTGCCGATGCATGATCGTCGACGCCGAGCTCCCCGATCCCCGGCCGCAGGCCCCGGTCCGCTTCCCGGACGGATCGACCGCCTACCTCGATCTCGGATTCGAGGACTACCGGGTCGCAGCCGAGTACGACGGGCGCGACCACCACAGCGACCGGGCCGACCGGGACCACGATCGCCGCCGCCGCGCCCGGATCGCCAGGGCGGGTTGGCGGATGAACGTGTTCCGCTCCGAGGCGGTGATCGCCGACCCGGCGCAGATGCTCGATCAGTTGGTCTGGGAGCTGCGGCAGGGCTCGTGGTCGCCGGGCCGCGACCGTCTGGACCGGACCCGGAAGCGCATCAACTACATCGCGATGCAGCGGCGGCTCGAGCGGGAACGGAAGTTCGGCGTCGAGCCCGGTCGGGAAAGCTCTGCGGCGGAGCCGCACCCTTTGCAGCCATTATGTCCCTTACGGTCCAAGACGCGTACCCTCCTCGGGTCAGGGGGCACACCGGCTGCAAAGGGACGGGCGCCGCCCGTGAGCTTGCCGGATCGATACTCGCGTTCAGGGCTCGAGGCCGAGGTCCCGGCGCGGGTGCCCGACCATGGCCGCCGGGTCGGCGATGCGGTCGAATTCGGCCGCGTCGACGCCGAGCTCGATCGCCGCCTCGCGCAGGGTCGTGCCCTCGGCGTCGGCCTTGTGGGCGATCGCCGAGGCCCTGTCGTAGCCGATGTGGGGGCTCAACGCGGTCACCAGCATCAGCGAGCGGCCGACGTAGTCGGCGACCCGCCCGGTGTCGAGCTCGATGCCCTCGACGCTGTGGAGGCGGAATTGCCGGCAGGCGTCGGCGAGGATCCGGGCCGAGTGGAGGACGTTGTCGATCACGACCGGGCGCATGGTGTTGAGTTCGAAGTCGCCGAGCGAGCCGGCCGAGGCGACGATGGAATCCTCGCCGATCACCTGGAGGCACACCATCGTCATCGCCTCCTGCTGGGTGGGGTTGACCTTGCCGGGCATGATCGACGACCCCGGTTCGTTGGCCGGCAGCTTCAGCTCGTGCAGGCCCGCCCGCGGGCCCGAGGCGAGCCAGCGGATGTCGCCGGCGATCTTCATCAGCGCCACCGCCGCGCCGCGCAGTCCGGCGCTGACGGCGACCATCCCGTCCAGCGAGGCCTGGGCGGCGAACTTGTTGGGGGCGGTGGCCAGCGGCAGTCCGGTCAGCTCCGCCAGCGCGGCCGCGATCCGCTCGCCGAAGCGGTCGGGCGCGTTGATCCCGGTGCCGACGGCGGTGCCGCCGGCCGCGAGGTCGCACACCGCCTCCAGGGACCGGTCCAGCCTCTGCCGCGCGCCGCGCAGTTGCGCCTCCCAGCCCGACCACTCCTGCCCGACGGTGAGGGGCGTGGCGTCCTGCAGGTGCGTGCGGCCGATCTTGACCACCTCGACCCACTGCTCGGCCTTGTCCCTGACGGCGTCGGCGAGCGCGTCGAGCTGCGGCAGGGTCCGGTCGCGGACGGCCTGGAGCGTGGCGATGTGCATCGCGGTGGGGAAGCCGTCGTTCGAGGACTGCCCCATGTTGACGTGGTCGTTCGGGTGGACGGGGGTCTTGGTCCCGAGCTCGCCGCCCAGGAGCTGGCAGGCACGGTTGGCGATGACCTCGTTGACGTTCATGTTCGTGTGCGTGCCCGACCCGGTCTGCCACACGTACAGCGGGAACTCGGTGTCGAGCTCGCCGGAGATCACCTCGTCGGCCGCGGCGGCGATCGCCGCCGCGAGCGTCCGGTCGATCCGGCCGTCCTCGGCGTTGAGCAGGGCGGCGGCCTTCTTGACGTACCCGTAGGCGCGGGCGACCGCGGTCGGCATTCGGTCGTCGCCGATCGAGAAGTGGATCAGCGACCGCTGCGTCTGGGCGCCCCAGTAGTGCTCGGCGGGCACCTCGACCGGTCCCATCGAGTCGCGTTCGAGGCGGGTGCCGGTCGCGCCGGTGCCGATCGGCACCGAGCGGAGTTCGGGCTTCTCAGTGGCCATAGCGCCACGATAGGGCCGCGCCGGGAACGGCGCGGGCGGAGCCCGGCAACGAGAAAACCGCCGCCTCGGCTGGAGGCGGCGGCCTGATGTGCTGCTCCCCGAGTTGGACTCGAACCAACAACCTAACGGTTAACAGCCGTTCGCTCTGCCGCTTGAGCTATCGGGGAAGGGATCTGGGCGGCTCGACGCCGCGCGGACCGGATACGAGACTACAGGAGCCCGGGGTCCGGATGCCACCGGGGTGGCTGTGGCCTGTATCCGTGCTCCGGGTGACCGGGGAGGAACGATCGGCTCCTTCGCAGCGGACTCGGCGAGTACGTTTCCCCCAAGGTCTGTCAATGGGCGCCGACATGCGGCAGAATAGCCTCTGTATGCGAAATCGCAGATTTACGGCTGCACAGCCGGGGGAGGCAACCATGCGCAAATGGTATTTCGTGGCCGGGCTCGCGATCGGCTATGTCCTGGGTACGAAGGCCGGCCGGGAACGGTACGACCAGATTCTGGACTGGTCCAGACAGGTCACCGGAAACGACCGTGTCCAGCAGGTGGCGACTTCGGTGAGGACGCAGGCCGAGAAGGCCGCCACCGCGGCGCAGGACCGAATGAAGGACACCAGGTTCGGTGAGATCGTCAAGGGATTCTCCGGGGACGAGGAGTCCCCCAAGGCGGAGCCGTGGGATTCGGCCGGTGTCACCACGCCCACCCGCAGCGACCGCGAAATGCGCGAGGACGCGGCGGGCTTCTAACTCGAACGAGTGAGAACGGGCGGGCGGGGCCACCGGCCCCGCCCGCCCGTTCTCACGCCCGCTTGATCGGACCGCTCAGCCGCAGATCGCCGACCGACCGGCCCGCCCGCACCGTCCACGTGCCCGGCACCGGCCTCCAGCCGGCCGCCTCGGCGTCCCAGTACTCGAACGAACGGCCCTCCAGCTCGACCACCGCCTCGGCCACCTCGCCCGGCCCGGCCTCGACCGCCGCGAACCCGGCCAGGCGATGCGCCTCGATGCCGCCGGGCACCACCGCCTCCGCCTCCGGCGCCAGGTACACCTGCACCACCTCGCGGCCGGCGCGCTCACCGTCGTTGCGGACCCGCACCCGCACCGTGTCGCCCTCGACGCTCAACGCCTCGTACTCCCAGGTCGTGTACGACAGCCCGTGCCCGAACCAGAACGCCGGCTCCAGACCGTGCCGCTCCCACGCCCGGTAGCCGATGAACACGCCCTCGTCGTACCGCAGCCGGCCCTCGGCGTCCGGCACCACCTGCGACACCGGCGCCTGGTCGAGCGACTTCGGCCACGTCGTCGGCAGCCGCCCGCCCGGTTCGGCCCCCAGCAGCACGTCCGCGAGCGCGTGACCGCCCTCCTGCCCCGGGAACCAGGTCAGCAGGATCGACGCCACCTCGTCCCGCCACGGCATCTCCACCGGCGACCCCGAATTCACCACCACCACCGTGTTCGGATTCACCGCCGCCACGGCCGACACCAGCTCGTCCTGCCGCCCCGGCAGCCGCAGATCCGCCCGGTCCCAGCCCTCCGACTCGGTCAATTCCGTGGTCGAGACCACCACCACCGCGATCTCGGAGCGGCTCGCGGCCTCCACCGCCTCGGCCAGCAGCCGGTCCTCGTCCGGCCGCGGCGCGGTGTGCATGAGCCCGAACAGCACCGACGGCGGGAACCCCGGCGGGCTCGGCAGCGGCCGGTACTCCAACCGGACCGCCACCCGCTCGCCCTCCTCCAGATGCACGGCCCCGCGCGCCAGACCCGGGCCGAAGAACGACTCGAACGGATCGCCCGACTCCGGCTCGTAATCGCCCTCGAACAGGGTCCGCCCGGCCACCTCCAGCCTGATCGAACCTGACCCGCGCGTCCCGAACACGTGCTCGCCGGACTCGGTCGCGGTGTACACGCCCTCCAGGACCGCGTGGTCGAACTCGCCGGTCGGCATGCCCGGCACGTACCCCATCCACTTCACATCGCCGTCGGCCAGCGGCTCGGACTCGCCCTCGGTCCCGTCGACCGCCACCGGCCGCACCCGCAGCTCGAAACCCTCCCGGGCCGGCAGGATCTGCTCGAACAGATCCACCCCCTCCCGGCAGGCCACCCGGTCGCCCAGCGCCGCCCGCAGCCCCTCCAGCGGCGAGACCACGTGCTCGGGGAACACCGTCGCCGAACCCCCGCCCAGCACCCGCGCCCGCACGGCGGCCGGACCGATCAGCGCCACGCTCGAGACCACATCGGCCGTCAGCGGCAGCAGCGGCGCCTCATCGCCCTCGGGCACCTCGTTCTTCGCCAGCACGAACGACCGCTGCGCGATCTCGCGCACGAACGAGCGCGCATCGTCCGGCCCCGGCACCGGCTCGGCCACCGCCGCCGGAACCCCCTCCAGCGCCCCCACGCGCGCGGCCAGCCGCAGCACCCGCCGCACCGCCGCGTCCACATCGGCCTCACTCGCGCGGCCCTCGCGCACCGCCTCGGCCAGCGCCGGCCCGTACACCGTCTCCGGCCCCGGCATCGCCACATCCATACCCGCCGCGATATCGCCGACCGTGTCCCGAGCGGCGGTCCAATCCGACACATTGAACCCGTCGAACCCGAACTCGCCGCGCAGCACCCCCATCAGCGGCCCGTGCGCGGTCATGGTCGACCCGTTCACCGAGTTGTACGCCGTCATCACCCCCCACGGGCGCACCGACTCGGCGATCATCTCGAACGGCCGCAGATACAACTCCCGCAGCGTCCGCTCATCGATCACATTGTCGACGGTGAACCGGTCGGTCTCGGCGTCATTGGCCACGTAATGCTTCATCGTGGTCCCGACACCGCCCTCCTGCACACCCGCCACATAGGCCCGCCCGATTAGCCCCGACAGCAGCGGATCCTCCGAGAACGCCTCGAAATGCCGCCCGCCCAGCGGCGACCGATGCAGATTGATCGTCGGCGCCAGCAGCACGTCCACCCGCTTCCGCCGCGACTCGGCCGCCAGCAGGTGCCCGATCCGCCGCACGAAAGCCGGATCCCACGACGCCGCCTGCGCAGTCGGACTCGGCAGCGCCAACGACGGATCGGCCGCCGTCCAGAACCGCCCCCGCACCCCGATCGGGCCGTCGGACAACGTCATCGACCGCAACCCGATCCCGGGCACCTCCACCAGCCGCCACATGTCCATGCCGGCCAGCAGTGCGGACTTCGTATCGAGATCGAGCCGAGCGAGCGCGGACTCCACCACCTCGTCGTACTCGGGACGGTCAGCGGGAACCGGCCATGCGGGGTTGCTCATGCCATGCCTTCCTAAAAACAGATCGTTCCGGGAAGTGTGCCATTGTTGCCCGGTAATCGGTAGGCGAAACCGAAGCCCCCGACAGGAGAGACGCCCTATGACCCTGCCCGCGTTGCAAGCACTCGCCTGCCCCAACTGCACCCGCCCGCTCGCCCAGACCGACCGGCGCCTCCACTGCCCCGCCGGACACTCCTTCGACCTCGCCAAACACGGCTACGCCCCCCTCCTCGCCCCCGGATCCAACGCCACCACCGGCGACACCGCCGACCAGGTCGAAGCCCGCGACACCTTCCTCGACACCGGCCACTACGACCCCCTCCTCGAAGCCGTCGCCGCCGCCGCGGCCACCGACCGGCCCGGCGCCGTCGTCGAACCCGGCTGCGGCACCGGCCACTACCTCGCCCGCACCCTGCAAGAAGCCCCCGACCGCGAAGGCATCGGCCTCGACACCTCCAAATACGCCCTCCGCCGCGCCGCACGCCGCAGCCCCCGGCTCACCGCAGTCCTCGCCGACGCCTGGACCCGCCTACCGGTACGCGACGGCGCCGCCGCCGCGGTCCTCAACGTCTTCGCACCCCGCAACCCCGCCGAACTCGCCCGCATCCTCCGGCCCGGCGGCACCCTCACCGTCCTCACCCCCCGGCCCGACCACCTCCGCGAACTGGTCGACGCACTCGGACTCCTCCAGATCGACCCCCACAAAACCCGCCGCACCGCCGGCCCGCTCGAGGCGGCCTTCACCACCGAGCACACCGAAGATCTCACCTACCGGATCCGCCTCACCCGAGCCGACGCCCTCCACCTGGCCGCCATGGGACCCAGCGCCCGCCACCACGACCCGGACGACCTCACCGCCGCCGTCGACCGCCTGCCCGAGCCGGTCGAAACCACCGTGGCAGCGACCGTCACCCGATGGCGGCGGCGCGACCAGACCACAGGTCCAGCCGACCCGATCGCCCCGCCACCGGGCGACGGCCATTCCCCCTGAAGGGCCCAGAACCGCCGCTTGCCCCGGTTTGTCTTCCCCAGTACGGTACGGAACGACGCCTGAAACCACCTGGAGATGAGTTCAGTGTTCGATCAGAGACGAGCACCGGCGGCCGCCGCCCTCGCGGCGCTGGCGGTCCTGGCCGGCTGCGGCACCGCCGACGCCGAAGCCGACGGCGACGACGAATCGCCCGACCGGTCCGGCGGCGACGAGGCGCAGCGGCTCACAGTGGAGGTCCTGGAGACCTTCGACCACGACCGGGACGCCTTCACCCAGGGGCTGGAGCTGCGCGACGGCGTCCTCTACGAGAGCACCGGGCAGTACGGCTCCTCGGACGTCCGCCTCGTCGAGCCCGGCACCGGCGAGGTCCTGTCCGTGCAGCAGCTCCCGTCCGACGAGTTCGGCGAAGGGCTCACCCTCACCGACGACGCCGTCTGGCAGATCACCTGGCAGGCGGGCCTCGCCTACCGGCGCGACCTCGACACGCTCGAGCCGGTCGAGACCGTCGACTACGAAGGCGAGGGCTGGGGGCTGTGCCACGACGGTGAACGGCTGGTCATGAGCGACGGCTCGGACACGCTCACCTTCCGGGACCCCGAGACGTTCGAAGCGCACGGCACGGTGGCGGTCACGCTCGACGGCGAGGAGCTCACCCAGATCAACGAGCTCGAATGCGTCGGCGGCCAAGTCTGGGCCAACGTCTGGCAGACCGACCGGATCGTCCGCATCGACCCCGACTCGGGTCGGGTCGGCGCGGTCGTGGACGCCTCCGGTCTGCTCACCGACGACGAGGCCGGCCCGGCCGACGTGCTCAACGGCATCGCCGCCGCCGAAAACGAAGGCGAGTACTACATCACCGGGAAACTCTGGCCCCACCTGTTCCTGGTCCGTTTCGTCGAGGGAGCCTGATTCGCGCCACTGGTGGCGATGCGCCATGATGAGGTCATGGCCATCACCCCCCTGGACCGATTTCTGGAGTACCAGATGCACCTCTTGAAGGACTCCGGACAGCCCCGCCCCTTCGCCGCCTGGCGCCAAGACCTCATCACCGCCGCGCTGTCGGCGTGGTTCTTCGGCGGTCTCGTCCTCGACACCAACGCGCACGCCCGCGAATGGGCCGAGGGCTTCTTCACCTGGTGGCACCTGGCGTTCTACACCGGATTCCTCGCCACCGCCGCCTGGATCGCCTACCTGATGTACCGTGCCCACCGCGGCGACGGCCGCACCGGCAAGGCCGCCGTGCCCCACGGCTACGGCCCCGCCGTGATCGGCGCCCCCCTGTTCATCGTCTCCGGCCTGGGCGACATGCTCTGGCACCAACTGCTGGGCGTGGAGGAGAGCCTCGACATCCTGTTCAGCCCCTCCCACCTCGGCCTCGCGGTCGGCGGCATCCTCGTCGTCCTCGCCCCCTGGCTGTCGGCCTGGCGCCGCGCCGGCCTCGGCGCCGAACCCGAACCGGTCTCGCCGTTCGTCCGGTTCGCCGCCCCGGCCCTGTCGCTCGGGTTCGCCTTCGGCGCGGTGGTGCTGTTCCTCGGCTACCTCGTGGCCTTCGCGCAGACACCGCTGGAGACCGCCCTCGCCCTGCGCGGACCGGAATTCGCCTCGTTCCCGGTGGCCGCCATCATGTTCACCACCGTCGCGGTCCTGGCACTCGTCCTGATCGTCACCGGACGGTTCGGCGTCCCGCCGGGGTTCTTCACCGTCGCGTTCGCCTACCCGGCGATCATGGCCGCCGCCTCCGAAGGCTTCGCCAACGACGGCTACGCCTGGCTGTTCCTCGCCTCGGGCGCCTGGGCCGACTTCCTCACCTGGCTGGTGCGCCCGGACCTGCGACGCCGCCGCGACCTGATCACCTTCGCGGCCGGCTGGGCCGTCCCGGTCTGGGCCGCGTACTTCATCGTCACCGGCGGGGCGACCGGCATCTGGCCGGCGCCCGAGATCGGCCTGGGTGCCCCGATCGTCGCCGCGCTGGTCGGCACGGCCTTCATGCTGGTCGTCCAGCCCGACCGCGGCGGCAGTGTCTCGGCGGAGTCCTCCGAGCCGTCCCCGTTCGACGACGTCATGGCCCGCGCCAAAGCCATGACCAGGAACCGGGGCGGCGACACGGGTTAGCGCCAATGCCGTTCAGTTAGCTCAGGTGTGGATGTCAAAACCGATTTACTGGCAGTGTGCAACGCTATGTGACACGATTTGCATTCGAAACCCATCTGGCGCAACGAGC
Organism: Glycomyces xiaoerkulensis; assembly: GCF_002798405.1. Lineage (GTDB taxonomy): Bacteria > Actinomycetota > Actinomycetes > Mycobacteriales > Micromonosporaceae > Glycomyces > Glycomyces xiaoerkulensis. Next base: position 270,788 of record NZ_PGGV01000027.1, on the reverse strand, counting down.
TTGTGAAGAAGAGCCACTGTATACCCGAGTGGTACCATTATGGCGCAGAGGATCTCATCGTCGGCCGTCGCCAAAACCGTTTCGGGGACATTGCTGCAGGTAGTATGAACCTCACTTACAGCAATCTACTTGTGAAGCCGCCGCAATGAAACCATCCAGCGTTGAACTCTGCTCGCTCCGAACTCGGAGTCCCACGCTGAGTGCATGATTTTGATAGCCTTGGCCCGAAATGTACTCCTCCTCCTGGAGCGTCGGCGAACCCCGAGGACAAGCCGATGGACGAGAGGTCATACGACCACCTCACTGAATGCCTGATGACGAGACGCCAGCACCACATCCTGGTGTTGATGGCCCATGGCCTCAGCTACGAGCAGATCGCAGATCGCATATTTGTGTCACCCAGCACGGTGGAGCGCGACGTCTCGAGAGCCGCACGGAAGCTCGGTGCCTCAAACCAAACCGCTCTCGGTGCGAAGGCCTATGCTGCAGGTATTCTGCGAGACGAACATCTTCCGAAGCGCGGCAAGTGACGAACGAAGTAGGCAAACCTGGCCATGGTTACTCAGAGCTGCAATTTCTTTAGCTGGCTCCGATAATGAAGAGCGCCCCTTCACCTGCGAAGACGTAAGTGTCTAGAACACGAACTCGCGAGAAGACGGGGGACCTTCTTGGTGCATCGTAGCGGCTGGGCGCGTGAGTTGGGCGTGGAGGTATCGGGGAAAGGCCCGGTCGGCGACGGCCGGGTGGTTTTGCTACGGACGGCCGTCGACAAATGCGGCCTGACCAGGGCACTGACTGCTAGGATGGCCGATTCGCCGGTAGCGTCATGGGTCGACCGGACGAGATGTGTTGGTCTGAATCGCGTGCGCGATCGCGATGGGCGCGACTGGATTCACCGATGTAGAGCGGATGCGCTACCACTACCACACGGCGCCAGGTTAGGAGTCTGGCCGGACTCGAAGATCGATCGGATGCTGGCCGCACTCGCGAGCGGCCCGCTATCATGGCAGCCGTAATCCGTTATGGGCCTTGCGTTTCTGCTGGTAGTGCGATTGGCGTGCGCGGGTTTGGTGTCGCAGTCTCCACCGGGAGGCGGCCAGGGCTTATTCGAGGGTGCGGGCGGGGTGGAGCACTGTCGCCAGGAGACGACGGATCTCGGGGACTGTGACGTTTCCCAGCCCGCGTGGGCTTTTGGGTCCGAGGCGGCGGTCGCGGTGAGGAAGGCGTGGGCGAGCATCGCGATGGTGATGTGCCGGTACCAGCCGTTCCATTTCCGTACCTGGTAGTGGTCGAGCCCGCACTCGTTCTTCGCAGCTTGGAAGCACTCCTCGATCGCCCACCTGGCCCCGGCGACCCGCACGACCTCCTCCTGCTCGACCGAGTCGGGATGAAAACACAGATGGTAGGCGATATCGGTCGGGTCCTCGATGGAGCGGCGGGCCAGCAGGGTCCAAGCGAACCCGACCGGGACATCGCCGAAGTTCGAGACCGTGGCCCAAGCCCAGTCGTACTCACGCTCGCCACGCGCGCCGGGACCGGCCGAGACACGAAGAATCGAGCTTGATGACGACATCCCGCCATGACCTGACGAGATCACGTCAACATCGACTGTGGCTCTTGCCAAACGGACACGCAGACCTGGATGATCGAGATACCGGCATCAGGATGTCGAACGGAAGGGCCTGGCGCGAGGATTGAAGGTCCACATCGCGCCAGGCAATCAAGACCGAGAAAAAGGAAGGCAGTGCCATCACGACTCCCGGCTCCGTCGAGGATACCAGCCTCGTGTTGACCTGCCGGAAAGGACAACAGTGTCAACAAGCGTTGATCAACTCAGAAGCCGCAGTCGTCCATCGAAACCGATTCGGTTCCTATTCGCCGTACTCCTCGGCATCGCGGTTGCCTGGGCCCCTGCTCAAGGAGCCACGGCCAGCGCTGGACCCGATGGACCAGATGACTCGGCAACCACCATTACCTGGACCGGCGAGTCTGGGGCGGCGAACAGCGTTCGTGTGCTCTCCGCAGAAGAGGTCCTGGAACGGGGACTCGACCGCTACGTCGACATGGAGCACTACCGGTCCCAAACCCCGAGGTTGCTCTCCGAAACCGAGATCCTCACTCCAACCCGGATCAGCGACTTCTCAACCACCGGCGCCCAAGCCGCCTCATGCTGGGATTACTCGTTCTGGTACGGAGACACAGACCCCGACCTCTACGGGCAGACAGACGTTACGTGGTGTGGCGACGGCGACTGGGTGACCTACGATAGTTCCAATTGCTGGGGCACCGATGGAGGATATCCGACCTACGAGTTCCTCGGATGCGACAACTCAACAAACTTCGGCGATGGATGGAACGTTTACGAAGTCAAGACTAGTTACCATCTGTGCCCTGCGTGGAACCCAATCTGGGGCAGCTGTGTGTCTGACCATACCGGGTGGCTTGAGTACCAATTCCAGGGAGACGGCGGCGTAACTAAACTCGGGGGTTCGTAGCGAATCTACGGGGAAGCTATGAGGTGAGAAGGGAATCGGCGATGAAGAAACCCACTACCATGACCGTCATAATAGGAGTGATCCTCGGAATCCTAGGGGTGATGGCGGTGGTGATCCTGATCGGAGTGATCATGGCGCAATGGTCAGCAGGTGACAGCGGTGACGCACCGCCGGCCGAACCAGTCTCACCGGTTTCCTCCCCGGTCGACCAAGAGTGAACTTCTGGGGCTCGGGGGTGGCCAGTTGGCCTCCCTCGAGCCTTTCGGGCTCCTCGGGGCGCGCGAGAAATCGATACTGAGTCTTCGTCAAAAGATCGGCCTGGGTGCCCCGATCGTCGCCGCGCTGGTCGGCACGGCCTTCATGCTGGTCGTCCAGCCCGACCGCGGCGGCAGCGTCTCGGCGGAGTCCTCCGAGCCGTCCCCGTTCGACGACGTCATGGCCCGCGCCAAAGCCATGACCAGGAGCCGGGCCGGCGACACGGGTTAGCGCAGCGCCGCCAGGCTCGCCTCCAGCAGCGGCCGGTCGATGAACTCCGAGTGCGTGCCCTCCTTGCGGCAGGCGAAGGCGCCGGCGACGCGGCCGGCGTCGATCGCCGCCCCCAGGCCGTCGCCGCGGCCTCGCGCCCACAGGAACCCCGAGACGAAGGCGTCGCCGGCGCCGTTGGAGTCGACCGGCCGCCACGAGGACCATTCGGGGACGGCGCCGGCGAGCTCGGCGACCGGGTCGATCGCGGCGTAGGGGACCGTCTCGCCGCCGCGTTCGAGGTAGTAGCCGCCTTGCTCGCCGGCGGTGGCGACCACCAGCGAGGCCCGGCCGTTGTCGAGGATCCAGCGCATTACCCGCTCGCGGGCGCCGCCGAGCTTGACCGTGGACACGAACACGATGTCGGCGGCGAGGGCGTAGGCCCTCTGGTGCTCGGCCTCGCCGTCCCAGGCGTGCAGATCGGTCGAGACGGTGGCGCCCTCCGGCAGGTCGCCGAGCATGGAGCGGGTGACGCCGGAGACCCCGATGTGGAGGTGCGCGGCCCCGGCCTGATGCGGACGGTAGAACTCCGGCGGCAGGCGCAGATCGGGCGCGTGACGCCCGTCGTAGAAGGAGAAGCGGCGACCGGCATCGTCCACCAGGTTGACCGAGCGCGACGTGCCCCGCTCCGAAACCAGGTGCCGGAAGTCCAGGCCCTGGTCCCGATAGTGGCGCAGAATCATCGCGCCCTGCTCGTCCTCACCGATGTAGTCGATGAACCTGGTGCGCATCCCCAGGCGCAGGCAACCGAGCGAGACCCCGTTGCCGGTGTGGGCGACGTAGTCGCGGATCGGCTCCACACTCAGGCTGTCGCCGCCGAAGGCCTTGATCTGCGGCACCCGGACGATCGTGTCGACGCCGACGCCGCCGGCCACCAGGATATCGAGCATCAACCCACCACCCCTGCACTGTGCATGCGTAGAACCGAGACCGCTAGAACCGCACCGCCTCGCCGTCAAGGCTATCGGCCCGCCCGGCCGAGGCCCCGGCCCGCCGCCGGACCGCATACGCCACCGTCGCCGCCCCCAGCGCGGGCCCCCACACGAAGAACGGGAACATCCACACCAGCTCCGGCCGACCCGACCGGAACGCCGACACCACGAACGGCACCGCCGCCACCGTGAACAGATACGCCACCACCGACGCCGGAACGATCGCCACCGGCGGAGGCACCGGCCGACCCCGCAGCACCGGCACCCAGTACGGCCAGCGCTCACCCCAACGCCGCGCCAACCCCAGGCAGAGCACCCCGCCGGCCAGACACGCCGCACCCAGCAGCAGACCCCACAACCGCAGCCCCGGCTCGGCCTCCAGCGCCTCGGCACTCATCAGGAACGGCCACGGCGTCAACCACGTCAACCGCGTCAACCCGTACGGCAGCGCACAAGCGAACGCCGCACAAGCGGCCACCCGGCCCCACCTCGCGGCCCGCTCCGGTGCCGCCCAAGCCGGCGCGGCCGCACCCCGGGCCCGATACCGGCGCACCGCCAGCACCGCCCAGCACGCGCCGCCGACCGCCGACCACAACTCCGCCAGCGGGTACCACCCAATAGCCAGCAGCCCCGACCACAGCTCACGGCCGAGCCCGGCCACCACCGACGGCGCCAGCGGACCGGCGACCACCAGCCCCGACACCACCGCGACCACACCCGCGGCCGCCAGCGTCCGCCCCAGCCGACCCCGAGCGATCAGCACCGGCGCCGCCACCAACGCCACCGGCATCAGCAGCGCGCACGAATACCCGACCAGCGGCATCACCGACGTGCCGGGCACCCCCAACCCGAACACCACCGCCAAGGCCGCGGCCACCGGCCACAGGCGCCGGCCCCACCCGGCCAGCACCAGACCGGCCAGACCGGCCGCGGCCAGCGCCACGGCCCCGGACCCATCGGGCAGCGCCGCCGGCACCCCGAACACCGGCCGACTCACCGGATCGGCGAAAGGCCCGCCCTCCGGGTCGGCCAACTGCCACAGACCGACCGCCACCGCCGTAAGCGACCACACGAAAGCGGCCACCGCCGCCCGGCCCCCGGCCGGCCACCGAGAAGAAACAGTAGAAATGCTCATGCCCCGATCCTGCGCGGCCCCACCCCCTCCGGGCCTCCCTCCACCGAGCCGACCGCCTCCCCCCGTCGAGGGAAACCACCACCGACACGCCCGAACCCCCGGCCCACCCCCGCGGCAACCCCGAAGACCCCCGGCCCACCAGCCCGAAAACCAATAGGAAAGACCCCGACAAGAAGGTCACGGAGCCATCACATATCGGACCGGGAGTGGTCACAGCCGCTGGCGCCCAATCCCCCCACTGCCATAGGGTGTATTTCGGATCACTGTAACCTCCGCTCCTACCAACCGAACACATCTCGAACACACCTAGGAGAAAACATGTCCCGCTTTCCCCGAGCACTCCTGGCCACAGCGACGGCGGGTGCCACCGCATTCGCCCTCGCCGCCTGCGGCACCGACGATGACGACTCGTCCGGCGCCTCAGGCGATTGCGAAGGCACCGGCTTGACCATGGGCTCGATCCTGCCCCAGACCGGCTCACTGGCATTCCTCGGACCGCCCCAGTTCGCAGGCGCCGACCTCGCCATCGAAGAGATCAACGAAGCCGGCGGTGTCCTCGGCGAATGCGTGGAAATCATCCACGAAGACTCCGGCGACACCCAGACCGACATCGCCAGCCAATCCGCCGACTCCCTCATCGCCCAAGACGTCCAGGCCATCATCGGCTCCGCCTCCTCCGGCGTCTCCCTCCAATTCATCGACAAGCTCTACGAAGAAGGCATCGTCCAGGTCTCCCCGGCCAACACCTCCCCGGAGTTCACCACCTACGAACGCGGCGACTACTACTTCCGCACCGCACCCTCCGACGTCCTCCAAGGCCGCGTCCTCGCCGACCAGGTCATCGCCGACGGCCACGAGCAAGTAGCCATCCTCGCCCTCCAGGACTCCTACGGCACCGGCCTGGCCGACTCGGTCGAACAGAACGTCACCGAATTCGGCGGCGAAGTGGTCATGAAGGAGATCTACGACCCCAACGCCACCGAGTTCTCCGCCGAGGTCTCCCAACTGGCCGAAGCCGACGCCGACGCGGTCGTCCTGATCACCTTCAACGAGATCACCAGCCTCGGCCCCGAACTCGTCGAAGCCAACCTCAGCCCGCAGGACCTGGGCTGGTACTTCGTCGACGGCAACCTCTCCAACTACGGCGACGACTTCCCCAAGGGAATGCTCGAAGGCACCAAGGGCACCCTCCCCGGCGCCGACCCCGCCGCCCTCGAATCCCGCGTGCTCGAGATCGACCCCGACCTCGAGGACTTCTCCTACGCCGCCGAGTCCTACGACGCCACCCTCCTGGTGGCGCTGGCCGCCGTCGCCGGCGACGCCTACGATTCCGACACCATCAGGGACAACATGGTCGCGGTGAGCCGCGACGGCACCGAGTGCACCAGCTACTCCGAATGCGTCGACCTCCTCGCCGACGGCGAGGACATCGACTACAACGGCGCCTCGGGCCCGGTCGAGTTCTCCGAGGTCGGCGACGTCACCGCCGCCACCATCGGCATCTACGAATACCAGGCCGACAACACCTACGAGAACATCGACTACAACTTCCAGACGCTCGAGTAGACCGCAGCGGGTCCGACCCGTCCGATCCCCGGGGCGGCTTCCAGCACGGAAGCCGCCCCGAACCGTCCCCGGCGCCGAACGGCGCACAGCAGAACGCCCGCCGGGCCCGATCGACCGGGCCCGGCGGGCGTTCCCCGGGCCCTAACCCGCCCGGCCCAGCGTCCCCAGATACAACTCCACGACATTCGGATCGTCGATCAGGCTCTCGCCCGGACCCGTATAGGCACTCCGGCCCTGGTCCAGCACGTACCCGCGATCGCAGATCTGCAGACACCGCCTCGCGTTCTGCTCGACCATCACCACCGTGACCCCGGCGGAGTTGATCTGCTTGGTATTGAAGAACACCTCATCCTGCATGTTCGGCGACAACCCCGCCGACGGCTCGTCGAGCAGCAGCACACTCGGCTCCATCATCAGCGCCCGGCCCATCGCGACCATCTGGCGCTCACCGCCCGACAGCGACCCCGCCCGCTGGCTCCGCCGATCGGCGAGCACCGGGAACAGTCCCGCCACGAACTCGAACCGCCGCTTGAACGTCTTCGGGCGCAAGAACACGCCCATCTCGAGATTCTCCTCCACCGACAGCGTCGGGAACACGTTGTTCGACTGCGGCACGTACCCGACCCCGCGGGTCACCAACTGGTGCGCCCGCAGGTTCGTGATCTCCTCGCCCCGCAGCCGCACCGAGCCCGAACTGACCCTCACCAGCCCGAAGACCGCCTTCAGCAGCGTCGACTTCCCGGCCCCGTTCGGACCGATGATCCCGACCAGCTCGCCCTCCCGCGCATACAGGTCGGCGCCGTTGAGGATCGGCACACCCGGGATATAACCGGCATCGACCCGGTCGGCCCGCAGCAGCGCACCCTCGGCCGCAGCCACGTGCGCCTCGGGAGAGCACACCGCAGTGCTCGACTCGTCCACCTCGTCGGTCGGGACACCGGTCGGGGCGACGCCCTCTTCCTCGTTGAATTCCTCGTCAGACATCATGCGCCCCCTCAATGCGCCGCGCCGTCGTGATGCGCGCCCAGATAAGCGTCGATCACCCGAGGATCGGCCGAGATCTGATCCGGCGTGCCCTCCGTGATGACCTGACCGGCCGCCATCACGACCACCCAGTCGGCGATCTCATGGACCATGTCCATGTCGTGCTCGACGAAGAAGACCGTCATCCCGTCCTCGCGCAGATTCTTGATGTGCTCGAGCAACGTCTGCTTCAACGCCGGATTCACCCCGGCCATCGGCTCGTCCAGCATCACCATCCGCGGCTCCAGCATCAGCGCCCGCGCCATCTCCAGCAGCTTGCGCTGGCCACCGGACAGCTCGCCCGCGAAATCGTGCTGCTTCTCCAGCAGATTGAACCGCTCCAGCAACGCCAGCGCCCGCTCCCTGTTCGCGGCCTCCTGCCGCCGCCACAGCCCCGGAATCAGCCCGGCCCACATGCGCTCGCCCAACTGGTTCGCGGCCCCGATGAGCATATTGTCGATCACGGACATCCTGGTGAGCGCCTTCGTCAACTGGAACGTCCGGACCATGCCCGACCGCGCCACCTGATACGAGCGTTTGCGCCTGGCACTCCGGCCGTCGAACGACCACGCGCCCCTGCTCGGCCGGTCGAACCCGGTCAGCAGATTGAAGAACGTCGTCTTACCGGCCCCGTTCGGGCCGATGAGCGCGGTGATGGTGCCGCGCTGGACCTCCAGGTGCTCGACGTCGACCGCCACCAGGCCGCCGAAAGCGCGCCTGATCCCGTTCGCGGTGAGGATCGGGTCCGGCTTGGCCACACCCGGCTCCGGGGCGATATCGCCCAGCGCCGCGACCGCGGCCCGCCGGGCCGCCCGGTTGTCGGTGGATTCGCTATCTGACATCGAGCATCAGCTCCCTTCGGTCGCCGAGGATGCCCTGCGGACGGAAGATCAGCAGCAGGACCATCCCCAGGCCCAGCAGGAAGAACACCAGCGGCCCCACCTGAGTGGAGTTGAGGAGACCCGGCGGGATCACCTCGGCGCGGATGCCCTGGCTGAGCCCTTGGGCGAGGAGGTTGTACAACCCCCAGAATATTGCGGCGCCCAGGATCGGCCCGAAGAGCCTGGCGGCGCCGCCCAGGATCAGGACCACGTAGAAGTAAAAGGTGAAGTCGGTGCTGAACGTGTCGGGCTGCACGTTCGCGCGGCTGAGCGCGAAGGTGAACCCGGCGATCGCTCCGATGAGGCCGCCGATGATCAGCGCCTGCATCTTGTAGGCGAACACGTTCTTGCCGAGGCTGCGCACCGCCTCCTCGTCCTCGCGGATGCCCTTGAGCACCCGGCCCCACGGGCTGTGGACGAGCAGGCCCACCAAGACCAGGATGATCGCGACCAGGATCCAGCCGACGGTCATGATCCACAGGTCGCGGCTCGAGTACTGGAGGTCGACGATGCCGAAGTCGACGATCAGGCGCCCCGACTCCATCGAGATGAAACCGAACTGCCAGTTCGCGTCCGGGTTGTACGGGCTCATCGCGAAGAACGGCTCGCTGAAACCGCGCATGCCGTCGGAGCCGCCGGTGTACTCGGCCCACACCGTGGCGCGGGCCAGCCGCCGCACGATCTCGGCGGCCGCGATCGTCACGATCGCCAGATAATCGGCCCGCAATCGCAGCGTCGGGATGCCCAGCAGCAGCGCCATGCCGACCGCGGCGACCAGCCCGATCAGGATGCCCCACCAGAACGGGAACCCGAAGGCCACCACCGCCAGCGCGAGGCCGTAGGCCCCCATCGCGGCGAAGGCGGCCTGCCCGAAGTTGAGCAGACCCGTGTAGCCGAACTGCACGTTCAGGCCGATCGCGGCGATGGCGTAGATGAGCATCGTCGGGCCGATGGCCTGAGTCAATGCCTGGCTGAAGATGAAATGCCAATCCATGGAGATCTCCTAACCTCAGCCGATCCGCTCGCGCCGGCCGAGGATGCCCTGCGGCCTGGTGAGCATGATGAGGATGAGCACGGCCAAGGCGCCGACGTACTTCAGCTCGGGCGCGACCACGAGCGTCGACATCTGCACGAACACCCCGATGAGAATGGCTCCGATGAAGGCGCCGAACGCGGTGCCCAGGCCGCCCAGGATCACCGCGGCGAACACCAGCAGGAGCAGGTGCTGGCCCATGTCGAACTTGACGCCGTCGTTGATCGACAGGAACACGCCCGCCAGCGCGGCCAGGGCCGCCCCGATCGTCCACACCAACCGGATGACTTTGCCGACGTCGATGCCGGTGGACGCCGCCAGCGACGGGTTGTCGGCCACCGCCCGGGTGGCCTTGCCGAGGCGGGTGAACATCATCGCCAGCCCGATCAGCGTGCAGATGGCCAGGGCGATCAGACCCGTGTAGACCTCCTTGGGGGTGATGACCAGCCAGCCGAAGTCCCACGGCTCCTGGCCTACGTACTGGGTGTAGCGCTGCCGCGCGGCGCCGGTGAAGAACAGGGTCCCGAAGCGGATGAGCAGTGCCATGCCGATGGAGATGATCATCATGGTGACCAGGCCGGTGCCGCGGTTGCGGAGCCGCGACCACAGGCCCCAGTCCTGCAGCCAGCCGAACAGCGCCCCGGCGGCGACGGCGCCGAATGCGGCGACCCATACCGGCACGCCGACGGCCACGTTGAACAGCAGGGCCATGACGGCCCCGAAGGTCACCAGGTCGCCGTGGGAGAAGTTGGTGAGGCCGGTGGTTCCGAAGACCATCGACAGGCCCACCGCGGCGAGCGCGATCATCAGGCCGAAGTGCAGGCCGCTGAACAGGAGGCTCACGGCCCGGGTGGTGTCGGCGGCGCCCTCGATCTCGGGCGCGATCTCGTCCTCCGGTTCGACCTCGTCGTCGGCGCCGGTGGGCTCGTCTTCGGCGTCGTCGTCCTCGGCCGGTTCCTCGTCATCCGGGGGCTGGGCGTTCGGGTCGAGCTCGGTGTCGAGCGGGAACAGCACGGTCCGCATCGCGTCGGACACGTCGACTTCGAGTTGCGGACGCGCGTTCCGCACCAGCAGTCCATCCGGAAGCGTCGACTCGTCGAGCGCGACGATGTAGGTGCCGGGGCCTTCCAGGGGGATGGACCAGGTGCCGTCGTCGGCGCTGGTGGCGGTGCCGACCTCGGTGCCGTTCTCGTCGGTGACCGAGATCTCGGCGCCGGCGATCAAGTTGTCCTCTTGATCCTTCAGTGTGCCCTTGACGCCGATCTCATCCTGGGCTTGGGCGGTGCTGCTCACCCCCAATCCCAGCATCAGGCCGGCCAGGACGGCCGACAGCGTCAGTACTGCTCGTCTCAAAAGGGTCTCCCTCGGAGGTTTGGGGCATCGAGGCGCACGGTTGCATCGTTCGAGAAATACGCAAAGATGCGGGTGAGGCGAATCTTAAGGAGAGCCGGGCCACTGCTCCATGCCTCGTTATGGAACCGTTGCGAATGTGGCCCAGATGTTATCGGTTGAACCGGTATTTTCGGTTGCGCGGTGGCATACCGCTGCCCTCGGGCGGTCGCGTCGCCGTGGACCTCTTGCGCCGCATCCGCCCCGCCCTTGAGCGAGACCCCGCGAACCGGTGTGCCGCATGACCTGTATCAGTGGCACTCCGGTCGGCGCTGATGGCGCGGGTGTGAGAAGATATCTGCCGCCCGGGGCAGTAGCTCAGAGGGTTTAGAGCCGTGAACTCATAATTCATTGGTCGCGGGTTCGAGTCCCGCCTGCCCCACGGACGAGGCCCTGCCCAGCAGGGCCTCTTTTTCGTTCTCATCGATGTGTTCTGTCGGGTTTCGGACACATGTTGCCGCGTGTCGGTCGATTGGATCGCCTGTTGCAGTCCATACCGTGAAGGGGTGCTGCGAGGCTTTCGTGTCCGTCTGTATCCCACCGCGACTCAGGAGCAGTTCCTGAGCCGCACCCTGGGGTGCGTCCGCGTGGTCTGGAACCAGGTCCTCAACTGGCGCAAGGAGCAGTACGCCCAGCACCGCACGTTCGGGTCCTACCGAGACGCCTCGGGCCACCTGACCGAGCTCAAGCGCCGCCCCGACTTCGAGTTCCTGCGGGAAGTGTCCAGCGTTCCGCTCCAGCAGGCGCTGAGGCACCAGCAGCGCGCCTTCGAGAACTTCTTCGCCAAGCGGGCCAACTTCCCGCGCTTCAAGGCCCGTGCGAACCGCGGCAGCGCCACGTTCGCCAAGACCGCCTTCCGGATTCGGGACGGGCGGTTGCATCTGGCGAAGCTCGCCGAGCCGGTGCGGTGGGTGTGGTCGTTCGACGTCCCGGTCGAGGAGCTCGACGTCTCGAGCGTCACGGTCACTCGCGAGCCCGACGGATCCTGGTGGGCGTCGCTGTGCGCGGAGATGACCGACTCGCAGGAACCGGAACCGCCGGAGCCGACCGGCAAGGCCGTCGGAGTGGACCTCGGCGTACACACCTTCGGAACGCTCTCGGACGAGGCGGAGCCGCTGGAAGCGCCGGACCTTCGCCGCAAGGAGGCCAATCGCAAGCGCTACCAGCGACGGATGGCCCGCAAGAAGCCCGGCTCGGCGAATCGGAACAAGGAGCGGAAGAAGGCCGCCCGGGCCTACCGGAAGGAGCGCCAGGCCAGGGAGGACATGCTCCAGAAGACCACCACCAGGCTGGTGCGCGAGTACGACACCATCTGCTTGGAGGACCTCCACATCCCGGGGCTGCTGAAGAACCGCCGGATGAGGGCGCTGATCCAGCGGCTGGGCTGGAGGCGGTTCCGGGCGCTCCTGAAGGCCAAGTGCGCGCGGGCCGGCAAGCAACTCGTGATCATCGACCGATGGGAGCCGACCAGCAAGCAGTGCTCGGACTGCGGGTTCGTGCTCGAACAACTTCGCCTGGACGTCCGGAAGTGGACCTGTCCAGGCTGCGGCGCCCGGCACGACCGGGACGTGAACGCCGCCAAGAACATTCTTGCCGCCGGGCTGGCGGTGTTGGCCGAACAACGGGCTCGGGCCCGCGCGACAGCGGAGCCTGAGCCTGCGGCCGGCAAGGCCTGTGGAGCCCATGTAAGACCTCGGGGGCACTCACCCCCGAGGCAACGGGCCGCGAAGCAGGAAGCGGACCTCAGCGATGAGGTTCGACCGTTCTCCGGGCGGAACGGTCGAGAGTGAGTCTCTCTGAATGTTCCTATCCCGAGCGGTGATGTCAAGAGCGGATTGCTCTGACCGCCGACGTCCCGGACGGAGAAGCCAAGAGCTCTTCGCTCTGCCTCACCAGGGCACGGTCTCGCCCTCCAGGTATTCGATCCGGCCGTCGCTGCGGAATTCGCCCGACGGTCCGTCCTCGCCGATCAGGGCCATGTCGATCGCCACCTGGGCGGCGTCGGAAGCCTCCCGGACGCCGCGGTGGCCGTTCAGGTCGGTGGCCGTGAAACCGGGCGTGACCGCGTTGACCTTGGTCGTCGTGCCGCGGAACTCCAAGGAGTAGGAGACGGTGAGCATGTTCAGGGCGGCCTTGGAGGTCCCGTAGGCGCCCGGCTGGTGGCCGAGGATCGGCGAGTTGCTGCTCGTGATGGTCGCCATCGAGCCGACCTCGCTGGAGACGTTCACGATCCGGGCCGCCTCGGACTTGCGGAGCAGCGGGAGGAAGGCGTTGGTCACCGCCATGACGCCGAAGACGTTGACCTCGAACACCTCCTTGGCGGTCGCCAGCGTCAGTTCGCTCGTGTTCCCGTCGCCGTCGCCCTTGGCGATGCCGGCGTTGTTCACCAGGACGTCGAGGCGGCCGTATCGCTCTTCGACCCGCGCCGCGGCCTCCGCGATCGAGTCGGGGTCGGTCACGTCCAGGCCGAGGAACTCCGTCTGGAGGCCCTCGCCGCGGAGGGTCTCGGCCGCGGCCTCGCCGCGTTCGGCCGAGCGGGCCCCCACCAGCACGGTCATGCCCTTGCGGCCGAGGCCCCGCGCGACCTCGAGGCCGATGCCCTTGTTGGATCCGGTGATGAGTGCGATCTTGTCGGTCATGACCCGAGCCTGGGCCGGATCCGCGGCATCGAAAAGAGACCTCCTTATGGTGGTACCGGCCGTACCTGGTTGACGGCGCCCGACCGGGGGATGCTGGAGGGCATGGACCGAAAGCAGCTCGCCGACTTCCTGCGGGTGCGGCGCGCGGCCATACGCCCCGGCGACGTCGGGCTGCCCGAGGGCGCGCGGCGCCGGACTCCGGGGCTGCGGCGCCAGGAGGTCGCGCAACTGGCCGGGATCTCCGTGGAGTACTACATCCGGCTCGAGCAGGCCCGCGGGCCGCACCCGTCCGGCCAGGTGCTCGGGGCCCTGGGCCGCGCCCTCATGCTCGACCGCGACCAGCGCGCCCACCTCTTCCATCTCGCCGGGGCGCCGCCCGAGCCGAACCCTCCGGACCGAGAGGTCCCCCGCACCGCTCTCAACCTGCTGGCCGGGCTCGGCGATTTCCCGGCCTACGTGGTCAACGCCGCCTACGACATGCTGGCCTGGAACCGCATGACCGATCGGTTCATGTACTTCCTGTCGGAGATGGAGCCGGCCGACCGCAACGTCCTCCGCAGCAGCTTCACCGGCCCCGGCGTGTCGGAGCGGCTGGCCGATCCGGACCATCGCGCCTTCCTGCGCACCTGCGTCGCCGACGTGCGCGCGAGCCTGGCGCGCAATCCCGGCGACGTCGGGCTGCGCGGGCTGGTCGACGAGCTCCTTCGCGCCAGTCCCGATTTCGGGGAGATGTGGGCCGACCACGAGGTGGCGGTGCGCCGCGGCTACACCAAGCGGGTCGTGCATCCCGAGCTCGGGCCGGTCGAGTTCGACTGCCAGGTCCTCGAGATCCCCGGCAGTGAACTGCGGTTGATGGTGTACGTGCCCGAGCCGGATTCGGAGTCGGCCCGCGCCTTCGCGGGACTGGCCGATTCGGTCCGTGCGGCGCGGGGGAGCGGCGTCATCGTGCCGTTACCACCGGGGCCGCATCGGTCAGGCGACTGGAGCCGCGGCGCCTCGGTGGGGGTCGATTCCGAGCCGGGTGAACAGGTCGTGGGCTTCGGCGCGGCAGTCGGCGGCCGCTTCGGCGTGGTCGGCCCGCTCGTAAGCGCGGGCGAGGGCGACCAGGCTCCTGGCCTGCCGCAGCGGGTCGGGCATGGCCGCGAACACGTCGGCCGCCTGCCGCCCGAGTTTGATCGATCGGTGCAGGTCGCCGGTGCGGGCGTGCAGCTTGCACAGCACCCGAGCGCGCACCGCGAGCGTCTCGGAGGTCTGGTAGCGGTCGAGGCCGTCGACCCGGTCGAGCGCTTCGCGGGCCCGGTCGACCTGTCCGGTGTCGACGAGCAGTTCGGCCAGCCGGTAGGTGTAGACGAGCTGGTGCCGCCAGGAGTTGACCTCCTCGACCAGTTCGAGGCCCCGGGTGAGCGCGGCCTCGGCGCGCACGTGGTCGTGGTCGGCCCGGTGGACGGCGGCCTGGCGGAAGTAGAGCCGGGCGTGGAAGTACTTGGAGGGGTGGTCGCGCAGCATCTCCGAGATGGTCTGGCACAGTTCCTCGGCGGCGGTGACGCGCTGGGTGTCGATGTAGAGCTCGGTGAGCGACAGCAGCGGGTAGACCGAGGTGGGTCCGCCTTCGAGGGAGGCGTCGATGTCGCGGGCGCGCAGCAGGAGCGTCTCGGACTCGGCGTAGATGCCCATGCGGCGCAGCACCGAGCCCAGTGAGGTGAGCACCTCGACCTGCACCTGCCGGCGGCCGGATCGTTCGGCGGCGGCGACGGCCTCGCGCAGCAGCGAGACCGCTTCGCGGTACCGGCCGGCCTGGGTCATGGTGGTGCCGAGGTCGCCCCGGGCTTTGCCGGTGGCGTCGCCGTGGGGGGTGCGCCGCAGTGCCGCCAGGCGCTTGTGGGCGTACCGCATCGATCGGTCGAGGTCGCCCGAGGCGTAGGCGACGGCGTCGGCCAGCGCGTAGGCGCGTACGGCGTCCATGGGGTCGTCGGATCGCTGTCCGGTTTCGATGGCGCGTTCGGCGACGAAGGCGAGTTCGGGCATTTCGTAGAGGGTGTCGCTGGGTTCTTCGCGGTATCCGGCGTCGGCGAAGGCGACCAGGCGGGTGAGGAGTCGGGAGGCGGTGGGGTGGCCGTTCCAGTCGAGGAAGGTGGAGATGATGTTGCGGTATTCGTTGACCGGGAGTCGGGTGGTGTCGCCGTGGGTGTACCAGTGGACGACCTGTTCGCGTAGTTGCTGGAGTTCGGGTGGGTTGAAGGCTTCTTCGGCCTTTCGGCGGGCGTATTCGCCTACGAGGTCGTGGAATCGGTAGCGGCCGGGGCGGTATTCCTCGATGCGGTTGGCGGTGACGAGTCGGGAGAGGATGCGTTCGGTTGTGGCGGGTGGGCCGTCGGCGAGTGCGGTGGCGAGTCCTTTGCTGATGTCGGCTCCGGGGAGGCAGGCGAGTTTGAGGTAGAGCTGTTCTTCGTCGGGTCCGAGGGTTTGGAATGACAGGTCGAATGCGGCGGCGACGGTGGTGGTGGGGTCGCCTTCGACGGCGAGTTGGGGGAGTCGGTCGTGGTCGGTGAGTTCGGTGGCGGTGTCGGCGAGGGTGCGGTCGGGTTGTCCGGTGAGGTTGGTGCCGACGATTCTGAGTGCGAGGGGGAGGCCGGCGCATGCTTTGGCGATGTGGCGGGCGGCTTGGGGTTCGGCGGCGAGTCGGGCGGTGCCGGCGATGTTGGTGAGGAGTCGGATCGAGTCGTCGGGTTCGAGGGAGGGGACGCTGATTTGGATGACGTCGTAGAGGGCGGCGAGTTCGGCGAGTCGGTAACGGCTGGTGATGACGGTGGCGCATTCGGAGGTGGCCGGTAGGAGTGGTTTGACCTGTTGGGCGCTGTGGGCGTTGTCGAGGACGAGGAGTGTGCGGGTGTCGGCCAGGCGTGTTCGCAGGAGTGTTGCGGCTTCGTCGGTGTCGGAGGGGATGGTTTCGCTGGGGACGCGGAGTGCTCGTAGGAATCCGGCGAGGGCGTCGAGGGGGGTGAGTGGTGGGGCGCGGTCGAAGCCGCGGAGGTTGACGTAGAGCTGGCCGTGGTCGAATCGGTCGCGGGTGCGGTGGGCCCAGTGGAGTGCGAGTGCGGTTTTGCCGGTGCCGCCGATGCCGGAGAGTACGGCGATGTTGGGGCCGGGTTGGAGTAGGCGGTCGAGGGTTTGGAGTTGGGGTCGGCGGCCGGTGAAGTGGACGCTGTCGGCGGGGAGTTGGGCGGGTGGCGGGAGGGTGTCGTCGGGTGGGGGGACCTCTGGGGTTTCTTTGGGGCCGTTGAGGGTGGGGTCGTTGCGGAGGATTGCGGTGTGGAGGTCGCGGAGGTTTTTGCGGGGGTCGATGCCGAGTTCGTCGCTGAGTCGCGCTCGCATGGTTTCGAAGGTGTCGAGGGCTTCGGGGATGCGGTCGTCGCGGTAGAGGGCGGTCATGAGCAGTTCGGCGGTGCGTTGCCGGTAGGGGTGTTGTTCGAGGACTCGGCGGAGGTCGCCGATGAGTGCTTCGCCGGTGTTGAGGGTGAGGGCGAGTTCGGCGCGGTCTTCTTCGGCGGCGGCTCGTTCTTCGTTCCAGAGTGCGGCTTCGGCTTCGATGACGCGTCCGGTGAGGTCGGTCAGGGTCGGGCCGCGCCATAGTGCGAGGGCTTGGCGGAGGCTTTCGAGGGCGGCTTCGGGTTCGGAGGCGTCGACTTGTTCGCGGGCGATTCGGACGCCGGATTGGAAGCGGAGTGAGTCGAGTTGTTCGGTGCGTATTTGTAGTCGGTAGCCTTCGCCGACGGTTTCGATTCCGGCGATGTCGTGGTCGAGCAGGAGGCTTCGGGCGTCGGCGACCTTGTTCTGGATCTGTCGGCGGGTGGTGGCGGGCGGGCGGTCTTCCCACATGGCTTCGATGAGTTTGGGCGGCGGGACGACGTGGTTGGCGTCGAGTAGCAGTACGGCGACGAGGCGGGGGAGGACGCGGCCGGGGAGGGGTACGGGGGCGCCGTTGCGCGTGATCTGGAGTGGTCCGAGGATGCCGAACTCCATGGGCGACCTCCGGTTCGGGCGGGGCGTCCGGTGCGCCGGGCTGCGGGGCCTGCGGTGTGCGGGCCGGGGTGCGGCGTCGGCACGTGGTGCAGGCGGGGACGAACTTCCAGTGTAAGTCGATTCGGTGGGCGCCTGGGAACCCTGCGGGGCGGGCCGGTTCGGATTTATGAAGAAGTGATGAGTCTTATGTCGCGTCGGGTCGGATGCTCGGGGCAGCGAATCGTTGAGGAGGAGACATGTTCGATGGACAGCGTCCTGAACCGCGGATCCTTCCGGCCGAGGCCCGAGTGGGCTTCCGCGAGGGGCTGGTGGCCTCGACTGCCGGCTGGGCCCGCGGGTTCGTCCAGGCGGGGCTGATCAGCGTGCCCGGCCGCTATGCGGTGGCCTTGCGTCGCTTCGCCGTCCGTAACCAGCGGGCGTGCCCGCTGCTGGACGTGGTCGGTCCCGGCCGGTTCACCTCGGTGCTCGCCGAGGGCGCCGACCTGCGTCGCGACTTGCCCGCTTATCTGGTGTGGCGGAACGGGTCGGTCGTGGACCGGCGCTCGGAGGTGGCCGGGCTGTGGAGCGGGGATCTGGTGACGTTCCTGGTCGGTTGCGCGTTCACGTTCGAGTCGGCTCTGGCCGAGCGGGGCGTGCCGATGCGTCACTGGGAGCAGGGCCGGCCGGCGCCGATCTACCGCACCGCCCGCCCCTGCTTGTCGGCCGGGCGCTTCCGGAGCCGGCTGTTGGTGTCGATGCGGCCGGTGCCGTCGCATCTGGTGGCGCGGGCGGCGATGGTCACCGAGGCGATGCCGTACGCCCAGGGGGCGCCGGTGCACGTGGGGGCGCCCGGCGGGCTCGGCATCCGCCGCCTGGACCGGCCGGATTTCGGCGAGCCGGTCGAGATCGCTCCCGGGGACGAGCCGGTGTTCTGGGCGTGCGGGGTGACCCTGCAGGAGGCGGTGTCGCAGGCCCGGGTGCCGCTGGCGATCACGCATGCTCCGGGGTACATGCTCATCACCGACCGCCGCGCCCGGCTGCGGGTCCCGGCGTCGACGCCGCTTTAGACCTCCGCTTCGAGGCGGGAGGCGGAGGCCGGTTCGGGCAGTCGGAACATGCCGAGGAATCGTTCGGCCATGGCCTGGTCGCCTTGGACGGTGATGCGGCCGGCGTGCAGTGAGACGTCGAGGCTGCGTCCGCCGAGGGTGAGTCGTTTGAGGGTTTCGGGGTCGGTGCGGATGACCGCGTGCGGGTGTTCGGGGCGCCCGGGTGCCAGCAGCAGTTGGGTGTCGAGGATTTCGGCGACGAACGGCCGGTCGCCGATCCACAGTTCGAATGCGGCGTCGAAGTCCTGGGCGGCGACGGGCGTGAACAGGCCGCGCATGGCGAGGATGAGGGCGTCGGTGCCGGTCGGCGCGTCGAGGGGGATCGCGGCCGAGCGTGCGCCCCAGCGGATGAGGGGGACGATGATCGCTTCGAGTTCGCGGCCCCATTCGCTGAGTTCGTACACCTTGGAGGCGGCCGGGGGCGGGAGTCGGCGCTTGGTGACCACGCCGTGGGTCTCCAGTTCGCGGAGGCGTTGGGAGATGACGTTGGCGCTGGCGCCGTGGAGGCCGGCGCGGAGGTCGGTGAATCGTTTGGGCCCGAGTATGAGTTCGCGGACGATCAGGAGCGACCAGCGTTCGCCGATGAGGTCGAGGGCGTGTGCGGCGGGGCAGCCGTCGCCGTAGGTGCGCACGTGTTCCTCCAGGTCGGCGTGGATGGCTCTGCGACCGCGATCATACGATATCGAAGCAAGATCATTTACTCCTGCTGCAGGACCGGAGGATCACGTTCCGGTAACGACGGGTCCGCGGATCATATGTGTCGCTGCGCGCGGACACCTTGCGGGTCCCGCTTCGATTCGGCACCATTCAGGGGTGCCTGAATCAACCGCCTCCGCACTGATCGAGAAGCACCCGGCCGGCTCCACCCTGGTGGGCCTGATCGAGGGCAACGGCCGGTTCGTCGCCGGCGAGCCCCGCTACCGGCGCGACATCACCGCGGCCCGGGGCGCCGCCCCCGACCAGCGGCCCGGTGCCGCCGTGTTCACCTGCATCGACTCGCGCGTCACCGCCGAGTCGGTCTTCGACTGCGACTTCGGCCAGCTCCTGGTCGTCCGGACCGCCGGGCACGTGCCCGACCGGGCCGCGGTCGGCTCGCTCGAGTTCGCCGCCGCCGAGCTCGGCATCGGCCTGGTCGTGGTGCTCGGCCACGAGCGCTGCGGTGCCATCGGCGCGGCCGTCCGGGCCGTCGAAGCCGACACGCACGACCCCCGCAGCGACTACCTGGTCGAGCAGTTGTGGCAGCCGGCCTCGCAGGCGCTGGCCGAAGCCGGCCCGGAACGGGAGGTCGCCTCGCACGCCATGCGGCTGCAGGTGCGGCGCACCGTCGCGGACCTGTCCCGCCGCACCTCGCTCGAGGACGTGCTGGTCGTCGGCGCGGTCTACGATCTCGACACGGGAGTCGTCTCGCTGGTCGAGGAGAACTGACACAATCGGATCATGACCGATAGAGCGTTGACCGAGGCCGAGATCGAGCTGGCGCTGTCCGAGCTGCCGGGCTGGACCCACGCGGGCGACCGCCTGGAGCAGTCGTGGACCTTCAACGGCCACCTGGCCGCCGTCTCCGCGGCGGCGGCTGTCGGCTGGCTCCAGGAGCGCCGAAACCACCACGCGGACCTGACGATCCGCTACAACAAGCTGACCGTGTCGACCACCACCCACTCCGCCGGCAACAAGGTGTCGGAGAAGGACACCGACCTGGCGCGGGCGATCTCCGAGATGCTGGACTGACCGCCGCCGAATCGAGGCGTGCGCCTTCGCCGCCGACCTGTCATCATTGAGGTACAGCAGGTGGGGAGGTGTCATGGGCGCCTTTGATTCTCGCGCCTCGAAGGCCGACAGGCGGATCGCCCTGGGCCGGCTCGCGGCGGCGCGCCGCCGCCGGAGGATCGGCTCGCACGACTACCGGCTGCGCCGCCGACTGGCCCGCCGGGCGGTGAGCGTCGCCGAACTCCAGGCGCTCCTGTGGGACCTGGAGGACATCACCGCCGGCCGGGACCACTGGCGGTACGGCCGCTGGCGCGGACCGGTCCGGGACGGACGCGAACTCGAGATCCAGCGCGTGGTGGGCGTGCTGTTCCTGGCCATCGGGCTGCTCATCGCCGCCGCGGTGGTCTACGCCGCGTTCACGGCGGTCCACGCCGCGTTCGCGGCGGTCGAGACCTGGTTGTGAGCACGCCCGCCGCGCCTCACGCCACACCCACCAGCGACTCGAGCTTGCCGCGCAGCCCGGCGACCGCCCGATCGATCCACGGCAGCTCCAGCGGCTCGGTGGAGACCAGCGCGGCCAGCCGCTCGGAGTCGTTCGCGCCGTAGATCCCCGGCACCGCCACCCGCAGCGTCAGCGGCTCCGTCCGGTCGCCGCCGAGCCCTTGGTCCGGCTCCCCGAACGCCGCCCCCGGCAGCACGCCGATCCCGAACCGGTCGAGCAGGACCCGCGCCAGGTCGGTGCTGCCGCGGACCGACCATTCGGCTTCGAGAGCGCCGCGCAGGGGTGCGAAGTCCGGCCATACGTAGAACCCGCCCTGAGGCGGGGCGACCTCGCAGCCGACGGCGCCGAAGACCTCGGCGACGGCCCCGGTGACCGCGCCGTGGAGGCGCCGCGAGGCGACCAGGCGGTCGGCCAGTTCGACCGGGTCGGACCAGGCGTAGGCCGCGGCGTGCTGCATCGGCATCGGCGGCGACGACCACATCTCGGAGGCGATGCCGCGCACGGCCTCCCGCAGGCGCGCGCCCTCGCCGGAGTCCCCGAAGCGGGCGGCGCCGAGGCGCCAGCCGCCCAGGGCGTAGTTCTTGCTGAGCGCGGTGGTGGTGACCGTCCGCTCGGGTGCCCAGGCCGCCGGGGACGGGAACGGGCCCTCCTCGAAGACCAGGTCGCGGTAGATCTCGTCGGCCAGGATGGTCAGGTCCTGTTCGCGGGCGACCTCGCAGACGGCCTTGACGGCGGTATCGGAGGCCAGCCGCCCGGTCGGGTTGTCCGGCAGGGTCAGGACCACGACCCTCGGGTCGAGGCCGTCCCGGCGTGCGGCGACCACGGCCGCCTCGAGCGCCTCGGCGTCCGGGACGCCGCCCTCACCGGCCGGTGCCGGCACCCGCAGCGGGCGGCGGCCCAGCAGCGACGCCTGGGCGGCGTAGGAGACCCATGCCGGGATGGGGATCACCGGGTCGCCCCCGGTGGCGGCCAGGACCGCCAGCAGCAGCGGTTTCGATCCCGGACCGAGCAGGACCTGGTCGGAGTCGGTGGTCAGGCCGCGGCGGGTCCAGTACCCGGCGGCGGCCTCGCGGGCGGGCCGGATGCCGGAGACCGGTCCGTAGGAGGTTTCGGCGGCCGCGTCGCCGAGCCGCTGCCCCAGCAAGGGGTGCACCGGGATTCCGGCCTCGCCGAAGGCCAGCGCGAGCACCTCCTGTCCGGCGGCGCGTCTGGCTGCGATGGTCTCGCCTGCGGCGAGGGTGGCTGAGACGGTCACGGGTGCTCCTTCGTGTTCGGTGTTTACGGCACCCAGACTGGTCCCCGCAGAGCATCAATGCAAGTATTCGTGGCTTTCGCCTAGGCTAAGATGTTCTTATGCTTGATGTGCGCCGCCTGCGGTTGCTCTACGAGTTCGCCGCCCGCGGCTCGATCGCCGCCACCGCCGTCGCGACCGGGCAGACCGCCTCGGCGGTGTCGCAGCAGTTGACGGCCCTGGAGAAGGAGACGGGTGTGGCGCTGCTGGAGCGCACGGCCCGCTCGGCGCAGTTGACCGACGCCGGCCGGCGCCTGGTAGAGCACGCCGGGTCGATCCTCGATGCGATCGAGGCGGCCGAGTCGGATCTGGCCGCCGAGGCGGCGGTGCCGCGGGGGCGGGTCACGGTCGCGGCGTTCCCGACCGTCGCGGTCGCGCTGGCCGGGCCGATCGTCCGCCGGCTGCGTCGGCACCGGGAGCTGACGATGGTGCTGCGGCAGCAGCGCACGGTCACCGAGAGCCTCAGCCGGGTGCGTTCGGGGGAGATCGACATCGCCCTGGTCGACGACTGGTCGGGCATCCGGCGGCCCGCGACGGTGGGGCCGCTGACCTACCACCATCTGGTGGGCGACCCGCTGGTGGCGGTGCTGCCGGCCAAGCACGCGCTGGCGGGCGAGTCGGTGCTGTCGGCGCACGCGCTGTCGGAGGAGGCCTGGATCGCCTCGCCGGAGGGGGAGCCGTCCCGCATGGCGCTGGATCGGCTCTGGCGCGCCGAGGGCATCACCGCTCCGGTGTCGGAGTTCGAGGGGCTGGACACGATCTTGACGCTGGTGGCCAAGGGCCTGGGGGTCACCGTGGCGCCGTGGATGGCCGCGGCCGAGCGTCGCGGGGTGGCGGTCCGCCGCGTCGCCGAGCCGCTGTCGGGGCGGGACGTGTACGCGGTGCACCGGACGGCCTCGACCGGCCGTCCGGCGGTGATGACGGTCCTGCAGGCGTTGCACCAGGCCGCGCGGAAGCTGATGAGCGCCGCTTAGGCGCCTAGCGCAGGTGGGAGGGTGGGAAGGGCGAGTCCTCCTCGTCCCAGGTCTCGACCGGGTCGGAGGCCGGGCGCGGCCGGGGCCGTTTGGGCGGCTTGGGTTCCTTGGGGGTGCGGCGGGCCAGGTAGGCGGCCATCCAGGTGGTGATCGGCACCGCCGCGATCAGGCCGAGAGTGCCGACGATCGAGCGGGCGATCTCGGTGGCGATCGTCTGGCTGGTCAGGACCTGGCCCAGGGGGCGGTTGGCGGCGGCGATGAGCACCAGTAGCGGCAGGGAGGCGCCCGCGTAGGCCAGTACCAGCGTGTTGATCACGCTGGTCAGGTGGTCCCTGCCGACGCGCATGCCCGAGGAGAACAGGCGGGTCCGGCCCCATTTGGGGTTGGCTTTGGACAGTTCGTCGACCGTGGCCGCCTGGGAGACGGTCACGTCGTCGATGACGCCGAGCGCGCCGATGAGGATGCCCGCCAGCAGCAGGCCCGACATGTCGATCGGGTACTGCATCGCCAGGGTGGTGGTCTCCTCGTCCAGGACGCCGTTGAGATGGGCCAGGTGCACCGCGCCCTGCGCCAGCAGGCCGGTGGCGACCAGGGAGGCGAGGGTCCCGACCACCGCCACGGTGGTGGTCCGGTTCCATCCGTGGGAGAGGTACAGCGAGACGAGCATGATCGCCGCGGCGCCGACGATGGCGACCAGGATGGGGGCGGAGCCGTCCAGGATCGCCGGGACGATGAACAGCAGCAGGACCGCGAAGGTGACCCCGAGGCTCGCCAGGGACCTGATCCCCTTCCAGCGGCCGAAGGCGATCACGGCCAGGGCGAACGCGATCAGGAGCGCCCACAGCGGGCTGGAGCGTTCGTGGTCGATGATGTGGTATTCCTGCCCGCTCACCGAGTCGGGCGTGTGGATGAGGACGACGTCCTGGCCGGCCTCGGGTTCGGCCGCGCCCGGTCCGGTGGGCAGGTCGACGACGATCTCCCGGCCGGCGTCGGGGCCGGTGGTGAGGCCGACCGCGACTTCGCCGCAGCGGTCGGCCCGCAGGTGCTCGGACAGTTCGGCCTGGGCCGGGTCGCATTCGGTCTGGTGGACGGTGAGCACCCGTCCGGTCACCTCGGTGCCGAATCCGGAGTCCTCGGCCTGCTCGAGCCCGTATGGCCACAGCAGGAACAGGCCGAGGGCGGTGGCGAGCGCGGCCGGGATGAGGATCCACAGGGCCGCGCGGGGGACGGCGTCGTGCGGTTCGAGTCGCTCTCGGTTCACCCGAGAGAGCTTACGGGCAAGATCGGCCGGGCGCCGACAGTGATCGCCGGTGTTTCGCCCGTTTTGACCAGGTACTCCAGGGTGTAGCGCTCTAGTGTCGCTGTGTTATTGGCTACACGTCTACGGGGTCGACCCAGCGGACCGCCGAGTAGTTGCGCCACAGTTGCAGCAGTGCCGGGTCGCCGCTCACCGTGAGATCGTCGAAGGGAAGCCGGTTCCACAGTGCCAGGTACAGCAGCTCCACCGGGCCCTCGATGGTGCAATGAGGCGATTCGACCTCGTTGAACGTCACCAGCGGCCCGGAGTCGGTCGGATGGATGTACCAGTCGCCGTGGCCCGGCGCCAGATCGATCGCGTGGACGTGGAGCACCGACGGCTCCAGCGCCCGGACGCGGCTCGAGGGCCGGCCGTGGAATCCCAGCAGCAGCTCGTCGATCCCGTCGGCCGCGAACTGGCGCTTGACCGGGGAGACCTCGTCGCCGCGGGCCTGCTCGATGTCGACCCGGTGGATGGTGGTCTCGTGGGCTTGGCGCCGGACCCAGAACCGCCGGGAGGAGTCGGAGGGGAACATCTGCCAGCAGTGGAGGTCGTCGGGCGCGGCCTCGAGGGTCTCGACCAGGCGGGTGACTCCCACCCTGATCCAGTCGACGAGCAGTTCGTCGAGCGGTACGGGCCCGACGACCTGGGGGAAATCGCGTTGTCGCGGGTCGTGGGGCAGGGCGCCGGCCACAATGGCGTTCGCCCAGCGATGGACCGTGCCGATATGGATCAGCAGGTCTTTTACGGTCCAACCGGGGCAAGTCGGCACAGCGGCATTGAGCGCGAGTTCTCCTCCCGCGATGGCGATCCGCTCCCCCTCGGTACGCATCACGTTGATTTGATCGCCGATATTCATCCAAAGCAGTCTTTCATCTGTGTTGTGAATAACGCAAGTTTGAGCCGTGAACCGATACGGAAGTGTTAAATCGGGCGGGCCAAGGTGGTAAGGACCTAACGTGCAAATCAGTTAGGATCGCCGGTCATGGCAGGACCGCAGCACCGGCTCATGGTCGTCACCGACCGGATGATGTGCCCCGGGCCGCTGGTCGACCGGGTGCGCCGCGCCCTCGAGGGCGGGCCCTTCGCGCTCGTGCTGCGGGACAAGGACCTCCCGTGGGCCGAGCGCGAACGCCTGGCGGCCCGGCTGGAGCCGCCGGTGGCCGCCGCCGGCGCGGAACTGCTCGTGGCCGACCCGCCCGGGCCGGTCCCGGCCGCGCACCTGTCGGCCGGCTTCGGGATGCCCCGGCCGCGCCCGGCCCTGGTCGGACGCTCGGTCCACGCCGGGGAACCGGTCGAGCCCGGACTCGACTACATCACCTACTCGCCGGTGTGGGCGACCGAGTCCAAACCCGGCTACGGTCCCGCGGTCGGCCTGGAGGGCCTGGCCGAGCGTGCCGCGGCGTGCGCGGTGCCGGTCTACGCCCTCGGCGGGGTCACCGGCCCCGACCGCGCCCGCGCCGCGCGGGAGGCGGGCGCGGCGGGGGTCGCGGTCATGGGCGCGGTCATGCGCGCCGAGTCCCCCGAGCGGGTCGTGGCCGCGCTCCGGGGGGCGGTGGAATCGTAGGCGCTACGGCCGCTCCAGCCCGTGGTCGGCCACGACCCGGGTGTAGAACTCGGCGCTGGCCTTGGGGATCCGGCGCTGGGTGGCGTAGTCGACGTAGACCAGGCCGAAGCGCTTCTCGTAGCCGAAGGCCCACTCGAAGTTGTCCATCAGCGACCAGGCGGTGTAGCCGCGCACGTCCGCGCCCGCCTCGATCGCGTCGTGCACCGCGGCGATGTGGGTCTTGAGGTAGTCGATGCGTTCGACGTCGTCGATACGGCCGTGCTCGTCGGGTCCGGTGGGGTAGGCGGCGCCGTTCTCGGTGACCATGACCGGCACGCCGTAGTCTTTGTGGATTCGCACCAGCAGGTCGAACAGTCCGGTGGCGTCGACCTCCCAGCCCATGTCGGTCACCGGCAGGTCCTCCGGCGCCCACGACTCGATGCCGGCCGAACCGGGGTTGACCTCGTTCTCGGGCGCGCCGGGCGCCAGGCGCAGCCACGTCGGCGAGTAGTAGTTGACCCCCAGCAGGTCGATCGGCTGGTTGATGGCCTCCAGGTCGCCCTCGCGCACGAATCCCCAGTCGCCGTGGTGGCGTGTGTTCTCGATCACGTCGTCCGGGTAGGCGCCCTTGAACAGCGGGTCGAGGAAGATCCGGTTGGCCACGCCGTCGACGACGCGGACGGCCTCCTCGTCGCCGCGGCACTGCATGGGGTTGAGCACGATCGAGACCTGCTCGGCGCCGGCGGCGCGGAGCGCTTCGGTGGCCAGTCCGTGCCCCAGCAGCAGGTGGTGGACGGCCGCGAGCGCCGCGCCCGGCTCGGTGCGGCCGGGGGCGTGGTGGCCGTTGCCGTACCCGAGGAAGGCCGCGCACCACGGCTCGTTGAGCGTCCACCAGGTCTCGACCCGGTCGGCCAGGCGGCCGGCGACGATCGCGGCGTAGTCGGCGAACCGCTCGGCCGTCTCCCGCACCGGCCAGCCGCCCCGGTCCTCCAGGATCTGCGGCAGGTCCCAGTGGTACAGCGTCGGCATCGGCTTGATGCCGGCGTCGGTGAGCTTGTCCACCAGCCGGTCGTAGAAGTCGAGCCCGGCCGGATTGGCCGGACCCGAGCCGTCGGGCTGGATGCGCGGCCAGGCGATCGAGAAGCGGTAGGTGTCCACGCCCATCGAGCGCATCAGCTCGATGTCCTCGTCGACCCGGTGGTAGTGGTCGCAGGCGACCCGCCCGGACTGCCCCCGCCACGTGTTCCCCGGCTCGGCGGCGAAGGTGTCCCAGATGGACGGCCCCCTCCCGTCCTCGGTCGCCGCGCCCTCGATCTGGTAGGACGCGGTGGCGGTTCCCCAGAGGAACCCCTCCGGGAAGTGAAGGTGTGACATGCGAGGGACCTTTCTTGGCGTGGGTCGAACGAATGATACGACTATGACACCGCTCCCATGAAAACGGGAGCCGACACGTCTCGATAGAGACGCCTTGCGTAACGATTCGGTAATTTAGCCTTGACACGACATGTTATCCAGCGCACCATTTCAGCGTTCCCGACGGCGGGTGAGGCAGTTCCGCACGGAGCGCGGGTGCGCGATCGAGCGCGGTGCGACTCCGACCGGAACGTGGGAGGCAGTCGGACTCGCCGGGCGAACCACCATCTGCAACAGAGAGGGAAACCCCGAATGAGCAAGACCCGACGACTCATGTGCCTGACGGCTGCCACCAGCGCGGTAGCGCTTGCGGCGGTCGCGTGCGGCGCACCGGAGGACGACGAGTCCACCAGGGGCGACGTCCCCGAGGAAGCCCAGGAGTGCGAAGCGTACGAGCAGTTCGGCTCCTTCGAGGGGGAGACGGTCAACGTGCTCGGCTCCATCCGCGACCAGGAGGCCGACGAGATGGTCGCCGCCTGGGAGTTCTTCCAGGAATGCACCGGCATCACCATCGACTACGAGGGCTCGGGCGAGTTCGAGGCCGACATGCAGGTCCGCGTCGAAGGCGGCAACGCCCCCGACATCGCCCTGTTCCCGCAGCCGGGCCTGATGGAGAACTTCGTCGACGACCTGGTCCCGGCCTCCGATGAGGTCACCACCCTGGCCGAGGAGGGATGGACCGAGGACTGGCGCGGGTACGGCACCTTCGACGGCACCTTCTACGCCGCGCCGAACTCCTCCAACGCGAAGTCGTTCGTCTGGTACTCGCCGTCGTTCTTCTCCGACAACGACTACGAGGTCCCCACCACTTGGGACGAGATGATCGAACTGTCCGACCAGATCGCCGACAGCGGCGTCTCCCCGTGGTGCGTCGGCTTCGAATCCGGCGGGGCCACCGGCTGGCCGGGCACCGACTGGATCGAGGACATCGTCCTGCGCGAGGACATCGACCTCTACGACCAGTGGGTCGAGCACGAGGTCCCGTTCAACGACCCGGACATCGTCTCGGCCATCGAGAAGGCCGGCGACATCCTGGTCAACGACGACTACATCCACAACGGCGTCGACACGATCAGCTCCACGCCGTTCCAGGAGGCCGGTTACCCGATCCTCGACGGCGAGTGCGCCATGCACCGCCAGGCGTCCTTCTACGGCGCCATGTGGCCCGAGGGCACCGAGGTGGCCGAGGGCGGCGACGTGTTCGCCTTCCGCTTCCCCGAGTCCAACGAGGGCGACAACACCATGCTCGTCGCCGGCGAGTTCGTCGCCGCCTTCTCCGACTCCGAGGCCACCGAGGCCACCCGCCAGTTCCTGGCCAGCGAGCTGTACCACAACGCCCGGCTCCAGACCGGCCCGTGGAGCACCGCCCACCAGGGGGTGGACCCGGCCAACGCCACCACGCCGATCAACGAGTTCGCCACCGAGATCCTGACCGACCCGGCCGTCACCGTCCGGTTCGACGGATCGGACCTCATGCCCGGCGAGGTCGGAGCCTCCTCGTTCTGGACCGGCATGATCGAGTGGGTCGACGGTGAGAAGGACGCCCAGCAGATCGCCGACGACATCGAGAACTCCTGGCCGCAGTAGCCGGAAGAGCCCGAGTGGGGAGCCGAGCGGGATCGGGCCGAGGCCCGGCCCGCTCGGCCCTTCCTGACACGCTAGGGGTGCACCTCAAGTGAGAATCTCCGAACTGACCGATCGGTTCGGGCTGCTGCTGATCGGCCTGGTGGCCTTCGTGGCCGTGCTGCTCGCCCTCTACGGCCTGGCCGAACTGGCCGCCAGACGCAACCGCAGCCGGCTGATCGCCACCGTCTTCCTGTTCCCGGCCGTGGCGTTCCTCGCCGTCGGACTCATCTACCCGGCGATCCGGACGCTCGCCATGTCGTTCTTCAACTCCGACGGCACCGAGTTCATCTTCCTGGACAACTACATCTGGATGTTCCAGGACGACGACGCCCTGCAGACCCTGATCAACACCGCCCTGTGGATCATCATCGTGCCGGCGCTGTCGACCGCGGTCGGCCTGGTCTACGCCGTCCTCATCGACGGCCGCCGCGGCGAGCGCACCTACAAGGCCCTGGTGTTCCTGCCCATGGGCATCTCCTTCGTCGGCGCCTCGATCATCTGGAAGTTCGTCTACCAGTACAAGGCCTCCGGCGACCAGATCGGCCTGCTCAACCAGGTCCTGGTCTGGTTGGGGGCCGGCCCGGTCAACTGGCTCAACACCTTCCCGCTCAACAACTTCCTGCTGATGGTGGTGCTGATCTGGATCGAGGTCGGCTTCGCCACCGTGGTCCTGTCGGCCGCGCTCAAGGGCGTGCCGGTCGACATGATCGAGGCCGCCCGCATCGACGGGGCCAGCCCCACCGAGATCTTCTGGCACATCACCGTCCCCTCGATCCGCTCGGCGATCATCGTGGTGACCGTGACGGTCTTCTTCGCCACGCTCCGCCTGTTCGACATCGTCCGGGCCATGACCGGCGGCCACCACGGCACCGACGTCCTGGCCCACAACATGTGGGACCAGGCGTTCCGGCTCGGCAACAGCGGCCGCGGCGCCACCATGGCGGTGGTGCTGTTCCTGATGGTCATCCCCGTCATCATCTACCAGGTGCGCAATGTGCGCCGGCAGGAACAGGAGGCACGTTGACTTCATCCCCTCCCTGGAGGGAGGGGATTCCAGTCGTCGCCGACTGGGTTTCCTGTTTCATCGACAGTCGCGCCAACACCCGGGGGGTGTCAGTGTCTTACACCGTCTCGGCAGGCGGTAACGGCCAGCCCGGCCGCCAGAATGTTCTTGGCCGCGTTCAGGTCGCGGTCTTCGGTGTGGCCGCAGGCGGCGCACTCGAAAACCCGCTGCGACAGCGGCACGGCCTCTTGCAGGGTGCCGCATGCCGAGCAGGTCTTGGTCGTGGGCAGGAACCGGTCGACCGCGACCACGGTCCGGCCTGCCCATTCGGCCTTGTATTCGAGCATGCGGCGGAACTCGGCCCAGGCGGCGTCGGCGATCGCGCGAGCCAGCGTGTGGCCTGCGAGCATCCCGCGCACGCCCAGGTCCTCCACGGCGATCACTTGGTTCTCGTTGACCAGCCGGGTGGTGAGCTTGTGCAGGAAGTCGCGCCGCCGGTCGGCGATGCGGGCATAGGCGCGGGCGAGTTCGATCCGGGCTTTGCGGTGGTTATTCGAGCCTTTCTGCTTGCGGGAGAGTGCTTGCTGCCGTCGGCGGATGCGGGCGCGGTCGCGCCGCTCGTGACGCGGGTTCGATACCTGCTCGCCCGTGGAGAGGGTGAGCAGATTGGTGATCCCGGCGTCGACCCCGATTGCCTCGGCGCGTTCGGGCAGCGCCGGAATGTCCTCTTCGACCAGCAGGGACACGAACCAGCGCCCGGCCGCGTCGCAAGAGACGGTGACCGTCAACGGCACCGCCCCGACCGGGAGCCTGCGGGACCAGCGGATCGTGAGCGGCTCGGCCTGCTTGGCGAGCGTGAGCTGCCCGGCATTCCATTTGAACGCCGAGCGGGTGTACTCGGCCGAACCGGCCCCGGTGCGCTTCTTCTTGAAACGCGGGTAGCCGGTCTGCTGCTTGAAGAAGGCCGCGAAACCCTTTTGAAGATGCCGCAGGGCCTGCTGGAGCGGGACGCTGGAGACCTCGTTGAGGTAGGCGTACCGGTCGGCCTGCTTCCAGCGGGTGAGCATGGCCGAGGTCTGGTTGTAGGTGATGCTCTCGCCGCGGCGGTAGTAGGCCTTGTGTCGGTATTCGAGGGCCTTGTTGTAGACCAGTCGCGCGCACCCGAACGTGCGGCGCAGGTTGTCGGCCTGCTCCGGGGTCGGGTAGCACCGGAACCGGTAGGCCCGGTGACGCACAGTGACACTCACGCCTCACAATGTACATGCAGGTTGTGTGAAAAGGGTCTCGGGGTGGGTCGGCGGCGAAGGCGTCGCCTTCGCCGGTACCTGACCTGCTCGGCAGGAGCCCGATTCCTCCCCGGCCTCAAGACCGGGGTTTCCTCGGAAGGATGCAGATGAGCGCTACGACTTCATCGCCCGCAACCGGACGGCGGCCCTCCGGCCTCGGCGAGAGCCGCGGCCAGCGGATCCGCCGGCTCCTGTCGAGCCGGGCCGCCAGCCTGGCGGCGGTCGTCATCGCCGTGCTGTGGACGATCCCGACCGCCGGCCTGTTCATCTCCTCGCTGCGCCCGGAGGACAACATCCGCGCCACCGGCTGGTGGTCGGCCAACCCCTCCGAGTTCACCGTCGAGACCTACAACTACGTCCTCTACAGCTCCGGCCAGGGCGGCGGCCTCGTCCGCAACCTGATCAACACCGTCGTCATCACCATCCCCGGGGTGCTCATCCCGGTCACGTTCGCGGCCATGGCCGCCTACGCGCTGTCCTGGATCGAGTTCCGCGGCCGCAACCTGTTCTACATCTCGATCTTCGCCCTCCAGGTGGTGCCGCTCCAGATGGCGCTGATCCCGCTGCTGTCGTTCTTCAGCCGCGGACTGTCGATCGGTGATTTCACGATCATGCCCTCCTGGGACCTGGACGGGGTCAACACCATCGTTCAGGTATGGATCGCCCATTCGATCTTCGGACTGCCTTTGGCGGTGTTCCTGCTGCACAACTTCATGCGGGAACTGCCGGGCGACGTGATGGAGGCGGCCCGCATCGACGGGGCCAGCCACTCCCAGGTCTTCCGCAAGGTGGTGCTGCCGCTCATCACGCCCGCGCTGGCCTCGATCGGGATCTTCCAGTTCCTGTGGGTGTGGAACGACTTCCTGGTCGGCCGCACCTTCGGCGGCGGCGAGGCCACCCGGCCGCTGACGGCCGTCCTCGGCGACATGGCCGGGACCTGGGGCTTCGGCTGGACCCGCCTGCCGGCGGCGGCGTTCATCGCGATCATCGTCCCGCTGCTGGTGTTCCTGCTGCTGCAGCGCTACTTCGTGCGCGGTCTGCTCGCGGGCTCGGTCAAGGGCTAGCGCCCGCGGCCGGCGGCGGCCCGTCGCCGGCCGCGGCGGTGCCGACGACGGTGTAATTCGTTCGGGTACCGATTCGCGCCTGGGTTCGGAGGGATTCTCGCGAATGACGGTCGGGTATCCGACAGTTCTTCGAGAATCGAGGAATGGAGGGACACCTCCCGAGCCCGCACCACCACCCAGGAGGCCGTCATGAGCGCAGACCCCGCAGAAGAGACTCCGCAGGCCGCCGAATCCGAGCCGCTCCCCGCCGAGGCCGAAACGCTCGGCAACGGCTGGCTGCTGCTCGGCATGTTCCTTCTGATGGTGATCGGAGTGCTGATGCTCCTCATCTTCGCATCCGGAGGCAACGCCGACTCCTCGATGATGCTCTGAGGCGTTCGGGGACCCGATCTGGGGCGGCGGCCACCGCCGCGCCCGTCCGCCGGGCGGGCGCCGGGCCGCAGTGAGAAGATCGTGCCCGTGGAAACCTGGCGAGGATTCGAGGCGACACCCGAAGGCTGGCCCGCCTCGGCGGTCGCGATCGGCGTGTTCGACGGCGTGCACCGCGGGCACGCGGCGCTGGTCAAGGCCGCGATCAAGGCCGCCGACGAGCGCGTCGCCCGCAGCGTGGTGGTCACCTTCGACCCGCACCCGACCGCCGTGGTCGCCCCTTCGGCGGTCCCGCCGAAACTGACGAGCCTGGACCGGCGCGTCGAACTGCTCGGCGAGCTCGGCGTGGACGGCGTGTGCGTGCTGCCGTTCACCGAGGAGCTCTCCAGACTCGGCCCCGACCGGTTCATCGAGCACCTCGTCCGCACCACCGGCGCGGTCGCGGTCGTGGTCGGGGAGAACTTCCGCTTCGGGCACAAGGCCGCCGGCGACGTCGGCACCCTCCGCGAACTGGGCGAGCGGCTGTCGTTCGAAGCCCTGCCCCAGCCCTTGACCGCCGACGGGGCCGCCTACTCCTCGACGCGGGTGCGCGCGCTCCTGGCCGAGGGCGACGTGGTCGGCGCCGCCGAGATCCTCGGGCGCCCCTTCGGCGTCGAGGGCGCCGTCGTCCACGGCTCCGGGCGCGGGGTCGACCTGGGCTTCCCCACCGCCAACATCGAACCGGTCCCGGGGCTGGCGGTCCCGGCCGACGGGGTCTACACCGGCTGGCTCCACCACGACTCGCGCCGCCACCCGGCGGCCATCAGCGTCGGCACCAACCCCACCTTCGGCGAGAACGCCCGCACGGTCGAGGCGTTCGTGCTCGACTTCTCCGGCGACCTCTACGAGGCCGAGGTCCGGCTCGACTTCGTCTCGCGCCTGCGCGGGCAGATCGCCTTCGACGCCGTCGACGCGCTGGCCGAGCAGATCGAGACCGACGTCGCACAGACGCGCGCCGCCTTGGAGCTCGACTGAAACCGCTGCTAGCCTGGTCCGGTTATCCGAACCGGCCGGCCTGCTCGGCACCGCGGGCCGACCGCAGAATGAAAGGTGTTCGCTATGGCGCTCGAAGCTGCCAAGAAGTCGGAGATCATCCGGGAGTACGCCACCCACGAGGGCGACTCGGGCTCGACCGAGGTCCAGGTGGCGCTGCTGACCGCGCGGATCAAGGACCTGACCGCCCACGTCCAGGAGCACAAGCACGACCACCACTCGCGTCGTGGCCTGCTGCTGCTGGTCGGCAAGCGCCGTCGGCTGCTCAAGTACCTCCGCACCGAGAACATCACCCGGTACCGTTCGCTCATCGAGCGGCTCGGCATCCGAGGCTGAACAGCTTTCGCGGAAGGGAGCGGGCCGATCCGCTCCCTTCCGCGTTTGCCCGCCCGTCCGTCCAGGCACTCCTAGTAACGTAGGGTGGGCGCAGAGCACCACGCTCGAACCGAAGTGCCCCGTGCGCCGGGGCCAGTGCGGCCGCCAGAGACCGCCGGTCCTCGGTAGTGGCATCCGGACCGCCCGCGTCCGTACCGGGCGTGGACCGAGTGCTTCGATCGAAGACCGGCCCGAGCATGGCTGTCGCGCTCCGAACCATCGATCATGAGGAGTACGACACTCAATGTCCGACCAGAACGAACGGACACCCGAGGCCTTCAACCTCGGAGAACACCACACCACGGCGGTCATCGACAACGGTGACTTCGGAACCCGCGAAATCGTCTTCGGCACCGGGCGCCTCGCCCAGCTCGCCCCGGGATCGGCCGTCGTCCAGATGGGCGACACCATGGTCCTGTCGACCACGTCGATGTCGAAGGGGCCCAAAGAGCACCTCGACTTCTTCCCGCTGACGGTCGACATCGAGGAGCGGATGTACGCCGCCGGGCGCATCCCCGGCTCGTTCTTCCGCCGCGAGGGCCGCCCCAGCGAGAACGCGATCCTGACCTGCCGGCTGATCGACCGCGGCCTGCGGCCGTCGTTTGTCTCCGGGCTGCGTAACGAGGTCCAGGTCATCGGCACGATCCTCGCGGTCGACGCCGCCGACGAGTACGACGTGGTCGCCATGAACGGCGCCTCCATGTCCACCCAGCTCTCCGGCCTGCCCTTCTCCGGCCCGCTCGGGTCCACCCGCGCCGTCCTCATCGACGGCCAGTGGGTGTGCTTCCCCACCCACGAGCAGACCGCCCGCGCCACCTTCGACATGATCGTCACCGGCCGGGTCCTCGACTCCGGCGAGGTCGCGATCATGATGGTCGAGGCCGAGGCCACCGACAACACCGTCGAGCTGGTCGAGGGCGGCGCCACCAAGCCGACCGAGGAGACCGTCGCCGAGGGCCTGGAGGCGGTCAAGCCGGCCATCGCCGAGCTGGTCCGCGCCCAGCGGGAGCTGGCCGACCTCGCCGCCAAGCCCACCGGGGAGTTCCCGCTCTACCCCGAATACCTCGACGACGCCCTGGCCGCCGTCGAGTCGGCCGTGGGCGCCGAGCTCGACCAGGCGCTCACCATCGCCGACAAGGCCGAGCGCGGCACCGAGCTCGACCGCGTCAAGGCCGTCATGCTCGAGAAGATCGGCGCCGACTTCGAGGGCCGCGAGGGCGAGCTCGGTGCCGCGCTGCGCTCGCTGACCAAGCGGCTGGTGCGCCGCCGCGTGATCGCCGAAGGCGTCCGCATCGACGGCCGCAGCCCGGTCGACATCCGGCCGCTGGCCGCCGAGGTCGGCGTCCTCCCGCGCGTGCACGGCTCGGCCCTGTTCGAGCGCGGCGAGACCCAGATCCTGGGCGTGACCACGCTGAACATGCTGCGCATGGAGCAGGCGATCGACACCCTCTCGCCGGTGTCGAAGAAGCGCTACATGCACAACTACAACTTCCCGCCGTACTCGACCGGGGAGACCGGCCGCGTCGGTTCGCCCAAGCGCCGCGAGATCGGGCACGGCGCGCTCGCCGAGCGCGCCCTGATCCCGGTCCTGCCCAGCCGCGAGGAGTTCCCGTACGCGATCCGGCAGGTCTCGGAGGCCCTGGGCTCGAACGGCTCGACCTCGATGGGCTCGGTCTGCGCCTCGACCATGAGCCTGATGAGCGCCGGCGTGCCGATCAAGGCCCCGGTCGCGGGCATCGCGATGGGCCTGATCAGCGAGGAGACCGACGCCGGGCCCGAGTACGTGACCCTCACCGACATCCTCGGCGCCGAGGACGCCTACGGCGACATGGACTTCAAGGTCGCCGGCACCCGCGAGTTCGTCACGGCCCTCCAGCTCGACACCAAGCTCGACGGGCTGCCCTCGGAGGTGCTGGTGCGGGCGCTGGGCCAGGCCAACGACGCCCGGCACGCGATCCTCGACGTCATGGCCGAGGCCATCTCGGAGACGGCGGAGCTGTCGGAGACCGCGCCGCGGATCACCACGCTGAAGATCCCGGTCGAGAAGATCGGCGCGATCATCGGTCCGAAGGGCCAGACGATCAACCAGATCACCGAGGACACCGGCGCCGATGTCACCGTCGAGGACGACGGCACCATCTACGTCGCCGCCGAGGAGGGCTCGGCCGCCCAGGCCGCGGTCGACACGATCAACTCGATCGCCAACCCGACCCTGCCGAACGTCGGTGACCGCTTCCTCGGGACGGTGGTCAAGACCACCGACTTCGGGGCGTTCATCTCGCTGGTGCCGGGCCGCGACGGCCTGCTCCACATCTCCAAGGTCGGCGACGGCAAGCGCGTCGAGCGCGTCGAGGACGTGCTCTCGGTCGGCGACAAGCTCGAGGTGGAGATCGGCGACATCGACAACCGCGGCAAGATCTACCTCGACAAGGTCTACCCGGAGGGCGAGGAGCCCGAGGGCTACAAGAAGGGCCGGCCCGAGCGCCGCGAAAGCGGACGGGGCGACCGTTCCCGCGGCCCCCGCCGCGAAGGCGGGCGCCGCGACGACGACCGCGGGGGCGAGGGCGGCCAGCGCCGCCGGCGCCGCCGCCGCAGCGGAGACGGGGACAACGAAGAGTAGATGAGTCTCCCTCAGACTCACACGCTGGCGAACGAACCGCTGGGAAGCACGGTGCATCGCACCGTGCTTCCCAGCGGTTTGCGTGTGGTTACCGAAGCGATCCCGTCGATGCGGTCGGCCACGCTCGGCGCGTGGGCGGGCGTCGGCTCGCGCGACGAGCCGGCCGTCGAGTCCGGCGCCTCCCACTTCCTGGAGCACCTGCTGTTCAAGGGCACCGAGAAGCGCTCGGCCGAGGAGATCTCGCGGGTGATCGAGGCCGTCGGCGGCGAGTCGAACGCCTACACCGCCCGCGACCACACCTGCTACTACGAGCGGGTCCTCGCCGAGGACCTGCCGCTGGCGGTCGACGTGCTCGGCGATGCGGTGTGCGGCTCGCGGATCGCCGCTGACGACGTCGAAGTCGAGCGCGGCGTGATCCTGGAGGAGATCGCCGCCTCCGCCGACGACCCGGCCGAGCAGGTGTTCGAGCATTTCAACCGGGCCCTGTTCGGCGACGGCGGGCTCGGCCGCGACATCGCCGGCACGGCCGAGTCCGTCCGCGCCCTGACCGCCGAGCAGGTCCGGGCCTTCTACGACCGGCACTACGTGGACTCGAACCTGGTCGTCAGCGTCGCCGGCGGCATCGACCACGACGAGACCCTGAAGCTGGTGCGGGAGGCGTTCGCCCCGATGCGGCCCGGACCGGAGGTGCCGCCGCGGCGGCCGTCCGGACCCGGATACGACGTGGCGGCGGTGGACCCGGAGCCGCTCGTGGTCGCCCGCGACGACACCGAGCAGGCCCACCTGGTGGTCGGCTGCCGCACCATGTCGCGCCGGGACCCGCGTATGTACGCGCTCGGGGTGCTCGACAACATCCTCGGCGGCGGCATGTCCTCGCGACTGTTCCGCATCATCCGCGAGGAGCGCGGCCTGGCCTACACCGTCCGCTCCGGTTCGGCCTACTTCGGTGAGACGGGGCTGTTCAGCGTCTACGCCGGATGCAGTCCCGACAAGTCCCGCCGGGTCCGGGACCTGATCCTGGCCGAGATCGAGCGGGCCGCCACCGACGGCGTCGGCGACGAGGAGCTGCGGCGCGGCAAGAAGATGTACCAGGTCGGCGTGCTCATGGCCGCCGAGGACTCCGGTGCGCGCATGGAGTGGCTCGGCCGCGACGAGCTGCTGTACGGCGAGCTCCAGACCCTGGAGCGGGACCTGGCGCGCAACGAGGCGGTCACGTCCGACGATGTCAGGGCCGTGGCGGCCGATATCCTGTCGCAACCGATGACGACCGCGGCCGTGGGGCCGTTCGACCGGGAGGAGTTCGCATGATCAACGTCGGGGTGCTGGGCGCGCGCGGCCGGATGGGCCGGACCGTCTGCGAGGCCGTGGCCGATGCCGACGACATGTCGCTGGTCGCGGCCATCGACCACGACGAGCCGCTCGAGGACCTGGCCGAGGCCGGCGCCGAGGTGGTCGTCGACTTCACGCTCCCCGGTGTGGTCATGGGCAACCTGGCCTGGTGCATCGACCACGGCCTGCACACCGTGGTCGGGACCTCCGGGTTCGACACGGCCCGGCTCGACCGGGTCCGCGAGATGCTCGGCGACGACCCGGAGGTGGGGTCGATCATCGCCCCGAACTTCGGGATCGGCGCGGTGCTGATGATGCAGTTCGCCGCCAGGGCCGCCAAGCAC
This sequence comes from Glycomyces xiaoerkulensis, assembly GCF_002798405.1. Taxonomy (GTDB): domain Bacteria; phylum Actinomycetota; class Actinomycetes; order Mycobacteriales; family Micromonosporaceae; genus Glycomyces; species Glycomyces xiaoerkulensis. The sequence continues at coordinate 232,290 of NZ_PGGV01000027.1, read as the reverse complement.
TTCACCACCGCCGAGGTGATCGAGTCCCACCACACGCGGAAGGTGGACGCCCCGAGCGGCACGGCGGTGCACACCGCGCGCCTGATCGCGGCGGCCCGCGGGGAGGCGGGTCTGGGCCCGATGCCGGACGCGACCGTGGAGGACGCGACCGGGGCCCGGGGCGGCGAGGTCGACGGCGTCCACGTCCACGCGATCCGCTCGGCCGGGTACGTGGCCAGTCAGGAGGTCCGCTTCGGCGGCCAGGGGGAGCGGTTCACGATCGGCCACGACTCGCTGGACCGCGCCTCGTTCATGCCCGGCGTGCTGCTGGCGGTGCGGGCCGTGACCGGCCGCCCGGGCCTGACGGTCGGCATCGACGAGCTGCTCGACTTATTCCCCGTCGGCCGGGGAGTCCGATCCGGTCCCGGTCGGTTCGGCGCTGGTCGGCTCCTCGGGATCGTCCATGCCCTCGTCCTGTTCGGATGCATCCTCGGTGGACGTCTCGTCGTCGGGCTCCTCGGACGTCGGCTCGGTCGTCTCCTCGGCGGGGGAGGTCTCGGGCTCGGACTCGGTCGGCTCGTCCGGCTCGGTCTCCGGCCCGGCCGGTGCGGTCGGCTCGGTGCCGCCGCGGTCGCCCTCGACTTCGGTGGTCTCGTAGACCGTGATCCTCCGCTCGATGATCAGTCGGCTCGGATCGCCGGAGGTGATGCCGCCCAGGAGCGTGAGCGTGCCGATGGTCAGCGCGAACACCAGCACGCTGGAGACCAGGATGGCGATGAGCGTGCGCTTGGGGGAGTGGCGCTTCTCCATGGTCTCGGCCGCTTCGGCCGCCTCTTCGGGCGACGGCAGTTCGTCGGTGTCGGCCTCGCCGAGCGTCTCCCGCGCCCGGCCGTCGCCCGTGCTCGCCGCCGCCGACAGGGCCGCGAGCTGCAACTTGACCCGGTCGCTGGTCTGCCGCATCGTGCGCAGGAGCAGGACCGCGCCCACCGAGGTGAACAGGCTCAGGACCGCGGTGCCGAGCACGGTGCCCCACAGATCGAGGAGCTTGACCAGCAGCGTGCCGAGCACCGTGGCGCCGGTGGCGGCCAGCACCTCGCCGACGCTGAGATCGAGCCGAGGGTCTTTGTGCTTGGAGCCCTTGCCCTCCGAGCGGTGCTGGGTCACCGGCCCTCCTCGTCGCCGTTGCGGTTCCGTGAACGCGGACCGGCACCCAGCCTACGGTCCCCGAGCGAGGCGGCCACGGTTTGTGCCTGAGCTAACGTCGCATCCCCGTGGAGTGCTTGCGGATCCGGAACCACTGCCACAGCCACAGCAGCGCCAGCACCGCCGCCAGGGAGGCGAGACCGGCCCACAGGTACGCCCATCCGTCGGCCTTGACCGCCTCGGCGTGCAGCTCGTAGTCCTGGCCCGGGGTCATTCGCCAGGTGACGGTGCGGCCCTCGAGCTCGCCGTTGTGGTCGCCGACCCGGCCCGGGAAGGTCGCCGACACCAGGAACCGGGCGTCCTCGAACTCCCCGGGATCGAGGAAGCCCGAGGGGCGGAGGTCCCAGCGGGCCTCCAGCAGGTACCGGCGGTCCTCGCGGGTGATGCGCAGGAAGCCCCACTCCTCGCCGGTGGACTCGGCGAACTCGCTCAGCGGCCGGCCGGTGAAGGATGCGGTCCGACCGACGAAGCCCTCGGACCGGTACGGTTCGCGATCGGCCCCGGGAGCGCCCTCCAGCACGGCGTCCATGAACGCCTCCAAATCGGACTCGCTGACCGAGGCCTCGCCGGAGCGGACCTCGTCGAGGAACTCCTCGCTCCAGGCGATGGTGAACGTGCCGCCCACCGTCTCGTCGGGCCTGACCTCCAGGTCCAGTTCGAGCCGCATGCACCCGCCGGAGGCGGCCAGTACGGCGATCGCGGCGACGGCGGAGGCGAGGCGTCTGGCGAGACCGAGCATGCCCCGAGCCTAAGCGCCCGCACGTACCGGACCGGTGAATTCCGGGAGAATCGGCACGCCTGGCCCGAGGGCGCCGGGCCGGGCTAGGCTGAGGGGGTGTGCGCCGTCGATGAGACCACCCTGGAGAACGCCGCGCCCCGACGCGGTGAAGGCGCCGCCGCGCGGCTGACCTCGTGGACGCTGTCCAAGCCCTGGCTCGCCCCGGTCGCAGTGCTGGGCGGCTTCGCGCTGGCTGCGGCTGCGATCGTCGCGGCCGACCCCACCGACGACACCGGCCCCACCACGTGCCTGTTCAAGATGACCACCGGGTTCGACTGCCCCGGATGCGGCGGCACCCGCGCCTTCTACTACCTGGTCACCGCCGACCTGCCCGAGGCGGCCCGGCACCACGCGATGGCCGTGTTCGCCGCCCCGTTCCTGGTCTGGATGTTCGTGACCTGGGCCCTGCCGCGCTTCGCCCCGAAGGTGAGGTGGCGACTGCCGCGGTTCCACCTCACCCCGGGGGTGCTGACGTCGTTCCTGATCGCCTGGGGCGTCTTCTTCGTCGCCCGCAACCTGCCGTGGGAGCCGTTCACCTACTTCTATGTGTAGGCGTTCGCCTTGTGCAGGTAGATGTCGCCCGAGACCGACCTGGCCCGCACCTCGAGGCTGGTGCCTTCGTCGCTGGGCGCCGGCGAGGTGTCGCCGGGCGCCAGTTCCGAGGTGACCGTCCCGGCCTTGGCGTCCAGGTCCATCCAGACGTCGGTCCCGCCGACCACGCCGAGGCTGATCCGCCCGGAGACGGTGTTGGCCCGGCACGTGCCCGACTTGAGCGCGCCGATGTCGATCCCGCCCGAGAGGGTGTTGACGCTGACCGATCCGGCCACCTTCTCGACCACGATCCCCCCGGCGACGGTCTTGGCCGACAGGTCGCCCCCGACGCGGTCGGCCTTGACCTGACCCGAAGCGGTGTTGGCGCGGATGTCCTCGGTCGCCTCGATGACGCTGACCGAACCCGACACGGTGTTGGCCCGCACGGAGGTGGCGTGCTCGACCGTGGCCGACCCGGCCACGGTGTTGACCGAGACCGGCCCGAGCTTGCCGTGCAGGCTGATCGGAGCCGAAGTGGACCTGACCGCGATCTCGGAGCCGATTGGCACCTTGACGCCGATGTGGACGCCGATCTGCCGCTTGAACAGCCAGTTCTGGGCCTTCTCGGGCGCGACCACGCGCAGGTGGCCGTCCTCGAAGTCGACGCGCGCCAGGTCGGCGGCGTCGTTGTCGCTGTCGGGGCGCTGGGCCGGCTTGATCTCGACCAGCACCACGTCCGATTCGTGGCCGGTGACGTTGACCGAGCCCTCGGCCAGCGTGATCGACGCGGTGATCGGGCCCTCGTGGGTGAATTCGGTGTATTCGTTCATAATCCCTACGCCCTTGCGTAACCGGTGATGCGTTGGCTGTACTTCGCGCCGCTCTGCTGGCCGGAGGCCCGCGAGGCGTGCACGGCGTTGTTGATCGCGCGGACCAGCCACGCGTTCACCGAGGCGCCGTCGCCGGAAGCGGCCTTCTCGACGTCCTCCTTGAGCGACTCGGGCAGCCGGAGCGTGATGCGGGCGACGTCGTCGTCGACAGGCGGCGCCGGCGGCGGGGCGGCCTCCGCGGCCTCGACGTCGGTGACCCGGAGGTCGACCTCCTTGCCGCGCACGCGCAGATCGACCGAGGCCGACGACCCGGCCTGGTCGAGCCCGGCGGTGATCTCGGCGGCGGCCTCGGAGAGCGCCTCCATCAGCGCGAGCCGCGCCCCCGCGTCCAGCGACTCTGTCAACAGTTCGGCGGTCCGTGCGGCGTCTTCACCGGCCGGCGCGGCGGCGGCGGTGAGGCTCCGGCGGAGCGATTCGATATGCGGCGTCAAGTCCATGACACCATGTTGACATCACTTCTGACGTCTGTCAACTCCGCACACCGTCCACCGTGCCGCCACCGCAGGCCCGAAGGCGAAAAACCCTGGTCGAACCCCTGCGTCTTCGGGTACAGATGACACCGTGGCCCCGACGGGCGCGGTGAGGCCCACACTCGCCGCCCGAGTAGGCTCATAGAGCGGATACAACCAGTAAGCACACCGATCACGAGGGGGACCGGGGCATGCCCGAAATCGTACCGATGGACGTCCGACTCATCGCCTGGACGCACTTCGAGCCCCCGGCCGACATCCCCTGGGACACCGACGCCGACGGCGGCTCGGCGCTCGCCGAATTCGCCGGCCGCGCCTGCTACCAGTCCTGGAAGAAGCCCAACCCCAAGACCGCCACCAACACCGGCTACCTCGACCACATCCTCAAGGTAGGGCACCTCTCGGTCCTCGAACACGGCAGCGTCACCTTCTACATCACCGGCATCTCCCGGTCGCTGACCCACGAGCTGATCCGCCACCGGCACTTCTCCTACTCCCAACTGAGCCAGCGCTACGTCCCCGAGCGCAAAGGCCGGATGGTCGAGCCCGAGGCGATCGCCTCCGACCCCGAGCTCCACGAGCGGTTCCTCGCCGCCGCCGACGCCTCCCAGCAGGCCTACGACGACCTCCTCGAGGGCCTGGAGAAGAAGTTCGCCGACGTGGCCAACCCGACCCTCCGCCGGAAGCAGGCGCGCCAGGCGGCGCGATCGGTGCTGCCCAACGCCACCGAGACCCGCATCGTCGTCACCGGCAACTACCGCGCCTGGCGCCACTTCATCGCCATGCGCGCCTCCGAGCACGCCGACGTCGAGATCCGCGCGCTGGCCGTCGAATGCCTGCGCCGGCTCCAGGAGAAGGCCGCGAACGTCTTCGAGGACTTCGAGATCGCCTCGCTCGACGACGGCACCGAAGTCGCGCACAGCCCCTACGTCACCGAAGGCTAGGTGCGCCGGTCGGCGGCACCGCGGACGCCGATGCGGGAGCGAAGACGACCGAAGCCGCCCGAGGCGGCGGCGCAACTTGAGACAGTGAACGAACGAGCGACCGGGCCTCGAGGCCCCGGACCGCCTCAAGCAGTATTGGTGAAAGCAAATGCGTAATGTGACTCGGCCCTTCGGGCGCACACTGACGGCCATGATCACGCCCTTCACGCCGTCCGGCGAACTCGACGTCCCCGGCGTCGCCGAACTGGCCCGCCACCTGGTCGACGAGCAGGGACTCGACGGACTGGTCCTCAACGGCACCACCGGCGAGTCGCCCACCACCACCGACGTAGAGAAGGCCCAGCTCATCGAGACCGTCGTCGAGACCGTCGGCGACCGCGCCCACATCGTCGCCGGCGCCTCGACCAACGACACCCGCCACTCGGTGAGCCTCGCACAGGACGCCGAGAAGGCCGGGGCCCAGGGCCTGCTGCTGGTCACCCCCTACTACTCGCGGCCGCCCCAGGAGGGCATCGAGGCGCACTTCACCACCATCGCCGACGCCACCGAGCTGCCCTGCATGCTCTACGACATCCCGCCGCGCTCGAGCGTGCCGATCACCGACGCCTCCTACCTGCGGCTCACCGAGCACCCGCGGATCATCGCCGTCAAGGACGCCACCGCCGACCTCTCGGGCAGCCAGCGGGTCCGCGTCGCCACCGGCCTCACCTTCTACTGCGGCGTCGACGCGCTCAACCTCGCCGCCTACGCGACCGGCCAGGTCGGCGTCGTCTCGGTCATCGCCCACCTCGTCGGCCGGCAGATCAACGCCATGTTCGACGCCTACGACGAGGGCGACGTCGACCGGGCCTCCTCGATCAACGACGCCCTCCTGCCGGCCCTGAGCGCCCTCCAGGGTCCGGCCCAGGGGGTGGTCGCGGTCAAGTCGGCCCTGGCCCAGCGCGGCCTGCCCGCCGGCGAGCCGCGGCTGCCGCTGACCCCGGCGGATTCGATGGTCGCCGACTTCATAGCCGAGAACCTGGCGAAGGTGGAGGAGGTCCGATGAGCCGCAGCAGATCCGGCGACCTCCGCGATCCCGGCGAGCTGCCCGCCGGCGGCCTCCGCATCACGCCCCTCGGCGGCCTCGGCGCCATCGGCCGGAACATGACCCTGTTCGAGTACGACGGGCGGCTGCTCATCGTCGACTGCGGTGTCCTGTTCCCCGACGTCGAGCAGCCGGGCGTCGACCTCATCCTGCCGGACTTCACGCCCATCCTCGACCGCCTCGACGACATCGAGGCGATCGTCATCACCCACGGGCACGAGGACCACATCGGCGGCATCCCGTTCCTGCTCGAGCACAAGAACGACATCCCGCTGGTCGGCTCCAGGTTCGCCGTGGCCCTGGTCGAGGCCAAGCTCCGCGAGCGCCGCATCAAGCCGGTCAGCAGCCTCGTCGCCGAAGGCGACACCATCGACCTGGGCCCGTTCGGGCTGGAGTTCCTCGCGGTCAACCACTCCATCCCCGATGCGATGGCCGTGGCCGTCCGCACCGGCGCCGGCCTGGTGCTGCACACCGGCGACTTCAAGATGGACCAGCTCCCGCTCGACGGGCGGATCACCGACCTGGCCGGCTTCGCCAGGCTCGGCGACCAGGGCGTCGACCTGCTGCTGTCGGATTCGACCAACGCCGAGATCCCCGGCTTCGTCACCGCCGAGCGCGAGATCGGGCCGGTCCTGGACAAGCTGTTCGAGGACGTCACCGGCCGGGTCATCGTGGCCTCGTTCGCCAGCCACGTCCACCGGGTCCAGCAGGTGCTCGACGCGGCCTGGTCCCACGGCCGCAAGGTCGCGTTCGTGGGCCGCAGCATGGTCCGCAACATGGCCATCGCCCGGGACCTGAGCCTGCTGAAGATCCCCGAGGGGCTCCTGGTGAGCATGGACGAGGCGGTGCGGCTGCCCAAGGACGAGATCGTCTACATGTCGACCGGCTCCCAGGGCGAGCCGATGAGCGCCCTCGGCCGCATGGCCTCGGGCGACCACCGGCACATCACCGTCGACTCCGACGACACGGTCATCCTCGCCTCCTCGCTCGTGCCCGGCAACGAGACGGCCGTCTACGGGGTCATCAACCGCCTGGCCCAGACCGGCGCCTCGGTGATCCACAAGGACGTGGCCAAGGTCCACGTCTCCGGGCACGCGCCCGCCGGGGAGCTGCTGTACGTGCTCAACAGCGTCAAGCCCTCGAACATGATCCCGGTCCACGGCGAGTACCGGCACCTGCAGGCCCACGCCCGGCTCGCGGTCGAATCCGGCGTCCCGTCCGACCAGGTGATCGTGGTCGAGAACGGCGACGTGGTCGACCTCGTCGACGGGCGCGCCCGGCTGGTCGGCCACCTCCCGAACAACCTGGTCTACGTCGACGGCCTGTCGGTCGGCGACGTGGGCGAGCCGGTCCTCAACGAGCGGCGCGTCCTGGGCGACGGCGGTTTCGTCGCCGCCACGGTGGTGATCGACTCCGAGAACGGCAAGGTGGTCGGCGGCCCGACCGTGTCGGCCCGCGGGTTCTCGGAGGACCCGAAGGCGTTCGAGGGCGTCCTGCCGCTCATCGACGACGCCATGGAGGCGGCCGCCTCCGACGGCGTGGCCGACCCGCACCAGCTCCAGCAGATCCTGCGCCGGACGGTCGGCAAGTGGGTCAACGACACCTACCGCCGCCGCCCGATGATCGTCCCCCACGTCCTGGAAGTGTGAGAGCTCACTGCTTCGCGGGTCGTTTCGCGGGCGTGGCGTAGCCACGCCCGCGGCGGCCATCCTGCACGGTACGACCGTGATGACGACGATCGAGGTTCCCAAGTCGCTGCACGACCGGCTCCAGCGGCTGGCCGAGCAGGACGGGCTCACGCTCGCCCAGGAGATCGAGCACCTGATGGACCGCGCCGCCGCACGGCCTCGAGTGGAAGGCCGTCGCGGCAGGCCGCTCAAGGCGGAGGAGACCGACGATCAGCACGCGGACGGATCGGCAGAGGGTTAGGCGGCTCCACGCGGATGTCGTTGACGACCAGGTCCTCCGGGGCGTCCAGCAGGCCGATCAGGGCGTCGGTCACCGACTCGAGGCTGATGGCCCGGTCCGGATCGTAGTCCGAACCGAACTGCTCGCGCACGCGCCGCTGCATGTCGCTGTCGAAATGCGACGGATAGAAGCTCGTCACGCGCACGCCCGCGGCCCGCTCCTCGGCCCGGAGGGCGTCGGCCAGCGCCCGCAGGCCGTGCTTGGCCGCCGCGTACGAGCTCCAGCCCGGCCCCGCCGACAGGCCCGCCCCGGAGTTGACGAACACCACGCGGCCGCGGGCCGCGCGCAGGGCCGGCAGCAGCAGCCGGGTCAGTTCCGCCGGTGCGGCGAGGTTCACCGCCAGGCTCTGCCGCCATCGGTCGGGCCGCTGCTCGCCGACCGGACCGGTGTGCGCGACCCCGGCATTGTGGACCAGCGCGTCCAGGTGCTCGATCCGCGCCCCGGCCACCCGCTCGGCCAGCGTTTCGGGCGCTTCGAGGTCGGCGATGAGGCGCCGCTCGCACGGCACCCCCTCCAGCGCGGACCGGCTCCGCGCGTGGGCGATCACGGCCTCACCGCGCTCGCTCAGGCGCTCGGCGAGTGATCGCCCGAGCCCGCGCCCGGCGCCGGTCACCAAGATCGTTCTCGGCATGGGCCTCACTCTAGAGCGTGTATACGGGAGCGGCGGCGGTAACGTATGGGCCATGATGGCGAAGACTTCCGGGAGGGCGCGCAAGACCGCGCGCAAGCGGACCTCGTCCGCGAAGCGGAAGCCCACCCAGAAGAAGGTGGCCAAGCGGACCGCGAAGCGCGCGCCGGCCAAGCGGGCGCCCGCCAAGCGCAGGAAGACCCCGGCGCAGAAGGCGGCGGCCAAGAAGCGCCGCGCCGATGCGATCCCCGGTCCGATCGAGGCGAGCGGGATGGCGCTGCGCGGCCTGTGGGTCGGCAGTGCCCGCGCCACCGGCTGGGTGGCCCGCTCGGTCGGCAAGGAGGCGGCCACGGCCCGCCGGATCGACCCGGCCCACCGCCGCGACGGCCTGGGGCTGCTGATCATCGCCGTGGCGATCGTGCTGGCGATGGCGGTGTGGTTCGACGTGGCCGGGCCGGTGGGGGAGCACCTGGCGTTCGGTCTGGACTGGGCGCTGGGCCTGGCCACGCGCGCGCTGCCGGTGCTGCTGGTCCTGTGGGGGCTGCGGGTGATGCGCATGGAACCGCCCGAGGAGGCCCACGGCCGGGCGCTGGTCGGCTGGGGTGCGATCTGGCTGTCGAGCCTGGGCCTGCTGCATCTGATCTCGGGGCTGCCGTCGGACATGGGCGACCGCATGGCCGCCGGGGGCCAGATCGGCTGGATCGTCGGCGGCGGGGTGTCGCTGGGCGTCTCGCCCTATGTGGCCTTCCCGCTGCTGGTGCTGCTGCTGGTGTTCGGCGTCCTGGTCGCGACGGCCACCCCGCTCAACCAGGTACCGGCCAAGCTGGTGCGGTTGTGGGAGCTGGCGACCGGCAAGGTGGAGTCGTTCGAGGACTCCGGCGGCGGGTCCAAGCGGAAGGCGCACCGCAAGAGCGAGGCCGCCAAGCGCCTCCAGGAGGAGGAGGCCCGGAACGTCCACCGCGCCACCACGGTCCTGCCGCGCCTGTCGCCCGAGGAGGTGCCGGAGCTGAACGATCCGGCGCCGGGCGGCCGCGATACCACCGTCATCGCCGAACCCGAACGCGAGCCGCCCGAGCACACCCCGCCGCCGAAGAAGGTGGAGCAGCCGACGCTCTCGGAGGGCTCGGCGGCCATGGACGACGACTACCGGCTGCCGGGGATGGAGCTGCTGCCGCCCGGCCCGGCCGCCAAGAAGCGGTCGAAGTCGAACGAGGCCGTGATCGCCGCCCTCCAGGAGGTCTTCGGGCAGTTCAACGTGGACGCGGCCGTCACCGGTTTCACCCGCGGGCCGACCGTGACCCGCTACGAGATCGAGCTGGGACCGGCCGTCAAGGTCGAGCGGATCATCCAGTTGTCGAAGAACATCGCGTACGCGGTCAAGAGCCCGGACATCCGCATCATCAACCCGATCCCGGGCAAGAGCGCGGTGGGCGTGGAGATCCCCAACACCGACCGGGAGAACGTCGCGCTCGGCGACGTGCTGCGGTCGGCGCAGGCGAAGGCCGACGACCATCCGATGCTGGTGGGTCTGGGCAAGGACGTCGAGGGCGGCTACATCCTGACGAACTTGACGAATACTCCTCACCTTCTTGTGGCCGGCGCCACCGGCTCGGGGAAATCCAGCCTCATAAACACCTTGCTGGGGTCGACGCTCGTGCGCGCGACCCCCGAGCAGGTGCGGCTGCTGCTGATCGACCCCAAGAGGGTGGAGCTGGCCAACTACGAGGGCATCCCGCACCTGGTCCACCCCATCGTGACGAACCCGAAGAAGGCCTCGGACGCGCTGCAGTGGGTGGTCAAGGAGATGGACATGCGGTACGAGGACCTGGCCTACGCCGGGGTCCGGCATGTGGAGGACTTCAACCGCAAGGTCCGCTCCGGCGAGCTCCAGGCCGAGCCCGGTTCGGACCGCGAGCTGCGGCCCCACCCGTATCTGCTGGTGATCGTCGACGAGCTGGCCGATCTGATGATGGTGGCGGCCCGCGACGTGGAAGAGTCGGTGGTCCGGATCACGCAGCTTGCGCGCGCGGCCGGGATCCACCTGGTGCTCGCCACGCAGCGGCCGTCGGTGGACGTGGTCACGGGCCTGATCAAGGCGAACGTGCCCTCGCGGCTGGCGTTCTCCACCTCCAGCCTCGCCGACTCCCGGGTCATCCTCGACCAGGGCGGCGCCGAGAAGCTGGTCGGGCGCGGCGACGGCCTGTTCCTGCCGATGGGCGCGGCCAAGCCCGAGCGCATCCAGGGCGCCTGGGTCTCCGACACCGAGATCGAGGCCATCGTCGAGCACGTGAGATCGCAGATGGAGCCGCAGTACATCGAGGAGGTCACGGCCCCTCCCGGCGGCAAGAAGGACATCGACCCCGAGATCGGCGACGACATGGACGTGCTGTGCCAGGCGGTCGAGCAGGTGGTCACCACCCAGTTCGGCTCGACCTCGATGCTGCAGCGCAAGCTGCGGGTCGGTTTCGCCAAGGCCGGGCGCCTGATGGACCTGATGGAGACCCGCGGCGTGGTCGGCCCCTCCGAGGGCACCAAGGCCCGCGACGTCCTGGTCAAGCCCGACGAGCTGGGGGACGTGATCGCCTCGATCCGCGGCGGATTACGGGGCGCCCTCAGCCGAAGTCGACCGAGACCTCGTGCTCCTCGTCGCCGTCGACGGGCATGTCCACGCCTTCCTCTTCCCACTGGATGTGCCCGGTCGGGTGGAAGGTGAGGTCGAATTCCAGCGCCTCGGCCGGGACGTCGTAGGTGAGGGTGTAGTAGCGGCCCACCTGGTCGCCGTCCCAGTCCTCGTCGTAGCTGTCGACCTCGGCCGCCTCCAGGGCCCCGTCCGGGCCGGAGACCTCCAGGACCTCCTCGGGGTCGATGTCCCAGACCAGCCCCAGTTCCTGGGTCTCGCGGAACCACACGAAGTCGATGCTGAGCCTGGCCCGGTCGGCGTCGGCGACCCAGCCCTCGTCCTCGGTGAAGACCGACCGGTCGACCACGAAGGTGACCACGTAGGTCCACTCGTCGAGGCTGTACTGGTAGCTGCCGGACTCCAGGTAGGCGCTCACCGTGTTCTCCACCGAGTCGGTGGTGATCGTCCGGCGCGACCCCTGGTAGTAGGCCTCGATCAGGCCGTCCCGGGTGCGTTCGCGCAGGTCCATCGACTGGGTCCGGTCGGTGTCGTTGACCTCCAGGGTGATGGGCGCGCCCTCCTGGGCGACCGCGAAGTACGCCGAGCCGGGGGCCGGGACCTCGCCGTCGAAGTCCCAGGTCTGCTCGCCGATGGCGAGGGTGCCTTCGAGCTCGGTGTCGTCCTTGACCGGGTGCTGGGCCTCGACGCCCGGCTCCGGGGCGAACTGGACGACCGTGAACTCGTGGCCGGCCGGCGGCGGGAACAGCTCGGTGCCCTCTCCGAGCAGGTACTCGAGCTGGTAGTCCTCGGGGATCTCGTCGAAGGAGGCGGCGCACTCGACGCGCAGCGCGAAGTGGGGGCCGATGAGGGTCCCCTCCTCGTCGGTCAGGTGCGATTCGCCTTCGGGGCAGATCGAGACCGGGACCTCGGCGCCGTCGGCGGTGTAGCCGGCGCGGGTGTTCAGGGCTCCGGTGGGCGCTTCGCCGCAGGCGGCGACGGTCAGGGCGGCGGCCGCGCCGAGGGCGAGCAGCGCGGACCGGCGGAAGGGTCTGACGCGGGCAGAGGCGTTGCCTATGGGGGACATGAGGCAAGCTTATGGCATAAGCGCCAAAGGCGAGCAGCCATCATACAGGTGGGTGATCGCCGGGGCGGTCCACGCCGCCCGGGCGTGGAAAAACGTGGTCGTCGCCGCCGCCCGGCCGTCGGCCGATCACAGCTAGGTACGCTTTTGTGGTGTCATCAGCTCAATCGGCCGCGAAAAAGGTAGCGGTCCTCACGCTCGGTTGCGCGCGCAACGAGACCGACTCCGAGGAACTGGCCGGCCGCCTGGCGGCCGGCGGGTGGAGTGTGACCGACGACGGCGAGCACGCCGACGTGGTCATGGTCAACACCTGCGGGTTCATCGAACAGGCCAAGGCCGAATCGATCGACGTGCTGCTCGACGCCGCCGAGACCGGCGCCAAGGTCGTCGCCACCGGCTGCATGGCCGAGCGCTACGGGACCGAGCTGGCCGACAGCCTCCCCGAAGCCGACGCGGTTCTCGGCTTCGACCACTACCCGGACATGGCCGCGCGCCTCGACGACGTGCTCTCCGGGCGCGAGCTCGACTCGCACCGGCCCACCGACCGGCGCCGGCTCCTGCCCCTGACCCCCGCCGACCGGCAGAGCGCCGCCGCCGTCGTCCCCGGGCACTCCCGGGCCGACCAGGCCGCGGCCGCCGCCGACACCGCCGGGGCCCCCGCGCACCTGGCCGTGACCCGCAAGCGGCTGTCGACCGGTCCGGTCGCCAACCTCAAGATCGCCTCCGGCTGCGACCGGCGCTGCTCGTTCTGCGCGATCCCGTCCTTCCGCGGATCGTTCGTCTCCCGCACCCCCGAGGAGGTCCTCGCCGAGGCCGCCTGGCTCGCCGCCGACGGCGTCAAGGAGCTCAACCTGGTCTCGGAGAACACCACCTCCTACGGCAAGGACCTCTCGGACCCGGACGCGCTCGAGCGCCTGCTCGAGGGGCTGGCCGCCGTCGACGGCATCGAGTGGATCCGCCTGTCCTACCTCCAGCCGGCCGAGCTGCGCCCCGGCCTGATCGAGGCCGTGTGCCGCATCGGCAAGGTCGCGCCCTACTTCGACCTGTCGTTCCAGCACTCCTCGGCCGCCGTGCTGCGGCGGATGCGGCGGTTCGGGTCCACCGACAACTTCCTGGCCCTGCTCGACCAGATCCGCGAGCGCGACCCGCGGGCCGGAGCCCGCACCAACGTCATCGTCGGCTTCCCCGGCGAGACCGAGGACGACCTCGAGGAGCTCACCGGGTTCCTCTCGGAGGCCCGACTCGACTCGGTGGGGGTGTTCGCCTACTCCGACGAGGACGGCACCGAGGCCGCCGGCCTCGACGGGCACGTCGACCCCGACGTGGTCGACCGGCGCCTCACCCGCGTCTCCATGCTGGTCGACGAACTGGTCAGCCAGCGTGCCGCCGAGCGGGTCGGCGAGCGCGCGACCGTGCTGGTGGAGTCGGCCGGAGCCGACGGCGTCGAGGGCCGCGCCGCCTTCCAGGCCCCCGAGGTCGACGGCTCGGTGGAGCTGGTCGGCGCGGTCGACCGCCTTCGAGTGGGCGATTTCACCGCCGCCGAGATCGTCGACTCCCACGGGGTGGATCTGGTCGCCGAGGTCGTGGAGGAGCCCCGGTGAGGTCCGAGCCGCGCCCGGTGTCGCCGTGGAACATCGCCAACGTCGTGACGGTGGCCCGGATCTTCCTGGTGCCGGTCTTCGCGGTCGTGGTGATCGTCTCGGGCATGGAGCACTCGGGGTGGCGGATGCTGGCGTGCGCGATGTTCGTGTTCATCTCGGCGACCGACTTCGTCGACGGGTGGCTGGCCCGCTCGCGCGGCCTGGTCACCGAGTTCGGCAAGCTCGCCGACCCGATCGCCGACAAGACCCTCATCGGCACCTCGCTGGTGCTGCTGAGCTTCCACGGGGTGCTGCCGTGGTGGGTCACCGCGCTGATTCTGCTGCGGGAGTTGGGCATCACCGCGCTGCGGATGGCGGTGCTCCGGCACTCGGTCATCGCGGCCGGGAGCGGCGGGAAGCTGAAGACGGTCCTCCAGATCACGGCGGTGGCCTGGTACCTGTGGCCGTGGCCGGAGCCGCTGGACCTGGTCGGGCCGTGGCTGATGGGCGCTGCGGTGATCCTCACCGTGGCCACGGGAATGGATTACCTCTGGAAGGCCTTTAAATTGAGAGGGAGCGAGGCGGGCCGGACGCGCTAGGCTTGCAGTGGCCACTTAGCCTTGACCAATGGATGGCTCGCAGGCTCCGCCAAGGCTGCAGAGTGATCGCGGCGCAGAGGAGAGTTCGATGATGTTGATGCGGGAACTTCTGGGAGAGACCCTGCGTCGCCGCCGCCGCGCCCAGAGGCGGACCCTCCGCGACGTCTCCAAGCAGGCCAACGTCAGCCTGGGGTACCTGTCGGAGATCGAGCGCGGTCACAAGGAGCCCTCCAGTGAGCTGCTGGCCTCGGTGTGCGGGGCGCTGCAGGTGCGCTTGAGCGAGGTCCTGGCGGAGGTGGCCCGGGAGGTCGCGTCCCATGAGAAGCCCGGCGACGCCCTGACGCCGCAGGGCCGGTCGGTGGCGGTGCTGCCGCTGCCGCGCGAGGTCGAGCACGAGGCGCAGCCCGCGATCGAGGAGCAGACGCGCCGCCGCCGGGTCGCCGCGGCGTCGCCCGCTTCCATCGCCCAAGTCCGGTCTCGCCATCGCCGTGGCGAGGTGACCGATTCGGTACTGCGGGCGGCTGCCTGAACGCGACCGATGATGTAGTTTTGGCGAATGAGCCGGTCACCCTGGCGCGCATTCGTGGCGAGGATGTCCGACACTGTAGGGAAGTCGGCGTTTACATCACCGGAAGGACCCCGATAATGGCCAATCCGTTCGTCAAGGGCTGGAAGTACATGATGGCGCTGTTCGGCGCGAAGATCGACGAGCACGCCGACCCCAAGATCCAGATCCAGCAGGCGATCGAGGAAGCGCAGAAGCAGCACCAGGTACTGGTGGGGCAGGCCGCCTCGGTGATCGGGAATCAGCGCCAGTTGGAAATGAAGCTCAACCGCCAGATGGCCGAAGTGGAGCGGCTGCAGGCGCAGGCGCGTCAGGCGCTCGTGCTGTCGGACAAGGCGCGCGCCGAAGGCGACGAGGCGAAGGCCCGCGAGTTCGAGCAGACCGCCGAGGTGCTGGCGAGTCAGCTTGTCTCCACCGAACAGTCCCTTGAAGACATGAAGACGATGCACGACCAGTCGCTGGCCGCGGCCGACCAGGCGAAGAAGGCCGTCGAGGACAACCAGACGATGCTGCAGCAGAAGCTGCAGGAGCGCACCAAGCTGCTCGGCCAACTGGAGCAGGCCAAGATGCAGGAGACCATCGCCTCCTCGCTCGAGTCGATGTCGCAGACGGCCTCTCCCGGGAACGTGCCGGACTTCGGGGAGGTCCGCGACAAGATCGAGGGGCGCTACTCCAACGCCATGGGCCGCGCCGAACTGGCCAGCAACACCGTCGAGGGCCGCCTGCTGGAGGTCGACCGCGCCAGCCGCGACATGGCCGGCTCGTCCCGTCTGGACCAGATCCGCGCCTCCCTCGAGGGCGACCAGCTCTCCGGCTCCGCCGCCGGCTCCGAGCCCAAGACCGAGAGCCCGGCGGTCGAGTCCAAGGAGTCGGTCACCAACGCCCGCCTGGCCGACATCCGCGACAGCCTCGGCAATGACGGCGACTCCGAGGCCGAGGCCGACTCGACCAAGAGCTGAGGGGGGACGCCCCGGTGGACGCCAGGGACCGCAAGCGCGCCCGCAGGCGCCTGCGCGGCAGGCTGTCCTCGGCCCGGTTCTGGACGGCCGCCGCCGGAGGCTCGGTGGCGGGCTCGGCGTTCTTCGTCCCCTTCGACGGCATCACCGGCTCCGACGGCGTCTGGGTGGTCGCGGCCGGACTCTCGGGCGCCCTGGCGGTGGTCCGCTGGCTCGACTACCGGCGCCTGGCCCGCGCCATGCCCGCCGAGCGCGACTCCCTCGAACTGCACGGCGGACGGGCCGAGCTCGGCTCGGAGGTGCGCGGGTTCTTCGGCGAGGCCGCCGAGATGCTGCGCCGCGAGCGCATGCGCTCGAAGTTCCGCCGCAGCGCCGCGTGGGGGCCGTACCAGCGCCTGGAGCGGGCCGGGGTGACCGCCGAGCAGCTCGCCCAGCGCCTGGAGGGCGACCCCGAGGCCGGGGCCGCGCTGGCGGGTGCCGCCGGGGCGGGCCAGGAGCTGTACCGGCTGGCGCTGACCGTCCGCGACGTGGAGCAGTCGATCCGGCTGGCGCGCGGCCCCAAGCTGGAGACGCTGAAGGAGGACCGCGACCGCCTGGTGGAGCGGCTGGAGTCGGGGGTCGGCGCCTATGAGGACATGGTGGCGGCCGCCGGGGAGTGCCTGGCCGGTTCGGTGGGGCTGCGGGAGGCGCTGGCGGCGAACTCGGCCGACGACACCCTGGAGACGCTCACCGACGCGGCCGAGCGGCTGCGCGCCGCAGGGGACGCGGCGAGCGAGATCCGCGGCAGGATCCGGCTCGAATAACGTGAAATATCCTAATTTGATCTAATTCCCACCATGAGAAGCCAGTTGGCCAAAGCCGCGTTCATCGCGGCCGCCGCAGCCTTGCCCATCGCCGTCCCCGCTCAAGCCGAGGAGGCGTCCGCACCGCAGGTGCACCTCCATCTGAAGGACCATTCCGACCTGGCCTTGGCCTGGGACGGCGAGTCCGCCGTGCTCGCCGAGGAGGGCGACGAGTGGTCGCTGGTCCCGGTCGAGGCCCTCCTGGACCTCGGCGTCCACATGATCGTCCACGAACCGACCGGGGAGTGCCTGTCCGCGGCGCCGGTGGAGGCGGGCGCGGCCGCCGCGCCGGTGGGACTCGCCGAGTGCGCCGAGGCCACGCAGTGGACCGCGGAGTACGAGGACGTCCCCTCGGCGCAGGATTGGCGGTTCTCGACTTCCGAGGGCCACTACCTCGGCGTCGAGGGCGCCGCCGAGGCCGCCGGCGGCGCCGAGGTGGTCGTCGTCGACGGCCCCGACGGCCACGCGCACGAGTGGGTCTACACCGAGGTCGACTCCAAGAAGCAGAAGCCGCCGAAGACCACGCCGCCGACCACGGCGCCCCCGACCACCGCGCCGCCGACCACGGCGCCCCCGACCACGGCGCCCCCGACCACCGCGCCGCCGACGACCCAGCCGCCGACCTCCACGTCGCCGCAGGAGTCGACGCCGCCGGCCCAGCCCAAGCTGCCGACGACCGGCACCGGGATCGCGGCCGGGGTCGGCATCGCGGTCCTGGCCATCGGCGCCGGAGTCGGGATACTGGCGTGGCGGCGCCGCCTGCTCGGTGCCGAATGGTGACACGCCGCCTCCCAGATGGCGGGAAATGCTGGTCCGCTCCTCGGGCGGATGGCATACTTCCCTTCGTGACCTTCCAGCTCATCATTAGCTGCGGGCGCCCGGCGGAGCACCGGCTGTAGATGCCACCGCCGAGCGCCAGACCTCCTGCGACCGCAGGGGGTCTTTTTCGTGGGGCCCTAGTCAACGTTCAGCCGATACGGAAACCAACCTGGAGCACACCGTGACGCAACCACACACCGTCGGACAGTTCCACGTCTTCGACACCACGCTCCGCGACGGCGCGCAGATGGAGGGCCTCCGCTATTCGGTGGCCGACAAACTCACCGTCGCCGGGCTGCTCGACCAGCTCGGCGTCGACTACATCGAAGGCGGCTGGCCGGGGGCGCTCCCCTCCGACACCGAGTTCTTCGCCCGCGCCGCCGAGGAGCTCACCCTCAAGCACGCCAAACTCGTCGCCTTCGGCATGACCCGCCGGGCCGGGACGCGGGCCGAGGACGACCCCGGATTCCGGGCGCTCCTCGACTCCCGCGCCCCCGCCCTGTGCCTGGTCGCCAAGTCGGACGTGCGGCACGTCCGGCAGGCCCTGCGGACCAGCCCCGAGGAGAACCTCGCGATGATCACCGACTCGGTCAGGTCCGGGCGCGAGCACGGCCGCGAGACCTTCATCGACTGCGAGCACTTCTTCGACGGCTTCCGCCACGACCCGGAGTACGCGACCCTGGTCGTCCGCACCGCCCTCGAAGCCGGCGCCGACGCCGTGGTCCTGTGCGACACCAACGGCGGCTCGATCCCCTCCGACGTCACCGGCGCGGTCACCGACCTCCGGGACAGACTCGCCGCCGACCTGCCGCCAGAGCGGATCCGCCTGGGCATGCACGCCCAGAACGACACCGGCTGCGCCGTGGCCAACACCCTCGCCGCCGTCGAGGCCGGAGTCATGCACGTCCAGGGCACCGCCAACGGCTACGGCGAGCGCCCCGGCAACGCCAACCTGTTCAGCGTCATCGGCAACCTCGAGACCAAGCTCGGCCTGAAGGTCCTGCCCGACGGCTGCCTGGAGAAGCTCACCCACATCTCCCACGCCGTCGCCGAGATCGCCAACATGGCCCCCGACGAGCACGCCCCGTACACCGGGCACGCCGCCTTCGCGCACAAAGCCGGCATCCACGCCTCCGCGATCAAGGCCGACCCGGCGCTGTACAACCACATCGAGCCCGAGGTCGTCGGCAACGACATGCGCATCCTGGTCACCGAGATGGCCGGCCGGGCCTCGGTGGAGCTCAAGAGCCGCGAGATCGGCGTCGACCTCTCCGGCGACCAGGCCGCGCTGGAGCGGATCACCAAACGCGTCAAGGAACTGGAGGCAAAGGGCTGGTCGTTCGAAGCCGCCGACGCCTCGTTCGAGCTGCTGGTGCGCGACGAGGTCGAGGGCGGACTGCCGCGGCCGTTCACCCTCGACACCTACCGCGTCATCGTCGACCACGACCCCGACGGGGCCACCGTCGCCGAGGCCACCGTCCGCCTCGACGTCGAGGGCGAGCGCGTCATCTCCACCGCCGAAGGCAACGGCCCGGTCAACGCCCTGGACGCCGCGCTCCGTAAAGCCCTGGCCGAGCGCCACCCGCGGCTGGCCCAGTTGGACCTGTCGGACTTCAAGGTCCGCATCCTGGCCGGGTCCTCCGGCACCGACGCGGTGACGCGCGTCCTGGTCACCATGGGCGACGGCGAGACCGACTGGACGACCGTCGGCGTCGCGCCCAACCTCATCGAAGCCTCCTGGAACGCCCTCACCGAGGGCATGGCCTACGGCCTGAACCGGCAGTAGCCGCGCGGTGGAGCGGCCCCGGGGCGATCCTCCGGGGCCGCCGGGCCGGTCAGTCGAAGATCGCCAGCCGCTGCTGCCACATCGACCCGCCCCCGAAGGTGGTGAACGTGCCGCCGGCGGCGATGTTGGAACCGCGCGGGTGCGTTTCGAGATCCCACACGCCGATCACCCCGTTCGCGCCCGGGTTCCACGGCAGCATCCGCCCGCCCGAGTCGACCGCGAACAGCTTGCCGCGGTCGGCCTTGGTCCCGTCGACGCACTCCCCGGTCGGGCCCGACCGGTTGGTGACGCACGCCCTGTCGAAGTGGCCGCCGGCCACGATCGCGCCGTCCCAGACGGTCACCGCCTGCACCCCGCCGTCGACGCCCTGGTGCCACAGCGCCTCGCCGCCGCGGTCGAAGGCGCGGAGCTCGCCGCCGCGGCCGTCCAGGGCCGCGTAGACCCGGTCGCCGTCGACGGCGATCTGGCGGATCAGCACGTACACCCTCGCGTCGAAGGAGGGGTCGAGCGCCCCGGCGGCCGGATCGAGCGCGGCCAGCTTGCCGTGCCGCTCCTCGCCTTCGACGTGGCCGAACGAGCCGGAGATGTACAGCCGCCCGTCCGCGTGCTCGATGTCGCGCACCGAACCGTCGCCGACCGCCGCCTTGAAGGAGCCGAGCACCGACCCGTCGCCGGCCGACACGGCCGCCAGGTGGCGCCGGTCGGCGCCGGCGACCCGCGCGAAGCGCCCGCCCAGGTAGACGGTGTCGCCGGCCGGTTCGACGGCGAACACCGTCGCCGACGGCAGCGGGCGCCATTCGGGGTCCAGTCGCCCCGTGTCGAGCCCGAAGCGCGCCACCCGCGGCATCGAAACGCCCTCGACCCGCCGGAAGTCGCCGGAGACGTACAGGTATCCGCCGGCGGTGACCACGTCGTAGACCGGCCCGTCGAGCTCCGGGGCGAACGGCAGCAGCGAGCCGTCGGCGGTGTCGACCGCCGCCAGGTAGCGGCGGGAGGCGAGGTCGCCGTCGACGTCGCGGGCGCCGGTGAACCTCCCGCCGACGTACAGCACGTCGCCGTCGTAGGCGACCTTGCGGACGTCGGC
The DNA here is from genome assembly GCF_002798405.1 of Glycomyces xiaoerkulensis. Taxonomy (GTDB): domain Bacteria; phylum Actinomycetota; class Actinomycetes; order Mycobacteriales; family Micromonosporaceae; genus Glycomyces; species Glycomyces xiaoerkulensis. The sequence continues at coordinate 211,883 of NZ_PGGV01000027.1, read as the reverse complement.
GCCGAACGAGGCGCTGGCCCGCGGCAGGTCGGAGTCGATGGCACCGGCGGGGACCTGGACGAAGACGAGCACGGAGATCAGTGCGAGCAGTGTGACCGAACGGCGCATTGCGGCAGTCTCGCACGGGAACGGCGGCGAGTCCGGGAGGCGGCGCGGCGCGTCCCCGGCCGGGCCGCGGGACCGGGGGCCGGGCGGTGGCGTATTAGAGTTGAGGGCGTGACTTCCTATGCCACCGACCGTGCCCGCGCCGCCGCCCGGGCCGCCGACTCGGCGGTCTATTCGCGGCGCCGGTTCGTCGCCGGGTTCCTCCTCGGCTTGGTGATGCAGCTCGTCCTGGCGCTGGTGCTCGGGTTCGTCCTGGTCGACGACCTGGGCGTCTCCCTGAACGTCCGCCTGGGCTCGTCGGCGATCTCCTCGCTCATCGCCACCCCGGTGACCTGCGCGATCGGATTCGCCGTCGGCCTGTCGGGGCGCCTGCGGCGGATGGGCACGGGCATGGTCGTCGGCGCGCTGCTCGGCACCGCGCTGATCGTGGTGCCGTTCCTACTGGTCGGGTAGTGACTCCGCCGGCCCCGGGGGCCGAACTAAGCTGAGGCCGGAAGCTTCGTTCAGTACTAGAGAGGGGCGCAGTGTGCGCATCGCACGGATCGCTCACCCCACCGGCATGTCGTTCGCGGTTCTCGAAGGGGAGGGCCCCGGCGCCACCGCCGCCGAAGTCGACGGCCACCCCTTCGCGCAGGTGAAGACGACCGGCCAGCGGTGGGCGCTGGAGGACGTGCGCCTGCTGGCCCCGATCCTGCCGTCCAAGATCGTGTGCGTGGGCCGCAACTACGCCGACCACGCCGCCGAGCACGGCCACGAGGTGCCCTCCGAGCCGCTGATCTTCCTCAAGCCCTCGACCTCGGTCGTCGGCCCCGGCGAGGGCGTGCGGCTGCCGGCCGTGTCCGACCAGGTCGAGCACGAGGCCGAACTCGCGGTCGTCATCGGCCTGCCCGGGGCGCGGGAGGCCGACAGGGACGCCGCCTCGCAGGCGGTCTTCGGCTACACCTGCGCCAACGACGTCACCGCCCGCGACCTGCAGCGCCAGGACGTCCAGTTCACCCGCGCCAAGGGCTTCGACTCGTTCTGCCCGCTCGGCCCCTGGATCGAGACCGACCTGGAGCCGACCGACAACGAGATCCGCTGCGAGGTCGGCGGCGAGGTCCGCCAGCTCGGCTCCACCAAGGACATGGTCTTCGACCCGGCGACGCTGATCTCCTACATCTCCCAGGTGATGACGCTGCTGCCCGGCGACGTCGTCCTCACCGGCACCCCGGCCGGCGTCGGCCCGCTGCAGGGCGGCGACACCGTCTCGGTCTCGGTCGCCGGCATCGGCACTCTGTCCAACAAGGTGGTTCCCAGTGAGTGACGTCCGCACCCGCTTCTGCCCCAGCCCCACCGGCCTGCCGCACTGGGGCCTGGTCCGCACCTGCCTGTTCTCGTGGGGCCACGCCCGCCACCACGGCGGCCGGTTCGTCTTCCGCATCGAGGACACCGACGCCGCCCGCGACACCGAGGAGTCCTACCGCCAACTGCTCGAGGCGCTGTCCTGGCTCGGCCTGACCTGGGACGAGGGCCCCGACATCGGCGGCCCCCACGCCCCCTACCGGCAGTCCCAGCGCGGGGACCTCTACGCCGACGTCATGAAGCGCCTGGTCGAGGCCGGACACGCCTACGAGGCGTTCTCCACCCCCGAGGAGGTCGAGGCCCGCCACCGCGAGGCCGGCCGCGACCCCAAGCTCGGCTACGACAACTTCGACCGCGACCTCACCGACGAGCAGAAGGCCGCCTTCCGGGCCGAGGGCCGCAAGCCGGTCTACCGGATGCGGATGCCCGATGAGGACATCACCTTCACCGACGCCGTCCGCGGCGAGGTGACCACCCCGGCCGGGACCGTCCCCGACTACGTCATCGCCCGCGGCGACGGCTCGCCGCTGTACACGCTGACCAACCCGGTCGACGACGCCCTGATGAAGGTCAACGTGGTCACCCGCGGCGAGGACCTGCTGGCGTCCACGCCCCGCCAGATCGTGATGTGGCGGGCGCTGATCGACCTCGGGATCGCCGACGAGGTGCCCGAGTACGCGCACCTGCCGCTCATCGTCGACGAACGCGGCAAGAAGATGTCCAAGCGCGACCCGCGCTCGAACCTGCTGCAGTACAAGGAGGCCGGGTACCTGCCCGAGGGCGTGCTCAACTACGTCGGCACCCTCGGCTGGGCGATCAGCGGCGACCGGGACACCTTCACCGTCGAGGAGTTCCTCGGCGCCTTCGACCTGCACGACGTCAAGTCCAACCCGGCCCGGTTCGACGAGAAGAAGTTCGACGCGATCTGCGCCGACCACTTCCGCGCGGTCGACCCGGCCGAGCTGACCGAGCAGCTCATCCCGTGGCTCCAGGACCGCGACCTGCTCCCGGCCGAGCCGACCGACCATCAGCGGAACGTGCTCGCAGTGGCCGTGCCACTGGTGCAGGAGCGCTGCACCACCCTGGGGCAGGCGACCGAGATGCTCCGGTTCCTGTTCTGCGGCACCGAGATCGAGATCGACGAGGCCAGCGCGAAGAAGACCTTCAAGGAGGGCGCGGCCGAGGTCCTCGACGCCGCGATCGCCGGGCTCGAAGGGATCGACTGGACCACCGAGGCCATCGAGGCCTCCCTCAAGGAGTCGCTCGTGGAGGGGCTGGGCCTCAAGCCGCGCAAGGCCTTCGGGCCGGTCCGGGTCGCGATCAGCGGCAAGACGGTGTCCCCGCCGCTGTACGAGTCGATGGAGCTGCTGGGCAGGGACGTGAGCCTCGCCCGGCTTCGCGCGGCCCGCGAGACCCTCTGAGGCCGACGCCGTCCGGCCCCGCCCGTCCCGGGCGGGGCCGTCTCGCTTTCGGGAGGCGGCCTCGTGTCCACTACTGTGCATAGCATGGTACCGTGCTAGGCGTGGAGCGATCGCAACTGCTCAAGGGCCTGCTCGACATCATCGTCCTGCGGGTCTTGGAGACCGAGGACGGCTACGGCTACGAGATCCTGCGTCGCCTCCGGGCGGCCGGTTTCGACGAGCTGGGCGACGCGTCGGTGTACGGGACGCTGCGCAGGCTCTACCGGGCCGGCTACCTGTCCACCTACCTCCAGCCGAGCGACTCCGGGCCGCACCGCAAGTGGTACGCCCTGACCGAGCCCGGCCGCAAGTACCTGGCCGAGATGCGCGAGGCGTGGGAGGACGTGAGCGACAAGATGCGGCGACTGTTCGACGCCGAGAAGGGGCAAGCATGACCGACACTCCTCAAGGGACCGCTGGGATCGCCGAATACCGCCTCGCGGTCGAACGCCACCTCTCCGACCTCCCCGCGGGTCTCCGCGAAGACCTCCTGAGCGGCCTGGAAGAGCACCTGGCCGAGGTCGCCGCGGACATGGAACCCGGCATGACCCTGAACGAACTGCTCGGCAGCCCCGAGACGTATGCGCGGGAGCTGCGCGAGGCCGCGGGCGTCGAGCGGCAGCCGCTGGCTGAGCGCCTCATCCGGGGCGTGTGGGGCCTGGCGGTCTCGCCGATCACCTGGATGCAGGTGGCGGCCGACCGGTTCACCCGAAGCGCGGGAGCAGGCCGGGCCGGGCAGCTCCGCCGGGAGCTCAAGCCCGGATGGTGGGTGCTGCGCGGGATCATCGCGGGGATGCTGGTCGCCTACTTCCTCATCACCGCCCGCGAGGGGACGATGCCGATCATGAACAATCCGTTCGTCCTGCTGCCGACGATCGGGCTGATCGCCCTGCCGCTCGTCTGGCTCTCGCTCCGCCTGGGCGTCCGCTCGCAGCGGTGGAGCCGCCGGGGCCGACTGCTGACCGGGGCCGCCGGAGCGGCACTGGTGGCGATCGCGCTGGCGAACTTCCCGAACCACCTGCTTCGCGGCCCGGAGGTCGGACCGGTCTTCTACGAGGAGCACCGTCCGCGCGCGGCCGACCTGCACGGGGAGGTGCGGGACGTCTACGTCTACTCCGAGAACGGCGAGCTGCTTCGGGGCGTGTACCTGTTCGACCAGAACGGGAACCCGGTGCTGCTCGGCGACCCTGAAAGCTGCCCGATGCCGCCCGACGACCCGTTCGAGGAGGAGTCGGGGAGCCCGGAGTTCGAGGAGCAGCGCGAACACCACCCGGAATACGGCTACCAGTACCCGCTGTGCCTGCCGGATGAGCAACCCTCAGAGATCGAACCCGATGCGGGGCCGACGCTGGAGCCGACCGAGACCCCGGAGGCCGAACCGTCTGCTGAGGCCACGTAGGCGCGTCGTCCTGGACGCCCTGGGGTGCTCCCGCATGTGGTCGCCGACGACTATAGTGCATAGTAGGAGGGTGCGAGGCGTCCTCATTGCCCATTGAAGCCGGACGTCACCGCCTGCGGGCACGGCCGAGCCGGTCCGCGGCCCCCTGGAACCGAACATCACGCGTGGGCGGACCGGCGGGAGGCCCACGGAGAGGAGCTCACCATGCCCACGTCCCATCTGTCCCGGCTTGGCGCGGCGCTGGCCGCGCTGGCCCTGCTCGTCGGCCTGTTCGGGGTCGACCGGTCCGCCGGCCCCGCCGTCGCCCAGTCCGACGAGTCCTCGGAGCAGGTCGACCTCGAGCCGGTCAACCACACCTCCGACCACCTCAGCGCCTACGTGTGGGCCAACCGGTCCTCGACCGACGACTACGAGCCGCACTCCCTCTACTCCTACAACCCGGCCGGGGACGTGAAGGTGACCCGTTCCGGCACCGGCGTCTACACCGTGACCTTCGAAGGCGTGGCGTCGATCCCCACCGAGACCTCCGGGGTCGTGCACGTATCGGCCTACGGGTCGTGGACCAACGCCATGTGCACCGTGGCCTACTGGGGTCCGGGTCTGTTCATCGGCGTGGACGACCTGAATGTGGGTGTCCGCTGCTTCGGACCCGACGGCGAACCGGTCGACGCTCGATTCGTGGCCAACTACACCAGCGCCACCTACCACGGCGAAGGCCGGTTCGCGTACTTCTGGACCGACCGGGACGCGCCGGACGGCGAGCGCACCCTGTCCCACGACTACCAGTACGACTCCCAGGGCGGCCCGATCTCATACGAGCGGTTGGAAACCGGTCGGTACCGCTTCGACATGCCCGACAACCCGGACTCGCGGGCGTTCCCGATGGTCCACGTGACCGCCTACAACTCGGCCGCGACCCACTGCCAGATCGCCTGGCCCGACGGCTGGGAGGTGCGCTGCGTCGACCACGACGGTTCGCCGATCGATTCCAAGTTCACCGTCACCTACGGCCTGGAGGTCGGCCTGCTCGGGCACACGACCAGCCGGTTCGGTAGCGGCACCCTGTACACCGACACCATCTCCGGCGGCTCCATCAGCGGCGACTCGTACGTCTCGACCGTCCCTTGGGGAGGGACTCAGGGCTCGTACGACGGCACCGGTCTGTACCGGATCGCGTTCACCGACCTGGCCACCAGCGGAGGACATGCCCTGGTCAATCCGGTCAACAACGCAGATCCCTACTCCTGGCCGGACGGCCACTGCGTAGTGGGGTACTGGTACGAGGACGGCAGCGATGAGGAGGTGGCGGTGCGCTGCTACGACTTCAACGGCGACCGGGCGGACATCCACGCGCGCATCTCGTTCACCACCTACGCGGGCGTCTACTGACCTCATCGGATCGGACGGCCGGAGAAGGGAAGTCTGCAGGTCGTCCGTTTCGACGCCCGCTTGAACGTCGCTAGCGGGTGGCGGTGAGGAGGGCTTCGAGGTCGGTCTCGGCGAGGTCGAGGATGGGGGAGGTGTCGCCGAGCTTGGAGTCGCGGAGGTGGAAGCCCGCTTCGGCGCAAGGGGCGATCTCGACGCAGTTGGTATTCCCGTCCGTGCCGCTGCGGGAGCTCTTGCGCCAGGAGCGGCGGAGCTCGACGCAGCTCGAATTGCCGTCGCTGCCGCTGCGGGTGCTCTTACGCCAGGAGGTCACGTTCTGCATCGAGGTACACCTCAAGTTCCGTTGCGCGCGGCCAGTTCGTTTTGACTCGATCATGGTACCCCTTGACGCGGTCGCGCTCCTCGATGCACCAACTGAGGTCATGGATCTGGACATAGACGAATGGCGGACCAGCGGTAGTGCTCTGGCTGGAAACATAAACTTCGAAGGGTCCGCCGAGGTCACTGTGCTGATTCATGATCCGGATTTCCCAGCCGGGGCGCGAGTTGCATTCTCGGAGGTAGTCGACCTGTTCCCGGCGCTCACGTTCCGGCATCGCCGTGAGGTGCCTGACGGCGCTGTCGCCGATGATGACGGTCATTCGGTACTCGGTGGGCCTCAACATGATCGCGTTCTGACGCTGCTGCTTGAAGTTCCAGCCGAACTGCGCTTGCTCATCGGTGGTTCCCTCCGCTTGCTGCACCACCAGCGAGTTGTAGTGGCGTGTCTGCACGATGCCGGGCAGGATCAGCGGCTCCCATTTCCAGATCGAGTTGTAGTGAAGTTCGGCCTTCGCCAGCCCCAGCGCGTTGTACCTCGGGTGGGCCTCCATGTTCGGGCTGCTGCCCTCCCGGGCGATGGTCTCCATGAACTCGGCGATCTCGTCGGGGATCTTCAGGTGGCGGGCGAGGCCCCAGACCTCTCCGGCGCTCGGCATCGACGCGCCCCGCTCCCAGTTGGAGATGGTCGCTCCGCTCACCCCGAGCCGAACGGCGAGTTCGGTCTGCGAGAAGCCCAGCTCGGTCCGGTGGTCGTGGATGTAGATGCCGACCTGCCAGCGGGTGAGTTTCGAAGGAGCGGGCATGTATACCTCCGTCGCACGTGGTGGGAGGTTTAGGTTCCCACGCCCCCGTTCGTCTGGATAGCCGCCACACTGCGCAAGATTCTGCGCACCATCGGTTGCCTTAAATCTTTCGGTCAAATGACTGAAACCGGGTCGTGAAGGCGGTTTTCCTGGAGTGTGAGATTGCCCTCTGTAGACGTCTATAGAAAAAGAACTGGCTGCTCAGGAGGTTTGAATCATCCGAATGGCCGACGATTCGGGACCGAGGCTCGGGCACGGGGACCAGAGCACGCGATAGAGCTGCTATCGGATGAACCGGGCGGTCGAGTGTTTCGGGAGCACGCTCGGGAGTGCCGTATTTGTTCGATCACTCACAGACAGGGCTGCGTTATCAGACGTCTTTAGCCTTACGCGGGTGCTTACGACAAAGCTGACCCACGCTAAGCACGCAGCTCCCGGCTTCCTCCGCCGGAAGAGCCGCGTTTTCCGCAACCGCACGTTCGCCTCGCTGGCCGCCGTCGTCATCGGCGCCAGCACGGCGACCACCGCCGGGGCGGCCATCACCCAGGTCGACGATCGCAGCGAGAAGGAAATCCTTGCCTCCGAGATCGTCGAGTCCGGAGTCGAGGCCGAACCCCAGTGGCGGAACGTCCCCGTCATGGAGAGCATCATCCCGGTCAAGGACGGCGAGTCGCTGAACAGCGTCTCCAAGCCCGAGGCCGCCGAGGTCCCCGAGGAGGAGGAAGAAGAGGAGGCGCCGGCGGAGGAGTCCGGCTCAAGTTCCGATTCCGACTCCGGCTCTGACTCCGGTTCCGCTCCGGTGGACATCGCCTCGGACTGCTCGTCGTACTCGGGCAATCGGGCCATCGGATGCACCATGACCCTCGAGGTCGGCTGGGGCCTCGACCAGTTCTCCTGCCTCGAGTCCCTCTGGGAACGCGAGTCGAACTGGAACGAGACCGCCATGAATCCGAGCTCCGGTGCCTACGGCATCCCGCAGTCGCTTCCGGGCGACAAGATGGCCTCCCACGGCGATGACTGGCAGACCAACCCGGCCACCCAGATCGCCTGGGGCCTGGACTACATCTCCGGCCGCTACGGGACCCCGTGCGGTGCTTGGCAGCATTCCGAGGCCAATAACTGGTACTAGCTGGAACTGTCGTCTATCGGACATTCCCGGAACCTCCGGGGGCATCGGTCGTTAGTCGCTGGAACGAGTGATCCGATTCCCCTGGAGGTGTTCATGGCGGATGATCCGCACGAGAACATCGTCAACCTGATTCAAACGAACCCGAGATTCGCGGCGGAACTGCTCGGCATCGCCGACCGCCGTGACTACGGAGACCTGTCCATCACCGGCGCAGAGCGCAGCACGAACGCGCTCGGTTCCAAGGCGACCACCGAGCGACGGGCCGATGCAGTGACCGCGCTGACGCTGGAGTTCAGCGAGGTCGACCGGCTGGTGGTCATCACCGAGGTCCAGAACAAGTGGAGCGAGGATAAGAACCGCAGGCTGCTGGGGTACGTCGCCCGGGCCTTCGAGGATCACGCCGAATGCGAGGTAGAGCTCCTGATGGTGTGCGGTAGCGACCAGGTCGCCAGAAAGTTCCGGGAGGGTGTACGTATCAACCGCCGCTGGTGGCTGACCCCGCTGACGGTCAGTCCATCGGACCTGCGGCCGATCACCGACCCGAACGATCCCGGAGCCACACCGGAACGAGTAATGCTCGGGTTGATGCTCAACCCGGACCCGGAAGATCCTGAGCCTGCTATCGACACTGTTGACCAGGTTCTCGGTACCATTGAGACCGGGGCCGCGAAGGACTGCGTGAACATGCTCTACGCCGTAGTCAACAGGGATGTGTTGAAACTCTTGGAGGACCGCATGAAGACCCAGACTCGGCCGTACCACAGCGCCTGGACCGACGAGCTCCGAGCGGAGGAACGTCTACACGTATTCCGTGAGGTGCTGATCGAGATCTGCGATGCTCGTGGGCTCGACCTAACGCCGGAACAGCGGAGCACGGTCGCAGAATGCACCGACCTGGAGCGGCTGCACCAGTGGAGGGTGAGCGCATTCAGAGCTTCGCACGCGGAGGAGATCTTCGAGAGCTCTTAGCCAGCGCCGCGGGCGTCGGACCGCCGATCAACCGGCGGTCCGACGCCCGCGCTCGCGCTAGCGGCTCAGCAGCCGATCTCCAGGTCCACCGCCGGACCTGAGGCGACGAAGCCGAAGACCTCCTGGCTCGAGTTCGCTTCGATCCGGGCGTTCCAGCCGACGTCCGAGGCGGTGAACGCCGATCCCGACTGCGACCAGTCCACGTTCCAGGCGCTGCTCACCTCCTGTCCGCCGGGCCAGTTCCAGCTCAGGTCCCAGCCGTCGACGGCCTGGTCGCCGGCGTGGATCGTGACGCTGCCCTGCCAGGCCGAGCCCCAGTCGTTGACCGACTCGATGCTGGCCGCGCAGTCGCCGTCGCCTCCGCCTCCGGGCGTCGTGGTCGGGTCGTCGGGCTCGGAGGGCGGGTCGGTCGGCTGGCTGCCGCCGATGTCCAGCGAGTAGCTCTCGGTGCTGAACCGGTGCCCGCCGGCCGAGGAGGTGATCTCGTATCCGAACTGGATCTGGTCGATCCGCACGTCGGGGATGCGGCCGGTGTCGTACAGCCACCGCGAGATCCCGGTGATGTCGACCGTCGCCGAGTTGGTGTTCGAGGTCCGGATGAAGCTGTAGACCTCGTTGGAGCCGTTGTTGCCCCGGTAGTAGTCGAAGGTGTGGCCGCCGACGTCGACGGTGGTCTCGTAGCTGCCGAGCGGACCGACCGGACCCACCGAGGCGAGCCAGATCATGATCTCGTGTTCATGGCCGTTGCCCCACACGTCGTAGGCGGCGTTGTAGGCCACGCCGCCGGTAGCCGCCGGGCCTTCCCAGGTGACGCTGCTGGTCACCTGGGGCATCTGGGTGATCTGCTGCCCGAGCGTGTATGACGCGTTCGGGTAGCTCTTGATGCCGCCGGTGTCCGGGTGGTCGGCGTCGACCCACCAGTGGGACTGGTCGACCGCCGAAATCGTCTGGGATCCCGCGCCGGAGCCCCAGATGTTGTTGTAGACCGTGTAGTCGCCGTACTCCGTGTTGCCCCACTGGTCGCTCGACTGCCAGGTGGGGGAGCTGTGGTCGGCGGAGGCGCTGAAGCCCATCGGGCTCGCCGCGAGCGCCAGCGCCAGGGCCGAGAACGCCCCGACGATGGCGAACTTCCATCGTTGCTTCATGGTCTGCCCTCGTGTTCGGGGCGGCAGCGCGCGGATGCCGGGTGCGTGCCGTCGCTGCCGCAGTGAATATATTTATATACCTCACTTTACTAAGTCGCGGTGCGCCTGTCCACCGGCCGAGGGCACCGGCCGGCGCCGGAGGCGGGTCAGTACGCGGCCGACCGGACCGACCGCAGCAGCAGCCGGGCGTCGCCGAGCATCCGCTTCAGGCGCCGCTCCAGCCCGGCGATGGGGGTGAGGTTCTGCGGGGCCCGGGCGTCCTTGTGCGCGGCCGACCCCAGCGGCGGCAGGGCCGACGCCGTGGCGTCGGCCAGCGCGACCGCAGCCTCCTCGCTGAGCCCGTCGGCGGCCTCCAGGCGCGCCACGCCGGCCCAGCCGCGCGAGCGGGTGCCCGGCAGGCGCAGGTACCACGAGTAGCGGGGCCAGGTCGTCAGCAGGTGGAACACGGGGGTCCGCTGCCCGGGCCGGAGCCGCTCCACCACGCCGTTGAGCGTGCCTTGGAGGTAGGTGCGGTGGTGGCTTTTGACGTAGCCGACCGAGTTCGGCAGCCGGGTCCGGCCGCGCAGGGTCCCGTCGAGGACCGACAGCTCGGCGTGCGTGGCCACCGAGGCGGCGACCTTCGCCTCGAGTTGGGTCATGGCCGTCTGGCTGGCGTTGATGAGCTCGCCCGCGTCGGCGGCCTCGGTCTTGTGGTGGGTGTAGCCGCCGAAGTCGGTCTCGGGGTCGACCGGCGCGAACAGGCCGCGCTCGACGGCCGCCTCGGTCACCGCCGAGGCCCTGCCGTCGAGGTCGCAGGCGACCGCTCCGGCCGCCCAGGACACGCACAGGCCCGGCCAGCGTCCGTCCTGGTCGGTCAATTCCACCCGCGCGTCGATGCGGCGCACGCCGTCGACCAGGAGGACTCTCCGCGGGCCGGTGCTCGGGGCGTCGACCGGGGCCCACCGCTCGGCCGGGATCTCGACCCCGGCGTCGACGGTCGCGGAGTCGGACCGGGACGGCGATTCGGAGTTGTCGGCGAAGGACGGGTCCCAGGCGTCGACGGTGATCTGCAAGGCGCACCTGCTTTCCGGGCGGGTCGGTCCCAGCCTAGATGATCGGTCCCAGAGGGTCGGCCAGGTCGGCGCCCCGAGCGCCCCAGCGGGCGCACCTTGAGGTGAAGGCCTGTAGCCGATCTTGGAGGCAGTGCGTCAAGCCGAGTGACCGCGGAGCGGCGAACGCCGTATAGCGAATACGATATAATCGATCCATGCAAGCGGCAAGATCGACGGCAGTGGAGCGGCTTCGGGCGGCGAGGGTCAGGAGCGGGCTATCGCAGAGCGAGGTAGCCGCCCGGATCGGCACCACGCAATCGGCGATCGCGCGCCTTGAATCCGGCGCCTCCGATCCCCGCCTCAGTACGCTCGAGCGCTTCGCAGACGTGGTCGGTGTCAAGCTCGGCGTTCGCAGCGAGCACAGCCGGATGTCGTCGCTGGAGTTCACGGCGGCACAGATTCGGAGATCCTTGGCCGAGCACGACTCCGCCGAGGCCTTCAGGCAGGTAGTCCAGTTCGTCGACGACATCAGGCGAGCGGATGCGGCCGCAGTCCGGCGAGCAGTCCGGATCGAGCCCGAAAGCACCGGGGACAAACGCTGGGACGCGATGCTGGCCGGTATCGCCGAGTACGTGAGCCGTGGAGTCGGGCTACCGGTGCCCGGCTGGGCGAGCGCTCCGGGTCGGTTCCTCCGCAGATCCTGGTTCGTGATCGAGGACATCATAGAACGCCCTTCGCCCGGCCTGGCCGTTCTGGCGTTCGCTTCCTCCCCGCCCGAGCTTGCAGCGAGAGGTGTGCTGATCGATCGAACTTCGCTGGAGAGCGTATGAACGAACTGCTGAGCCGTGAGGACATTATCGAGCTGCTGACCGAGCTCGGTGAGGCCCTCGATCAGGACGGCGAGCGCGCCGAGATCTTCCTCGTCGGCGGCGCGGCGATGGCCCTGGCGTACAGCACCCGGCGTCTTACCAGGGACCTCGATGCGATTTTCGAGCCTAAGCAGGTGGTCTACGACGCCGCTCGCAAGGTGGGCGAGCGCCGAGGGCTGCCGGAGGACTGGCTGAACGATGCGGTCAAGGGGTTCCTGCCGGGGGCCGATCCGAATGCGACGGTGCTCCTCGATGAACCGGGGATCTCGGTCCGGGTGGCCTCGCCGCGCTATCTGTTCGCAATGAAGGCGGTCGCTGCCAGGGCCGATCGGGACGCCGAGGACCTGCTGACCCTGTATCGGATGGCCGGGTTCGGTTCGGTCGACGAGGCGCTCGAATCCTTGGAGGAGGCATACCCTCCGCATTTGCTGACGGCGAAGACCGAGTTCCTGGTGCGGGAGTTGCTGGCCTTACGCCGAGGCCGCCGAATCGGCGAGCACCGCCACCGCTAGGGCGACGCCGACGAGCACGTACGCGGCGCCGGTCTTGCCGAACCGGAGGGCGAAGGCCAGGACGGCGATGAGGAACGGTCCGCCCAGCAGCGAGACCACCCACAACGTCGAGAACAGGTCGAATTGGCGGGTATCCTCTTCGGTGCAGGTCGCGCCCGCCATCGAGCACAAACCCGCGCCGACGGCGGATGCGAGCAGGGCCGCCGTGCAGAGCATCCACAGGACCGTTGCGCTGACGATCCCGATCGCTCGGTAGAGGAGGCGGTCGGGGTCCGGGTCGGGGTTGCGCGGCGGTCGGCCGTGCGGCGGGCTCGACCATTGCCGAGGCGAATCAGGGGAAGGTACGGTCATGCGTCCAGTGTCGACCGCCCGTCAAGTTGCGAACGGGACGAATCCGGCGCGATTTGTGGACCCCTTACTACCGGGGAACGGCCGCGGGCGCCGGATCCGGGGGATTTTCGTGGATTCCTCCAGTCGGTTCGCCGCCGGGGCGGTGCCCGGCCGGGCCTACTCCATGGTCCGCTCGACGTGGGAGCCTTTGGTGTCCTTGGTGATGCGGAAGCGGACCGGGACCCGCTCGGCCAGGTCGGGGACGTGGGTGACCAGGCCGACCGTCCGCTGGGAGGAGACCGTCAGCGCCTCCAGGGTGGTGGCGACCGCGTCGAGGGTCTCGGGGTCGAGGGTGCCGAAGCCCTCGTCGAGGATGATCGACTCCAGGCACGCCCCGTGCCCGGCCATGCCCGCCAACTGGTCGGACAGGGCCAGCGCCAGCGACAGGGAGGCCGCGAACGTCTCCCCGCCGGACAGGCCCCGGGCGGGCCGGGCCAGGTCGGCGTCGTGGTGGTCGACGACCCAGAAGTCCTGATCGCGGTAGATCAGGTCGTACTGGCCGCCGGTGATCCGGTGGAGCATCACCGTCGCGCCGTCCACCAGCTCGTCGAGCGCCTCGCTCAGCAGCCACTCCATGAACCGGCGCGCCTCCAGGTGCCGGGCGAGGTCCTTGGCGACCTCGGCTTCGTGGGCGAACCTGCGGGTCTCCGATTCGATCTCCACGCGGCGGCTGCGGGCCTCGCGCATGCTCGACGAGGTCGCGCGCGCCGATTCGACCGCGGCGGCGTGGGCGGCGACGTAGTCGCCGCCGGAGCCGGTCCGCGGCGCGTCCACGTCGAACTCGCCCAAGGCCGCCATCAGCTCGGCGCGCAGCGTGCCCGCGCGACCGTCGTGGCCGCGCAGCTCTTCGCGGACCGCTTCGCGTTCGGCGGCGGCCTGGTCCAGGGACTCCTGCGCCCAGTCGGTCAGCCGCTGCCAGCTATCGCCCAGGTCGTCGCCGCCCGGGGGCGGACCGAGAGCCGCGACCTGGTCGCGGGCGTGGGCGAATTCGCGCCAGGCCCGCTGCTGCCGCTCCTCGGCGGCGGTGCGGCGCTTCTCGGCCTCGCGGAGCGCGCGGCGGGCGGCCTTCAGGGCGGCGGCGGTGCCGCTGAGGTGCTGCTTGGCCTCGGCGGCGGAGTCCCGCTCGGCGCGCAGCGCCTCGGGTCCGGGGGCGCCTTCGAGCTTCTTGACCAGGCGGCGGCGCTTCAGCTCCAGATCGGTCAGGCGCTCTTCATAGGACTCGAGCTTGGCCGACAGGCTCGCGACCGCGCTCTGAGCGTCCTTGTACTCGGCGGTGGCCCGGGACGAGGCCTGCTGGGACTCTTCGAGGGCCGTGGACAGGTCGCGGTCGGGGACGGCCTCGACCGGGCGGTCGCAGACCGGGCACTCCTCGCCGACGGCCAGCTCGGCGCGCAGCGTCCCGGCCAGGTCGGCCATCCGGGCCCTGTGGACGGCCGCGTGCCAGACCTCGATCTCCTCGGCCGCCGCGCCCTCGAGCTCCTTGGCCTCGTCGTACTGGAGGCGCAGCTCGTCGGTCAGCTCGCGGCCGGTCTTCAGCCCCGATTCGGTCTCGGCCAGCTCCTCCCAGGCGGCCAGCCGCCGCTCGATCAGACCGGAGTCGAGGCCGTCGAGCTCGGCGCGGAGGCGCTCGTCCTCGGCCTCGGTGGTCTCGACCTCGGTGGCCTTCTCGGCGGCCTTGGCGGTCGCCTCGGCCAGCCGGGCGGCGAGGTCGTCGATCCCGGCGGGCCGCTTGATGTAGGTCAGGGAGGCCAGGTTCGCCTCGGCCTCGCTCAGGCGGCGCCGGGCGGCCTCGGCGGCGCCGTCGAGACCGTCGAGCGCGCCGGCCTTGTCGCGCACCGGCTCGGTGAGCTTCTCCAGCCCCTCCACCCGCCGCTCGGCCGCCGCGAGCTCCTCATCGGACACCTGCGGGACCTTCGCCAACTGCGCTTCGAGGGTCCGGCGCGCGGTCGCGGCCGCGTCGCGCTTGGCGCCCGCGAGCTGCTGGACCCGACGGTAGACGCTGTGCCCCAGGAGGTTCTCCAGGATCTTGCGGCGGTCGGCGGCCGAAGCGTGCAGGAACTCGGCGAACTCGCCCTGGGGGAGCAGCACGCACTTGGTGAACTGCTCGAACGGCAGCCCGACCACCCGCTCGGCCGCCGCGCTCACCTCGCTGGAGCTCCCGGCCAGCGCCTTGCCCAGGCCCTCGACCAGCTCGGTGTCGTCGGCCGGGTCCACCCCCGCCGGCAACTGCTCCAGCGCGGCGCCGGAGGTCTTGACCTTGCCGTTCTTGTCCCGGCGCAGCACCCGCGTGGCGACGTAGTGCGTCCCGGCGGCGGCGAACACCAGCCGCACCCGGCCCTCCACGGCCGAGGGCGCGATCGCGTTCTGGGTGGAGTTGACCCGCCAGCGCGGCGTGCGCCCGTACAGCGCGAAGCACACGGCGTCGAGCACGGTGGACTTGCCGGCGCCGGTCGGGCCGGTCAGCGCGAAGAAGTCCACGCCGGTGAAGTCGAGCGTCGAGGGCTCGGTGTAGGCGCCGAAGCCGTGCATGTCCAATCGGATCGGGCGCATCAGGCCTCCTCGGAGCCGACGGTCTGGGTCTGCTCGTACAGCTCCGCGAAGAGCCCCGCCACGTCCCGGTCCTCGTAGCCGATCTCGGCCAGGTAGGCGTCGAACAGCTCGCCCGCGCTCCGCCCGGTCCGCCGCCGGCGCGGCCTCGGGTCGTCCGGGCCCCTGCCCGGGTCGATGTGGATCTGGACCGCGTTCGGGAACAGCTCGGCGACCTCGCCGCGCAGTCCCGCCCGCGCCGGCTCGGTCACGAACACCCGCAGCCACGCCCGCTCGTCCACCTCGGCCTGCCGGAGCTCGGCGAGCGTGCCGCGGACGGTCCGGAGCGGCACCGCCTCGGCCAGCGGCACCCGGCGGTCCCGCGCGGGCGTGTCGGCGGTGACCTCCACCATCGTGACCGACGGCGTGTGGTCCTCCTCGCCGAAGTCGACCGCGAGCGGCCCCCCGGAGTAGCGGATCGGGCAGGGCCCTTCGATCTTCTGGGCCCGGTGCAGGTGCCCCAGGGCGGCATAGCTCGTGGAGGCCGGGAAGATCGCGGCCGGGACCGCGTAGTCGGCCACGGTGTGGACTTCGCGCTCGCCGCCGCCGACCTTCCCGCCGACGACCGTCAGGTGCCCGCAGAACAGGTTCACCGCGTCGGCGGTGAAGTTCTGCGACAGCGCAGCGACCATGCGCCGCAGGTGGTCGGCGTAGGCCGATTCGGTATCGGCGGCGCCCAGCTCGAACAGCTCGGCGGCGCGGACGGCGTAGCGCTGGCTGACGAACGGCAGCGCCGCCAGCTTCCACCGCTCGCCGTCGGCGGTCTCGCCGGATACGAGGTGGTCGGGGGCCTTGCCGATGCGGCCGCGCAGGTGGATGCCGGCGGCCGCCGCCCATTCGCGCAGCGCCTCCAGGCCCGGGCCGTTGTCGTGGTTGCCGGCCACGGCCACCACCTCGGCACCGGTGGCGCGCAGGGCCGACAGGGTCGTGTACAGCAGTTTCTGCGCCGCGCTCGAGGGGGAGGCGGTGTCGTAGAGGTCCCCGGCCACGATCACCAGGTCGGGCTGCTCGTCTCGGGCGATCCCGACGATCTCGCCGAAGACCGCGCGCTGCTCGTCGAGCCGGGAGCGGCCCTTCAGGGCGACCCCGACGTGCCAGTCGGAGGTGTGCAGAATCCGCAAGGCTCAGCTCCTAGAACGGGATGTCGTCATCGTCGTCGGCCAGCTCGAACGGGTCGGCCGCGGCCGTCACCGACCGGGCCGAGGAGGCCGGTGCCGAACCGGCCTCGGCCGGGCGGGTCGCCCACGCCGGGAACGGGAAGTTCACCACCAGCGGGACCGGCAGCTCCGGCTGGCCGACGAACATGGTGCCCGGCTTGGCCATCAGCACCCGCTGCCGCTGGGCCTGGGTGAGGAAGCCGTACTCCGGCCGACCGGCCTCGGCCGCGTCGAGGCGGCCGACCACGCGCACCGCCGAGTTGGAGGCGATGCGCCGCTCGACCTCGCTGGCGGTCTGCTGGGCGCCGATGAGGATCACCCCCAGCGAACGGCCGCGCTCGGCGATCTCGAGCAGGATGTCCTTGATGGGGCTGGTGCCCTCGCGCGGGGCGTACTTGTTCAGCTCGTCGAGCACCACGAACTGGAGCGGCCGGGCCGTCCCGGCCTTCTCCTTGCGGTCGAACTCGGTGCGCAGGACCACCCCGACCACGAACCGCTGCGCCCGGTCGGGCAGGTTGTGCAGGTCGACCACGGTCGCCTGCGCGTCGGAGGCGACCGTGCGGCCGCGCGGGGGCAGGTCCCCGCGCACCAGGCGCCCGATGTCGCGGCCGGAGGCGATGAGCCGCCGGATGAACGCGTTCACCGTGCCCAGGCCGATCGCCGAGCCGGCCCAGTCGACGCGGGTCTCCTCATCGGACAGGCGGTCGCAGACGAGGTCGATCAGGTCCCGGTAGGTGGTCAGCAGTTGCCCGTCGAGCGCGACCGCGCCGTTGTCCTTCGGCCGGGCCTCCTTCCGCAGCCGCGCCGCGACCTGGTGGACCACCATCGTGTACTGCTGGCGGTCGTCGTCGGCGTCGGCGAACACGAACGGCAGCAATCCGTCCCGGCAGAACTCGGCCAGCGTCCAGTAGAACGCGTCGACGCCGGTCGACCGGCACGCCACGTCCGGGACGCCGTTGCCGTCGCCCTCCCGCGGCGGCGCCAGCACCTCGACCGACTTGAACGCCCCCGGCGCCATCCCCAAGCGCCGGTAGGACTCCCGGATCTCGTCGTCGATCCGGGTGTTGTCGTGGTCGAGCAGCAGCAGATCCTCGCCCTTGACGTTGAAGATCAGCGCCTTGGTGTTGGCCGCCTCCGCGCCCATCGCGCCCGAGTGCAGCAGCGAGTACAGCATCCAGGTCGCGAACGACGTCTTCGTGGCCACGCCGCTGATCCCCGAGATCGACACGTGCGCCCCGCGGGTCCCGTCGAGGAAGTCGGCGTTCAGGAACACCGGCTGGCCGTCCCGAGAGATACCAAGGGGCACTTGGCGTTCCATGCCGTCGAAGTACAGTGCCCGGTCGCGCTCGGCGCCGGTGGCGCGCTCGACCGCCGCGCCGGGAGTCGGCGGCACGAAAACCTCCGGCTCCACCCGGGTGACGGTGACCTCGGCGGCTTCCTGCACCTGCGCCGGCAGCAGCCCGCCGGCGATGTCGAACACGTCGGAGTCGAACTGCGCGCCCTCGTGGCGCGACCTGACCGACGTCACCACCCCCGAGATGCGGACCGTCCCCACCCCCGGGACCTCCCGCTCGGTGGTGAGCACGTCGTCGAGCTGGGCGTACGCCTCCGTGCCGACGCCGACCCAGAACGACAGGGGAGTGGCGTCCTCGGTGCCGAGCACGCGGCCGACCGCATCAGTCATTGCTCGATCCTCGCAGATACCGCAGGATCAGGTTGCCCTCGGCTTCGAAGACGTGGTGCAGCCGCATCCGCCGGGCCGCCTCCGAGGCCGGCCCCTCGGCGATCCGGATCGGGCCGGCGCCCACCAGCATCGGCGACACCGTCACGTCCAACTCATCGACCATGTCCTCGGCGATCAGGTGGCCCAGCACCGTCGGGCCGCCCTCGCACAGCACCTGCCGCAGCCCGCGCTCCCGCAGCGCCGCCAGTGCGGCCCGGTAGTCGATCGCCCCGGCACCGACCGCGATGACATCGGCGACCTCCCTCAGCGAGGCCATCTGGTCCTCCGAGGAGGCCCCCGAGCAGATCACGATCGGACGCCGCGGCGCCTCGGTGAACAGCGGTGCGTCCGGGTCCAGCCCGGCCGACCGCGAGAGCACCGCCATCACCGGCACCTCCGGCAGCCCCCGCTCGAGCCGCCAGCGAACCCGCTCGCGACTCAGCCGCAGCTCCCGGTAGCGTTCGGCCAGCACCGTCCCCGACCCGGCGACCAGCACGTCGCAGCGGGCCCGGAGCGCCTTGAACACCCGCTTGTCGGCGGCTCCCGACAGCGGCCCGGACAGGCCGCCCAGGGTCGCCGCCCCGTCGGCGCTGGCGACGAAGTTGACGCGCAGCCAGTCCGGTTCGGGAGGCTCGTACGCCTCGTACACCTCGGCGTCACTGAGTTCGTCCAGCCGCCGGTACAACACTTCAGGCACGGCCACAACCTAACCCACCGAGCCGACACGGCGCCGCATCGGCTCGCGAACACCTGGTCGAAATTCGCCCTCCGGGGGACAAGCCCTCTGCGGCCCGGGAGGCGGCCATCCCCCAAAATCGGACCCGAGGCTAGTTGGAACTGGAGAACACATATGGCGTTCGACGGCGTCTGGGAGCTGCGGCGCGGCTCGGAGGTGCTCGGCGAAATACACGTCAACGACGGCGAATTCCCCTGGCTGATGGGGCGCTTCGTCCCCAGGCCCGGCTTTGCCGAGGTCAAGCCGCTGTTCGACCGCAGCCTCGAATTGCTGCACCACGACGACGGCGCGCAGGAGGGCTGGGAAGAGGTCTACGACCGGATAGTCGAGACCCTGACCCTGGTCGCGCCCGACGGCCCGGTATCGGACTTCCTGCTGCACATCAAAGACGGCGAAGCGTGGTTCCGATGGTGCGACGAGCCGTCGGGCGACCGTTAGCGGCCGGTCCGGCTCACTCCTCCAGCAGGTCGGGCTGCTCGGCGATGATCTGGTCCCAGAGGAGCTGGAAACTGAACCAGCCCAGGTGGGCGTTGCCGAAGCCGTCGCGGGCGAGGCGCGCCTGCTTGTCGTCCAGCGGGCGGACCTCCCCGGCCGACGCCGCCGCGAGCTGGACCCGGGCGGCCTGCTCATAGGTGAAGAACCAGTGCGCGGCCTCGTCGATGGAACCGCCCACGGTGATCAGGCCGTGGTGGGCCAGCAGGATGGAGCGGTTGTCCTCGAGGCACTCGGCGATCCGGCGCCCCATGTCGAAGTCCACCGCCGGCCCCTCGTACTCGGCGAACAGGACCTGGTCGTTCCAGAACGCCGCCGACTCCTGGTCGAGCGGCTCGAGCAGCCGCCCCAGGGCGCCGAGCGCCCGCGCGTACACGGTGTGCCCGTGCGCCACCGCCACCGCGTCCGGCCGCTGGTCGTGAATGTGGTAGTGGATCACGAACGCACTGGGGTTCACCAGGCCGTCGCCGTCGACCACCCGGCCGTCGGGGTCGACGCAGACCAGGTCGGCCACGCGGATGCGCTCGAAGGCCTGGCCGAACGGGTTGACCCAGAACCGGTCGGGGTATTCGGGGTCGCGCACCGAAAGGTGGCCCGAGATCCCCTCGGAGTAGCCGAACTTTCCGAACAGGCGCATCGCCGCGGCGAGCCGCTGCTTGCGGTGGCGCCGCTCGTCCTCGACCGACTCGAACACGGGCGGCTTCGGCAGTGGCAGGCCGGTCTCGGTGTCGGCCAGGTAGTTCGCGGTGGAGGGTTGGTGATTCATTGCGTCTCCTCAACGCTCGGGGAAGGGTTTCGCGTTACATGGCGTGGACGGCGCGCCGCCGGTCGGCGGCGGCACGCTCGCGTTCGAGCGCCCCCACGATGTCGCGGGCGCGGTCGACGAGCGACGGAATGCCGAAGGTGAAGAACAGGGTCCCGGCGGCCAGGTCGCCCAGCGCGTACAGGCGCGGATCGGGACCGCGCACGCTCACCACCCGGCTGGTGGCCGGGTCGATGGCGAGCCCGCCGTGCGGGTGCCGCTGCGCCGCACCGGACCGCAGCAGCGAATCCACCAGCGTCGCGGCCCGGGGCGGGACCCGGCTGGCCGAGGCGCCGACGCCGTTGACCACGGTGTCGAACCGGCGCAGCGAACCGGAGGCGGCCACGGTGAACCCGCGCCGCTCCGGCCGGACGCCCGCCAGGCCCGAGAGCACCTCGAGCTGTCCGTACTCCATGAGTCTCAGCAGGATGGAGGCGCTCGACGGCGGCATGGGGCAGCACAGGCTCATCAGGTGCCGGTAGTAGTCGCGCAGCACCAGGTCCCGCTCCCCGGCCGGCAGCGCCGGCCACACGTCGGGCCCGGTCTCGGGCACGGCCTGCTGGAGGACCCGCATGCCGATGTCGGAGTCGTCCACGGCCGCCAGATGGCGGCGGAGCCGGTCGGCGGCCGACTCGGAGCCGAACCGCCCGAATTCCCGTTCGATCGCGGCGGTGCCGTGGCCGGCGGCGGCCAGCTCGGTCCGCATCAGGTCGGTCAGGGCCTCCAGCCGCATCCGGCCTCGCCGGGCGAGTTCGCGCAGGCGCGGCACGGTGAAGTGCCGGAGCCGGTGCTCGACCCGGCTCTGGCGCACGGCCGGCAGCACGCCCTGCCGGGACACCAGCGCGATCCGCCCCCGGTGTCCGCGGTGGACGAGCGACAGGACCGCGTCGACGGCGGTCAGGCCGCTGCCGAGCACCGCCACGTCGTGGCTCGGGTCGATGCGGGACAGCTTCGCCGCGGCCGGGTACGGGTCGGGGACGAACCCCTCCTGGCCGGAGAGGCCGTAGTGGTCGGCCGGGGAGGCCACGCCGACGCACATGACGCAGGCGTCGAAGGGCTGGAAGCGCCCCGCGCTGTCCCTGGCCACGACCTGGTGGGTGGTGCGCAGCAGGCCGGTCACGGTGCTGCGGTGGATCGTCACCTCGGAGTTCGCGGCCTCCAGGCGCGCGATCGCCGAAGCGGCCGAGGAGTCCAGATACGATCCGAACCGGGAGCGGGGGACGAACCGGTCACCGGAGAAGGGATCGGGCGCGCAGTCGCGCTCCCCTCCGAAGTGCCGGTCCAGCCATCGCTCGAAGTGCGCCGGGTCCCCGTCGCGGACCGACATCTCGACCGGCGGGGCGTTGACCCGCACCGCCGGAGTGTCGTCCCGGTAGGGGCGCCCGCGCCACAGGTCGGGCGCGGGTTCGAACACGGTGATCTCGGCCGGCGATTCCCAGCGTTGCGCGAGCGCGTCGAGCAGGCTCACCGCTGAAGCGCCGGCTCCTATGACGGCGATCTTCATCAGTGAACGGCTCCAGCGGGTTCGGCACCGGCATCGGTGCGGTCGAAGGCCCCGGCCTCGAATCGCTGCGCCAGCAGCATCCGCTTGAGCCTCGGCAGGCTGGTCTCGGGGAAGTCGGCCCGGCGCAGCCGAACGGCGTGCGCGAGGCGGAGTCCGTGGCTGTGCGCGACCGCCTCGCGTATCTCCTTTTCGGCCAGTGCGGCGTCGCCGATCCCCTCGGGGATGTAGAAGACCGCCAGGCCCGGTCCGTCGGCGCCGTCGACCGCGCAGGCGACGGTGTGGCCCGGCTCCACCGGGGCGGCGGCCTCGACGGCCCGTTCGATCTCGCCGCCGTCGTGGGCCGTGCCGTCGACGATGACGATGTCGCCGTCGCGGCCGGTCACGGTCAGCCGTCCCCGGTGGAGGAAGGCGATCTCTCCGGTCCGGAGCCACCCGTCGGTGCTGTAGGACCGCCTGGTGGCCTCGGGGTCGCCGTAGTAGCCGGCGCTCACCGGCTCTCCGGTGACTTCGAGCAGGCCGGACTCGCCCTCGGGCAGGACCTCGTCGAAGTGGTTGACGATCCGGACGCCGACGCTGGCGTAGGGCTCTCCGGCGGCGACGAACCGGTGCGCGCGGGCCTGGTCGAGGTCCGGGCGCCAGTCCACGACCGTGGAGGCCGTCTCCGCTCGGCCCCAGCCGGCGACGATGACGTCGCCGCCGAGCCCGTGCGGCTCCAGCAGGCGCGCGAAGCGCCGCAGGACCTCGGGGCGGAGTCCTTCGCCGCCGTTCATCACCCGGCGGAGCGCCCGCAGGTCCCACCGCCGGTCGCTGATGCGGCTGGCGGAGTCGTTTACCAGTTCGAACGCGAAGTTCGGGGCCCAGGAGACGGTGGTGCCGCGCCGGTGCATCTGCTCGATCCACCGCAGCGGGTCGCCCAGGATCCAGCGGGCCGGGGCGTGGACCTGGAGGCAGCGCAGGTACACGTCGCGCAGGTGCGACATGACCAGGCCGCCGGCCTGGTCGAGGGGCCCCCAGTTGAAGGTGCGGTCGTCCGTTCTGAGCCGGTTGGCCCCGATGGTGGCGACGGTGCGGCTCACCAGGTTGCCGTGGCTGAGGGCCACCGCCCGCGGGCGTTCGCCCGCGGGCGGGGCGAGCAGGAGGACGGCGAGGTCGTCCCACGTCCCCGGGGTGTACACGTGGTCGGGTGCGGCCGAGGCGAGTTCGGAGACCGCTCCCAGGAGGTGGGCGTGCTGGGATTCGGTGCCGGTCTCCGGTCCGATCAGCCACACTCGGTCGGACGGGCTCCACAGGTGGTCGAGATCGGCCGGGTCGCGGCCGCCGGTCCCCAGCGGGAGCGGGATCATGCCTCCGAGCATGCAGGCCCAGAACGCCGTGAGCTGCTCGCGCGCGTCCGCGGCGGTGATCACGACCTTGTCGCCGCGGGCGGCGCCGGCGGCGCGGGCGCCGCCGAGGACCCGCGATGCGGACGCGACCAGTTCCTCGTAGGACAGTTCGGTCTCGTGCTCCGGGCCGTGCATCACCACGATGCCGCCGGTCCCGGTCTCGGCCGCGCGGAGCGCTACTTCGGCGAGATTGCCGGCGCCCGGTGCCGGGAGGTTCGCACCCCAGGAGAGTGCGGGGATGTGGGCGCCGCGTTTCGGTGCATTGTGAATGGTCATGACTGGACGGTCTCCAAACTCCGAAACCTGCCTTCGAGGAAGATGAGCGGTGAGTCGGCGTCACCGACACCGGTGGACCGGACTTCGCCGATGACCATGGTGTGGTCGCCGACGGCGATGCTCCGGTCGAGTTCGCATTCCATCCACCCCGGGCCCTTGACGATGAGCGCGCCGGTGGCCGGACCCGGTTCCCCGAGCATGGTCTTGACCGCCCAGGCCCGCTTGTCCTGGTCCTGGGCGAACGCCTCGGCGATCGACTCGTGGTCGGCCGAGAGGATGGAGACCGCCCAGCGTGCGCTGCTGCGGATGCGGGCGAGGAAGCGGGACTCGTGCCTCAGGCACAGAGCGATCAGCGGAGGATCCAGCGAGAGCGAGGTGACCGAGTTGACGGTCACCGCGTCGTGGCGGCGTTCACTGTCTTGGTCCACATAGGTGGATGCTACGCAGACTCCGGTAACGAATTGGCGCATGACGCGACGGTGGTCGGGCGGCATTATGCGGTGCCTCTCATGAGAAGTGCGAGGTGTGGGTTGTCGGGTGAACGCCATACCTCGGCGAGCGCAGACCCGAGGACGCGTTCCGCGGCGATGCCGCGAGATCCGATGTGGGTTGTCGAATGAGTCGGGGCCGATTGGGTGTGCGATGCACTGTGAAGTCTAGTTTTCGGGACCGATCGGTTACGCACAGTCGCGAATGCGGATTATTGAATTCACGAACGCAGCGAGATCGGCCGGGTTGAATGGAAACTGGATATTCCTGTGAAAGCGGGACCTTGAACAGGGTTCATTGGGAATTAAGCACGTAAGCGGCAACCCTGTCATTTGCCCAATTTATTGTCAATTGTCAGGAATGCACATGCGGCTCGAGAGCGGTCCTCCGATCCGCCGGCGGCAACGGGGCGCGGCGCGGAGGGCCGGACGGCCGACGCGTTCGCAAATGAGCCATCACCGGTGTGCATTCACGACAACCGCCGGGACGGCCCGCGACTAGCGTTTGCGGCGGATCCCTCCCCGGATCACCGCTCCCATTACGTACGCGAAGGAGTCGACCATGCCCCCTCCCAGCTATCCGGAACCCCCGAAGGACGCCGGCGAGATCCTCGAACGGTCGCGGAAGATCGCACCGTGGCTGCGAGAGCAGTCGGAGAGGATCGAACAGGGACGCCGGTTGCCGGACGACGTAGTCGCCGCGCTGAAGGACACCGGAGTCTTCCGCATGGCCTTCCCCTCGTCCTGGGACGGCCCCGGACTCGATTCATACCAGCAGACCGAGGTCGTGGAGGCGCTATCCTACGGCGACCCCTCCGCGGGCTGGTGCGCCATGATCGGCATGGACAGCGGCATCTACTCCGGATACCTCGAGGAGTCCGCCGCCCGGGAGATGTTCGCCGACATGGACCAGGTCACCGCCGGGCTCATCCTCCCGGCCGGCCGCGCCGAGCGCGTCGAGGGCGGCTTCCGCCTCACCGGCCGGTGGCGCTTCGGATCCGGTGTCACGCATGCGGAATGGGTCGTCGGAGGCGCACTTGTCCACCGCGACGGCGAACCCGAGCCCGGTCCCACCGGAGGCCCCAAGCACTGGCGGCTGATGTACATGCCCGCCGACCAGGTCGAGATCGTCGACACCTGGGACACCACCGGACTGGCCGGCTCCGGCTCGTGCGACTACCTCGTCGACGACCTGTTCGTCCCCGCCGAGCGCACCTTCAGCTTCTCCTCGCCCCGCAGCGCGGACGGCCCCATCGGCGCCCCCGACGCGGTGGTGCGCAACATGCCCGGTGTACCGCTGGGCATGATGCGGGCCGCGCTCGACCACTTCCGCGACCTCGCCCTCTCCAAGACCATCCCGATCAGCGGGCAGCGCTGGGCCGACACCTACCGCATGCAGAAGGCCTTGGGCGAGATGGAGATGGAGTACGCCGCCGTCCGGCACGCGGTCTACAACCAACTCCGGACCCAGTGGGAGCGCCTCGAGCAGGTCGGCGAGTTCGCCGAGCTGACGCACCACGAGCGCATCGAGGGCCCGCTGCTGCGCCTCTACGCGTTCCGGACCGCCCGCGAGGTCATCACCCGGATCTACGACCTGCTGGCCTCCTCGGCCATCTACCGCCCCAACCCGGTCGACCGGTGGCTGCGCGACATCACCACGATGTGCCAGCACATCGTCGTCCAGGACCCGATCATCCAGTCCGCCGGGGCCTTCCTGCTGGGGGCCGAACCGGAGTTCCCCTACATCCTCGGCATCGTCGACTGAACCGTCAAGAAAGAGCATCATGGTCACCACCAAGCGGCCCGACAGCCACGCAGAGAACATCGCCGACCTCCGAGACGCCGCGCCCGAAGGCAGACCCACCTGGGGATTCAAGGTGTGGTTCATGCTCCTGGTCGTGTGCGCGGCGTTCTCGCTCGACGCCCTCGACAACATCATGGTCGGCATCGCCGTGCCGCCCATCCAGGCCGACCTCGGCATGAG
>NZ_PGGV01000027.1:0-185843 GCF_002798405.1 Glycomyces xiaoerkulensis | reverse complement strand
CAGGTCCAATGGGTCGTCAGCGCCTACGTCCTCGGATTCGGAGGCTTCCTCCTCCTCGGCGGCCGCATGTCCGACCTGCTGGGCAGGCGCCGCGTCTTCCTCGTCGGCGCCGCCTTGTTCGCGGTCGGCACCTTCGCCGGCGGGATCGCCCCGGACGGCCTGATCGTCATCGCCGCCCGCTTCGTCATGGGCGTCGGCGCCGCCTTCAGCGCCCCCGCCGCCCTGGCGATCATCGTCTCGAACTTCCCCGACGGGCCGCACCGCAACCGGGCACTCGGCATCTACACCGGACTCGGCGCCACCGGGTACTCGATGGGCGTCATCCTCGGCGGCCTGCTGACCCAGATCGGCTGGCGCTGGACGTTCCTCGCCCCGGTGCCGCTGGCGCTGACGATCCTCATCGGCGGCCTCCTCGTGGTGCCCCGCGACCGCACCAGGGACCGGGGCGAGGGCGGCTACGACTTCGGCGGCGCGATCACCATCACCGCCGGCATGCTCCTGATCGTGTACTCGATCGTGCAGGCGCCCGAGACCGGCCCGACCGCGCCGACGACGATCGGCGCCTTCGGTCTCGGAGTCCTCTCGCTGGCCCTGTTCGCGGTCATCGAGAAGCGCGTGGCCAACCCCATCCTGCCGCTGCACGTACTCAAGGTGCGCTCGCTGGTAGGGGCCAGCCTCGTGGCCGCCGCGATCCTCGGCACCTACATGAGCTTCCAGTTCATCGGCGGGCTCTACCTCCAGTCCTACCGCGGGTGGGACCCGATCGCCATGGCGTTCGGCTTCCTGCCGATCGGGCTGCTCATCGCCGCCCTGGCCCCCCAGATGGGCAAGATCATCACCCGCTTCGGCGTGTACCGGCCGATGTTCGTCGGATTCGTCGCCTACACCGCCTCCTATGTGCTCTTCCTCGGCATCGGCGACGACACCTCGTACCTGTGGACCGTCCTGCCGAGCCTGCTGCTCATCGGCATCGCCTTCCCGTTCACCTTCCCCGCGGCCAACGTCCTCGCCACCAGCGAGGTCGACGAGAGCGAGCACGGCCTCGCCGCCGGCATCCTCCAGACCGGATACCAGGTCGGGGCGGCACTGGTGCTGGCGCTGACCACGGCCGCGATGGCCGCCGACCACGTCGGCGGAGACGCTCCACCCACCCTGGACGGCTATCGTCAGGGCCTGTACGTCGTCATCGCCATCTCGGTGGTCACCGCCGTCGCCACCCTCGGACCCGCGATGCGGAAGCGCACCTGAGATGCACGGCAGGAACGGGAGCAACATGCTGGCGGGCAAGAAGATCGTCATCACCGGCGCCGGGCACGGTATCGGCCGGGCCGCGGCCCGGCTCGCGGCCGAGCGCGGCGCGCGGCCGGTCCTGCTGGGCCGGGACGCCGACGCCCTCGAGGAGGCGGCCCTCGGGATCGGGGGCGGGGCCGCCGGGCACGCGGCCGACGTCACCGACACCGCGGCCCTCGCCGGGACCTTCGAGGCCATCGGCCCATTCGACCACCTGCTCACCTGCGCGTTCGAGAGCTATCACGCTCCCTTCGCCGAGCTGGACGACGGCCGGGTCCGCGACTTCGTCGAGACCAAGCTCTGGGGGCAGTACAACTGCGTGAGGGCCGGGCTCGGCACCCTGAGCGAGAACGGTTCGGTCGTGCTGGTCTCGGGCTTCCTCAACCGGAAGGGCGAACCCGGCACGGTGCCGTTCGCGATCGCCAACGCCGCGGTCGAGGGCCTGGCCCGGGCGCTCGCCGCGGATCTCGCCCCCGTCCGGGTCAACGCGCTCTCCCCGGGCCAGATCGACACCTACGGCGATCGGATGGATCCGGACGAGCACCGGCGGTACCGCTCGAACGTGGCCGAGAGCCTCCCGGTCTCCCGGCCGGGGGAGCCGGAGGACGCCGCGCACGCGGCACTGTTCCTGATGGAGAACACATTCGTCAACGGCGAGGTGCTCGACGTCGACGGCGGCCGCCGCTGACGCCCGGCACCGGAATGGAACCACAATGACCGATGCCCAGATCCGATCCTCCGCCGGCGTGGCCCCGCTCCTGGAGCGGCTCGCCGGCGCCCTCGGGCCGGAGGCCGTGCGGAGGGCCGACGGCGAGACCGCCGTGCAGGGCCCCAACGCCGGCATGTACGCGCCGCGCCGCACGCACGCCGTGGTCGGACCCGGCAGCGCAGAGCAGGCCGCCGAAGCGGTGCGCCTGGTCGCCGAGTCCGGGACCGGGGTCTCCGTCCACGCCTTCAGCACGGGATTCAACTGGGGGCTCGGCTCCCGGGAGAGCGCCGACCACGACGTGATCGCCCTGGACCTGGCCGGCCTGTCGCGGGTCCGCTCGATCGACTCCGAAGACGGCTGGGCGGTGATCGAGCCGGGCGTCAGCCAGGGCCGGCTGGCGTCCCTGCTGGAGGGTTCGAACCGGATGCTCAACGTCACCTCGGCCTCCGCGCACACCAGCGTGCTCGGCAACGCCCTCGACCGGGGCGTCGGCATGCGCGGCCAGCGCACCGGCGACCTGCTCGGACTCGAGGCCGTCCTGCCCGACGGCGAGGTCGTCCGCACCGGCTGGTGGCCGGGCTCGGGGTTCGGGCCGGTCTACGCCCACGGGCTCGGGCCGTCCCTGACCGGGCTGCTGACCCAGTCGAACCTCGCGGTGGTCACCGCCGCCGCGATCCGCCTCCGGCCGCGGCCGGAGGCGGTGCGGCTGCTGGCGTTCGAGTTCGAGCCGTCCGCGCTGGAAGGCGTGGTGGACCGTCTGCGGCGCTGGGTCGCCCAGGGCATGACCCGTTCGGTCCCCAAGCTGTACGACCGGTTCGCGGCCCGGCCTTACGGCGGAGCCGAAGGGAAGTGCCTGATGCACGTCTGCGTCGACGGCGCGCCGGCCGCCGTGGAGGCGCTCGGCGACGCCGTCCTGGCCGAGGCGATCGAGTCGGGCCTGTTCACGCGGGTCGTCGACGGCCGCGACGACGATCGCGGGGAGCTGTTCGACCTGGTCGAACGCTCCTACATGGGGGATCCGGACGTCGACGACGAGATCTTCGAGCGCAAGATGCGGGTCCCGTACGACCGGATCGACGCCGAGAGCGGGTTCCTGCTGTTCCTGCCGCTGGTGCCGTTCCGGGCGCGGGACGTCGCCGAGGCGGCGCGGCTGCTGCAGAGCATCCGCGACGACTTCGGCCTGGCCTGCGGGGCCACCGCGCACCCCCTGGACGCCGAGGTGATCGACTACGTGGTCAACGTCCGGTTCCCCCGCGACGAGGAGGGCGTGCGGCGGGCCCACCGGGCGCTGGAGGCCCTCTACCGGCGGTTCGGCGCCGCCGGCTACGCGCCCTACCGGCTCGACGTCGACCACGCCGAATGGCGCGAGCGCTTCGCCCCGAGCGAGGCCGCGGTCGACCTGACCCGCCGGATCAAGGGCTTCCTCGACCCGGACGGGGTGTTGGCGCGGGGCCGCTACGCGTGAGGCGTCACGCCGGCCGGCACGCCGCCGGCGTGACGCCGTACCGCTCGCGGAACACGCGGGTGAAGTACGAGCAGTTGTAGAACCCCCAGCGCCGGGCGATCATGGCTATGGTCGCCTCCCGGTTGCGGGGGGACCGCAGCTCGAGGTGGCACCGCGTCAGCCGCTCGTTCCGGAGCCACCGGTTCGGGCTCTCCCCGTGCTCTTTGAACAGCTTCTGGACGTACCGCACCGACACGTTGTGCGCCCGGGCGATCCCCGCGGTCGACAGGTTGGGGTCGCCGAGGCGCTCGCGGGCCCAGTCCTGCATCCGGTGCAGCGTCTCGGCCCGGACCTGGTCCTGGTCGGTCTGGCAGTAGGCGAACATCTCCTGGGTGAGGATGGAGGTCATCTCCACCAGGTGGTAGCCGTATCGAACCGCGGTGCCGGGACGCAGGTCGGCGATGAACTCGGTGAAGGTGGCGATCTGCAGCAGGAGCGCCGTCGCGCCGGTGGAGCGGCCGTCGATGCGCCTGGCGGCCATCGTCTCGATCGCGCAGGGGACGATGTCGAGTTTGGTGTACGGGATCGAGATCCGCACCAGGCGGGCCGGTCCCTTCGTCTCGAGCCGGTAGGCGTTCCGCCGGATCACCGTCCCGAGCTGGTCGGGTCCGACCGAGACGCCGTGGTCGTGCTGGTGGAGCTCGAGACTCCCCGAGACCGGGATCCAGTAGTCGATCAGGGTCGGGTCGTCGGACTTGCCGGGCCGGTGGTCCCGCACGATCCGGAAGGCCGCGTCGAGGACGTCGGCCGAGGCGTCTCCCAGGTCGATGGCGGGCGGCCCCGTCTCCCCGGTTCCGGTGTCGTGGCCGGCGCCGATCGGGGGCCGGACCGACGGGCGGAGATCGAGAACGCTGGCGGTATCGTTTCGGATCATGCGTGGAAACCCCTCTGCGATGAGGAAGGCCGTCGCAACCCGTCCCGGAAGCGGGCGCGACGTCGCGACCAATCCAGTCTCTGTTCGAGAGCTAACCCGGTCACTGTAGCCGGAAGGCGTCCGTCGATGGGAACTTCGGAGCGCCGGCGGGAGCACTCGCATAGCCGCTTTCACAGCAGTAACGCGCCGCCGGTGTCGGCGCAGGTGGACGCCGTTGAGATTCCGCCCACATGAGAATGGGAACGGGACCCGGACCACGCATTCCGAGTCCCGTTCCGTCGTCGGGTCAGGTCCGGCCGGCCCGGTGGTTCCGGACGGCCGCCACCAGTGTCGCCACCATGGTGATCGCCGAGATGGCGATGACGATGTACAGGCCCTGGCGGTAACCGTCCAGGGTGGGCGGGCCGTCCCCGCCGGCGTGATTGGCCGCCATCGCGGCCGTGGTCAGCGCCAGCACGATCGCGGCCCCCACCTGGTAGCCGGTCTGGAGGATGCCGGCGGCCGCGCCGTGCTCGCTCTCGTCGACCCGGCTGACGGCCAGCGCGTTCGCCGGTGGGAACGAGAACGGGAACGCGATGCCGATCAGCACGATGCTCGGCAGGATCGCCGTCAGGTACGGCGAGTCGTCGCCGATGCCGAGGAACAGCACGTAGGAGGCGGTGTAGGCCACGAATCCGGCGAAGATCATCCAGTGGGCGCCGAAGCGGTTCACCAGCTTGCCCATCTGGGGGCCCAGCGTGGCGATCAGGATGCCGATCGGCAGGAAGGCGAACGCCATCTCCAGCGGCGACCAGCCTCTGAAGGACTGGAGGTAGAGCCCGCCGATGAACTGGAAGCTCATGTAGGTGCCGAGGATCGCGGCGGCCACGAGGCTGGCTCCGAGCAGGGTGCCGTTGCGCAGCAGGCGCGGAGGCAGCAGCGGCCGGGAATGGCCGCGCTCGATGATCCAGAACAGGACCAGCAGCGCCGCGCCGGCTCCGGCGGTCGCCAGGGTGCGGGCCGAGTTCCAGCCCGATTCGGGCGCCTCGACGATCGCGTAGACCAGCAGCAGCATCCCGAGCGTGACGGTGACGGCGCCGCCGAAGTCGAATCCGCGCCCGCGGCCGGCTTCCGAGGGCCGGTCGCGCTGCACCAGCAGCAGGCCGCCGATGATGATGACCAGCGCGACCGGGACCGGAGCCAGGAAGGTCCACCGCCAGCTCGCCTGGGTGAGCAGGCCGCCGGCGATGACGCCGGTGGAGTAGCCGAGGGCCCCGCATCCGGTGTAGATGCCCAGTGCCCGGTTGCGGTGCGGCCCCTCCGGGAATGTCGAGACGATGATCGCCAGGGCGGCGGGGGCGCTGAAGGCGGCCCCGATGCCCATGACGAAGCGGGCGGCGATGACGATCAGGCCGTGCGTGGCCAGGCCGCCGGCGAGCGTGCCGACGCCGAACAGGACCGCGCCGATGATGAAGATCCTCCGCCTGCCCAGCAGGTCGGACATGCGGCCGCCGAGGAGGAGGAAGCCTCCGAATCCGAGGACGTAGGCGCTGACGACCCATTGGACCTGGGAGGTGCTCATGCCGAGGTCGGCCTGGATGGGCGGCACGGCGATGCCGACCATGATGTTGTCGAGGGCGTCGAGCGAGAACGCCGCGCACACGACGATGAGCATCGTCCAGATGCGGAAGCCCCACGAGGGCAGGCCGTCGCCGTCGCCGTCGGCTCGGCGCAGGTCCTCGATGTACTCGACCCTGCTGGTGGCTGTCTTGGTAGCCATCGGGAATGCTCCTTACTCGACGATGCCGAGGCTGAACGGGAACTGCGGGGTGCCGCCGAGCAGGTAGGCGCCCGCCGACTGCACGATGTGGTCCTGGACGACGATGTGCTGGCACATGGTGGTGATGTCGCGCAGCCACCGGTCCATGGGATTGGGCTGGTAGATCGCTCCGGTGGCGAGCATGTCGTAGAGCCGGGTGATGATCCGCCGGGCGGCCCGGAACGCGTTCAGCCGCGGCAGCATGGTGGCGATGCGCTCGTCGTCGGTCAGGTCGTCGAGCGTCCTGTCGTCCCCGAGCCGTCCCCAGTGCGCCTCGAGGCTGCCGTACACCGCGTGCCGGGCGGCCTGGAAGTCCATCTCGCATTCGGCGAGGCTGGTCTGGATGCGGTGCTCGTCGGACCAGCGCGCCCCCGTGGCGGGGATGACTCGGTCGCGGGCGATCCGGCGGAAGTGGTCGAGCGCGGCGCGGGCGGCGCCGAGCGGGACCCCGGGCATGTTGCGCACGAAGGCGTCGGGCTGGGACAGCGGGCCGCTGCGGCTGAGGGGCTCGCCGAAGCTGAAGGTGTGCTCGGCGGGGACGAACACGTCGTGGATCTTGTAGTCGCACGATCCGGAGCCGGCCAGGCCGGTGGTGTGCCAGGTGTCGATGACTTCGACCTGGGAGGGCGGGACCATGAGCATCCGCCAGTGGCGCTCGGCGCCGGCCGGGCTGGGCTCGGGCTCGCCGTCGCGGTGGACGAAGGCTCCGGCGGTGACCCAGTCGCAGTGGGTGACGCCGCTGCCGAATTTCCAGTGGCCGGTGAGGCGGTAGCCGCCTTCGACGCGTTCGGCCTTGCCGGCCGGGAAGATGAGTCCCGCCGTGATCTCGTCCTGCCGGGGGAACATCGAGCGTGCGGCGTCCTCGGGCAGGTATCCGGCGTAGATGCCGGAGTCCATGCCGATCATGGCGCACCATCCGACGGAGGTGTCGCCGTACGACAGCGCCTCGATCACCCGGGTCTGCTCGGAGGAGGTCAGTTCGGGCCCGCCCCACGAGGTCGGGAACGCCATGCCGAATACCCCGGTGTCGCGGACGGCCTCGACGACGTCGGTCGGGAGCCGTCGCCCGGCCTCGATGTCGTCGGACCGCTCGCGCAGCCAGGGGGCGAGCCGCTCGGCCCGCCCGATGATCTCTGCGGCGCTGTCGGCCGGTCGGCGCTTGGCGGCGGCGTCGCTGTGGACGGTCTGCATTGCGGGGATTCCTTCCGCTTCTTCTCGTTGGCTCGTCGGGATCGACGGTAGAAGTCGTGGGACCCGGGAAATAGACCGTTCACGCACGAGGTATCGGACTTTCCCGCTGGTGACGAGGTCCGCTCGCGTTCGGGCGGCACACCGCCCCCGGGCGCCGGGCCTCGCCTCATCCCACAAACTAATGGTAGATCAATCTTGATGTCATGTGAAATCTATGCCAGGATCGGATCGTCGGCGGCCGGCGCCGCCGATCCGGACGTCCCGCGGGCCGACCGCCCGCAGACACCGATCCCCGGTGCGGTCACCGACCGCGATCCGCAAACCAGCACATCGATCCAGCCGGGAGCGATCTTGAGACCCGACACGACCACCGAATCCGTCATGAGACCGCAATCCCCGTCCGTAGCGTGGAGCCGCCTGCTGAACGGCCGAGTGCAGGTCTCCGGGCGCGAGCGGATCCACCTCGATGTCATGGGACTCGACCTGGCGGGCGTCGACGGGGCCCTCGTCCACGCCGGACCGCAGACGGTCGACTTCACCCCCTTCAAGATCCCGCCGACCGGCGCGATAGTCGACTTCTGGTACGTCAGGTCGGGCGCGGTCGTGTTCGACCAGGCCGGGCGCAACCAGTTGGCCGCCGGCGACCTG
The DNA here is from genome assembly GCF_002798405.1 of Glycomyces xiaoerkulensis. Lineage (GTDB taxonomy): Bacteria > Actinomycetota > Actinomycetes > Mycobacteriales > Micromonosporaceae > Glycomyces > Glycomyces xiaoerkulensis. The sequence continues at coordinate 177,829 of NZ_PGGV01000027.1, read as the reverse complement.
CTGCTCGCCTCCGACCGCTCCGGTCCGATCAGGATGCACCTGCCCGAGCCGTCGCAACTGCTGCACGTGCCCGTCCCCGCCGCACGCATGGGCCTGAGCCCGAGCGAAGCCGCGCACCTGCGCGGACAGACCTGGCGCGGCGGCGACGGCACCGCGACACTGCTGCTGTCGGTCCTGGCCGGCTTCTGCGACTCGGTCGACCAGCTCGGACCCAGCGTCACCGCCGGCCTCGGCTACCACCTGACCGACCTGATCTCCCTGGCCGCGGCCCAGACCGCCGCCGCCGAACGGGAGAGCCGCCAGCGGGTGCGCTCGGACATGCTCCTGCGCATCCAGGCGTTCGCCAAACAGAACCTCCACAACCCCGCACTGAACCCCTCCTGCCTGGCCCGGCAGCACAACATCTCCCTGCGGTACCTGCAGAAGCTCTTCCAGGAGCGCGGACTGCGGGCCGCCAAATGGATCCGCCGGGAGCGCCTGGCGCGCTGCCTGGCCGACCTCCGCGATCCGCGGAAGGCCGACGTCAGCATCGCCATGATCGGACGCCGCTGGGGGTTCACCACCCCCTCCTACTTCACCCGGGTGTTCCGGGAGGAGTACGCCATGACCCCGCGCCAAGCGCGGTCCGCCTACGAAGTCGAAGGAGTCTGATGCGCCCGGTCAGCCACGAAGGCGAGCAGGCGGTGCAGCGACGGGCCGGAGAAGGCGGCCCGGGCTGGGGATCGCCGATGTTCGACGCCGACCTCTCGGGCGGCTTCGCCGGCTTCCTCGGCCGCCAGTCGATGCTGGTGCTCGCCGCCGCCGGCCCCGGCGGCGCCGTCTGGACCACCACGGTGGCCGGCTGGCCCGGCTTCGCCCGCGCCGAAGACGAGCGGACCCTGCTCATCGACGCCCTCCCGGCCGAAGGCGACCCACTCCGCGACCACCTCCGCGACGGCGCCGACCTCGGCATCCTGGCGCTCGAACCGCAGACCCGGCGGCGCATCCGCATCAACGGCACCGTCACCCGAAGCGGATCCGGCCTGGCCGTCCGCACCGAGCAGGTGCTCGGCAACTGCCCCAAATACCTCCAGACCCGGGAGATCGTGCGCCACCTCGACGGCGTCGGACCCGGCACCGCCGTCCGCAGCGACCGGCTCTCGGCCCCGCAGCGCGAATGGATCGAGACCGCCGACACCTTCTTCATCGGCAGCCGCTCCCCCGACCACGGCGCCGACGCCTCGCACCGCGGCGGCGAACCCGGCTTCGTGACCGTCGACGGCCGCACGCTGCGCTGGCCCGACTACCGCGGCAACTCCTTCTACATGACGCTCGGCAACGTCGAGCTGGACCCCGCCGCCGGCCTGCTCTTCCTCGACTGGGACCGGGGCGGGACGCTCCAGATGACCGGCCGCTGCCGCGTCGACTGGGACCGGCGCAGCGCCGCCGGACTCCCCGGCGCCCTGCGAGTGGTCGAGTTCGACGTCGAGCAGGTGGTGGAGATCCCCTCGGCCAGCCCGCTGCGCTGGCGGCTGCTGGCCCACTCCCGCCACAACCCTCCCGTCGGCCGCCCGTGACCGGTGCGGCTACGGCCAAGTCTCCGTGCGCTTTCGTCGCACCGGTCCCGGCTCGGCGGACATACGCTTCCGGCACAAAGGACACCGCGCGGGACGCGCCCCCGCGGACCGCATTCGAGCATCGGGAGAGGCCAATGGCCGGATTCGAATTTCCGGGAAAGTACTACGAGGTCATCAGGAGCAGCTTCCGCGACGTCGACCAGGAGACGGACTACTTCTCGGCCTGTCTGGAGGCGAGCGGGCGCCCCACCGGCGCCCGGATCCTCGACCTCGGCTGCGGAACCGGCACCAACCTGCGGGCGCTGCGCGACCGCGGCCACACCGGCGTGGGCGTCGACTCCAGCGGGGCGTTCATCGAATGGGCCAGGGACGCCGGCGACGACGGCATCGACTACGTCCACGCCTCGATCACCGACTTCGACACCTCCGAGCGGTTCGACCTCGTCGTCTGCGTGTTCGCGACGCTGAACCTGGTGCCGCCGGAGGAACTGGCGCCCCTGCTCCGGAAGATCCGGCGCTGGCTCAACCCCGGCGGCCGGCTCGTCCTGGACGCCGGGCACCTGCTCGGCTTCGTCGACACCTACCAGCCGTTCATGATCGCCCACCACCAGGGCGAGGGCGTCCTGCTGACGCGACTGGTGCGCACGGCCGTGAACGGCCACAGCGCGTGCTGGCGCAACGAGGAGACGATCCTCGCCCGCGACCGGGACGGCGCGGTAACGATGCACGAGAACTTCTTCGACCAGTGGGTGGTGACGGCCCCGGAGATCCGCAGGGCGCTCGGCGACTGCGGATTCCGGGTGCTCGCCGAGCACGGCGGATTCCGCGAGGTGCCGCCGCCGCCCATCGGCAAGGGGCCGCTGGTGCAGGTGGCCGTGCCGGAAGGGAGCGCACCTGGACCGACGTGACCGAGGCGGACGCCGCCCGGACCCCGGAGCGCGCGCCGGCCCGATCGCCGCGGGCGTGACCGGACATCGGCAACCACCCACTTCTCCGAACAGGGACATCGCATGACCGTACGTGTGGCCATCAACGGCTTCGGACGAATCGGCAGGAACTATCTGCGCGCCCTCCTCCGGCGCGGCGAGGACGTGCAGGTCGTCGCCTTCAACGACCTCGGCGACGTCGAGACCTGCGCGCACCTGCTCACCTACGACTCGGTGCTCGGCAGACTGGACGAGGAGGTCCGGCCCACCGACCTCGGCATCCGCGTGGGCGGCCAGGACATCCGGGCGTTCTGTGAGCGCGACCCGTCCCGGCTGCCGTGGGGCGCGCTCGACATCGATCTGGTCGTCGAGAGCACCGGCGTGTTCACCGACGCGAAGAAGGCCGCCGCGCACATCGACGCGGGGGCCGGGAGCGTCCTGATCACGGCACCGGCGAAGCACCAGGACCTCACCCTCGTGATGGGGGTGAACGACGGCATGTACGAGGCCGGCCGCCACCGGATCGTGTCGAACGGCTCGTGCACCACCAACTGCCTCGCCCCGATGGCCAAGGTGCTCAACGACGCACTCGGCATCGAGCAGGGCCTGATGACGACCGTCCACGCCTACACCGCCGACCAGATGCTGCAGGACGGGCCGCACCGGGACCTGCGGCGCGCCCGGGCGGCCGCGGCGAACATCATTCCCACCTCCACCGGCGCGGCGAAGGCGATCGGTCTGGTGCTGCCCGAGCTCAACGGCCGGCTCGACGGCTATGCGGTCCGGGTGCCGGTCCCGACCGGCTCGGCCGCCGACCTGACCGCGACCGTCTCGCGCGAGACGTCGGTCGAGGAGGTCAACGCCGCGCTGCGGGCCGCCGCCGAGGGGCCGCTGAAGGGCTACACCGCCTACAGCGAGGAGCCGCTGGTGTCGTCCGACATCGTGACCGACCCGGCCTCCTGCATCTTCGACGCGGGACTGACCAAGGTGATCGGCCGGCAGGTGAAGATCGTCGGCTGGTACGACAACGAGTGGGGATTCGCCAATCGGCTGGTCGACACCACGCTCCTGATCGGGCGGCGCTGACCGGCCGAGCGAGGCGGGCGCGGGGCGGGCTTCCGCCCCGCGCCCGCCTCAGCGCTGTCGTTTGTGGTGGTAGCGGGAGACCCGGGCGCGGTTGCCGCATTCGGGGGAGCACCATTTGCGGCGGGGGTCGTCCCGGATCAGGAACCGGACGCACTCGGGCGAGGCGCAGGAGTCGATCGACGGCCGCGAGTCCGCGGTGAACAGGTCCACTGCGGAGGCGGCGATCTCGGCCAGCGCGGCCGTGACCGGTTCGGCGTCGCTGCGGCGCTCGCGCCGCGGTCCGCCGTCCCAGCGCAGTTCCGGCCAGTGCGGGGCGCTCGCGGCGGTGCGGTTGAGGCGGTCCCGGTGCTCGGGCTCGGGTTCGCGGTCCTCGGCGACGGCCGCGAAGAGGCCGCGGACGGCGTCGCGGAGATCCCGGGCGTCGCGCAGGTCCGCCTCGCTCACCGATCGCGTCGCCGCTTCGGGGACGGGTGTCTCCAGGTCCGGGGCCGCGCGGGCCAGCCACGCGGCGAACTCGTCGGTGGTGGCGAGCGCGTCGAGGAGTTTGCCGCGCCGGGTGTAGACGGTGTTGGCCAGTGCCAGCGGCGGCGGCGCCTCGTCGTGCCGGGATCCGTCTCGTTCCATGTACTAATTATAAGTCAATACCGTTGCCATGTGAAACGGCCTTCCCGTCGCCGGGCCCCGGCCGCTCCGCGAACGCGGCGGGCCGGGGCCCGGCGGATCAGGCTTCGGCCGTCCGCGCCGGTTCGAGGTCGCCGACCTCGAACCGGCGGCTCAGCATCGTGCGCCGGAGCTTGCCGATACCGGTCTTCGGCACGTCGGTCTTGGCCACCGGCACGACGTAGCGGACCTCGACGTCGTGGGCGTCCAGGACCGCCCGGCGGACCCGCTCGGACAGGGCCTCGAGGTCGGCTTCCGGCCGCGGGTGGCAGAACACGGCCAGCCCCTGGCCCGCGGCGGGCTCGACCGCGGCGGCGACGGTGAACGACGGCTCGACCAGGCCCAGGTCCTCCACGGTGCTCTCGATCTCGTGGCCTTGCCGGGTCCGGCCGCCCACGACGATCTCGTCGTCGGCGCGGCCGATCACGGTCAGGAGCCCGTCTTCTACATAGGCCAGATCGCCGGTCCGGAACCAGCCGTCGGCGGTGAAGGCGCGCCGGTTCGCCTCCTCGTTGTTGTGGTAGCCGTTGAAGACCGCCTCGCCCTGGGCCTGGAGCAGGCCGGTCTCGCATTCGGGCACCACGCGGTCGTGCTCGTCGACGATCCGCAGGCCCACCCCGGGGTGCGGGTACCCGACGGCCATGAACCGCCCCGGAGACTCCTCGGCGGGGCGGAACCGGCGGTCGACCACGCCCGAGGAGGTCTCGGACATGCCCCATCCCGGGTGGACCGCGTCCGCCGGCAGTCCGAACGGCGCCAGCAGGCTGAGGAAGCGGTTCAGCACCGCCGGCTTGACCGCCTCGCCGCCGTTCATGATGTAGTCCAGGGCGCTCAGGTCCCAGCGCTGCCCGCGCAGCCGATCGGCGTTGTCGTTGACCAGGCTGAAGGCGAAGTTCGGGGCCCAGGTGCAGTTGGAGGCGTGGCGGTCCATCTGACCGAGCCAGCGGAGCGGGTCCCGCATCACCCATTCGAACCGGGCGTGGACCTGGGTGCAGCGCAGGTACACATCCCGCATGTGGAACATCACCAGGCCGCCGACGTGGTCGAGCGGCAGCCAGTTGAACGAACGCAGGGAGGCGTCGAGGCGGTCGGTCTCGGCGGTCGCGGCGGTGCGGCTGAGGATGTTGCCGTGGGTGAGCGACACGGCCTTCGGGGTGCCGGTGCTGCCGGAGGTGAGCAGCAGCAGCGCCGGGTCGTCCCAGCCTCCGGGGGAGTGGTCGGTCGCGGCCGGGGCGGTGCGGAGTTCGCCGACCGTTCCGAGTCTCGCCGCGCGCTCGGTCGGCTGCTCGGTCCCGTCCCAGTCGACGATCCAGGTGCGGTCGGTGGTGCGCCAGAGGCCGTCGAGGTCGGCCGCGCTGCGGTCCCGGGCGCTCTCCCCGAGCGGGAGTGCGACCATCCCGCCGAGGAGGCAGGCCCAGACGGTCGCCAGCAGGTTGGGATGGTCGGTGATCCGGACGATCACGTTGTCGCCGGAGCGGGCTCCCCGGGACCGCATGCCGCCGAGGATGCGGGAGGCGTATTCGGCGATGTCGCGGTACGAATGCTCGATGTGGGACCGGTCGTCGATGACGAAGCGGATCCCTCCGGTGTCCGATTCGGCGGCGCGCAGGAGCGCCGCGGCGAGGTCGGGTACTTCGGCGGCGGTCGCCGGGGGCCCGAAGCTCAGTGAACCCGTCGGAGTCGCACTCCCGTTCGAACAAGTCGGCGTTTCGGTGTCTGAATTCATGGCGTTGGCCCATCCTTGACGCGGGTGCTCGGCCGAATCTCGGCCGCCTGCGGCCCGGGCGCGAGCGGCCGCGGAGCGCCGCTCGGTCCGACGGCGAGTCGTTCGCCGGGCCGGTGGGAATGCCATGTTACGGAGATGGGTTCGAATGATTACGCACCGAAGCGCACGCACTGTCGAAATTTCGCGAATTTTGCGCGGATTCGGTTCAGGGGCCCAGGACCCGCTCCAGATACGGATTGGCGAACCGCCGGTCGGGGTCGACCTCGTCCCGGACGGCCAGGAAGGAACCGAACCGCTCGTACAGCCGCGACAGCGAATCGGCCTCCAGACGGTGCATCTTCCCCCAGTGCGGCCGGCCCCCGACCGCGTCGAAGATCTCGGCGGCGGCCCTGAAGTAGTCCCGGTGCGGATGCCGGTGGTACTGATGCACCGCCACATAGGCCGTCCGGCGGCCGTAGGCGGTCGACAGCCAGACCTCGTCGGCGGCGGCGAAGCGGACCTCCACCGGGAACGACACGTTCAGGCCCCGGCGGTCCACCGCCCCCCGCAGCGCGCCCAGCACCTCCGGCAGCGCCTCGCGCGGCACCGCGTACTCCATCTCCCGGAACACCACCCGCCGCGGCGAGGTGAACACCCGGTGCGAGAGGTCGGTGTAGCTCCTGGCGCTCCACACCCGCCCCGCCACCCGGTTGAGCCGCGGCACCGCCGCCGGGAACCGCGCCCCCACCCGGCTGCTCGCCCCGAACAGCGCGTTCTCGGTGAAGTCCTCGTTCCACCAGTAGCTCAGCCGGGAGGGCCGGCGGCGCCGGTCGGCCATCGAGTAGCGGTTGTTGAGCTTGGCGAGCGCGCGCTCGGTGTGCGGGAACCAGTAGAACTCGAAGTGGTCGTTCTCCGACACCAGCTCCTCCAGCCGGTCGAGCACCGCCTCCAGACGCATCGGCCACTCCACCGCCCGGAGCTTGAACGCCGGCACGCACCGCAGCGTCACCTCGGCGATCACCCCCAGCGCCCCGAGCCCGAGCCGCGCCGCCTCGAACAGCTCGCCCCGCTCGGAGCGCGAACACCGCACCACCGAGCCGTCGGCCAGCACCAGCTTGAGCGCCTCCACCTGCCACGACAGGCCCCGGTAGCGGTCGCCGGTGCCGTGCGTGCCGGTCGAGATCGCGCCCGAGACCGTCTGCCGGTCGATGTCGCCGAGGTTCTCCAGTGCCAGCCCGTGCGCCTCCAGCACCCGGTTCAGCCGCCACAGCCCCATCCCGGCCCCGACCGTGACCAGCCCGGCCCCCGGATCGACCTCGACCACCTCGTCCAGGCCGCCCGTGTCCATCAGGACCCCGTCGGCGACGGCGACGCCGCTGAACGAATGGCCCGACCCCACGGCCTTGACCCGCAGCCCGTCCTCGGCCGCGGCCCGCACCGCCGCGGCGGCCTCGTCGGCGCAGACCGGACGGGACGTCCGCACCGGCGCGGCGCTCTCGGTGCCGGCCCAGTTCCGCCAGGGAGCGGTGGTCATGGGGCCTCCGGTTGTGACGTCGGTCTACTTAACGGTAGTTTCATTGAACCTCACCTCCGAACTGAAGGGAACCGGGCATGGGCCACCAGAGCGCTCCGGGCACCGAGGCGCGCGAGGAGCGGTTCGACGAACTCGACCGCGCCACCGCCGGCCTCCAGCCGCCCTTCGCCGTCGTCGACCTCGGCGCCTTCGACACCAACGCGGCCATCCTGCGCCGGAACGCCATCGGCAAACCCGTCCGCCTGGCCTCCAAGTCGCTGCGCTGCCGCGCCCTGATGCGGCGCGCGCTCGCCCAGCCGGGCTTCAGCGGCGTCCTCGCCTACACCCTGCCCGAGGCGCTGTGGCTGGCCGAGGAGTTCGACGACGTCCTCGTGGCCTACCCGACCGCCGACGCCGACGCGCTGCGCCGCCTGGCCGGGGACGACGCGCTGGCGGCCCGGGTGACGATCATGGTCGACTCGGTCGAGCACCTCGACTTCATCGCCCGGCAGGCCGCCCCGAGCCGGTCGCGGCCGCTGCGGCTGTGCCTGGAGGTCGACATGTCGCTCGAACTGCTCGGCGGCCGCGTCCACATCGGTGCCCACCGGTCCCCGGTCCGCACCCCCGACCAGGCGGTCGAGATGGCCCACCGGATCGAGCAGCGGCCCGGGCTCGCCCTGGTGGGCCTCATGGGCTACGAGGCCCAGATCGCCGGCGTCCAGGACGCCTTCCGCGCCAATGGCCTCGCCTACCCGCTGGTGCGGCTGGTGCAGCGCCTGTCGGGGTCCGAACTGGCCGGACGCCGCGCCGAGACGGTCGCCGCCGTCCGCGAGACCGCCGACCTCGAGTTCGTCAACGGCGGCGGCACCGGGTCGGTCGCCTCCACCGCCACCGACCCGTCGGTCACCGAGATCGCCGCCGGATCGGGCCTGTACGCCCCGGGGCTGTTCGACGGCTACCGGTCGATCCGGCCGCTGCCGGCGGCGTTCTTCGCGCTGCCGGTCGTCCGGCGGCCCCGGGGCGGCATGGTCACCGCCCTCGGCGGCGGCTGGATCGCCTCCGGCGCACCGGGGCGCGACCGGCTCCCCCGGATCGCCTTCCCCCGCGGGCTGTCCTACATCGGGACCGAAGGGGCCGGCGAGGTCCAGACCCCGCTGCGCGGCAAGGCCGCCGACGGCCTCGGCCTGGGCTCGCGGGTGTGGATGCGCCACGCCAAAGCCGGCGAGCTGTGCGAGCGGGTCAACACCCTCCACCTGGTCTCGGCCGGGCAGCGCGTCGAGGAGGTCCCCACCTACCGGGGCGACGGGTTCGCCTTCGCCTGACTGCCGCGGCCGCTCCTGCAACGAGCGACGTTCAGTGCATGGACGACCATTCGTCCAGGAATCCGTCTCCGATCACGACGCGGAGGATGACCAAGCCGATAACGATGAGCGCGACGACCGCGATGAGGCACCCGCAGCCCCAGCGTGGTTCCCGGGTTCGGTCCTGATCATCCATAGATGCGGTCCAGGCTACCGTCCACCGCCGGTTCGCGGTGTTCGCAGAATCCCGCCCGGTCCCGTAACGACCGCTCAGTCGTCGTCATCGTCATCGTCGTCATCATCGTCGTTGTCGCAGCGGCCGAACCACTCCGAGATCGGATCGCACTCCCCGTTGCCGTTGCCGCCGCCGTTCTTCTTCTCGCACTTGGGATCGTTCCGGTTCTGCTGGCAGTAGGGACTGTCGGCGTCGATTTTGCCGTCCCCGTTCTCGATGTCGTCGGTGATCGGGCTGCCCACGTGCGGCGGCTGGCCCCACTGGACCGGCTCGTAGCCTTCGGCCTCGATCGCGCCGGACATGAACTGGTACCAGACCGGGTAGCTCAGCGTCGAACCGAAGACCTGGTCGGTTCCGCCCCATTCGTTCAGCAGCGGCGCCGACTCGGCGGTCGCGTTACCCACCCAGGTCGCGATGCTCAGTTGCGGGATCGCACCGACGTACCAGGTGTGGGCGTTGGCGCCCTCGCCGTACTCGTCGGCGGCCTCCCAGGTGCCGGTCTTACCGGTGTAGTCCCGGTTGATCGACTCGCCGGAACCGTCGATGACCGAGCCGACCCACTGCAGGTCGCGGGCGATGCCGGCGTCCAGCGCCTGGTCGGTGCGCAGCTCGCGGATCGGCTCGACCTCGTTGCCGTCGCGGTCGTAGACCGCCTCGACGAAGTGGGTCTCGCTGTACTTGCCGTCGGCGGCGATCGTGGCGTACATCGTGGCCATGTCCAGCACGGTGGTCGGGTACTGGCCGAAGCTCAGGTGGTAGTAGAACGGGCTGTTCGGCACGCTCGTGTCGACCGGGGTGCGGACCGGGGAGCCGTCGTCGTTGTAGCCGTTCTTCGAGGCCCACTGGTCGATGTTGCCGTTCTCGTCGGTCACGTAGGAGCCGTCGTCGTTCTCGATCACGCCGTGCAGCGAGTAGGTGATCGAGCCGTCGTCCTCCTTGTAGAACCGGTAGGTGTCGCCGGATCCGGTGTCCTGCATCGTCCTCAGGCCCATGTCGATCGCGGTCTCCAGGATCGCGGTCGCGCCGTACTTCTCGGCGATCGCGTACATCGGCGTGTTGCGGGAATCCCGCACCGCGTCGGTCAGGGACCGGTCGGTGTTCTCGTTGGCGCCGGCGTTGCTGATCGTCGGGTCCTCGAAATCGGAGAGCGTCTCGAACTCGCGCGGGGAGTCGGAGTTCCACCACGAGTCGATCGAAGCCCCGTTCCTGATGGCCGTGGCGGCGGTGATCATCTTGAACGTCGACGACGGCGGGTGCGGGTTCTCCGGCCCGGCCTTGTCGATGCCCAGGCCGTTCCTGCCGCCGAAGTATCCGAGCACGCGGCCGGTCCCGGGCTCGACGGCGACGACGGAGCTGGTCATGGACGGGTGGTACTCGTACAGCGCGGCGTCCTCGTTGGAATCGGTGAACTCGAAGAAACCGTCGTCGTTCTCGTATTCGGCGGCGGCGGCCCGGCTGCCGACCACGTTGCCCTCGTCGTCGACCCACTCGTCGTCGTCGTTCTTGACCCGCTTGAGGTCGCCCCGGTCGGCGGTCTGCTGGGCCTCCTTCTGGATCTGCGGATCGATCGTGAGGGCCACGGTGTAGCCGCCGGTGCCGCCCTCGGCGCCGTAGAAGTCCTCTTGTGTCAGGCCCCAGCGGCTCTCCAGCTCGTCCCAGACGTAGCCGTCGGTCGGGTTGGTGATGAAGCCCGAGGCCTTGTCGTGCCCCCACGAACCGGGGTTCTCGAGCTGGTCCTCGGTCTTGGGCATGCCCTCTTCGAGCTGCTCCTCGACCTCGGCCTTCTCCTCCCCGTCGAGCTCCTCGAGGCTGAGGAGGGTCTCCATGCCGTGGGTCCAGCGGTCGAGCGGGGCGCTGTCTTCCTCGTCGACCAGTCGCGGGTCGAACGAGCCGTCACCGGCCTTGACCTGCATGCTCAGCATCATCGCCTCGGCCCAGGTGAGCTCCTCGAGCTTCTTGGCGAACCAGACCTCCGCGGCGGCGGCGATGCCGTAGGAGCCGCGGCCGTAGAAGTTGAGATTGAGGTAGTGCAGCAGGATGTCCTGCTTGGAGTACTCCTGCTCCAGCTTCATCGCCATGATGGCCTCGCGGGCCTTGCGGCCGTACGAGATGTCGTCGCGGATATCGGCGACCATGCCCGCGTACTGCTGGCTGATCGTCGAGGCGCCCTGCGTGTCGCCGCCGGTGACGTTGTTCACCAGCGCGCGCAGGGTCCCCTTGTAGTCGACGCCCTCGTGCTCGAAGTAGCTCTTGTCCTCCAGGGCCAGCACCGACCACACCACGGTGCGGGGGAGTTCGTCGTAGGTGTCGACGAGCTTGCGGGTGTACTCCCCGTACCCGGCGATCGCCTTCTCGCCGTCGGAGTAGGTGAAGGTGGTGGACTCGCCGAACTCCAGTTCATCGGGCGCGGGCACGCTCTGGAAGAACGCCGCGCCGACGACGGTGCCGGAGCCGAGGAACATGAGCGCCACCAGGATGAGCGCCGCGTACACGCGTCGGCGGCGCATTGACATGCGCTTCTTCCGGGGCTTGACCTCCTGGGGGCCCTTGGAGCGCACCGCGCCGACCACCGAGGCGCGGCCGATGTTGCCGGCCGGGCCGTGAGCGCCGGGCGCGCCCGAGCCGTGCACCGGCGGCGGGCCGGCCGGAACCTGCTGCTGTCCGGCCGAGGGGCCGGAGGACACGGAAGGCCGCCCCACGGGGGAGTACGGGTCGCGGCGTTCGTAGTCGCTCATGCTCAACCATCCACGTGTTGATGTGCCGGTCCGTGGCTCGTGGGCCATGCCGCGGGCGCACTGGGGGGAGGCGCCGAAGGCGCTCCCGGAGCCTCCCGCGTCGCCGGGCGGCGTCGCGGGGGCGGCTTGGAATGATAGCTGAGCCGCTCCCGACCGGTGATACTTCCTCAGTTTGCCAGGTCGCGTCAACAGGCGCTTCAGCGCTGCGGGCCTCGGCGTTCGCGAACAGGCCCGCTGTTCCTGCGGCCGAAGCTATCAACGCCGCCCGGCCGCGCCGTGGGCGGCCCGGCGGCCGGAGAACAGGCATCCGCCCAGGAAGGTGCCCTCGAGCGAGCGGTATCCGTGCATGCCGCCGCCCCCGAACCCGGCGGCCTCCCCGGCGGCGAACAGGCCCGCGAGCGGCTTCCCGTCCGGGCGCAGCACCCGGCCGTCCAGATCGGTCTGCAGCCCGCCGAGGGTCTTGCGGGTGAGGAGGTTGAGCCGCACGCCGATGAGGGGGCCGGCCTTGGGGTCGAGCAGCCGGTGCGGGGAGGCGACCCGGATGAGCCGGTCGCCGCGGTAATTGCGGGCGCCGCGCATGGCCGTGACCTGGAGGTCCTTGGTGAACCGGTTGTCCATCTCGGCGTCGCGGGCTGCGACCGCCTCGCGGACGTCGTCCGGATCGAGCAGGTCGTCCTCTGTGATGGAATTCATGTTCTCGACGAGCTCGGGAACGGTGTCGGCCACGGCGAAGTCGGCACCGCGCCGCTTGAACGCCTCGACCGGCCCGGGCGCCCCGGGGAGCACCCGCTTCAGAAGCAACCGGACATTCTTCCCGGTCAGGTCGGGGTTCTGCTCCGACCCCGAGAGCGCGAACTCCTTCTCCAGGATCCGCTGCGTGAGCACGAACCAGGTGTGCTCGTGCCCGGTGGTCATGATGTGCTCGAGCGTTCCGAGCGTGTCGAAACCGGGGAACAGCGGCGAAGGCAGCCGCTTCCCGGTCGCGTCCAGCCACAGCGACGACGGCCCCGGCAGGATCCGGATGCCGTGGTGCGGCCAGATCGGATCCCAGTTCTCGATGCCCTCGGTGTAGTGCCACATGCGGTCGCGGTTGATGAAGTTGGCGCCCGCGGACTCGGCCACGCCGAGCATCCTTCCGTCCACATGCGCGGGGACGCCCGAGATGAGCCGCCGCGGCGCGGGCCCGATCCGGCTCGGCCAGTGCTCGCGGACCAGGTCGAAGTTTCCCCCGATCCCTCCGGAGGTGACGACCACCGATTCGGCCGAGAAGGCGAAATCGTCGACGACCTCGCGGCTGGTGGCCGCCCCGCGGGGCGAGGCGTCGTCGGCCAGCACGGCGCCGCTCACGCCCGTGACCGCCCCGCCGGAGACGGTCAACTCGTCGACCCGGTGCCGGAAGGCGAGCCGGACGCGGCCGTCCGCGGCGGCCTCGCGAACCGACCGCTCGAACGGCTCGACGAGCCCGGGGCCGGTGCCCCAGGTGATGTGGAACCGAGGCACGGAGTTCCCGTGCCCCTCAGCGGTGTACCCGCCCCGCTCGGCCCAGCCGACCACTGGGAAGAACCGGACCCCCAGGCCGTGCAGCCAGGCGCGCTTCTCCTCGGCGGCGAACTCCACGTAGGCCTCGGCCCACTTCCGGGGCCACTCGTCCTCGGGCCGGTCGAACCCGGCCGACCCCAGCCAGTCCCGCCGGGCCAGCTCCGGGGAGTCCTTGATGCCCATGCGCCGCTGCTCGGGGGAGTCCACCAGGAACAGGCCGCCGAACGACCAGTGCGCCTGCCCGCCGAGCGACTGCTCGCCCTCCTGGTCGAGCAGGATGACGCGCTTGCCGAGCCGGACCAGCTCGGTGGTGGCGACCAGGCCGGCCAGTCCGGCCCCGACCACGATGACGTCACTGTCCACGGCCCGCGCACCTTCCAATCGTGAGGGGCGCACCGAAATTACCGGCGCGTAGGGTGAGGTATACCACCACCAGTTGCCCGAGTCAACGGAATCAGCCTTGCGCGGGCACCGGAGTCTGCTGGTACAGCGCGAGCCGCCAGGAGCCGTCGTGGCGCACGTAGACCGACGACATCAGCGCGACGAAGCTCCCGCCGTCGTCGTCGCGCCAGGCCCGAGCGCGGTAGGTCAGGGCGGCCGCGTCCACCCCGATGCGCACCAGCCGCTCGTCGGAGATGGTGTAGCCGCTCCAAGGGGGTGCGTCCCGGAGCGAAGCGACCACCGCCTCGCGGTCCAGCGCGAACCCGTGGGCCAGCACCATGACCCCGTCCGGGGTCATGAGCCCGCCGTAGAACTCCGAGCCGGTCCCCTCGCACAGCGAATCCCAACCGGCCCGCTCCAGCTCCGTCAGTTCCTGATAGATCGCCATTCCTCCCTCCAGCCGCAGGTGGTGGTCCCTCTGAGTAGTCATGGGTCTCCGCTAGGCTACAGGTTGTGAGCATTCCTACCAGCCATTCGACTGCCTCAGCCGATGCTGCACTGGACGCCGTCGCCCAGGAGATACTCCGCCTGGACCCTGACGGAATGAAATGGTCTGCAGCGATCCGGCGCACCTACGACATGGTCTATCTCGGGCAGCAGACTGGCCGGTACCGCTGGGATCAGCTGATGAAGACTGAGAAGACGCACTTCGGGACCATGTTCGAAATCAACGCCCAGCGTGAGTTCGGGTTCGCCGACGGCGTCAAGACCGATTACAGGATCGCCGCACACCAGGTCGACGCCAAGTGGAGTCAGCGGTCAGGCGAATGGATGCTGCCTCCCGAGGTGTTCGATGAGATCGCGCTGGTCGCCACTGGCAGCGACCAGGACTCGGTCTGGTCGCTCGGGCTCATCCGAGCCACCGACGAGGTACGCAGGGCGAAGGGCAATCGAGACCAGAAGAGTCAACTAAACGAACTGGGCAGACGCTCCATCCGCTGGCTGTGGAGGGATGCTCCTCTGCGGCCGAACGTGCTGCTCCAGCTCCCCAGGAAGACGGTCGATCACATCTTTGACCATATCCACGGGACACAGCGCACGCATCGGTTGTTCCGGGAAGCAGAGGGCATGATCGTCCACCGCAACAGCGTGGCCACAGTTGCCAAGCAACTGGACCCTCAGAAGCGCGTCCGCGGCAACGGCGGCTCACGCACCGTGCTACGCAAGGAGGGCTACCTGGTCCTCAGCGGCAAGTACCACCGGAGACTGGCTGAAGGACTCGCGGTCGCCGTGCCGCTCGCAGACGAGTACATCTCCGTCCGCGTTGTGCGTGCTGCAGAAGGCGAGGGAGTACAGATCGACGGAGGTTGGTGGCGGCGTGCCAGACCCGGTGAGGTATCCGACGAGCCTGCGCCGGTCGTCGGCGAACCCAAGTCCTCCGGCGATGAGTAGCGTAGTCACGAGATCAGGAGCCCTTCGCGTCGGTTCCGAAGCACTGCGAGCCCTCGATACGTTAGTGTCTGCCGCTACTCGTCCTTGATCCGCGATTCAATGAGCGCTCGGGCCTCCGGAGGGAGGCCGCAGAAGGCGCTCCACGCCCGCTCGAGGTCGGTCCAGCTGCGCTTCCCTTGGTGTACCCACTGTTTGAACTCGGCTTGCTGGGTGGGTTCAAGGCGGTCGACTGCAGCCTCGACTCTGTCGAGGCGTGCCGCCTTGCCATTGGATCCGGAGTTGCAGCGTTTGCACTGCGTGACTGGCATTTCGTTGGCATCGCCGTCCGGCCGTACGACCTCGCGGTTCGCAATCGAGAGGACTGCGGAGTGCACAGGGTCGTCCGGATAGGTTTCTCCGCCCGCAATCCCGCAGGTCCTGCACATGTAGTCGTCACGCGCGAACGTCTCTTGGCGAGCCTTCGCGCTGAGCGTCTTCCTCTTCGAACCTTTGGAGGCCTCAGCCCTCGCCCGCTTGTCCCAGACCGCAGCGCCGATCCGCACGAGCCGCAGGTCCTCAGGAGTGAGCGAAGCGTCCTGCTGGTTGGTATTGATCACCCAGCCGAACTTCCGCAGGTCCCGGATGCGCCGGTCGGCCTGGGAGGTATCGGGGAAAGCCTCTCTGACCTGGTGTTTTGTGAAAATGTTACCTTCGCCGACAAACTGCTTGAGCCACAGCGCACCCCGCACCATGACACCAGCCTTGAGGTCAGGATCGTTCCAAGTAGGTTCGGACACGAGCTGCTCCGTTTCGTCAGGTGTCCGCGCCACGCTCATGCAGCAGTGGCCCAATAGGACGTCAGTGCCTCCTGACATGATGTCATGGACGTAGAGGAGACATGCATCCCATGGAGGGGCCATGCGAGACGAGCTGGGTCAGTCGGTGCAGAGCGGCAAGATCGAATCGATCATCGAGGGGCGGTTGAGACAGGCCAGGCAGGATGATGGAGCAAAGATCACCGTCCCGTGGCGGGGCGGCGAGGAGAAGCACCTGCATGTGATATCGATCCCTCTCAATGTGCTCTACTTCAACCCCGACACCCACAGGATTCGTGCGCAGCGAACGTTGGATGCGAAGCGGGACGCTGTGCTCGATTCGGACCCCTGGAGCGAGGAAGCCCAGGACTACCTGCATTACCTGCTGCGCTGCAATCCTTCCGATCCCGAGAAGACCGACCCGGACTACATCGCGCTCAAGGAGCAGCTGGAGACCTTCGACCAGAGGGACCCGGGGATCATCACCCCGAAAGGGGTCCTCGTTGACGGGAACACTCGCTGCGCTGCGTTGAAGGACCTTGGAAAGGAGTACATCCGGGTCGGAGTCCTGCCGGATGACACCTCCCAGAACGACATCAACGACGTTGAGCTGCGGATCCAACTGCGCAGCGTCAAGCGCAGGGAGTACTCCTACATCAATCGGCTCCTCGCCATAGAGGATGAGATCAAGAAGCGCCGCAACGAGAACGATATTGCGAGAGAGTTCGGTATCAAGACCAAGACCCTCCAGCAAGACCGGTGGGTCTACAAGTTGATCCAGGAAGCGATCGAACGCAGCCGCACAGATGATGGGACCAGCCTCCGGTTGATCGACTTCGAGGACCATCAGGAGAAGCTCCGTGAGCTCCAGCGCGACTTCACCAAACTTGCCAAGACCAACCCCGACGAGGCGGAGCGGTTGAAAGAGTCGAGACTGGCGGCGCTCCTCCTCGACTTCGCGAAGACCTCCATGCGGCTCGTTGAGCCAGACTTCTACGAACGCTATCTGGCCGAGAGCCTGCCTGAAGAGCTGCGGCCCCAGAGCCAGGAGTCGGAACCCGTGCAGGTGCCCGGCCTTGAAGTGGAGGTTCCAGGGGAGAGCTCCCAGGTCAAGAAGGTGCGCAGCCTCACAGACCAGCTCCTGAAGGACTTCGCCACCACCCGATCGCCCAGTGGGGAAACTGCAGCGGCAGGAGAGTCCCGCAATCGCCTTGACAAGGCAGGCAAGGTCTTCTCCAATGCAGCGAAGCTGGCCGGACAGAACGCCCAGCTCAAAAAGCGCCAGATTGTAGTCCCCGAGCGGCTCACCGACGCCGCCGACCATGTTCGCCAGTGCGCCGCTGAGTTCGCGGAGGCGCGTGCGAAGGGCGCGCTCGACGAGGAGGCATTCGACGATGCGCTCATTGCTCTCAGGGACGAGTTGGCCCGTCTCGCCAAATACGCGGGCAGAGCCTTCGACACCCCAGGAACCGGAGTCGAATGGCTGCTGGAATCGGTGAACAACGCCTAGGAGCGGTGCGTATGGCGGATCGAAGCCTTCACCTCGAATTCAGTGACGACACCTCTCACGCCGTGCTCAGGGCAAGACCCGAGTACGAGGAGGACCTGCGGCGGTTGGCGCTCCGGTTCAGCAGCTGTATCCAGCGGTCTCCTACCTCGATCGAAGTGGAGATCGACGACCTGTTCGCCAATCTGGGCGTCCTGAACAGCTGGCCCGACAAGCCCGGAGTGGAGTGGTCCCCATCGCTCAAAGCCCTCGCCGCCGATTCAGCGTCAGACGCACAGAGCGTAACCAGGCGACTCGAAGGCTCAGTCGACGAAGCCGTGGATCCGGACCAGGTCTCGATACTTCTGGGGCCAGCCTGGGACGACAAGCTCACCGCGTTCCAGCGGAGAGATGTTGCGAAGCTGCTGTCGCTGCGGCACGGCGCGAACTTCTCGGTCCCTGGAGCGGGGAAGACGCGGGTCGGCCTCGCGGTGTTTCAGGCGCTGCGCCAGCAGGGCGTGGTGGAGCGCATCCTGGTCGTCGGACCGAAGTCCTCATACGAGTCATGGCTCGGTGAGAACGAAGAATGCCTGCCTGACCCAATGCGAATGAAGGTGCTCGACGGGCGTCCCGACCCGGCAGCGGACGGTCTTCTCGTCAACTACGAGCGCATAAGCAGGTCATTGGGAGTGCTCGGGAAATGGCTGTCAGACGCTCCGTCGATGCTGCTGCTCGACGAGGCCCACCGTATGAAGCGCGGTGCGGACGGAACATATGGGGCCGCATGTCTAGCCCTCGGCCCGCTGGCTCGCCGCAGGCTCATTCTCACCGGCACTCCGGCGCCGAACGGCGCCCGCGACCTGGAAAGCCTGCTCGGCTTCGTGTGGCCCGGCTATGGGCGCAGGAAAGTGGTGCAGGCAGTTGCGGGCGGCGACCTGGCGAAAGCGAGCAGAGTTCTGAAGCCCTTGTTCACCAGGACCACGAAGAAGGAGCTCCAGCTCCCACCGATGGAATCGCCGAAATTGCGGCTCGTCCAAATGCCTCCGCGCCACCGGGAGGTATACGATGCGCTGACGGGGCGCTTCTCCTCCAGGGCTGCTGGCTACGAGGCCGACTTCCAGAGCCTGGGACGGACGATCGTCTATTTGCTGATGGCTGCTACGAGCCCTGCGCTCCTGTCTGTGGGTTCCACTAGATACGAACCGCTCGAGTACCGAGTGCCCCCGCTCAAGGAGCCAGAGGGGTCGCGGCTGTTCGATCTTATGGCGGACCTGCCCAGTTACGAGATGTCTCCGAAGTTCGCTGAGGCACTGCACATCGTCGCGGAAAACGCCGAACAGGGTAGGAAGACCCTGGTCTGGTCCACTTTCATACGCAGCTTGAACACGCTCGAGCGAATGATGTCCAGGTTCTCGCCGGCAGTCGTCCACGGGGGCACCGAGGACCGGGAGGAGCAGCTCAGGAGGTTTCGGAGAGATCCCGCCTGCATGGTCCTCCTCTCGAATCCCGCCACGCTCGGCGAAGGCATCAGTCTCCACCATGACTGTCACGACGCGGTCTATATCGACAGAGACTTCGCCGCCGGACGTTTCCTCCAGAGCCTCGATAGAATTCACCGCCTTGGCCTTCCGCAGGACACTACGACCAAGGTCACTATCCTCGCCTCAGAGGGGACCATTGATGAGGTCGTCGCCCAAAGGCTGGAGACCAAGCTGAGATTCATGGGCGGGATCCTCGATGACCCTTCAGTGAAGGAGCTCGGGGATCTCAGCGAGGACGAGCCCGTGAGCGGGGGCTTGAATCCTGATGACATCAAAGCTCTGATGGGGCACCTCCATGCCTACCCCGCCTGAGCCGGTCCTCCGCGCCGCAGTCCGCTGGCTCGAACTTCTGCCGTCGAGCGGGGTTGCCAGGGCCAGGGCGATCTTGACTTCCGGCCGAGGGTCCGGCGGCATCACAGCCACGCAGTACGAGACTGCCTACGACTGGTTGGCCAGGTCTGGCCTGCTCCAAGTTCGACCTCCCTGCGGCCGAATCGAGTATGCCGTCCTGGAGCAGACTCTGATCAGCGATGCCCCGCTATGGTTCAGAGACGCCGACCTACTCGTCCGAGACCCCGACGAACTTCCTGCTGATGCGGTTCGCGCTGCGGAAGCGCTCGGCCTGAGCCTTGATGAGGCCTACGCATGTGTGATCTCAGCCTGGGGGAGAGTGGACGCCGAGGAGAGGAAGCGAATCGGCGACGCTGGCGAGCTGGCTCTGGCGAAGCTGATCGAGGAGTCGACGACTGCATCAGTCGAGCACGTCGCGTCCTACAGTGATGGACTGGGGTACGACCTGCTGGTACGTCGCGGGTCCTACCGGTCTCATATCGAGGTCAAGTCCACAACAAGGCGAAATAGACTTTCGATTTACCTGTCGCGCACTGAGTTCGAGACCATGTTGCGGGACGCGGACTGGCAGATGGTTGCTGTGCTACTGGACAGGCAGTTGAAGATGCTCGCAATCGGAACCGTCTCCAAGGAACTGATCTCTGCCAGCGCCCCAGCCGACACGCACACCCACGGGAGATGGGAGTCGTTTCGCCTAGACATTCCGGCCGAGGAAATCGAGCCTGGATTCCCGCGACTTGCGACCGCCCTTGGGGCAGATCCTCCGGGCCCGCTCCTAACGAATGCAGCCTCCTGGCGGCAAATGCTCTTAGAGACAGCTGGCTCAACCCCGGAGGTGACAAGGAGGTCCGCCGGAGCGGTCAGCTGATCCTTGCGCGGTGTTTGGAGAAGAGCACCTGGCGATCGTGATCCTCCTGGCCCAGGAAAGCCTTGAACTCGCTGAGCCGGTAGGTGCGGGCGCCGTCGCGGCGCTGCTTCTCGACGATCTCGAAATCATGGCTCAGGTGAATCAGTCGGCGCTCGAGCTCGGGTTGATCCATCTGCACCCCGGCCTTGGATAGTCTGCGGAGGATGGTGTCAGCTGCCATCGCTCGCGAGCTACTGCTCAGTAGTTTGTAGACTGGGTCGAGGACGGTACTGGTCGATTCGATGAGCGTCTGCGGTTCCCCCTCCTTGCGGAGTGCTCTCGCGATCGCAGACCCCACAGCTTCGGCGACCGGCGGGGGGAAGGCGTTTCCGATCTGGCGGTAGCGGCTGGTCTTCCTGCCGGTGAACTCCCATTCCCCGGGGTCGTTCCAGCCTTGGATCCTCGCGACCATCTCGGTGGTCAGTTTTGGGCCCGGCACCATCTCGGGCGGTTCCCAGCCTGCTTCCGGGGGCGCATCTGCCACGCCCATCGCGTCGACACCCATGGCGGCCCACGCCTGTTTAGCGCGGGTAGGTCCGAGATCGGCCCCGCCGTGCTTCTTCGACCCGCCGACAATCGTGGGCGCGATCCTGTCGGCCTTTCGCGCCCAGTCATCGGCGCCCCTCCATCCGCGCGCGGACATGAGGTCCTTCAGCGCCTCGCCGACGGTAGGCGGGGGAGTCCCGCCCGAGTCGGGCCATCGGAAGTACTGTGCGTGCTCGGCCGGGAGCGCCACCAGGACGAAGCGGGGCCGGAGCTGGGGGACTCCGAAGTCGGAGGCGTGGAGCAGCTTCCACTGGCCGATGTAGCCGTGCTCGTTCAGTCGGTCGAGCACGTGCTGCCGATAGCCGGTGAAGCGGTTCGTGCTCAGGCCGCGCACGTTCTCCAGCAGCAGTGCCCTCGGGCGGACCTTGCCGCACAGCTCGACTGCCCAAGCGAAGAGGTCGCGCTCGTCGTTCGCACCGAGCTGCTTGCCGGCGATGCTGAACGGGGGACAGGGCACGCCTCCGGCGAGCAGGTCAACTCCTTCGTAGTCAGACGGGTTCCAGACCTTGGGGTCCGCTACGTCGCCGATCCGCACATCCCATTCGTCATGGTTGTGCATTAGCGTCTTGGCCGCGTTCGGGTCCAGCTCCACCGCCAGCTCGTGTCCGAACCCCGCCCGATCAAGTCCGAGCGACTGCCCGCCGGCGCCGGCGCAGATCTCCACGACCTTGAATTGGTGCTTGTGCTGCTGTGCCACCACACAGTCCCCTTTCTTGAGCGGAGCCGTCGAACCCCCCACCGGGCAGACAGTCTGCCGTACCGGTCAGCCGAGGATATGATCAGGCTCCGACAATCTGGCCTCATCCGCACCAGAACTCTGCTTAAGCCACAGATCGGCCGGACCGGCGCGCGGTGACGACGTCGCAGACCACCCCGGCGCAGTCCTCGGGAGGCTCGTGCTCCCAGAACCGCAGGACGACCCAACCCGCCTCTTCGAGCCTGTGGTCGGTGTCACGGTCTCTAGCAACGTTGCGGCCGATCTTGCCTTGCCAGTAGTCGGTGTTGGTCTTAGGCATCACGAAGTGCTCAGGGCACCCGTGCCAGTAGCACCCGTCTATGAACACCGCGACCTTCGCAGGTCGGAAGACGAGGTCGGCGGTCCGGCGCATCTCGCGGAGGGGCTTAGCCGCAACCCGGTAGCGCAACCCGGCGGCATGTACCAGCGATCGCAGTGCCAGCTCGGGGGAGGTGTCTCGGTTCCGGTTGCCCAGCATGCTCTTGCGGTTGGCGGCTGAGGATGCCCACGACCCGTCCGGCGCGACCCAGGCGCCGGGGGAAGGCGATTTGCTCATGCGGCAGCTCCAGAAATTCAAAGCACTGAAAAGACTCGGCTGAATCTTAGATCCCCGGAGTCAGGAAGCCGAAAACCGATCACGTGAGGACTCGGAATGACATCTCGGGGCGGGGCCGGTCGCTCCCACCGTGCGGCCGGCCCCGGTTTGGGAGGCGAAGGTCTTCAGGCGGGCAGGCGGTCCTGCAACAGCTCCCGGGCGTGGTCGATGACGGCGTCAAAGTCACCGCGGATCGCAGCCGTGGTGTCGGTCAGGTAGCGCAGGACGATCACCAGCGCCTCGGTGCGGCGGCCTGGTGGAATCTCCGAGCTCAGGTGCGGCTCTCCGAGGACCGAGCGGATGGCACCCTCCACTTCGAGGAAGTTCGGTGGGGGCGCCGTGCCGGTCGCGGTGGCCCGGAGTTCGTCCAGGAACGCCGCGAGAACCCGGTGGTCGACCGGTCCGGGGCCGCAGAACCGGTCGACCAGGCAGACGGTGGCGACCGCCTCCAGATGATCGAAGGCGCTCTCCGGATCGTGGCGGTCGAACCGCTGCGTCAGGCGCCGGTGGCGGGCCTCGTCGCCGAAGGCGAGCGCGGTGATCGCGGCGCGGTGCAGCTCCGCCGGGGTCATGCGTATTCCTCCCGGCGGTCGTCGCGGTAGCCGTAGAGGGCCTCGGATTCGAATACGGCGGCGACCAGTTCGCGGCCGGTGGTGTCGGCCCGGTCGAACAGGTCGGCCAGGGCTTCGTCGGTCCGATCTGGGCCGAGGAGCGCTTTCAGCACGGCCCACATCGAGGCCGGGTGGTCGGCCTGCGGGACATCGAGGTAGAGCCGACCTTCTCCGTAGAGGACCCGCACGAGCGCCTCGGTCTTGAGCTGCGGCAGGTTGGGCCGGTCGGCCCGGAGCCCGGCGATGAGCCGGGCGAGCGCTGACCGGTCGAGGTCGTCGCCGAAGTGGTCGGCGACGGCAGCGGTGAAGACGGCGAAGAGGAACATCTGGTGGGCCAGGTGGTGCTCGGATTGGATCGTCTGTCCCAGGCGATTCGCCTCGCGGCGGTCGCCGCGGAGCACGGCGATCGCGTGGGACCGGAAGAGACGCTTCCGTTCGTGGAGATTGAGTGTCATCGGAGGCCGCCTCCGATCACGGTGGTAGCGTGGAGCATGTCGAAGTGGTCCTCCCAGCCGGTGACGCAGTGCGCGGTGCGGCCCGGTGCGCGGGTCTCGTGGTGCGGTTCGGAGATGCCCGGCTGCGCCGCTTCCTCGGGAACCCGGGATGCCCTGTGGAAGGCGATGACGGCGAGGATCCAGCGGATGAGTCGGATCAGGAGCGCGATCTGGCGGCCGCATTCGCGTTCGGCGGCGGTGTGGTGGGCGCGAGCGAGCGGCTCGGAGTCGCGGATCCACGCTTCCCAGGCGTCTTCGCGGTCCCAGCCGAGGTAGTCGTCATCGGCGGGGGCGGACGGTTCCCAGTAGCGGCGTGGGCGCGGCGCCGGTCTCGGTTCGGGCGGGAGTGGGTCGGGCAGCTCGCCGCGGCGGTGGCGTCCGGTGCGGTGGTCCTGACGCCAGTGCGAGGTGCCGTAGGGGCCGGGGTCGTGCGGGTCGTGCTGGCGGCCGCCGATCTGCCAGGTGTCCCCTGGCCGGTGCCGGTGCTCGGGGCGCTGGCCGGGGCGGTGGGCGTGCCGCTCGACGGCGTTTTGCTCGGTTGCGCCGAGGCGGTTTTCGCGTAGGCTGACTCCTACCACGGGAGGTTCTCCTCTCTGGTTGGAGGCGGGCCGCCTCGAAGACGGCAATCTGATGTGGCGGCCCGCCGGCTTGTCTATTGAGTTGGATCGGAAGTACGCGCACTGCGCGTATCGGGACTGTTACACGTGCTGTCGGGTGAGTCAACCACCGACACGCATGTCGTCCGAATTCCATGATCTCCGCCCGCATCGGCGGCAGTCCGCGCAACGGCGAGTGTCTGATCTTGGGCAGACGACATTCCGGGTCCACATTGTTAAGGTCGATCCATGTCCAAGAAAGTATGGCTGATCGCGGCGGGCGCGGTGTCGGCCGTCGTCGCCGGGATCAGCGTGTGGACCGCGGCGGTCTCCCAGTCCGGCCAGGACGAGCCACCGGATACACCGACCGATGCTCCGGCGTCGCACGACGGCTCCGAATGGGACGAGGACCGGATGCGGAACGCGACCCCGGCCCCGATGCCCACAGTCGATTAGCTCTGCCGGGCATCGGTGGCCCGGCAGCAGACCGGGCCACCGATATCGAGCCGTCGTCGAGCGAGGGCCACGGATAGCGTTATCGACCATGAAGGGAGCGAGGTCGGACGCGGCGGCGCTGCGGAGGAGCGGCGGCGAACCCCACACCGCCACGCCCGAATCCATCAGCGGAGCTACGGCTCAGATGTGCTCTTCGAGGAGGTTTCGGGGGTCTGGTTCGCGATCAGGTCGGCTGGAGCCCAGATTGCGTCGGCGACCTCTTCGGTCTGCAGGGTGACCTCGCCACCTCGAAGTTGGCAGCGCGCTGCGAGGGCGGCTTTGATGAGCCCGCGCCAGTCCTCGGCTTCGAGCTGGCGTCGGATGCTGTCGTTAATTGCCTCGTAGGCCAAGGCTAGATCGAAGACGGCGGCGTCGAGTTCGTCGTGACCGCTGGCTTCGGTCCTCATCTCGGCGGTCTTCTCGTCAAGCGCGTCGAGTGACGTCCTGATCTTTACGAGTGCCTTGTCCGAAGGCCTCCAGCCAGACTTGATCTGTAGATTGTTCACGGTCAAGCTCCTGTCCAGTGCGAGCAGTGCACATCCTGTACACATGGACATGAGAGCCCTGAATGCAGTGAGATACCTTGAGTGAAGGGGGGTTCGGTCTGGTGAACACTGAACCTCTCTCATTGTAAGCGAGTTCCGTAGTACGGCAATAGTGAAGCTCCTGGTACAACAGCAGTCGCAAACACATTGAGGTTCTCTCATTGTGATTGGCGCTCTTGAACGTTGAGGGTGGCGATGGCGCGGGCGATCTGGGTAGCCTGGAAGGGGCCGCAGCGGAGTTTGCGCAGAATGCGCCATTTCTTGAGTTCGGCGAAGGCTCGCTCGCCGGGCCCGCGCAGGCGAGCGTGGAGCCGGTTCTGGGACTTCTGGAACTCGGGCTTGCCCCTCCCCTTGTACGGCGTGACCACCAGGTCGTGGTCCAGGCCCTGATGCCCCTTATCGCCAAGGCGAACAGGTCGTGCTCGCGCAGCAGGCGCGGGAGCTGCCAGATCCGGGCTGCGGCGGTGTCGTGGATTGAGCCGCGGATCGCCCCCGAGACCCACAGCAGGTTCCCGTCCGCATCGGCCACCGCCTGCAGGTTCATCCTATGCGATCGGTGCTTGAACTGGTAATACGGGCGGTCGGCGGCCAACCGGTCGGTGCGAATGAGGGTGCTGTCGATGATCACGAAGCCCCGACCCGAGCGTTTGGCTCGGCTCAGGGCGGCTCGAAGCCGTGGGGCCTGGGCCGAGAGCAGGTCGATGACTTCGTGCACGCGCTGGGCGGCGGTGGCCCGGGAGATGCCGAATCCGGGGGCCAACTGCTCGTAGGTGTGGCCCTGGTGGAGGTAGGTGAGGGTCGGTAACGCTTGCTGGCCTGGATCGATAGCCCGCCAGCGCGAGCGGATGGCTCGACGGTGGGCACGGATGAGATCAGCGGTGAAGTTCAAGGTGCGTGTGAAGGTCGTCGTGGGTTGCTGTCGAGTGGTTCTCGGACCTTCGTAGTCGGTGGTTACTCTTGGGCGCCGACGTGATTGACGTGTGGAACGCCGAGACGCTCGTCGGTAACGTCCAAGCCGAGGGACCGGCGGTGGCGGCGCGGACGGGCTGCTGTCCCTGATCACCAAGAACGCAGTTTCAGGTTCCGCGATCATTGAGAGGTCCAGGTTGTGACCGATTGGGGCGCATAGCAAAGCAAACATGGTGTTCATGATCATTGTGGTGCTGAAGTCCAACGACCGTGAAAGCTGCCCGTGTCTGCCGATGTATCCGCTCCGATCCCAGCCGTGCTGGCGAAACTGTGTCCGCTCGATGCGGCCCGGATCGCTGACCTGAGCCCCTTTCTCGAGGCCGTCCCCGACCCGCGGTTGCCGGGGGCCGGTGGCATGCCCTGGCCGCGATCCTGCTCATCGGCGACTGTGCGGCGAGAGCATCGACGACGTTTCGGCATGTGGGGTTACCTGGGGACGGCCGCCTGACGGATCAGCTCAGCCATCTCCCGAGGTGCTTCGAGGTGCATGGCGTGGGTCGTCGGGAGCGCCTTGATGTGCACCAGGTCGTTCACGCTGGCCGCGTGCGCGAGGTCGTCGTTCAGCCCGGCTCGAAACGCGGCGAGGATCTCGTGGTACATCTCAGTGCCGGGAAGATCGAGCGTCGAGACGACCACTGTGGTCGGCACGCGCGTGTCCTGCAGCAATGGGATGACGTCATCGGCGTCCATCGCCTCGGAGATCTGCTCGAACATGGGTTGCTGAGCAGGGAACATCGAGAGCATGGCGTCGAAGGACGCCTTCAGTTCCGACCTGAGGGCAATAGTGCGGTCCAGAGAAAGGCCGCGGTAGTTGGCCACATCCGTGACAGGTGCTCGATGGCCGTCGAAGCTCACCGCGGCAGGGCATTCCGGGTGGAGCGCGCCCCAATGGACGGCGAGTATCCCACCCAGCGACATGCCGGCGACGGCTGGGCGGTCCAGGTCGATCCGGGCCAGTTCGCCCAGGACCTCGGGGAAGGTCCAGCGCGCAGGCGCGGGTGAGCGGCCGTGCCCCGGAAGGTCGACCGCGACGACGGAGAACTCGTCGACGAGGTGTTCGGCGACCCTGGCCCAGTCCTGGCCGGTTCCGCCGGTGCCGTGCAACAGGAGGAGATCGCGGCCATGACCGCCGTATTCCGTGACGGCCAGCATCAGTCGCCCGCCTTGAGGCGGTTCTGCACCGAAGCGGTGACGAGCTTTCCGTCGGCGGCTTTGACGAGTTTGCCCCGCCGAATCAGATCGTGGACGCCTTGGCGGGTGATGCCCAGCATGGCGGCGGCTTCGACCGGTGCGATCGTCGGCCGTCCCGGATAGCCGATCCTGAGTGCGACGATCCGGCCGAAGGAGGTCAGCCACCAAGAGTCGGGCGGAGAGAATTCGTCGCCGCCGAACAGGACAGCGAGCAGTCTGCTGGCCGTGCCCGTCGCGGCGGCGTCGTCGGCCCCCAGAAGATCACGGGCCCAATCCGCGGTCTGCGCCTTCAGATGCTCGCGCAAAGGCGCCGCGAGATCCGGCGAGCCCAGCAGAATCTCGAGAGGGTCGAGCAGTCGCCGTTCGACCAGGGCCAGAAGCTCCTGCTCGAGGTCGTCGGGGTCGATATTCAGCATTGGATCAACCTATAGCTACTTGACAGATATTGTCAAGTATCTGGTGCAGGTGTCGGCTACGAGCGGTGAAGCGGGGGCTAAGTCTCGACATTGCCGCGAGCATCCGGGTCCCAGCTCAGGACTTTCCAGTCGCCGGGGCTGTGGGGTCGCTCGGCCGCTACGATCGGTGAGATCATCGACACGTCGGTTTCGGCCGAAAGGTGTTATCCGGGTTCCGGTACCGTCGGGCCGGGAACAGTGCAGCGGAATCCAGTGTCGTCGTCGCTCATCGTTTCGGCGGCGTCGTTGACGGCGGCGGCCTCGGCCATGATGAACGGGCTGGTGAAGGCTGATCCTTTGAGTATGAAGCGGCCCGGTGTGGTTTCCGAGGCAGTCCATTCCCATACGTTGCCGGCGAGATCGTAGACCCCGTACGCGCTCGTGCCGGAGTGGTAGCAGTTGACCGGGGTGGTGCAACCGAGGCCGGATTCGCGGGTGTTGCACTTCGCGGCGGTGGCCTGGTTCCCCCAGGGGTACCGGTTGCCTTCCTCCCCGCGCGCCGCCTTCTCCCACTGCATCGCGGTTGGGGACTGCTTACCCGCCCAAGAGGCATAGGCGGCGGCGTCAAGGTGAGTGACGTGGACGACCGGGTGCTCTGCGAGCTCGGCAGGAGGGTGCCGACCATTCCAATGGTTCGGAGCCGGATGTCCGGTGGCCTGGGCGAAATTGGCGTACTCGGTATTCGTCACTGGATAGACATCGATGTAGAACTCCGCCAGCCACACAGGTGCGTCGCGATCTCCGGAGAGGTAGACCCCTGCCGGAACGTGGGCCATCGACTTGCCGTCGCCGGTGTGGCGGATGATCGTGTTCGTATGGGGGAGTGCGGGTGATTCGGTGCCGAGGGCCAGCGCACCCCCCTCGCTGGCGATAATGGTAGCGAACCGCTGCTGCGCGTGCCGGTCTGAACTCTCAAGTGCGGTGTCCAGACCGGATTGGTTGATCGGACGCAGTACGACCGCGGCCCCACGTTCCTCCCATTTGGAAACGGTGCGTTCATTGATGCCGAGCAGCTTGGCGAACTCGCGGATGCTCAAACGAAGCGCACGACGCAGCGCGGCGGCGTGCTGCCCGGTCCATTGTTCGATCGTGACCACGTGGTACTCCGAGGAGGTTTTGGGGAATACTCTTTAGCGTACCGAGTTGATAGTTCGACCGTTTCCTCCAGAGCTGTCAGATTGCTTCTGCGGTAATCTCGGAGTACTGCCGTCGCAAGTCGGCCAGGAGCGGGTGGTGGGCGTCGAGCACGCTTCCGTTGAACACCGACACGGGTCGTACACCAACGGCGGCGTTGGTGACGAACCCCGCTGTCATGGCCGACGCGTCGTCGACTCTGATCGTGCGCTCGCGCCATCCGATGCCATGCTTGTCAAGCGCCTCGCACAGGAGCTGGAGCGTCACCCCCGGCAGGGAGGGTTGATCGGGCAGGATGACCGTCCCGTCCACGTCGATGAAACCCAGGTTCCAGGTCGCTCCTTCGGACAACCGACCCTGGCCGTCGTGGAAGGCGACGTCGTCGTAGCCGTCGAGCTGTGCTGCGCGGCGCAGTGCCACGGTGGCGAACAGGCCGACGTGTTTGACCTCAGGCCAGTCTCGGACGTACTCAGCGACCGACAGCGCGATCGGGCCTGGCGCGTTCGTCGGCGCGCGGCGGGAAGTGACCAAGCACTGAGGGCGTAGGTCCTCTCCCGGATGCCCGAGATCGAGGGCGGGATCGAACACGGTCACCCGCAGCACCGAGGCTCCGTCAACCTGGACGGCCACCCGCCCAATGAGCCGTCGGGCCTCGTCGCGGTCCAGGTCGCATCCGTGGACGGCTCGGCAGTCCCGTTGCAGGCGGTCGAGGTGCAGCCCGAGCCCCCGTACCTTGCCGCGATCGGCGGTCAGCGAGGTGAAGTGGCCGTAGTTGTAGAGGGCTAGGCCGCTGAGCGCACTCGGCTCGATCGGCTTGCCGTTGAGTTCCGCAATCACACGGTCATCGTGACACCGAGTCTGGCCGATTGCCACTCGGCGCAGGCACGTTCGCGAGTTGGGGCAGTGCCAGGGCAGAGATAGAGCAGTGTGAGGCCGACCATCGAGCTCAGCCGCGATGCGAAGCTCGGATACCAACTCCTGAAGGGCGGACAGACCGCTCCTTGAAAGGCAGGCGATCACTATGACCGGTCTCCCCGCCATCCCGGCTCAACGCGGTTCCGACATGCACGCTCTCTGCCGGCTCCTCCACAGAGCCATCGACTCCGCCGTCCGGTTCAAGCGCGATGCACCGGCGCTGGCAGAGCCGATCCATCCGCTTAGGCTGCGCGATGAGCTCGTTGACGGGCTCCCCGAAGCCGAAGTCGGCGCAGAGGCGGTCACGGCCGAGATCGTCGAGAGGCTGTTGCCCTGGTGCAAGAACGAAGCGCACCCTCAGTTCTGCGGTTTCGGGGATACGGGTGACGACCCGGCTGCACTGGCTGCGGGGGTCCTGGCAATGTTCTCCCAGCAGAACCTCATCAACCAGCGGTTCGACGCCCCGGCCGCGACGTTCGTCGAGATCGCGGTTCTGCGCTGGTTGCGAGATGCGCTCGGGTTTGAGAACCAGCCGCTTGAGGCGCTCGAATCGGTCTGGGAGGTCGGCGGCGCGATGACCACCGGTGGCACCATGTCGAACACGATCGCCATGATGCTTGCCCGCGAGCAGCGCGCCCCCGGCACCATGAATGAGGGCGTAGAGGATGCCGGACGGTTCTCGATCATCGTCCCGGCGGGGATCGGGCATTACAGCGTCCGGGCCGCCTGCACCTGGATCGGCACCGGCGTTCACACGATCGAAGTTCCCACCAGCGGCTTCCGATACGACCTCAATGCGCTTTCGGACGCCCTGGCCGAAAACGTCGGCCGGATCATGGCGGTCGTTGCCTACGCGGGTGACTCACGAACCCAGACGATCGATCGGCTCGGCGAGGTTGCCCGACTCGTCAGGAGCGCCGGTCCGGACATCTGGCTCCACGCCGACGCCTGCTGGGGCCTGCCAATGGCGTTCTCCGAGCGGCTACGGCACCGACTCACGGGCATCGAACAGTTCGACAGCATCACCGTCGACCCGCACAAGGTTATGGCGATTCCCTACAGCCTCTCCGCGCTGCTGGTGCGCAGACCGGAGTCACTGAAGACCGTCTCGACGTTCTCCGACCTGATCATGCAAGAAGATTTCGCGCTAGGACAGGTCACGCCCTTCCTTGGCACGAAGAGTTGGGGGTCGCTGAAGCTGTGGGCGATGATGCGGTCCCATGGTCGGCCCGGGCTCGCCCGGATCGCTGAGGAGCGTGTCAGGCTCGCTCGCCACTTCGCCGATCTGGTCGATGCCCATCCTCGGCTGGTCCGGCTGAACGATCCCGATATGGCCGCTGTCGCCTTCTGCTACCTGCCTATCGGAGTCGACCCGAACTCGGACAACGTCGAGAGGATCAACGCATTCAACGCGGAGCTCCACACCGCGCTCCTGCAAGACCGGCGCTGGTTCCTCCACACCTTCACGCTCACCGACGACCTGGGCCGCATCGATCCTGGAGCGACCGTTCAGGTCCTGCGGTTCACCAGCCTGAACTCGCGCTTGACCGAGGCGCACATGACCGAGCTGCTCGACCACCTCGACGCACTAGTCGTCGATCTCTACCGGTCCGCAAACGAAAAGGAGACGGTCCGATGACCGAAGCGGACTTCCGCGACGTCTACTCCCAGCAGGGGCGCTACGATGAGCTCCTCCTCCCGCATGTGTTCGGGAATGCCAGTGACGTCGACCTCGCAGCCGAGGTGATGCGCAGGTGCTACGGCGATCCCTCGACGCCTGGACTGGATGTCTGCGATCTGGGCTGCGGCACCGGCCGGGTCACCGCTGCACTCGCGCCGTACGCGGCGAGCCTGTGCGGTGTGGACTCCAGCCAAGCCATGATCGTTGCCTTCACCGAACGATTCCCCGACTCTCGAACCGTCCTCGCCGATCTCCCCGACGCTGTGACCGGTTTCGAACCGGCGTCGTTTGACGTCATAGGCGCATTCTGGTCGCTGTCGTACCCGATCATGGCCTACTTCGAGAGCCTCGATACCGACGGCATCACCCCGCACCTCGATAGGAGTCGTGCCGTCGCCGCCGCCCGCCGCCTCATCGACCGAATCGTGCGCCTCCTCAAGCCCGGCGGGCATCTGCTCATCGAATTCTTCGACTCCGATTCACCAGAACAGCGAGTCGTCTCGCGGCTGTGGGAACGCCTCGCTCCGCACCCTGGTGGCGACCGCTCATTCAGTCGCCAAATCCTGCTCGATGCCCTCACCAGGGCAGAGCGGGATGGGCGCGGAACACTACAGGTCCGACACTTCGACGGTATCGCGTTGGCTCCCGATGCCGACGCCGCCCGCGGCTGGTTTCTCCACGTCCACGCCAAGTCCCATCCGCTGATCTTGAACGATCGTCGCACTGAACCCGATGTCGCGACGTTCATAGCGGCCAACCAGTGCCGCGACGGCTCAGTCCACCTGCCTGCGGGCGTCTACCTCATTGAGTTCACGGCAGGAGAGGACACCGATGCCTGACCTCGCGAAACTGACCGAGGACGCAGTCGAGATCGGTCGGGTAGTGCTGCCCGAATGCGGCTATGCCATCGTCTACGGCTCCCAGGCGACCGGAATCGGCTCACCCACCTCCGACCTCGATCTCCTCTACGTCGTGGGCACCGACCTCCCCGAGCAGACAAAGCAGTACCTTGCCCAAGCCGTCACTGACCTGCATCGCCGTCACCGCCTCCGCCTCGACAACGAAGTCGCGCATGAGGTGAAACTGACCGCGACCGCAACGGAGCTATCCGCCGCAGTATCGCTCGTGCCCTTCAGCGGCCCGGACCAGGCGAAACTGAGAGTGCCGGTGGTGATCCCCACCGATGCCTACCTCAACTCGCGAGAGTTCAAATTCCGACTCATCCTCGGAGCGCTGACCGGACCCCATCTTTTCCTCAGCGGGCACCTGCATCGGTATCGGCGAGACCAGCATGCCGCAGTGCGAGCCATCGCGGTCCTCGCTTCGGTCATGCTCGCCCACAAGCAGACCATCACCTGTGACGACATTCGATCCGCTCTCCTGGTGCACTCCTCCGGAGCCGCCGGCAAGGATCATCTCGGCTATCAGCCCGGCGCGCATCTGGAGCATCTCGCACGAAGCATCGTGGCCGAACTCCTCGGGCTCGGCGTCCTGTCCCAAGTAGGCGGCGAAGTGTACAAGCATCGGCGCCCGGCTACCGGCAATCTCCTTGCATGGCCCGCACCAACCGGCTCGATCTAGCTTCGGCTACTCTTACCTGCGGAAACAATCCGCCGCTCTCGCGGCCATCCATCCGATCCGAAGGAAGACATCCGTGA
This sequence comes from Glycomyces xiaoerkulensis, assembly GCF_002798405.1. Lineage (GTDB taxonomy): Bacteria > Actinomycetota > Actinomycetes > Mycobacteriales > Micromonosporaceae > Glycomyces > Glycomyces xiaoerkulensis. The sequence continues at coordinate 145,040 of NZ_PGGV01000027.1, read as the reverse complement.
ACGCGCAATCAGTGACTCCGCTCGTCGAGGCCGTCGAGACCGCCGTGGCCGACGCCATTCGACGAGTCCTGCCCGAGACCGGCGGGACGGAGCCACTGGTGCGACGCAGCGACTTCGCGGACTACCAGTCCAACGCCGCCCTCCCGGTAGCCAAGGAGTCGGGTCGCAACCCGCGCGAGATCGGCGGCGCCGTGGCCGAAGCCCTCGACGGAGCAGGCGTGATCGCCGGCGCAGAGGTCTCCGGACCCGGATTCGTCAATCTCGACCTCACCGATACTGCGATCTGGGACCAGATCGCCTCTCGCGGCGCCGCAGAGGGCCTGGGGGTCGGCTCGCCATTGGCGGGCAAGACGATCGTCGTCGACTACTCGGGACCGAACATCGCCAAGGAGATGCACGTCGGGCACCTGCGCACCACCATCATCGGCGACGCCCTGGCCCGCCTGGCCGAGGCGCAGGGCGCGACGGTGATCCGCCAGAACCACCTGGGCGACTGGGGCACCCAGTTCGGGATGCTCATCCAGTACCTCACCGAGCACCCCGAAGCAGAATGGCACGAGGTCGACGACGCCGATCCGACCGCGAACATCGCCGCGCTGGACCGGCTCTACAAGGAGGCCCGCGCCGCCTTCGACGCCGACGAGGACTTCGCCGACCGCGCCCGCTCCCGCGTCGTCGCCCTGCAAACCGGCGACGAGACCAGCGCAGCGGTCTGGAGCGACCTGGTCAAGGTCTCCACCGACGCCTTCGACGCCATCTACGAGCGGCTCGGCGTCAGTCTGACCGAGGACGACAACGCCGGGGAATCCACCTACAACGACCAACTGAACGACGTCGTCGATGAACTGGTCACCGCCGGGATAGCCGTCGAGTCCGAAGGAGCGCTCTGCGTCTTCTTCGACGACATCACGGGACCGGACGGTGAACCGGTTCCCATGATCCTGCGCAAGGCCGACGGCGGATTCGGCTACGCCGCCACCGACCTCGCCGCGCTGCGCCACCGCGTGCGGGATCTGAAGGCGGACCAGATCCTCTACGTCGTGGACGCACGCCAGGCCCTGCACTTCAAGCAGCTCTTCGCCGCCGCGCGGCGCGCCGGATGGCTGACCGGCGACGTCGAGGCCGCCCACGTCCCCTTCGGGACCGTCCTCGGTCCGGACGGGAAACCGTTCAAGACCCGCTCCGGAAGCACGGTGCGCCTGATGAGCCTGCTCGACGACGCGGTGGAGAAGGCGGGCAAGGTGATCGGGGAGAAGAACGCCGGAGCCGACCGGGCGGATCTCGCTGAACTCGCTGCAGTCACCGGGATCGGTGCGGTCAAGTACGCCGACCTGTCCAACTCGCGGATCAAGGACTACGCCTTCGACACCGACAAGATGGTCGCCCTCACTGGCGACACGGGCGTCTACCTGCAGTACGCCCACACCCGCCTGGCCTCGATCCTCCGCAAGTCGGGCGACGTCGCGGTCGAAGTCGACGACTCACTTCCGATGTCGAACGAGGAACGAGCGCTCGCCCTCCACCTCGACGCCTACGGCGCCGCCCTCGCCGAGACAATGGCCGAATTCGAACCCCACCGCCTTTGCGTGTACCTCTACCGCCTCGCCCGGACCTTCACCGGTTTCTACGAGGCCAACCCGGTCTTGAACGCCGAGACGGCCAGTGCACGGGGCAACCGCCTGTCCCTGGTCCGATTGACCCAGGGCACACTGGCCCACGGACTCGGACTTCTCGGTATCGAGGCTCCGGAACGCATGTAGCCGTCCACGACGGAGGTCGAGCGGTATGCGGGTTCGCTGCAGCGGTTATCGCGTCGGCCAGGGGATCGGGCTCGGGCGAACCCGTCGGGTGAACTGCTCGTGTTGATGCCTGTGCTCATGGTGATCCACAGGTATGAATGTTGCGGGGGAGCGCCAGGGCGAGCGGGCATGCCCGCTCGCCCTCTCCGGGCCCGCCCGTGCGGCATCGCCGCACCGCGGGAGAGCGGCGCGTCACCGCTTGGCGCCGATGAGGTCCTCCGGACTGGGAATCAGGAGCGGCAGCGCGTAGCAGCCCTGGTCCTCCCACTTGGAGTACGCGAGCGCCCACTTGGCGGTGGCCCGGTCCAGGCACGGCACCACGAGCGCCACGGGGCACTGGTAGGAGTCCTGGGCGCTGCCGATCGCGGGCAGCCACAGCATCGCCTGATCGTCGCTCGCGCCCCGGAGCACGTCGAACAGCATGCCGTACACCGGGTCTCCGTCGCGGAGGAGGATCGCCAGCGGCAGCTTGCGGTCGAGCTCGGGCCTTTCGGGGGACTGGATCCGGATGGTTCCCGGGTCGACGATGTCGAACTCCGGCAGCGGCTGCCCGAGCGTCCGCTTGTAGAAGTCGACCGCGCTTTCGGGCCGGAATTCGAACAGGTACGCCAAGATCTGATTCAGATCCGGATCGTCTGATGCCGTCATGTCCGGGGCTCCCTTCGTCTATCCGTCGGGTGGATAACGACCGCCGCCGGACTGAGGACACGGTTCAGCCGAGGGCGATCGGATCACGCGGGGACCGGGTACGTGCGCGCGGGGCGGTCCGGACCGTCTCACGGAAGTGCTGCGCGGCAGAGGATCTGGCCGTGCGGGATCACGATGCAGGCTTCGGGGTCGGCGGCCCACTCGCGCCAGGCCGCGGCGATCGCCTCGAGCTCCCCGCGGGTGGCGTGGCCCTGCTCCAGGGCCCGGGTCGCGAAGTCGGAGTGCAGGGCGCGGTCGGCCCAGAGCCCGCCCCACCAGGCGCGGTCCTCGGGGACGCTGAACGTCCAAGTGGCGGAGGTGGCCTCGACGGCGGGCTCGGGGAACCCGGCCCGCAGGGCCCACGACTTCAGCCGCCGGCCGGCGTCGGGCTCGCCGCCGTTGGCTCGGGCCACGCGCCCATAGAGGTCGAGCCAATCGGTCAGCCCCGGCGATTCGGGGTACCAGAGGAACGCCGCGTAGTCGGAGTCGCGGGCCGCGACCACGCCGCCGGGGCGGGTCACCCGGCGCATCTCGCGCAGGGCCCGGACCGGGTCGCTCACGTGCTGCAGCACCTGGTGGGCGTGGACCGCGTCGAAGGCGCCGTCGCCGTAGGGCAAGTCGTGGACGTCGGCCTCGGCGAACGCCACGTTGTCCAGCCCGCGCTCGGCCGCCACCGCCGCCGCCTGGTCGAGAATGGACTCAGCGCGGTCGACCGCCGCCACCCGGCCGCCTGCGACGATCCCGGCCAGGTCCGCCGTGATCGTGCCGGGGCCGCAGCCCACGTCGAGCACCCGGTGGCCGGGCTCCAGGTGGGGCAGGAGGTACGCCGCCGAGTTCTCGGCCGTCCGCCACCGGTGCGAGCGCAGGACGGACTCGTGGTGCCCGTGGGTATAAGTCGCGGTCTCTTCGGTCATTCGGGCAGACTACGGCAGCGTCCCGTTGATTGGGAGTCGCTTCCCGCATAGTAGTCAGCGCCAGCCGCGGCGGCCGGCGAGCCAGTCGGCGGCGGCCAGCCCGCACCACCACTGGTGCTCGCGGAGGTACGGCGAGGCCCCTTCGATCGGATCGAGCCGCCCCTGGGCCAGGTAGTAGCCCGTCACCGCCGCCAGCACCGTGTCGATCTGCTCGTCGGCCACCCCGACCGCGGTGGGGTGGTACCGCAGCAGCCGGTCGGCATCGTGGCCGTCGCCGTAGGGGACCACCAGGAAATTCGCCGTGTCGAACCATGCCGCGTGGACGCCGATCCCGTTCCAGTCGCAGATCCAGGCCCGGTCGGCGCCGACGATCATGTTGTCCGTCCGCAGATCGAAGTGGATCACCTCGTCGGCCCGGAGCACCTCCTCGAGCCGGGACTCCAGTTCGGCCAGTTCGTCGATGCGTCCCTCCAGCGCCGGCGGAACCGGGAACGGCTCGACCTCGCCCGAGGCGACCCCGGCGAACCGGTGCAGCGCCTCGCCCATCGGCCCCGGACCGAAACCCAGGTCCAGCAGCGACTGCGGCACCGGCGCGAGCCGCTCGGACGCCTCGGCCCAGGCCCGCAGCATCAGATCCAGGTCTCGGGTGGCCACCGGGAGCCGCGGCGCCCGGCCCCGGACCGCCTCGAAACCCAGCACCGTCCAGCCCTCGACCTCGGCGGCGAAACGGAGCCTCGGCACCGGGACGCCCTCCGGCAGCGCCGGATTCACCTCCGCCTCGAGGCGGTAGGCGCCGACCACGAACGGCATGTCCGGCCCGGCCGCCTTCACGAACAGCTCGGCGCCGGAACCGGAGCGCACCAGCGCCGCGAAACCCCCGGTGAAGCCGCCCCCGGCCGGCCGGACCTCGACCGGCTCGGCGCCGAGCTCCTTGGCGATCCGCTCCCGCACCGGAGCCGGCAGCGCCGAATGCTCCAGGCGCACCGCCGTGGCGTCGTAGGGGACCGGTGTGCCGAATCTGGACATGCGGCCAGTCTCGCGGCCCGGAAGGCGGGCCGCAACACGATTACGGCCCTCGCAGCCGTGGTGGGGTCGGCGGCGAGGACCGTCCTTGATTCTAGGCGTTCGCGAGCAAAGATGGAATGACCACGGGCAGAACGTAGCAGCCCACGTCGCCGATGCTGCTGTACGACAGCGCCCACCTGGCGATCTCCGCGTCGCGGCACAGCACCACGAACGTCACCATGCAACTCAGGGCCCGCTGCGCGTCGGCGATGAACTGCAGCCAGCACTCGGCCTGGTTCGGATCCGGCTCCAGCAGGGCGTCGAACAGGACCCCGAGCACGCGCTCGCCGTCCTTGGAGTAGGCCGCGAGCGCGCAGACCCGGAGCTCGTCGGGCCGACCGGGGGCCTCGAGCGTCCGGCGGTCGATCTCGACGCTGTCGTACTCCGGCAGGTCGGGGCCGTCACTCGACTCGTAGAGTTCGGTGGCGAAACCGGGGCGGATCTCCATCAGCATCGCGAGCATCTCGTTGTACTCGATCGGCATTCGAGTTCCTAACTTTCGCGCGGGGCTGCAAAAGGGCGGCTGCGGGATCAACGAGGACACTGGAGGCGAGTTTACGGCAGGGTGAACGCGGCCTCCGGGGGCGCCCGGGACCGCACCGTGCTACGGCGACCGACGCCGCCTCGCCAGCAGGGACAGGAAGGCCGCGACCAGCAGGACGGTCGCCCCGATCGTGAGCCACCCGACCCGGATCGGGCCGAAGCCGAGCAGCCCCGGCAACCCGATGGTCCACCCGCCGACGGTCGTCAGCACCACGCCGTTCGCTCCGGCGTTCTCCGCAGAGTGCGTCGCCGAGCGGACCGACCCGACCAACGGGTTGGCGCTCAGCAGCATCCACGCCGCCGTGAGCGCCAGGAGCGCGATCGCGGCCGTCGCCCCCAATCCGGCCAGGTCGGCGATCGCGCCGTCGATGAGGTAGCGGTGGACGTGGTCGGCCCAGCGGAGGACGGCGATCCCGGCGGCCGCGAAGAGCGCCACCGGCAGCACGAGCACCCGGAACGACCGGACGGTGGCGGCGGCGGTGATCCACAGCGCCCACCACAGTGTCCTGCAGGCGGTCGTGAGCGTGCGGACCATCCGGCGCCAGGTCCGCACCACGACGCGGACGAGCCAGTTCACGAGTCCGATTACGACGATCGCCAGCAGGTGGAGGAACAGGCGGGTCCCGTCGGCGGCCGTCCGCGCCGCGATCGCGCTCACCCGCAGCGAGCCGTGCGCGAACCGGCTCAGCGCCAGCCCGAGCCGGTCGAACGGCCCCGCCGCCGTCGCCGCGGGCTGTTTCGGCGGCAGGGTCCAGTTCAACCGCGGCGGCCGCGGCGGATAGGGGAGCTGCGCGGAGACGACGGTGTCGATGCGCATGCCGCCGCTGACGATCCCGACCGTCACCGCGCCCGCCGCCGCGCCGACGAGGCCGACCGCCGCCGCGATGCGCAGCGCGGGGAACCCCTGCAGGCTCACCACCAGCGCCGGCAGTGCGAACGAGAGCGACGCGGCGACGTATCCGGCGCCTCGGTCGGCCGCCGCGATCCGGGGGCGCCAGTGGTCGACGCCCCACGACAGGGCGGCCGAGTACAGGAACCACACCGTCGGCAGCGCCACGCCGAGCGCGGTGAGGAATCCTTCGAGGTTCCGGGTCTGCGTCGCCGCCGCGAGGGCCACCAGGGTCCAGCAGGAGGCGGCGAAGGCCCTGGTCGCCGGGTACACGCGCAGTGGAGCGGCGATCGCGACCGTCGCCACGGCGAGGCCCACCACCCAGGCGGGGATCGGCGAATCGAGCAGCGCCGTCAGCAGGAATCCTGCGCAGACGGCGATCCGGGCGGCGTTCGCGACCACGAAACGGGCCCGGCCGAGCGGCCAGGTCGCGGCGGGAAGGAAGTGCCCGTGGGTGCGGCAGTAGAGGTCGGTCGGGGCGATCTCGGCTACTGCGCAGCCGGGATCGGAGCAGCCGTAGACCGGTCCCGGCTGCTCGTATCCGATCACCAGCCACCAGGGGAGCACGTGCGGGGGAGGCGGCGACGGTGGTGCCGGTGCCGGGGGAGGGCTCGGCGGCCGGGGCGGCGCGGGCGGACCGGGGGGCGAGGGAAATCTTAAGGTCGGGCGGTTCGTCATCAGGTCTCCGAAGGTTGCAGGCCCGGGGACGGGGCTCCAACAGGGGAACTCTGATGATAAGCACCTTCGGCCGGATGCGGAAAGCGGGTGGCGCGGCCGGACTCGCCGGCCGCGCCACCCGCTCGGGTCGCTTCGCTCAGAGGCCGAGCTGGTGCTCGAAGTTGGCCTCCTCGATGCGCTTCGTGATCGCCGCCAGGAAGCGGGCGGCGTCGGCGCCGTCGATCAGGCGGTGGTCGTAGCTCAGCGTCAGGTTCATGACCGAGCGCACCGCGACGATCTCGCCGAGGTCCGGGTCGTCGATGACGCGGGGCCGCTTGACGATCGCGGCCGTGCCGAGGATCGCCGACTGGCCCAGCGGCACGATCGGCGTGTCGAACAGCGCGCCCACCGAGCCGGTGTTGGTGATCGTGAACGTCCCGCCGGTGAGGTCGTCCGGGGCCAGCTTGCCGTTGCGGGCCTTGTCCGCGACCTCGGCGATCCGCTTGGCCAGGCCCGGGATGTTCAGGTCCCCGGCGTTCTTGACGACCGGAACCAGCAGGCCCTTCGGCGTGTCCACCGCGAAGCCCACGTTCTCGGCCTCCGGGTAGGTGATCGTCTTCTCCTCCATGTTCATGGAGGCGTTGATGACCGGGTACTGCTTGAGCGCCTCGATCGCGGCGATCGAGAAGAACGGCAGGAACGACAGCTTGTCGCCGTGCCGCTCCAGGAACTCGTCCTTCTTGGCCGCGCGCAGCTTCGCCACCTTGGTCACGTCGACCTCGCGCACCGTGGTGAGCTGAGCCATCGTCTGCATCGACTCGAGGAGGGCCTTGGCGGCCGACTGGCGCAGGCGGCTCATCTTCTCGGTGCGGCCGCGCAGGGGGCTGACCTCGGCCGGGGCGGCCGGGGCCGGGGCCTCCTCCTTCGCGGCCGGCTCGGCGGCCTTGCGCCGGTCGATGACCTCCTGCACGTCCTGCTTGCGGATGCGGCCGCCGACGCCGGAACCGGTGACCTCGTCGAGGTTCACGTCGTTCTCGGAGGCCAGCTTCCGCACCAGCGGCGTGACGTACGAGCTGGCCGGCCTGGTCGGGGCCGGTCCCGCGGACGGGGCGGTGGCGGTCTCGGCGGCGGGCCGGGACGGCTCGGGGGCCGGCGGCGCCGGTTTGGCGGCGGCCGGAGCCTCGGGCTCGGGCTGGGCTGCGGGCTGCTCGGGCTCGGCGGCGGGCTCCGGCTCGGGTTCGGGTTCGCTCGAGGCGGCGGGGGCGGCCGTGCCGCTGCCGACGACCGCCAGCACGGTGCCGACCTCGGCGGTCTCGTCCTCGCTCACCCGGATCTCCAGCAGCGTCCCGGCCGCCGGCGACGGGATCTCGGTGTCGACCTTGTCGGTCGAGATCTCCAGGAGCGGCTCGTCGACTTCGACGGTGTCGCCGATCGACTTCAGCCAGGCGGTGACCGTGCCCTCGGTGACCGACTCGCCCAGTTCGGGCAGCGGCACCTCGGTGCCCTCGGCGCCGCCCGAGGAGGACGCCGCCGCGGCGGGCTCGGGCCGCTCGGGCTCGGGCTGTGCCGCGGGCTGCTCGGGCTCGGGCTCGGATTCCTGCGCGGCCGGTTCGGCGGGCGCCGGCGCCGCCGGGGCCTCACCGGCCTCGGACGAGTCGCCGATGACGGCCAGCTCGCCGCCGACCTCCACCTCGGAGTCCTCCGGGGCCACGATCTTGACCACCACTCCGGCCGCCGGCGAAGGCACCTCGGTGTCGACCTTGTCGGTCGACACCTCCAGGAGCGGCTCGTCGACCTCGACGGTGTCGCCTTCCTTCTTCAACCACTGCGTCACGGTCCCCTCGGTGACGGACTCACCGAGGGCGGGCATCGTTACCGATGTCGGCATCGTTCTGTTCAGCTCCTGTCTTGGCTGTAGAGAGACCTAGTCGTGGACGTGCAGCGGCTTGCCTGCCAGCGCCATCGCCGCTTCGCCGATCGCTTCGTTCTGGGTGGGGTGCATGTGGATGAGCTGCGCGACGTCGGAGGCGTAGCCCTCCCAGTTGTAGATGAGCTCGGCCTCGCCGATCTGCTCGGAGATCCGGGCGCCCAGCATGTGCACCCCGACGATGGGTCCGTCTTCGACGGAGACGAGCTTGATGAACCCCTGCGTCTTGAGGATGTTCGACTTGCCGTTGCCGGCCAGGTTGTAGTTGACGGTCTTGATGCGGTCGGCCCCGTACCGCTCCTTGGCGACGTCCTCGTTCAGACCCATCGAGGCGACCTCGGGCTCGGTGAAGGTCACGCGGGGGATGCCGGCCTCGTCGATCGGCACCGGGTTCATCCCGGCGATGTGCTCGGCGACGAAGATGCCCTGCAGGAATCCGCGGTGGGCGAGCTGGACGCCGGGGACGAGGTCGCCGACGGCGTAGACGTTCGGCACGTTGGTCTGCAGGTGGTCGTTGGTGGGCACGAAGCCGCGGTCGAGCTCGATGCCCTGCTCGTCGTAGCCCAGGCCCTCGGAGACCGGGCCGCGGCCGACCGCGACCAGCACCAGGTCGCCGTCGATGACGGTGCCGCCCTGGACGGTCACCTGGACGCCGTCGGCGGTCCGCTCGAGCTTCTCGAAGAACTTGCCGGTGTGGAACTTGATGCCGCGCTTGCGGAAGGCCCGTTCGATCTGCTTGGAGGTGTCGGCGTCCTCGGCGGCGAGGAGGCGGGGGAGACCTTCGACGATCTCGACCTCGACGCCCAGGGACTTCCAGGCGGAGGCGAACTCGGCGCCGATGACGCCGCCGCCGATGACGATGGCCTTGCCGGGCAGCTCGGTGAGCTCCAGCGCGTGCTCGGAGGCGATGACCTTGTCGCCGTCGATCTCCAGGCCGGGGAGGGTCTTGGAGTAGGAGCCGGTGGCGAGGACGATGTTGCGGCCGGTGACGGTCTGCCCGTCGTCGACCTGGACCTTGTTCGGCCCCACCAGCTTGCCGGCGCCGCTGATGACCTCGATCCGGTGGGCCTTGAACAGGCCCTGGACGCCCTTGTACAGCTTGGAGACGATGTCGTCCTTGTACTTGTTGACCGCCTTCATGTCGACGCCCTTGAAGTCGGCCAGGACGCCGAACTGCTCGGAGCCGCGCGCGGTGTCGGCGACTTCGCCGGCGTGCAGCAGCGCTTTCGTGGGGATGCACCCGCGGTGCAGGCAGGTGCCGCCGACCTTGTCCTTCTCGATCAGGGCCACGGACAGGCCCAGCGCCGCCGCGCGGAATGCGCAGGCGTAGCCGCCGCTGCCGCCACCCAGGATCACTACGTCGTATCCTGCGTTCGGGTCGCTCATTGGTCTCCCCACTTAACGATGCTTAGGTACGCGGTCCATCCTTCCACCGGGGGCGGCTCGCAGTCGACCAGACCCGATGGATTGGAGTGTGCAACACCATTGAACTCCCTGTCGTCGGCTTCCGAAAGTCAGGCCCGTGTGCGGCTGGACACAGGTTCGGTAGGTCGTGTGTACGCTTGACACTCGACACCTCAACGGTGCGGAAGGAGCCGCAGTGGGCTGGTTTGCACGCAGAAAGAAGAAGAACAATGGCACGCTGGACAGGGCCTCCGACAACGTGGACCAGCGGCACCTGACCGAGTTCATCAAGTCCCGGACCGGCGTGGAGGCCTATATAGAGCCCCGCACCACGGTCACCGAGACGACGGTCATGCTCATCGCCCACGACGGCGAGTGGACGCGGCGGCGCGTGGACGGCCCCTCCGGTGCTTTCGCCTTGGGGCAGAAGCACAGCATCCCCGTCTACGAGGTCGCGAAGACCGGTTACCCCCAGCGGAAGCGCGATTTCGACAAGCGGCGCAAGCTCGAGCGGCAGCGCCGCACGTAAACGGCCGGATAACGGTTGCACAACGTTCGCCGCACCGTCCCGCCACATGGTCGTGAGGGCCCGATTCCGGCCCGCGGGCGGGGCGGTGCGGCGCCGGTCTAGCCTTCGAACCCCTCCAGCAGCGCCACCAGTGTCCGCACCGGAACGCCGGTCGGGCCCTTGGCGGTGTAGCCGTAGGCTTCGCCGGAGTCGGCCGGTCCGGCGATGTCGATGTGCGCCCACGGGAGGTCGTCGGGCACGAACTTCGACAGGAAGATCCCGCCCTGGATCATGTGGCCGTCGCGCTTGAGCCCGGAGGCGCACTGGGAGACGTCGGCGATCGGGGAGTCCATGAGCGCCACCAGGTCCTCGGGGAACGGCATCGGCCAGCCGGACTCGCCGACCGCCTCGGCCGCGCGGGCGACCCGCTCGGTCTCGGCCTCGCGGCCCATCAGCCCGAAGGTGCGCCGGCCCAGCGCTATGACCTGCCCGCCGGTCAGCGTCGCCACGTCGTAGACGGCGTCCGGCTCGTCCTCGGCGGCGCGGGAGAGCACGTCGGCCAGGACCATCCGGCCCTCGGCGTCGGTGTTGAGCACCTCGATGGTCTTGCCGTTGCGGGCGGTGATCACATCGGAGGGCCGGTAGGCCGAGCCGGAGGGCATGTTCTCGGCCAGCCCCACCAGGCAGGTGACGTTGACGCCCAGCCCCAGCTTCGCGGCGGCGACGGTCGCGCCGACCACGGCGGCGGCCCCGGCCATGTCGGACTTCATGTCCCACATGCCCGCCGGCGGCTTGAGGGAGATGCCGCCGGTGTCGAAGGTGATCCCCTTGCCCGCCAGGACGACGTGCTTGGCCGCGCCCTCGGGCCGGTAGGACAGGCGCACCATCCGCGGCCCGGCCGCCGAGCCGCCGCCGACGGCGAGGATGCCGCCGTAGCCGCCCGCCGAGAGCGCCTCGGGGTCGAGGACCTCGGCCTCGATCCCGGCCTCGGCGGCGGCGCGCTCGATCTCGGCGGCGAAGGTCGGCGGGCGCAGCAGGTTGGCGGGGGTGCTGACCCAGCTCTTGGTCATCGCCACGCCCTCGGCGAGGATCGCCGCGCGCTCGGCGTCGGCTTCGGTGGCGCCGTAGACGGCGATCGACTCCGGCGGGCCGTCGCCCCCGCCCTCGGTCTTGAAGCCGTCGAACTTGTAGGCGCCGAGCGCCGCGCCGGTCGCGGTCGCGACGGGGTCGCCCTCCAGGGCGATGGCGACGTTCTCGCGGCCGAAGGCCGCGCGCACGGCCGAGCCCGCGGCGCGGCGCAGGGTCTCGTCGTCCACCTCCGCGGCCCCGCCCAGGCCCACGGCGTACACCAGCTTCGCGGGCAGGTCGGCGGGCGCCGGCAGGCGCGTGAGGGCGCCGGTCTTGCCGGTGTTGTCGAAGGCGGCGAGCGTCTCGGCCAGCCGACCGCCGAAGGCGGCGTCGACGCCGGCGGCGCTGCCGGGGACGACCGGGGCCTCGTCACCGGCGTGGACGCCGACGACGATCACCTCGGCCCGCGCCCCGGCTATATCGCCCGATCCGTGGACAAGCTCGGTCATGGTCAATCCTTACGTGTGCGGGTGCAAACGGACCGATCCTACGGGCTGGGACGATCACGATATCGTCTAAGCCATGTCCGAGCCTGCGCCGTCACTTCTGGTCTCCCCGCTGCACCCGCGCCACCTGGAGCAGGGAGCGAAGCTCGCCCCGTTCGCCGGGTGGCGGATGCCGCTGCAGTACGCCTCCGGGGTGCTGGCCGAGCACGGGGCGGTGCGCACCTCGGTGGGCGTCTTCGACGTCTCGCACCTGGGGAAGGTGTGGGTGACCGGGGCCGGCGCGGTCGCGTTCGTCAACCGGTGCCTGACCAACGACCTCGACCGGATCGGCGCCGGCGGCGCCCAGTACACGCTGTGCTGCGACGCCGCCGGCGGCGTGGTCGACGACCTCATCGCCTACCGGCTCGCCGACGACGAGGTCCTGCTGGTCCCCAACGCCGCCAACGCCGCCGAGGTGGCCCGGCGCCTGACCGACGCCGCGCCGCCCGGGATCGAGGTCCGCGACGCCCACCGGTCGCTGGCGGTGCTGGCCGTCCAGGGCCCGGACTCGCCCCGCGTGATGGAGTACCTGGGGCTGCCGCACGAGCACCGGTTCATGACCCTCGCCGAACGGATCGTCGACGGTGCGGCGGTGCTGGTGTGCCGCTCCGGCTACACCGGCGAGACCGGTTTCGAGCTCGTCGCGCCCGCCGAGGCCGCCGGGGACCTGTGGGACGGGATGCTCGCCGCCGGCGCCCGCCCCTGCGGGCTGGGCGCGCGCGACACGCTCCGCCTGGAGATGGGCTTTCCGCTGCACGGCCAGGACCTCGGCCGCGAGATCACGCCCGTGCAGGCCCGGCTGAGCTGGGCCGTCGGCTGGGACAAGCCCGAGTTCTGGGGCAAGCCGGCCCTGGTCGCCGAGCGCGAGGCCCGCCCGGCGCGGCGCCTGTGGGGCCTGGAGGCCCTCGCCAAGGGCGTGCCGCGCGCGGACATGGCCGTCCTCGACGGCGACCGCGAGGTGGGACGGTCCACCTCGGGCACGTTCGCGCCCTCGCTGAAGCGGGGCATCGCCCTGGCCCTGCTGGAGACCGGGTACCGGCCCGGCGCCGAACTCGAGCTCGACGTGCGGGGCCGCCGCCTGCCGGTGCGTGTGGTCAAGCCGCCGTTCGCCGAGGCCTCGTCGGAGGCCTGAGGGCGGCGGGCGCTCAGGCCGTGCGCCAGGCCCGGACCAGATCGTCCGGGCCCCAGTGCGCCGCGAGCGGGAGGTCGGGATCGGCGCCGTTGAGGGTCACCGCCACCAGCGGTGTCTCGCCGGTCGCTCCCGGAACCGCCCGGGCGTCGGCCGCGAGCCGGTTGAGGTCCTTCCAGCCGAAGGTCTCGTTCTCGAGCCACTTGACCGAGCCGAGGAAGTCGACCCGCTTGGCCACCGGCCCGGCGTCGGCGCCGACCAGATCGATCTCGGGGTTGTTCTGCCGGTTCCACCATCCGCCCACCGCACCGGTCTCCTCCCATCCGGAGTCGGGAAGCAGGGTGAGCAGGGAGGAGCGGATCAGCGGTTCGACCGCCCGGCCGCGCCAGGTGGTCCAGGAGCGCTCGATGCGGCCGATCGGAATGTCGCTCCTGCCGCGCTCGACGAACGGGATGGCGCCCTCCAGGAAGCGCAGCCAGAACCGCAGGTACGTGTCGCCGATGCGGTACCGCTTGTTCTTGGTGTCGGCTTTGGTCGAGAGCGGCAGATCCGATTCCAGGACCTGCTTCTCCTGCAAGGAGGCGAGCAGCGGAGCGAGCGTGCCGGCCGGGAGCGGACCGTCCCCGCCGGCTTCGGTGGCGATCGCGGTGAAGGTCCGTTCCCCGGTGCCGACGGCGCGGAGGATCGCCCTCGACCGGGACGGCTCGGGGAACTCTCCGAGCAGCGACAGCTCTCCCGATGCCAGGAGTGGTGTCAGCGGGTGCGAGAGCGCCTCCGACAGGAAGTCGCGCCTGCTCATGCCGGAGTCCCAGGACTCCACCACCTCCGGAAGGCCGCCGGTGATGAGCAGGGCGTCGACCGCTTCGGCGGAAGGCAGGCCGGTCAATTCCCGGACGTCGGCCAAGTGGAGCGGACGGACGTTCATCTTCGCGGCCCGGCCGAAGAAGGGCCGCTCGTAGCTCTGCAGCGATTCCATGAGGCCGTGGTCGCTGCCGATGAGGATCAGCAGGATGGGCTTCCGCGAGAGGTGGCGGTCCCAGACGGTCTGGAGTGCGCCTTCGAACTCCTTGTCCTGCTCCATGAGCCAGGGGATCTCGTCCAGGACGGCGATGCTGGGGACGTCGTCCGGAGCGGCCGCCGCCAGGAGTGTCAGTGCGGCGTTCCAGTCGGCGGGCCGGCTCTCGGCGTCCTCGGGCAGGCCGGGCAGCGCCGATGCGGTCAGCGATTTCCCGAAGGCCGCGCGTTCGGCCCCGGGGCTGCGGCCCCGGGTCGCCTGGAACACCAGATGAGGTCTGCCCGAACGGTCGCAGAATTCCTGGGCGAGGCGGGATTTGCCGACCCGGCGGCGTCCGGTCATGACCACGGCCCTGCCGCGGGTGGTGCCTGATCCGGCTTCGACCGCTCGGAGCTGTCCGGCCAGCAGTCCCAGATCCGCCGCGCGCCCGCGAAACTCCATGTACTCCGATCCTCAGAAACTCGTGTTCATCTTAGTTAGATCAGATCTAACTAAGATGAACACGAGTTTATCAAGGAATGGAGGTAAGGCTCCACCTTCGGGGCCGATCCGCTGCGGATGCGGCGAGGTCCGATGCCCGTAGAGGCCCGGGCGTCGTTGCTGCTAGCATGCTCGGCAATCGATTGCATCGATCCCTGGGCCTTGTATTCGCCGTCCGCGTTCGATAGCGTTTACCAGAACCTCGCAGACGAAGGAGTCACATGTCAGTCACGCCGCATCGCTATGCTCTGGTCGGCACTGGCGCACGCGCGAAGATGTTCGTCGACGCCGTCGTCGAGCGCTCCGGCAAGGCGCGGCTGGTCGCGCTGGCGGACACCAACCGCCACCGGCTCGGCGTCCACGCCGAGGCGGTCGAGGCCGCCGGGGCCCCCGCCCCGGACCTCTACGCCGCAACGGATTTCGAGCGGATGCTCGAGGAGGCGAAGCCCCAGACCGTCATCGTCACCTGCGTCGACGCCCACCACCACGAGTACATCCTCGCCGCCCTCGCGCGGGACCTCGACGTCATCTGCGAGAAGCCGCTGACCACCACCGGCGAGCACGCCGCGGCGATCCTCGAGGCCGAGCGGCGCAGCGCCGGCAGCGTCACCGTCACCTTCAACTACCGGTACAACCCTTTGCACGAAAAGGTCGCCGACCTCCTCCGCGAAGGCGCGGTCGGCGAGATCATCTCGGTCGGCTTCGACTGGCTGCTCGACACCCGGCACGGCGCCGACTACTTCCGCCGCTGGCACCGGCTCGCCGACAAGTCCGGCGGCCTGCTGGTCCACAAGTCCGGCCACCACTTCGACCTGGTGAACTGGTGGCTCGACTCCGCGCCGATGCAAGCGTTTGCTAAAGGGAAGCTCGCCTTCTACGGCGAGAACGGCCGCCGCACCGGCCACGACCGCGGCTACGAGCGTGCCACCGGCGCCGCCGGTTCGGCCGACGACCCGTTCGCGCTCCACCTCGACGACAACCCCGGGCTCAAGGAGCTCTACCTCGACGCCGAATCCGAGGACGGCTACCTGCGCGACCAGAACGTCTTCGCGCCCGGCGCCACCATCTACGACGACATGATGGCCCTGGTCGACTACGAATCGGGGGCCACGCTGTCCTACCGGCTCACCGCCTACTCGCCCTGGGAGGGCTACCGGGTCCACTTCAACGGGACCCAGGGCCGGCTGGAACTGCTCGTGGTCGAGAACGACCACGTCAACCCCGACCTCAAGGGCCCCAACGGCGCCTCAGTCCACGGCTCGCACGAGGCCCCCGAGGAGGGCCGGTACGAGCTGACCGTCCACCCCTTCTGGACCAAGCCGCGGTCGATCGACGTCGGCGAGTACCAGCGCAAGGGCCACGGCGGCGGCGACCAGCGGATGCTCGCGGTCCTCTTCGACGGCGAGAGCGACCCGCACGACCGCTCCGCGACCGCCCGGGACGGCGTGAACGCCCTGGCGGCCGGCCTGGCCTCGAATGCCTCCATCGCGACCGGGCAACCGGTTGCTGTCGCCGACCTGTTCAAAAACCAGTAGGAGCTACCGTGACACTGCACCCCGACCGGCTCTTCCCGGCCGACGAACGCACCCGAGCCATCGCCCGCAAGCTGCACCAGCGCACCGCCGACCTCCCGCTGGTGAGCCCCCACGGCCACGTCAACCCGCGCCTGCTGTCGGAGAACCGGCCGTTCCCCGACCCCGCCCGGCTGTTCGTCGTGCCCGACCACTACCTCACCCGCATGCTCTACAGCCAGGGCTACACCCCCGACCAGCTCGGCGTGCCCTCGGCCGACGGCAGCCCCTCCGAGACCGACGGCCGGGTCATCTGGCGCCGCTTCGCCGAGAACTACCACCTGTTCCGCGGCACGCCCTCGAAGCTCTGGCTCGACTACACCTTCGCCGAGGTCTTCGGGATCTACAAGCCGCTCAGCGGCGAGACCGCCGACGAGTTCTACGACCACCTCTCGGCCCGCCTCACCGAACCCGACTTCAGGCCCCGCGCCCTGTTCGACCGGTTCAACCTCGAAGTGCTCGCCACCACCGAGTCCCCGATCGACTCGCTCGACCCCCACGCCGAACTCGAAGCCCTGCCGGCCCAGGACGGCCGCAAGTGGGGCGGCCGGGGCGGCAAGGTCGTCACCACCTTCCGGCCCGACAACCTGGTCGAACCCGACTGGCCCGGCTGGGCCGACCGCGTCGCGAAACTCGGCGAGATCACCGGGATCGACACCTCCACCTTCGACGGCTTCCTCGAAGCCCTGCGCGCCCGCCGCCAGGACTTCATCGCCGCCGGCGCCACCTGCTCCGACCACGGCAACCGGACGGCCATGACGGTCGACGACCCGGCCAAGGCCGCCGAGATCTTCGACAAGGCCCTCCAGGGCAAGACCGAAGCGGCGGACGCGGCGCTCTTCCCCGCGCTGATGCTGGTCGAATTCGCCCGCATGAGCGTCGAGGACGGCCTGGTCATGCAGCTCCACCCCGGATCGTGGCGCAACCACAACGACTGGCTCCACAAAGGCTGGGGCCGCGACGTCGGCGGCGACATCCCGGACCACACCACCTACACCCGGGACCTCAAACCCCTGCTCGACGCCTTCGGCAACGACCCGCGCTTCCGGATGGTCGTCTACACCCTCGACGAGACCTCCTTCAGCCGCGAACTGGCCCCGCTCGCCGGCGGCTACCCGTCGGTCTTCATCGGCGCCCCCTGGTGGTTCCTGGACTCCCCCGAGGGCATCCGCCGCTTCCGCGAGGCCGTCCACGAGACCGCCGGGTTCTACAACACCGCCGGCTTCGTCGACGACACCCGGGCCTTCTGCTCCATCCCCGCGCGGCACGACGTGGCCCGCCGCATCGACGCCTCGTTCCTGGCCCGCCTCGTCGCCGAGCACCGCATGACCGACGATGAAGCCGGCGAAGTCGCCGTAGACCTCGCCTACCACCTGCCGCGCAAGATCTACGGATTGGAAAAGTAGATGCCGACCAAGATCGAACGGCTCGAAGTCCACGACGTCCGCTTCCCGACCGCGGCCGAGGCCGACGGCTCCGACTCGATCAACCGCGCCGACTACTCGGCCTGCTACGTCGAACTGCACACCGACGGCGGCCCCACCGGCACCGGATTCACCTTCACCGGCGGCCGCGGCAACGAGATCTGCGCCGCCGCTTGCCGCGCCTACGCCCACCTGGTCGTCGGCAAGACCGTCGAGGAGATCTTCGCCCACCCCGTCGAGTTCTGGCGCACGATCGTCCAGGAACCCCAGATCCGCTGGCTCGGCCCCGAGAAGGGCGCGACCCACATGGCCGTCGGCGCCATCGTCAACGCCGTGTGGGACCTGCGCGCCAAACTCGAGGGCAAACCCATGTGGCAACTCCTGGCCGAAATGGACTCCGCCGAACTGGCCGCCCAGATCGACTACCGCCACATCATCGACGAGCTCACCCCCGCCGAGGCCGAGTCCCTCCTCGACGAAGGCCGCAAGGGCTACGAAGAGCGCCTCCAGACCCTCGAGCGGGACGGCTTCCCCGCCTACACCACCTCGGTCGGCTGGCTCGGCTACCCCGACGACAAGGTCCGCTCCCTCACCGAGCAGGCCGTAGCCGAAGGCTGGACCGCCGCCAAGATGAAGGTCGGCTCGGCCGACATCGCCGACGACGTCCGCCGCGCCGGCATCATCCGCGACGTCCTGGGCCCCGACCGGCTGCTGATGATGGACGCCAACCAGATCTGGTCGGTCCCCGAAGCGGTCGAGAACATGCGCCGACTGGCCGCCTTCGACCCGTACTGGATCGAAGAGCCCACCCACCCCGACGACATCCTCGGCCACGCCGCGATCGCGCGGGCCGTCGACCCGATCCGGGTCGCCACCGGCGAGGTCGCCGCCAACCGCGTCATCTTCAAGCAACTGCTGCAGGCCGGGGCCATCCGCGTCTGCCAGATCGACGCCTGCCGCGTCGGCGGCATCCCCGAGGTCCTGGCCACCCTCCTCATGGCCGCCAAGCACGGCATCGAGGTCTGCCCCCACTCCGGCGGCGTCGGCCTGTGCGAATACGTCCAGCACCTCGGGATGTTCGAATACCTCCGCATCGGCAAGACCCTCGAAGGCCGCATGATCGAATACGTCGACCACCTGCACGAGCACTACACCGACCCGGTCACCGTCGTCGACGGCCGCTACCGGCCGCCCACGCAGCCCGGATACTCGGTCACCTTGAAGGACGAATCGATCGCCGCCTACCGCTACCCCGACGGAGTCGCATGGCTGCGCTGAGAAAACCGCTCCTGACCGACGCCACCCTGGACCAGGTGCCCGGCGACGTGCGCCTCCCGCACACCCGCCCCGCCCGGGCCCGGATCCTCCACCTCGGTGCGGGCGCCTTCCACCGCGCCCACCAGGCCGTCTACACCGACGGCACCGACTGGGGGATCATCTGCGCCGCACCGCGCTCCCGCGAGGTAGTCGACGCCCTCGCCGCCCAGGACGGCCTCTACACCGTCGCCACCCTCGGCCCCGACGGCGCGAACCTGCGCGTCGTCGGCTCCATCGTCGACACCCTCCACCTCGCCGGCGAACGCGAGCGCGCCCTCGACCTGATCGCCTCCGACGACATCGTCGTCGTCACCCTCACCGTCACCGAGAAGGCCTACCGCGACCCCGACGGCGTGCCGACGATCCTGGCCGACGGCATCGCCCGCCGGGCCGCGCGCGGCGGCGAGCCGCTCACGATCCTGTGCTGCGACAACCTCCCCGACAACGGCAAGACCACCCGCGCGGCAGTCGAACCGCTGCTCGGGGCCGACGCCCGGGCCTGGGCCGACGACCACGTCACCTTCCCCTCCAGCATGGTCGACCGCATCGTCCCCGCCTCCACACCCGACACCTACGAGCGGGCCGAACGGGCCCTCGGCCTGTCCGACCGCGCCGCCGTCGAGGCCGAACCGTTCACCCAGTGGGTCATCGAGGACGACTTCGCCGGACCCCGACCCGACTGGGACGCCACCTTCACCAGCGACGTCGCCGCCTGGGAGCGGCTGAAGCTGCGCACCCTCAACGGCGTCCACTCCACCCTCGCCTACCTCGGCGCGCTCGCCGGAGCCGAGACCATCAGCGAGACCCTCCGACTGCCCGGGGCGCGCGCGGTCGCCGAACGCCTCATCGCCGAACAGATCGCGCCCAGCCTCACGCCACCGAAAGGCCAGGACGCCATCGCCTACGGCCGGAGCGTCCTCGAACGCTTCGCCAACCCCGGCATCCGGCACCGCTGCCTCCAGGTCGCCATGGACGGCAGCCAGAAGCTCCCGCAGCGCCTGTTCGCCACCATCGCCGACCTCGGACGGGAGACCGAACTCATCGCCCTGCCGCTGGCGGCCTGGATCCGCTTCTGCGGCGGAACCGCCGACGACGGCACACCCCTGCCGCTCGACGACCCGCTGGCGCACGAACTGCGGGAGCGCCTCGACGCGGCAGGCGGCGACGCCGACGCCCGCGTGGAAGCCGTACTCGGCCTTCGCGCGGTCGTCCCCGAACCGGTAGCCTCCAATCACGAAGTGCGCCGGGCCGCAGCGGCCTGGCTGGACGCCCTGGACCGGCACGGAGTGGCCCGAACCTTGGAGAATGCCTGAATGGACCTGACCATCCCCCGCATCGCCATCGTCGGAGCGAACGGCTACGGCCTGCACCACCGGCGAAACCTCGAACCCAAGCGCCGCCGCGGCGAACTCGAGCTCGTCGGACTCTGCGACACCGCCGAAGTCAGCGAGGACCCCGACGTTCCCATCGGCGACGCGGCGGTCTTCGACGACTACCGGCGCATGCTTGAGGATGCCGACCCCGACATCGTCGTCATCGCCACCCCGCCCCCCACCCACCTGCCCATCGCCACCGACGCCATGCGCCACGGCTGCGACCTCTACCTCGAGAAGCCGCCCGTGGCCTCGCTGGAGGAGTACGAGCGGCTCTACGCCGAGATGATCGGGACCGGCCGCGCCGTCCAGGTCGGCTTCCAGGCCCTCGGCTCGCACGCCTTCACCGCCCTGCGCGACGCGATGGAATCCGGCCGCATCGGCACCCTCGAAGCGGTCGGCGTCGCCGGCTCCTGGCAGCGCCCCGACTCCTACTACCGGCGTTCGGCCTGGGCCGGGAAGCGCGAGCTCGACGGGACGCTCGTCGCCGACGGCGCGCTGGCGAACCCGTTCGCGCACGCCACCCAGCAGGCCCTGGCGATCGCGGGCGACTGGCCGCTCGACGGCGAGATCGAGCTGGAGCGGCTGCGCTGCCGCGACCGGATCGAGGTCGACGACACCGCGGTGTGGCGCGGGTCCAACAAGGGCGGGGTGTCGATCACCGTGGCGGTGACCCTGTGCGGGGACCGCAAGCTCGAAGGCGACATCTACGTGCGCGGCACCGAGGGCGAGGCCTGGCTGGAGTACCCGACCGACCGGCTGAGCCTCCCCGGCGACGCCGAGCCGAAGCAGTACGGGCGCACCGACCTGTTCGACAACCTGCTGCTGCACCGCCAGCGGGGCGTGGGGCTCATCAGCGGCCTGCGGCGCTCCAAGACCTTCACCGGCGTGCTCGAGAGGGTCCTCAACGACCCGGTCCCGCCCCTGGTCGACGACGCCCATCTCGAGCGGGTCGGCGCCGACCCGGTGACCGTCCTGGACGGCGCCGACGCGGCCGTGGAGCGGGCGGCGAAGGAGGGCAGGCTGTTCTCCGAACTCGCCCTCCCCTGGGCGTGAGCCCGGGCGCGGATCCCGGACGCTTCCGCGCCCCTTCCGACGGGTCTGACGGTTTCGACGGGTCTTGGTAGTATTAGCAGCTTCATCGTCCGTTGAAACCTTCCCGTGCGAGGTGCCCCTTGGCCTTAAGACCCCGCGCCTCACGCCGGGTCGAGTCGCAGAGCCCGGTCTCGCTCGCCGGATGGCTCTTCGCCGACCTGGCACTGCTGCTGTTCATCATCACCATCGTCGTGGTCTCCGACTTCCCCGCCGCCGCCCTGGACGACGGGCCGGAGGAGACCGCGCCCGCCCCCTCACCGAGCCCCACCCCCTCGCCGACCCCGGAACCCACCGCCGACCCGGGCGTCGAACCCGAACCCCTCGTCTTCTACGTCGACAGCGACGCGGCCGGCCTCGTCGACGGTTCGGAATCCGCCGAACGCGACCTGGTCGACGATGTGGCCGAGCACTTCGAACCGCTCATCCAGGACGGCTCCCGAGTCGGTTTCATGCTGACCTTCGGCGGGGCCTCCGACCCCGGCTACGGCGGCAGCATCGCCGCAGCCGCCAACGAGGTCATGGCCGAGGCCTACCCCGACCTGTTCGGCGACGCGCCGACCCGCCACTTCTGGACCTCCAGCGGCAAGGAGGCGATATCGACCGGGACCCTCCAGATCGAGCTCTACCTCCTGGTCGCCTGAGCCTCGCCCTTCACCCGATTGGAACGCCATGTCCCAGACGAGCTCCGCCGCCACCGCACCCGCCCCGGCGACCACCCGATACGGCCCGGGAACCCCCGAGGCCCGGGACGTCGCCGACGAGCTCGAAGCGCTGGCCGGACGAGACGAACTCCAACAGCGCGCCCGCCAGCTCAACTCCCTGGCCGCCGCGCTCCGCGGGCCCGAACCGCCCGGACCCTGGAGCGAGATCCGCCTGCACGAGGCGTTCGCCAACGTCGTGCTCGACGCCGTGGTCCGCGAGGGGACCAGCCCGCTCAGATGGTGGTACGCGGCGCGGGTGACTCTGGTCTTCATCCCGCTGCTGTGCACCTGGTGGGGCATCCACCAGGCGGCCGGCGCCTACGGGCGAATGCTCGAGGGCGGCGCCGAACCCGGCGCCCAGTCGTTCTTCCGCCAATGGCTCGGCGGCTTCGACGGGACGATCTGGTTCAGCTTCGGCAACATGGCGGTGCTGGTCCTGCTGAGCATCGCCGGCATCATCGCGGTGTCGGTCGGCATCGAGCTCAAGCACCGGAAGCTCGAGGCCGAAGCCGCCCGGAGCGAGGCCCGGCTGCGCGACCGCCTCGACGCGGCCCTCACCGACGCCGCTCTCCACCTGCGAAGCCGTCCGCCGGAAACGCCCGAATCCGCGGCCGACCGACTGCGCCGGATCACCGACCGCGCCGCCGAACTCACCGGCGAACTCACCGAGTCGGCCGACCGCGTCAGCGCCGAACTGAGCGACCTCGGCGCCGCCGGAGGCGCCTTCCGGGCCACCGTCGCCGAGATCGCCGACGGCGCCGGCGCCATCACCTCGGCCGCCGGGGACCTCCGCGCCGCCCTCGCCGACATCGAACAGCGCCTCGCCGATCAGCACCGCCAGTCGGCCGACCTGGCCCGCCGGATCGCGGCCGACCTCCACGACACCACCACCGACCACTACGAACGGACCGCGACCGTCCTCACCGAGGTCGGCCGCACCGTCACCGACGCCGTCGGTGCGGGCGAACGCCACCGCCTCAACCTCGCCCTGCAGGTCCGCGACTCGCAGGAGGCCGCCGCCGAACGGGTCGCCGAGCGGGTCGTCGAGGGACTCGCGGGACTCACCGACCGGCTCGACCAGGCCGGCCGGGCCGTCACCACCGAACTGGCCGACACCGTCGAGATCGGTGTCGACCGGACCATGCTGGCGCAGTTCCGGACCATCGACGACACCAATCGGCAGCTCACCCGGACCGTCGCCGACCTCACCCGTGCCGTCGACGAACTGGCCCGCCTGCTCGGAGCACGACGGCTGCCCGCACGGCAATCGAAGACCACCCGGAGGAGCCGCTGGCCCTTCGGACGCCGATAACCGCCCGATAGAAAGGAACCCGCACGTATGGAGCAGATACTGCCCTTTTACGTCGTCTGCGACGAATCGGCCTCCATGACCGACGTCATCGACGACCTCAACAACGGCCTGATCGACCTCCACCAGCAGGTCGGCCGCGACCCGGTAGTCGCCGACAAGGCCCGCTTCTGCGTCATCGGCTTCTCCGAGGACGCCGAGGTCCTCCTGGAGCTGTCCGACCTCAGCGAGGTGACCGAGATGCAGGGACTCACCGTCAAGTCCAGCACCAACTACGAGGCCGCGTTCACCCTCCTGAAGCAGACCATCGAATCCGATGTGAACCGGCTCAAGAGCAGCGGCTGCAAGGTCTACCGCCCGGCCGTCTTCTTCCTGTCCGACGGCCTGCCGAACGCCGGCGACTGGCAGGCGTCGTTCGACCGCCTCACCGACCCCGCCTGGAAACCGCGCCCGAACATCGTCGCATTCGGCCACGGCGACGTCGACGAGGACACCGTCAGCTCGATAGGGACCTTCAAATCGTTCAAGGCCGACGCCTCGCTCAGCCACGGCGAGGCGCTCCGGGAGTTCGCCTCCGCGCTGACCAAGTCCATCGTCCAGTCGGCCACGACGGTCACCGAGGACGGCGACGTGCGGCTGCGCGTCCCCGACCAGGTGCCCGGCTACACCGAACTGAAAGCAGACGAGATCTAGGAGCCGCCAGTGACCGGGGAACGCAACCTCCCGACGACGGTCCAGCCGCCTCCGCCGTGGGGCGACGTCGACGGACCGTGGATTCCGGACACCGTGGGGCGCCGAGCCAAAGCCGCCGAGGCCGTGTGGGGGCTCGACCCCGACCCGCACTACCCCGACTCCGTCCTCGACCACGGCGGCGCCGGCCACATCGAGGTCATCGCCTGCTCCGTCCGCGGCGCGCAGCACCGGTACGAGGGCACCGGCAGGCAGGACGCCTCGATGGCCGGCGCGGCCGGGAGGTGGGCCCTGGCCGCGGTGGCCGACGGCGTCGGCTCGGTGCCCGACAGCCACCTCGCCTCCGAAACCGCGGTCGCCACCGTGATCGGGGGACTGACCGCGAGGATCGAACTCAACGGCGACGAAGCCATCGGCGACGGCAGGGGAGTGTTCGCCGACGCCAACCGCGGCCTCGAGAAGCTCGGCGGCCCGCGGACGACGCTGACCGCCGCCGCGGTCGCGACCGAACCGGACGCCGAGGGCCGCTACCGGTTCTGGGTGGGCAAGGTCGGCGACAGCCCGGCCTACGTGCTCGGTACCGGCGGCTTCGAGGAGCTGCTGGCGCCCGACGGCGACGAGGAGTTCTCCAACGCGGTCGACCCGATGCCGTCCCACGAACTCGACCGCCACTACCGGTGCTTCCAAGGGCACCTGCGGCTCGGCGAGGTGCTGGTGCTCGCCAGCGACGGCATCGGCGGCCTGATGGAGTCCGAGGAGGCCAGCGACTACTTCGCCCGGCAGTGGGCAGCCGGGCCGCCCGAACCGTCGCAGTTCATGCGGCACGTGCAACTGCGGTCCCGCTCGTTCGACGACGACCGCTCGGCCGCCGCGCTCTGGGCCGGGGCCGGCCGCGACGCCGGCCGGGCGGCGTCGCTGCGGACCCGGCCTCCCTCGCCCGACGGACCGCCGCTCGCCCGCGACCTCGAACTGCGGGCGGCGCGGGCCGGCGGCATCGAGTTCCGGGCGGCGGCGAGGCGCGGACCGGACTCCGCCGCCGCGGGCCGACCCCGGGCCGTGCGGGTGGCGGCCGTGGAAGCCGGCCCGCACTTCGTCGCCGCCGTGGCCGGGCCGGTGGGGGAGGAGGCGCCGGACCGGGACGCCGAGCTGTGGACCGAGGAGATGCTCGAGGTCGTGGACCGGTATCCGCCCACCGAACGGCCCGACGAGTGGATCAAGGTGGTCTGGACCAGGGTGCTGCGCCGACTGGCCGATCGGCCCGGATTCGACGAGTCGGCGCTGGCGTGCGCGGCGCTCTGCGCCTCGGCGGACCCGGACGGTGGCCTCGACTGGTCGGTCGGGCTGATGGGACCGATCGGCGCGGCGGTCTGCGGTGCCGGGCTCCACAGCGAACTGCCGCGGATGTACTCGCCGACGACCTACGGGATCCGCAACCGGCCGGGCGAACCCGAGCTGCACTTCTACAGCGAGCGGCTCCGGCCGGACCAGACGCTGATGATCGGCGGCGGGGCGGACCCGTCGGGTCTGGCCCGGATGCGGGGACGGCCCGCACCCGGCCCGCTCCGGACCCTCGGCCTCCTCGACTCCGGCGAAGCGGCGCGCGACCGCTGCGCGGTCATTGTCTGGGGTGTGCCCGATGACCGCCGGTGACCGCCCGGTCGGCCGGGACGAGCTCGGGGCGCTCACCAAGATCGGCGAAGGCGGCCAGGGCAAGGTCTACCGGACCGAGCGCTTCGACGGCGTGCTGTACAAGGAGTACCTCGACCCCTCGCGGTGCGACGTCGAGGAGCTCGAACGCCTCATCCGGCGGGTCCGCGACGACCCGATGCCCGAGGGCGACCGGGAACTGCTGCTGGCCTCCACCGCCTGGCCCACCGCCGTGGTGGCGCACGAAGGGCGGTTCAGCGGGATGCTCATGTCCGAGGCGCCGGAGCGGTTCACGGGAGTCATCGGCGGGCAACCGGGGCTCAGGGAGCTGCAGTACCTGACCCACCCCCCGAAGCTGAAGTGGAGCGATCTCGACCTGCCCGACCGGGACGGCCGGCTGGCGATCGCGCGCGCCTACGCCCGCCTGTTCCGGGCGCTGCACGACCGGGACATCGTCATCGGCGACGTGTCCTCGAAGAACTTCCTGTGGAGCCACGCGCCCGACGCGGCGGTGTACGCGCTCGACTGCGACGGATTCAGCGTCAACGGCTACCGGCCGCCGATGGAGCCCGCGCAGACGCCGGACTGGATCGATCCGGACCCGCGGTCGGGCCCGGCGAGCTTCGAGTCGGACCGGTACAAGCTCGCGCTGATCGCAGTCCGCGTGCTGCTGGTCCGGAAGCAGGCCACGCCCGCGGAGGTGGCCAGCGACCGGGAGGCCATGGACGCTCTCGGCGACCGGATCGGCGATCTGGTGCGCCGGGTGGCCGACGGTGAGCGATGCGGCGCGGAGGCGTGGATCGGGGCCTTCGACGGGCGGCCGACGCTCCGGCTGGACCGGCCTGCGCCCCGTTCGGAGGAATGCGACCCTCCCGAGCGTCCGACGATCCGGTTCTGACCGCGCCGGGCCGGCCGGAGTCCGGTGCGGCTCCGGCCGGCCCGATCCGGGGGCCGCGAGGGTCAGCTCGCGCCCGCGCCGCCGCTGACGATGGAGTTGATCTGCGACGGCGTGTCGAGGGAGTAGCCGTAAGGCACTCCGCCGACCGAGCCGCTGTTGTCGGGCGTGCCCGAGTTCACCAGGTGGTTGTTCCGCGACACGATCCGGCCGGGGTCGCTGGCCGCGTAACCGACCTCGGTCGGGGTGTCGGTGTTCTCGATGTAGTTGCCCTCGAAGAGCACTCCGGCGTCCATGGTGGTCGCGACGCCGTAGCTGTCCACGTTGCGGTAGTAGTTGTTGTAGACGTGCACCGGGTCGCCGAAGCGGACCCGCGGATTGCGCGAGTTGGTGCCGTTGAAGTAGTTGTGGTGGTAGCTCACCCGCAGGTGCCCGATGTCGGCGGTGTGCCCGTCGGAGTGGCCCAGCAGCATGTTCTTCTGGCTGCCGTTGAACCGGTTCCAGGACACGGTGATGAAGTCGGACTCGCGCTTGATGTCGACCGAGCCGTCGTCGCCGACGCCGAACGTGTTGTGGTCGATCCACACGTTCGTCGAGCCCTCCTGGACGTTGATCGCGTCGTCGCCCCAGTCGTCGAACGTCAGGTTCTGGATGATGACGTTGCTGACCCCGTCGACGTCGAAGCCGCCGCCGGTGATCGTGGCCCCGGAGTCGCCGATGATGGTCGTATTGGAGCCGACGTCGTTCATGCCCGAGAGGTTGATCGATCCACTAACGCGGATGACCTTCGGGGAACTGCCGCTGATCGCCGAGACCAGCGCCGAGGCCGACGTGACGGTCTGGGGCGAGGCGTTGCCGCCGCCGGTGGTGCCGCCGTTCTGGGTGGCCCAGCCCTCCAGGCCGCCGGGGCTCGGATCTCCGCCGCCGCCGTCGTCGTCGACCGGGACCAACTGGAATTGCTGGTTGGCGTCGCCGGTGGGGTCGTACTGGGAGATCCGGTCGCCCGGTTCGGTCGACCACTCCCACACGTCGAGTGCCTTGCCGGAGAAGCGGTTGACGAAGGTGGCGTAGCCGCCGCTCTCGTCGACCTGCCACTGCTGGTTCTCGCCGCCGACGTCGTCGTACTGGGCGATGGTGGCGCCGTTGTCGGCGTTCCACTCCCACACGTCCAGGACCTGGCCGGAGTGGCGGGCCTGGATGCGGTAGTAGCCGTCCCCGGAGTCGAGGAACCGGAACTGCTGGTGGCTCCCGCCGGTGTTGTTGTACTGGATGATCTCGGCGCCCGGGTCGGTGCTCGCGTTGAGGACGTCGAGGACCAGACCGGAGTGCCGGGATTCGATGTAGTACCACGTTCCGGTCTGGAGGGCGTTCGCGTGCTGGGCGGCCAGCAGGCCGCCGGTGGCGGCACCGGCGCCGGCCGCGGTTAGCCCGGCGACCTTCCAGAAGCCGCGCCGGGAGTATTTGCCTTTGAAAATGTTCTGCTCCATTGATGAACCTTTCGAGGCTGAGGGAGAGACGCCCATATATTTAGGCATCTAGATATACGAAGATAATACCGTTTGCATGAAATCGCTTGCAATACCCTCGGCCGAATCGGTTGCGACGGAGTCTGAGGAGACTCCTGATGTTTACGCGTGTAGCTTTCTGATGACAGATGTGCTAAAAACGCCACATGGCACTTTTCGACCTCCCGCTCGAGCAGCTCCGCTCCTACCGCCCCGACGTGCTCGAACCTTCCGACTTCGACGAATTCTGGAAGCAGACGCTCAGCGAGGCCGCCTCCCACGGCCTCGACGTCCGCCTCGAACCGGTCGACACCGGCCTGACCGCCGTCGAGGTCCTCGACCTCACCTTCGCGGGCTTCGCCGGCCACCCCATCAAGGGGTGGCTGGTGCTGCCCCGCGGCGCCGACCGCCCCCTGCCGTGCGTGGTCGAGTACATCGGATACTCCGGCGGGCGCTCGGTGCCGTGGGCGCACACGATGTACCCCTCCGCCGGGTGGGCGCACCTGGTGATGGACACCCGCGGCCAGGGCTACGGCAACTGGCAGCCCGGCGACACCGGCGACCCCTACGGCGGCACCGGGCCGACACGCGGCGGCTGGATGACCCAGGGCGTCGAGTCGCCCGAGCACTACTACTACCGGCGCGTCTTCACCGACGCCTACCGCGCGGTCGACGTGGCCAAGGGCCACGAGGCGATCGACCCCGACCGGATCGTCGTCGCCGGCGGCAGCCAGGGCGGCGGCATCACCCAGGCCGTCGGCGGCCTGCGCGAGGACCTGGCCGGGGCGCTGATCGACGTGCCGTTCCTGACCCACTTCCGGCGCGCGGTCGAGATCACCGACGGCTACCCCTACCAGGAGCTGGTGGAGTTCCTCGCCGGTCAGCGGATGCGCGAGGAGGAGGTCTTCGGGACCCTGTCGTACTTCGACGGCGTCAACTTCGCCGCCCGCGGCACGGCCCCGGCGCTGTACTCGGTGGGCCTGATGGACGACGTCTGCCCGCCCTCGACCGTCTTCGCCGCCTACAACCGCTGGCAGGGGGACAAGCGGATCACCGTGTGGCCGTGGAACAAGCACGAAGGAGGCGGCGTCCACCAGCGCGGCGAGCACCTCCGGTTCCTCGCCGACCGGTAGCCGGTCGAAGGGGCCGGGTCAGCGGAGGCCGATGCGTTCCAGCGACGGCTCGTGCAGCAGGCCGTTGGTCGCCAGCGCGCTGCCGCCGTCCGGCCCCGGTCGTCCCTTGAGGTCGGTGAAGGTCCCGCCGGCCTCCTCGACCAGGAGCGCCAGCGGTGCCAGGTCCCACACCGCCACCTCGGGCTCGGCCGCGATGTCGACGCATCCCTCGGCCAGCAGGCAGTAGGAGTAGAAGTCGCCGAAGCCGCGTTCCCGCCAGGCCTCGTGCAGCATCGCCAGCATCGCGCCCTGCCGGTCCACCTTGGTCCAGCCGGTGATCGAGGAGATGCTCACCGAGGCGTTGCCGAGCTTGGAGATCCCGGAGACCCGGATCTTCTTGCCCGATCGCTGGTCGCGGCCGGCGAACGCGCCGGCTCCCTTCATCGCCCACCAGCGGCGGCCGAGCACGGGCGCGCTGACGACGCCGACGACCGGCTCGCCGCGGTCGAACAGGGCGATCAGGGTGGCCCAGATCGGGACGCCGCGTACGTAGTTGCGGGTGCCGTCGATCGGGTCGACGACCCATTTGCGGCCCGAGGCGCCCGGGTTGTCGCCGAACTCCTCGCCGAAGACGCCGTCGCGGGGGCGCGCCCGGGTGAGCGTGGAGCGGACGACCTCCTCGATGGTGGTGTCGGCGTCGGAGACCTCGGTCATGTCCGGTTTGGTGGAGATCCGCAGGTCCGAGGCGCGGAACCGTTCGGTGGCGATCCGGGACGCGCTGTCGGCGAGCATATGTGCGAGCCCGAGGTCGTCGTTGTAGGAGGAGGCCATGCGTTCGATCCTACTCAGTCCCTGGCGTCGGCCTCGGCCAGCGAGCCCAGCATGCGGCGGTAGGAGGCCAGGCGCCCCGCCCGGGGGTCGGCGTCGCCGATCTCGGCGTCGAGCGCGCAGTCGCCGATCTCGGGGGTGTGGGTGCAGCCCCTCGGGCAGTCGGCGGCGATCTCCTCGAGCTCGGGGAAGGCCCGGAGGACGGAGTCGGGGGTGACGTGGGCAAGCCCGAACGAGCGGACGCCCGGGGTGTCGATAACCCAGCCGCCGCCGGGCAGACCGAGGGCGACGACGCTGGTGGAGGTGTGCGAGCCCTTGCCGATGGCGCGGACCTCGCCCACGGCCCGGTCGGCGCCGGGCACGAGCCGGTTGACCAGGGTCGACTTGCCGACCCCGGAGTGTCCGAAGAAGACGTTCTGCCGGCCGTCCAGGAGCTCCAGGAGCCGGTCGAGCGGCTCGTCGGGCCGGGTGGTGACCAGGGTGAGGTCGAGGCCGGCGTAGTAGCGCTCGACTTCGGGGAGCCGGTCGGCGGCCAGGTCGGTCTTGGTCAGGCACAGCACCGGGGCCACGTCGGCGTCGAAGGCGGCCACCAGGCAGCGGTCGACGAAGCCGTACCGCAGGGGCGGGTCGATGAGGCTGGCGACGATGACGAGTTGGTCGACGTTGGCGACCACGACCCGTTCGGCGGCGCTCTCGTCGTCGGCCGAGCGGCGCAGTTGGCCGTGGCGGGGGGCGATCCGCACGATCCGGGCGAGGGTGCCGGGGCCGCCGGACAGGTCGCCGACGAGCGCGGCCCGGTCGCCGACGACGATCGACTGCCTGCCGAGCTCGCGGGCCTTCATGGCCACGACGGTGGTGCCGTCGACCAGGCAGGTGTAGCGGCCGCGGTCGACGGCGGTGACGAATCCCTCGCGGGCGTTCTCGTGCTTGGGGCGGATCTTGGTCCTGGGGCGGGAGCGGCGGCCGGGGCGCACCCGCACGTCGTCCTCGTCCCAGTCCCGCGCCGGCACTACGCCTCGGCTCCGTAGGCGTTGCCGCGGGCGAGGATCGTCTGCTCCCAGACGCTGGCGAACTCGGGCCAGGTCTTGGACACGCAGCCGACGTCCGAGAGCCGGAAGTCGGGGGTGACCAGGCCGACGAGGGCGCCGGCGTGGGCCATGCGGTGGTCGGCGTAGGTCTCCCAGGTCATCGGGCGGGTGTTGCGGCCGGAGACGGTGAGGCCGTCGTCGTGCTCGGTGACCTCGGCCCCGAGCTTGGTCAGCTCCTTGGCCAGGGCCGCGATGCGGTCGGTCTCGTGGCCCCTGATGTGGCCGACGCCGCGGATCGTGGACGGCCCGCGGTTGATGCCGAACAGGGCCGCCAGCGACGGGGTCAGTTCGGAGGCGTCGGACAGGTCGAGGTCGGCCGTCAGGATGCTGGGAGCACCGACGACGGTGAGCCCGCCGCGGCTCCATTCGACGCGGGAGCCGAGTTCGACCAGGATGTCGCGGATCCGGTCTCCGGCCTGCGTGGTCTCGGTGGGCCAGTCGACGACGGTGACGCGGCCGCCGACGGCCACCGCGGCGCACAGGAGCGGCGCGGCGTTCTGGAGGTCGGGCTCGATGACCCATTCGCGGCCGTGCAGCTCGCCCGGGGCGACGCGCCAGCGGTCCGGTTCGGAGTCGTCGACTTCGGCGCCGGCCTGGCGGAGCATCTGGACGACCATGTCCAGGTAGGGCCGGCTCGGCACGGGCTTGTCGCCGACGTGGCGCAGGTCGAGCCCGCGCTCGAAGCGGGGAGCGGCCATCAGCAGGGCGCTGACGAGCTGAGAGGTCTTGGAGGCGTCGATCGCCAGTTCGCCGCCCTCGATCGCGCCGCCGCCGCGGACGGTGAACGGCAGTGCGGCGCGGCCGCCGTCGTCGATGCCGACGCCGAGGTCGCGCAGGGCCTTGATGACGCCGTCGTTGGGGCGCTTGCGGGCGTGCGGGTCGCCGTCGAAGGCCACCGTGCCGTCGGCGAGGGCCGCGACCGGCGGCAGGAAGCGCATGACGGTGCCGGCCAGGCCGCAGTCGACCGCGGCGCCGCCGCGCAGCGGTCCGGGGGTCACCGTCCACGCCTCGGCGTCGGTGGTGTCGATCCCGATGCCGAGCGAGCGGAGGGCGTCGACCATCAGCAGCGTGTCGCGGGAACGCAGGGGCCGCCTGATGGTGGAGGGGCCGGTGGCGATGCTCGCGAGGACCAGCGCGCGGGCGGTCATCGACTTCGAGCCCGGCACGCGGACGACGGCGTCGAGCGCGGACTCGGCGTAGGGCGGAGTCCATCGGCGTTGCTTGGGTGCGGCGGTTCCTGTCACGCCGCCATTCTAGTCGTCCCGCCGCTCCGGGCCCGCTTGTCGGTGCCGGAGGCTAGTTTGAGGTCATGTGCGGAAGGTACGCCAACAGCAAGTCCGGCGGCGACATGGCCGCTCTGTTCGACGCCGACGACCTCGTCGCCGGGGCGTGGGCGCCGAAGTGGAACATCGCGCCGACCTCGGCCGCCCCGGTGGTGCGGCGCTCCGAGAGCCGCGCCGCCCGCGTGGTGGAGGAGGCGCGCTGGGGGCTGGTGCCGCCGTGGGCCTCGGATCCGGGGATCGGGGTGCGGATGTTCAACGCCCGCATCGAGACCGTGGCCACCTCGAAGGCCTATCGCCGGCCGTTCGCCGCGCGGCGGGCGCTGGTTCCGGCCGACGGCTGGTACGAGTGGCGGAAGCTCCCCGGAGGCGGCAAGCAGCCGTATTTTTTCACCCGACCGGGTGGAGTCGTCTTCGCAGGGCTGTGGGAGAGCTGGAACCGGGGCGAGGCGCGCCTGCTAAGTTTCACGGTCCTCACCTGCCCGGCGATGGGTGAGGCGCTGGAGGCCGTCCACGACCGGATGCCCTATGTGCTTCCGCCCGAACGGTTCTCAGCGTGGCTGGGGGAGGAGGACGCCGACGAGGGCGAGCTGCTGGCGGGCCCGGATCCGGCGCTGCCGGAGCACCTGGAGGTCCGCAGGGTCGGCCGCGCGGTGGGCCGGACCGGCAACGAGGGGCCCGAATTGGTTCGTCCGGTTGATGCCGGGGAAGGTCCGAACGCCCTGCCTGGGGTGTGAGGTCTATCACCATGCCCGATCGGTATCTGTACCCCACGACGCCCGTCTTTCGTGTTAAAGCCGCCGTCGACGGTGAGGAGCAGCTTCCTCCGGAGTCTCGTACCCCTCCGCGAAGGCAGTCGGCGGCGGACGGCTAAGGGAGGAACAGATGCGGCGAATCCGCCCCGAAGAGGTAGCGCAGGCCCGGAGAGACCCCCGGTTGCTCAGCGCCGCCGAGTACCGCAGTGCGATCAGAAACGAATACCGGATGAGCGCGGACGACTGGCTGCGCCAGGGCAACTGCGCCGACGCCGATCCCGACGTGATGTTCCCCGAGCCCCGTGAGCCGGTGGACGAGGCGCTCGAGATCTGCGCTTCCTGCCCGGTCAGGACTCCGTGCCTGGTGCGGGCACTCGAGGCCCGCGACCGCCACGGCGTGTGGGGGGCGACCGCCCCCCGCGAGCGCCGGGCGATGATCGAGGCCTGGAAGGACGTCAACCCCCTCGCGGTGGGGGCCTGAACACGGAAGGAACCGGATGCGGCCGCGATGCCCGCTGCGGGGCGTCGCGGTTTCGCGTCCCCGGACGGTGCGGTGAACCTCCCCGGGCCGGCGGCGGTGTCAGCTCCGCCGACCCGGGGCAGGTACTGGGAGTTCGCGCGCCGATCTCTCGCCGCGCTCAGGGCCCTCGCGGACCCACACACGATAACGAGCCAGGACCGGCGAAGTTACGGATTCGCCCCATAACGGACGTATCCGGGCGGTGTGGCGAAGGCGACGGCCGCCGGGGCCGGTCCCGGGGAATGAACCGGGGGCGGTCGGCGTTGTGCGGTTCGAGGCTCGGCGGACGACGAGCGCGCGAGCCCGCTATCGGCAAGGTGAGGTGCGTAACCCGCATGATGATGACCGTCCGGCAGACCCGCGATGACCAGCGCGTGGCCGCGTTGCTGCGCGGACCCGAGTGGACCCCCGACATCGAGGACGACCACGTCACCGGCACCCGTATTTCCCCCGTCGAGTCCCGCGCCGCTGCCGTAGGCTCGGAGGCGATTCTCGACGAGAGGGAGACGGTGACCGAGTCAGGCGGCGAGACCAGCGGGGAGCGGCGCGAGCGCTTCGAGCGCGACGCGATGCCCCTGCTCGACCAGCTCTACGGCGCCGCGCTGCGCATGACGCGCAACCCGGCCGACGCCGAGGACCTGGTCCAGGAGACCTACCTGAAGGCCTACTCGAAGTTCCACCAGTTCCGCGAGGGCACCAACCTCAAGGCGTGGCTGTACCGCATCCTCACCAACACCTACATCAACTCCTACCGGAAGAGGAAGCGCCAGCCGCAGACCTCTCCGACCGAGGAGATCACCGACTGGCAGTTGGCCGACGCCGAGTCGCACAGCCCCACCGGTCTGCGCTCGGCCGAGGCCGAGGCGCTCGACCACCTGCCGGACTCCGACGTCAAGGAGGCCCTGCAGAGCCTCGGCGAGGACTTCCGGCTCACGGTCTACCTGGCCGACGTCGAAGGCTTCTCGTACAAGGAGATCGCCGAGATCATGGGCACTCCGATCGGCACGGTCATGTCGCGGCTCCACCGGGGCCGGCGCCAGCTCCGCCAGATGCTGAGCGCCTACGCCGAGGAGCACGGCCTGTCGACCGCACGGGAGGGACAACGGTGACCAGCCGCGAACCGGAGCAGCCCGACCTCGACTGTCGCGAGGTCCTCGAAGAGGTCTACCTCTACATCGACGGCGAGTGCTCCGACGTCCGGCGCTCGGTGATCCGGGCGCATCTCGACGAGTGCTCGCCCTGCCTGGCCGAATACGGCATCGAGGAGGAGGTCCGCACGATCGTCCGCCGGTGCTGCAGCCAGGAGCGGGCCCCCGACGAGGTCAAGGACCGCCTGCGGGCGAAACTCAACGCCATCGAGCAGGTCGGGGGCGCCTTCACCGAGACCACCGCCGAGCGGAAGCGCTAGGAGCCTCCCGCTTCCCCGTTCCGGGCGGCGGCCTGTTCGGCCTGCTCCCGCGCGTTGGCCTCCAGCAGCCGGATCGAGATCGTCAGCGACGCCGCCCGCAGCTCCTGGTCCGAATCGGTGGTGCGGGGGAAGGTGATCCAGTTGCTGTAGAGGGTCGTGATGGCGTCCCAGGCGCGGAGGCGGTGGATCAGCTCGTCGTCCTCGTCGACCAGGAGCGCGTGGAGCCGCCGCTGGCGCCGCCGGAAGACCGAGCGTCGGTCGAGCCGGGTGAGCGCTGCCTGGTTGTTCTGCATGAACCGCAGCACCGGGACGTGCGAGCGGATCACCTCGGCGTAGCGGCGGAGCAGCTCGGTCCGGGTCTCGAGGTTCCGGGGCCGGGCCTCGCCCCACTCGCAGATGCGGTCGACGTCCTCGGCGTACGAGTCGAAGAAGCTCGCCGCGATGTCTTCCTTGGTCTTGAAGTGGTAGTACAGGGCGGCCTTGGTGACGCCGAGTTGCTCGGCGATCTCCCGGAGGGACGTGCGTTCGTACCCCAGCTCGGTGAACAGCGCGATCGCGGTCTGCTGGATGCGCTCGCGGGTGCTGGGCCGGCTCTTGTCGCGCGATTCGCGCGGCGCTTCGGTCATCTGGGCAAGGTTTCGATCGTTACCCGCTGCTGCCAGGCGACGGCGGGGCGAGAGCGCCCGCCCCGCTGCGCGCTAGCTGTTCGGGCGCTTCCCGTGGTTGGCGGACTTCTTCTTGCGCGCCTTGCGCTTACGGGCGTCTTTGGCCATCGCTCCTCCTTGGTCGGTGTTCGCAGGGCTCCACCATACCGGCAACGCCGCGATCACTCTGAAGCCGTAAGCGGGAACCGAGGGCTAGCGTAGGTCAACAGGCGGCGGTGGACGCGGCGCCCGAGGGTCGTCTAGGCTCATTATGAAGGTTTATTTAATATTTGGCAGTACGCGTACAAGGAGCGTCACGTGACCCAGCCCCGCATCGGCGCAGCCGAGGAGCCCGCCCCCGACGACCGGCCCGGCTCGAGCCCGTCGGCGCCGCGCGAGCCCCGCCGCGGCAGCGGCATGGCCGCCGACATCGCCGAGCAGCCCGACGTCCTGGCCGGCCTCCTCGACGACCGCGCCGGCGACATCGCCGCCGTGGCCGCCCGCATCGCCGAGTACCGCCCCCGCTCGGTCGTGTTCACCGCCCGGGGCACCTCCGACCACGCCGCCCTGTACGCCGCCTACCTCACCGAGATCCGCCTCGGACTGCCCGCGAGCCTGGCCAGCCCGTCGGTGGTCACCGTCTACGACTCCCGCCCGGACTGGTCGGGCAGCCTCGTGGTCGCCGTCAGCCAGTCCGGCGGCTCACCCGACCTGGCCCAGGTGGTGGCCGCCGCCCGAGCCTCCGGCGCACTGACCCTCGCGGTGACCAACGACCCCGCCTCACCGCTGGCGGCCGAGGCCGAACTCCACCTGAGCGTCCGCGCCGGCCACGAGCGGGCCGTCGCCGCCACCAAGACCTACACCGCCGAGCTGCTCACCCTCCTGCTGCTGGTCGAAGGCGTCCGCACCGGCAACGGGCACCCCGACCCGGCCGAGGCGGCCGGGCTGGAGAAGCTGCCCGAACTGGCCCACGACGTGCTCGACGACTCCGGCGCCGGCGAGCTGGCCGGCCGCTACCGGTTCGCCGACCGGTTCGTGACCACCGGCCGCGGCTACGCCTACCCGACCGCCCGGGAGACCGCGCTCAAACTCATGGAGACCTCCTACCTGCCGGCGCTGGCGTTCTCGGGGGCCGATCTCCTGCACGGGCCGCTGGCGATGACCGACCCGGGCGTGCCGGTGCTCGCCGTCGTCGGCGCCGGCCCCGGCGGCCACGCGATGTGGAACGTCCTAACCCAACTCGAGCACCAGCGCGCCGACGTGGTCGTGGTCGGCGCGGCCGACCTGCCCGGGCAGACCGCCCGCCTGCGGACCCCGGCGGTCGACGAACGGCTGGCCGCCATCCTCGACATCCTTCCGCTGCAGCAACTCGCGCTGCACCTGGCGATCGAGCGCGGTGAGAACCCGGACGCGCCACGCGGACTCAAGAAGATCACCGAAACCACCTGAGCACGTTCCGTGGCGCCGGGAGCGCATGTTCACGCTCGGTTCACCTCCCGGTTGCCCGACTTCGGTAATCTTCGCAGCATGCAGGCCCCGGCATCCACGACCTCAACCACCGAGATCGTCTGGCACGACAGGCGCTACACCGCGCGCCCCATCGCCGGAGGAGCGGCGTTCGAGATCTATTCGGACACCCACGAGAACGGCTTCCGGCCGACCGGGCGCACCTTCCACCGCTACGTCCACGCCTCCGAAGTGGCCAGCGCCGGAGCCGAGATGCTCCGCACCGGGGTGGCGCCCGTCTCGGTCCCGCTCATGCCCGGGGCCGACTTCGGCACCGTCCAGCGCTGCAGCCAGAACCCGCGAATCGAGTCCGCCGAACGAGCGCTCGTCGCAGCGGTGCGCGCCACCGCGTTCGTCTCGGTGGGCACCCGCATGGTCAAGCCGCTGAACCGCCAGCAGGTAGCCCGGCAGCTCACCAGCCCGCCGCTGGTGAGCGGCGTCTGCTTCCGCGAGTTCGACGTGGCCCACCTGCGGACCCCGGCCGACCGGAAGGTCCTGGCCGGCGACCCCGACCAGGTGAACGACGTGGCCTTCGCCCTGCGGTGGAGGGCGATCGGCCCCCGCGACTACGTCAGCACCGAGGCGCGGCACTTCCCCGGACTGTTCTCGATGCCCAGCCGCGAACGCCGCGGACCGATGGTCCTGGGCACCGGCTTCCTGCCCAGCGGCGACCAACTGATCCCGGAGTTCGCCTCGGCGCACCTGGCCGACCTGCCGCTGACGGCGCAGGCCGAGATCCTGGCCTACACACAGGACGGCTACGAGGTCTCGCTGTTCCAGTACCAGCCGCAGACGAACGTCTGGGACCGCGTGGCAGGCGCCCGGCACCGCGACCTGATCAGCCTCGTCCCCGGCCTGGAACAGGGCCGGGCGCTGTTCCGAGTGGACCCGGCCGTCCACGCCGGCCTGCTGGGCGAGCAGGACGGCGAGCGCGTCCCGGTGACCGCCGACCCCGGCCACGGCTTCCACACCTATGCGCGCGGAGCGCGCAGCAGGAGCCCGGTGACCCGCCCGCGGCGCTTCTTCACCACCGCGCGCTGGCGCGACGTACCGGTGCTGGTGCTGGGGCGCAACGAGGACTGGGTCCGGCTCCGACTCGCCCAGCCGGACGTGGAGTCGGCGATGTCGACCGGTGCGACCTGCGTGGAGCGCGGGGTCTACGAATGCTGGGCCCCGAGGGCCGAACTGGCGGACCCCCGGACCGTCACCGTCGACTACCCCGCCGGCGGCCGGGCCGACTGACCTCACCGGGCGGGCCCGCGGGCGAGCCGCCACCTCCCTTCGAGCGCCTCGACCCAGCCGTCGAGCGCCAACCGCTCGAGGGTCTCGACGGCGGTCGCCACCGGCACGCCCGCCGCTGCCGCCAACCGGTCGTCCTCCACCACATAGCCGCGGGGCAGCGCCTCCACCAGCCGCGACTCGGTCTCGGTGAGCCGGTCGAACGCCCTCCGCGGCTTCGGCAGGGGCGGCGCCATCGGGCCGCCGATCCCGGTCACGTCCTCGATGACCTCTTCGGCCCGGGTCACCAGGCGCGCCTCCCAAGGCCCCCGCGCCAACTGGTGCACGCCCACCGAGCGCGACGAGGTCACCGGCCCGGGGGTGAACATGAGGACCCGTCCCAGCTCGGCGGTGTGCCGGGCGGTGTTCCCGGCCCCCGAACGCACCCCCGCCTCGACCACCACCGTCCCGGCCGCCAACGCCGCGATGACCCGGTTCCGGGTCAGGAACCGGTGCCGCATCGGCGAGGAACCGGGCGGCCATTCGCTGATCAGCAATCCCCTTTGGAGAACCACCTCGAACATCGCGCAGTTGGCCCGCGGGTAAGGACGCTCCACCCCCGAGGCCAGGACCGCCACGGTCGGACCGCCGCGCGCCAGCGATCCCAGATGCGCCGCCCGGTCGATGCCGCAGGCGCCCCCGGAGACGATCGTCCACCCGGCCTCGGCCAGGTCGGCGGCCAGGTCATCGGCCAGATGCAGACCGTATTCGCTCGCGGCGCGGGCGCCCACGACGGCCACCGATCGACGGCACGAATCGGCGAGCCCACCGGTGCCGCGCACCCACAGGCAGCGGGGCGGCCGCAGGTGCGGTTCGTCGACGTCGCATACGAGCATCAGGTCGCGCAACTGCTCGGGCCAATCGGGGTCGCCCGGGACCAGTACCCGCGCGCCGCACTCCTCGGTGGCGGACACGAGCGACTCGGCCCGCCGGCGCGGATCGGGGGTGCAGGCCACGGCCGCTCCGGTGATGCGGTGCAGCCGTTCGGGCACCTCGCCCGCCCAGATGCGACCGACCGCCTCGACGGGCCCGACCTCCCCGAGCAGCTCGTCGAGCTCGGCGTCCCCCGGTTCGACGATCGACGACAGCAGCATCAGCGCGAGGCGCGGATCATCGGGTAGTGGCGGCACGTTTCCTCCTCATGTGATCGTGTATCCGAGCCGCAGCTCGGCGGCCGAGTCGATGTCGCCGGCGTCGGGCCGGTCGTGCTCGCGCAGGTCGGCGACGGTCCAGGCGAGCTTGAGGATCCGGTCGTAGCCGCGGGCGGTGATCCGCTCCTTGCGCAGCAGGTCGTCGGCGGTCCCGGTCACCGCCGGCGGCAGCCTCCAGCGCGGCGATCGCAGGGCTGGGCCGGGCACCTCGCTGTTGAGCCTCCAGGCCTCGCCGGCCTCGCCCCACCGTTCGGCGGCCACCCGGCGCGCGGCCGCGACCCGCGCGGCGACCGGCTCGGACGGCTCGGCCTCGACCTGGTCGGAGAGGATCGCCGACGGCGGAGGCGCCGCGACTTCGATCCGCAGATCGATGCGGTCGCGCAGGGGCCGGGAGATGCGCCCGAAATAGCGTCGGCGGTCGCCGGGCGGGCACCGGCAGTCCACCGGCCGGTCCGGCGCGCACGGGCAGGGATTGGCGGCCAGGACCAGCAGTATCCGCGCCGGGTAGCGGACGGTGCTCTCGGCGCGCCGCACCAGGACCTCGCCGGCCTCCAGCGGCTGCCGCAGCGCGTCCAGGACCTCTCGCCGCCACTCGGGGGCCTCGTCGACGAACAGGATCCCGCGGTGGGCCAGCGCCAGCGAGCCGGGCCCGGGATGGCGTCCGCCGCCGATGAGCGACTGAATCGTCATGGAGTGGTGCGGGGCCTCGAAGGGAGCGTGGCGGATCAGCGCCGATGCGCCCCCGTCGCAGCGGCCCCGCAGCGAGTGCAGGGAGGTCACCTCGATCGCCTCGTCGCCGGTCAGCGGCGGGAGGATCGAGGGCAGCCGCTCGGCCAGCATGGTCTTGCCCGCCCCCGGCGGCCCCACCATGAACATGTGGTGGCCCCCCGCGGCGGCGATCTCCAGGGCGCGCCGGGCCGTCGGCTGGCCGCGCAGGTCGGCCAGATCAGGCAGCGGTGCCGGCGGCGCCGGATCCCCCGCTCGTTCCGGTTCGAGATCGGTCTGGCCGTGCAGCCACGCCACCAGCGCCGACAGGTGGCGCGGGGCCAGGACCGTGATCCCGTCGACCAGGGAGGCCTCGGCGGCGTTGCCCGGCGCCACGATCGCGGTCCGCAGACCGTCCCGGCGGGCCGCGGTCAGGGCCGGCAGCGTCCCCGGGACCGGGCGCAGGCTTCCGTCCAGGCCGAGCTCGGCCAGCAGCACGGCGCCGTCCAGGCGGTGGCCCGGGACCGCCTCGTCGGCGCACAGGATGGTGACCGCCAGCGCGAGGTCGGCCGCCGAACCGGTGGTCGGGATCGAGGCCGGTCCGAAGTTGACGCTTATGGACTTGTCGGGAAAGCGCAGGCCCGAGTTCGCCATCGCCGAGCGGACTCTCGTCTGGGCCTGGTTCACGACGCTGTCGGGCAGGCCCGACATGCGGACCGCATCGGCGCCCTTGGCCGTTGACCTGTAGACCGAGGCCTCCAGAGTCACGACCACCCCGGTGGTGCCGATCATGCAGACGGTGCTGGTGCGGCTGTAACCCATGGCGTTCGTCCCCCCAACGGTGTTCGAGCTGGATTCGGCGGGCGTCGGTGACGGTCAGGGCGATCCGGTCGATCCGCCACGGCTGGTCGGCCCGGCAGCGTTCGCCCAGCCAGGCCCGTGCGAGCCGCTCGATGCGCTCGAGCTTCTCGGCGTCGACGGCCTCGAGCGGACCGCCGTAGCGCTGCGAGCGGCGGGTCTTGACCTCGCCGACGACGACGGTGTCGCCGCGCCGGGCGATCAGGTCGAGCTCGCCGAGGCGGTGCCGCCAGTTGCGGGCGAGCAACTGCATGCGGTCGCGTCGCAGGTGCGCCGCCGCGATCCGCTCGCCGATGCGGCCGAGCTCGCGCGGGCCCACCTCCCGGAGGTTCACGGTCTGGGGAGCAGCCGGGCCCGCCCCGCGCCGAACAGGAGCATCGGATCGAGGTAGACCGGGCCGCGTTTGAGGCCCAGGTGCAGGCAGGCCTCGGCCGGGCACGAGGCGTGGCCCGGCGCGAGGCCGCCGATCGCCTGACCGGCGGCGACGGTTTGGCCGGGCTCGACGGAGGGCTCGACCGGTTCGTAGGTGGTGCGCAGGCCGTTCGGGTGGTCGACGCTGACCACGCCGCGCCCGGCGAGGTCGTCGGCGAAGACGACCGTGCCGGCCCCGGCCGAGCGGACCTCACCGCC
The DNA here is from genome assembly GCF_002798405.1 of Glycomyces xiaoerkulensis. Classification (GTDB taxonomy): domain Bacteria; phylum Actinomycetota; class Actinomycetes; order Mycobacteriales; family Micromonosporaceae; genus Glycomyces; species Glycomyces xiaoerkulensis. The sequence goes on along the minus strand of NZ_PGGV01000027.1, from coordinate 103,120 downwards.
GGGACCGGCGGCGAAGTCCGCCCCGCGGTGGCCCGGAAGCCAGGGCAGCGGCGGCGGGTCGAAGCGGGTGGCCGGGTCGGCCGAGCCGACCGGCGGCCGCCAGCGGGCGGGCTCGGCGGCGGCGAGGGTCGGCTGGAGGATCGCGGCGGCGGCCAGCAGGGATCCGGTTATGAGAACAATGACTATTACTCTGTGCATTCTGTCCATTACTCAAGGATCGGGCGGTTCGGCGGGGGCGGCAAGAAAAACTTGCGGCCTGTGGATAACTCCGGTCTCGCCCCGTGGATGGGCGGTGTCCGACCCGCGTACACTGATCTGAGCGGCCCGCGCCGGCTCCGTCGCGCGCGTGCCGACTTCGCGCGCTCGCCGCGGTCGAACCAATTCATCGCCTTTCGCTATGGGTGAGGTCTGGCCGTCGCGGTCTCCCAGGTCCGGGTCATCCGGTTGCATGGCCGCTAGGGCGAGCGCCAGGAGCGGAGCGTCCGGACTTCGGGCGCATCCCGCTAGCAACCAGGGAGAGAAAGGAACACAATCGTGTCGGTTGTCACCATGAGGCAGCTGCTGGAAAGCGGCGTGCACTTCGGGCACCAGACCCGTCGCTGGAACCCGAAGATGAAGCGGTACATCCTCACCGACCGCAACGGCATCTACGTGGTCGACCTGCGCCAGACGGTCGACTACGCCGAGAAGGCCCACGACTTCGTCAAGAACGTCGTCGCCGAGGGCGGGGAGATCCTGTTCGTCGGCACCAAGAAGCAGGCCCAGGAGGCCGTGTCCGAGCAGGCCACCCGCGTCGGCATGCCGTACGTCAACCACCGCTGGCTCGGCGGCATGCTCACCAACTTCCAGACCATCCAGAAGCGCCTGATGCGCCTCAAGGAGCTGGAGATCCTCGAGGCCAACGGTGCGGCCAACCGCACCAAGAAGGAAATGCTCCAGCTCATGCGCGAGAAGGAGAAGCTCGAGCGCACGCTCGGCGGCCTGCGCGACATGGAGCGCATTCCGCAGGCGATCTGGATCGTCGACACCAAGAAGGAGCACATCGCCGTCGACGAGGCCCGCAAGCTCGGCATCCCCGTCGTCGCGATCCTCGACACCAACTGCGACCCCGACGAGGTGGACCACCCGGTCCCCGGCAACGACGACGCGATCCGCTCGGTCGCCCTGCTGACCAAGATCATCGCCGACGGTGCCGCCGAGGGCCTGCTGGCCCGCTCCGGCGGCGTCGAGGCCGAGGCCGGCAAGGCCGAGGGCGAGCCGCTGGCCGAGTGGGAGAAGGACCTCCTGGAGTCCGAGAAGACCCAGGATTCCGAGAAGGTCGTCGAGCCCTCGGGCGAGACGGTCGCCCAAGAAGCCGACAAGAAGTAAGAAGGGGAGCAATGGCCAACTTCACGATGGCTGACGTCAAGAAACTCCGGGAGGCCACCGGCTCCGGGATGATGGACGTCAAGAATGCCCTCGCGGAAGCTGACGGCGACTACGAGGAGGCCCTCGAGGCCCTCCGCATCAAGGGCGCCAAGGACGTCGGCAAGCGCGCCGAGCGCACCACCGCCCAGGGCCTGGTGGCCCAGTCCGGCGGCACGCTGCTGGAGCTGCTGTGCGAGACCGACTTCGTCGCCAAGAGCGGCTCCTTCATCGAGCTCGCCCAGTCGCTGGTCGAGCTCGCCGACGAGGTCCGCCCGGTCGACGCCACCGTCTTCGCCGACGCCAAGCTGGGCGACAAGACCGTCGCCGAGCTGGTCGCCGAGGAGTCGGCCAAGCTCGGCGAGAAGATCGTCGTCGGCCGCATCGCCTCGCTCGACGGCGACGTCGCGGTGTACATGCACCGCAAGTCCGCCGACCTGCCCCCGGCCGTGGGCATCCTGGTCGCCCACACCGGCGACGCCGAGGCGGCCCGCCAGGCCGGCATGCAGGCCGCCGCGATGCGCCCGAAGTTCCTCGAACGCGACCAGGTCCCCGACGAGATCATCGAGGCCGAGAAGCGCGTGGCGCTCGAGGCGGCCAAGTCCGACGGCAAGCCCGAGCGCGCCTGGGACAAGATCGTCGAGGGCAAGGTCGGGGCCTACTTCCGCGACTTCTGCCTGCTCGAGCAGCCTTCGGTCATCGAGAGCAAGAAGACCGTCCGGCAGGTCCTCGAGGAGGCGGGCACCGAAGTGACGGCATTCGTCCGCATCGAGGTCGGTCAGGAGTAGTCTCCGGTCAGAGACCGCCGACTACACTGGCTCCAGCCGCAAAGCAGAGGGAGGAGGCGGCGGCGATCATGCCGCCGCCTCGTTCCATGTCCGAGCCGCCGGCAGGGTTCATCGCTCGCGCAGCGAGCGCCGAGACTTTCAGGGGAGCGTCATGAGTGAAGCCACGCAGCGCCGGGTCGTGCTGAAACTGTCCGGAGAGGCCTTCGGCGGCGGTGCCGTCGGCGTCGACCCCGACATCGTGCAGGGCGTCGCCGGGCAGATCGCGGCGGGCGCCTCCGAGGGCGTGCAGGTCGCCGTGGTGGTCGGCGGTGGCAACTTCTTCCGCGGTGCCGAGCTCCAGCGCCGCGGCATGGACCGCGCCCGAGCCGACTACATGGGCATGCTCGGCACCGTCATGAACTGCCTGGCGCTCCAGGACTTCCTCGAGCACGAGGGGGTCGACACGCGGGTCCAGTCGGCCATCTCCATGGCGCAGGTCGCCGAGGCCTACATCCCCCGGCGCGCGATCCGGCACCTCGAGAAGGGCCGCGTGGTCATCTTCGGCGCCGGTGCCGGGATGCCTTACTTCTCCACCGACACCGTCGCCGCGCAGCGCGCCCTCGAGACCGGGGCCGAGGTGGTCCTGGTCAGCAAGAACGGCGTCGACGCGGTCTACACCGCCGACCCCCGCACCGACCCGTCGGCCCAGCGCCTGGAGGACCTCACCTTCGACGAGGCCCTCAAGCGCGAGCTCATGGTCGTCGACCAGACCGCGTTCAGCCTGTGCAAGGACAACAGCCTGCCGATGCGTGTGTTCGGCGTCGACGGCGACGGCAACCTTCGCCGCGCCATCGTCGGCGAGCAGCTCGGGACCCTCATCCACGCCGCTGACGACGAGTAGCGGGACGGTACGGTCGGAAGTGCCGCCCTGCCGCAAGAGAATGTGAGTAATGCCGTGATTGACGAGAGCCTCCTCGAAGCCGAGGAGAAGATGGAGCGCGCGATCGCGCACGCCAAGGAGGAGTTCGCGGTCATCCGCACCGGCCGCGCCTCCTCGGCCATGTTCAACCGGATCACCGTCGACTACTACGGCGCGCCGACGCCTCTGCCGCAGGTGGCCTCGATCGCCATCCCCGAGCCGCGCATGGTGCTGGTCAAGCCCTTCGACCAGTCGCAGACCAAGGAGATCGAGGATGCCATCCGCAACTCCGATCTCGGCGTCAACCCGTCCAATGAGGGCAACCAACTGCGTCTCAACCTGCCGCCGATGACCGAGGAGCGGCGCCGCGAGATGGTCAAGGTCGCCCGCACCAAGGGCGAGGACGCCAAGATCGCCGTCCGCAACATCCGCCGCCGCGCCAAAGAGGAGATCGGCAAGGCCGTCAAGGAGGGCGAGGCCTCCGAGGACGCGGGCCACGGCGCCGAGAAGGATCTGGAGGACCTCACCGGCCGCTTCACCGGCATGGTCGACGAGCTGATGAGTTCCAAAGAAGCCGAACTGCTCGAGTTCTGATGAGCGCACTCCCCGACGGCCCACCGGGCCGTCGCCCCAGTCGGCCGCAGGGCGGGGACCGGCGGCGCCCCGAGACCGCCGCGGCCGACTCCGACGAACCGGAGGGCGGCCGCCGCGCTTCGGCCGGCCGCAACCTCCCGGTCGCGATCGGCGTCGGGCTCGCCCTGGCGGCGCTGGTGCTGGCCTCCCTGCTGATCCGCCCCGTCGCATTCCTCGTTCTGGCCGCGATCGCCGTCGCCGTGGCCTGCTGGGAGACCGGGGGCGCGATGCGGAAGGGCGGCAGGAACGTCCCGGTGATCCCGCTGGCGGCCGCCGGCGCCCTCATCGTGGTGCTGGCGTGGTTCGGGGGCGCCACGGGCCTGCTGCTGGGCACCGCCGTGGGAGTGGCCGCTCTGTTCGTGTGGCGCCTGGCCGAAGGCGCCACCGGTTACCGCGCCGACGTACCGGCCGCCTCGCTCGTACTGGTCCAGGTGCCGTTCCTGGCCGGCTTCGTGATGCTGCTGGCGACCTCCGACGACGGCGAGGCCAGGTTCATCGGGACCGGGGCGGCCCAGGTGCTCATCATGCTGTTCACCGTGGTGCTGTCCGACACCGGGGGCTACACCGCCGGCGTCCTGTTCGGACGGCACCAGATGACGCCGAGCATCAGCCCCAAGAAGTCCTGGGAGGGCCTGGCCGGCTCGGTCGCGGCCGCCGCGCTCGGCGCCGGGACCGCGCTCTGGTTCTTCTTCGGCGTCCCCTTCGGGTTGGGCGTGGCGTTCGGCGTGTGCGCCGCCTTGGCGGCTACGTTGGGAGATCTGTCCGTCTCGCTGTTGAAGCGCGACCTCGGCATCAAGGACATGAGCAACCTCATTCCGGGCCACGGCGGGGTGATGGACCGGCTTGACTCCATCCTCATGGTCGCGCCGGTGGCCTATGTGTGGTTTCGCTACCTGCTCGGGTGATTGTCCTGAGCGGGATGAGAGTGGAAGGAGCGCCAGGGGTGAAAACCGCGGTCTGCGGTTGGCGGGTCCGACGCGACTCATGCGAGACTAGGTCGTGACATGTCTGTAGCACTCACGTTGACCGAACCGCGCCCGCGCAGGGCGGCGCCGAGACACCTCGCCGAGCTCGATCCGGCGGAGTGCCGGTCCGTTCTCACCGACATCGGACAGCCGGCCTTTCGGGCGAAGCAACTGCGCAACCAGTATTTCGGGCGTTATGTCGGCGACGCGACGCTCATGACCGACCTGCCCGCCGCCGCCCGCGAGGCGATCGGCGAGGCGCTCCTGCCGCGCCTGCTCGAACCGGTGCGTTTGGACGACTGCGACGCCGGCGAAACGGTCAAGGCCGTCTGGCGTCTGCACGACGGCGCGCTGGTGGAGAGCGTCATCATGGCCTATCCGGACCGGGTGACCGCCTGCGTGTCCTCGCAGGCCGGCTGCGGCATGGCCTGCCCCTTCTGCGCCACCGGCCAGGCCGGCCTCACCCGCAACCTCACCACCGCCGAGATCGTCGACCAGGTGGTCAACTGCGCCCGCATCGCCGCCGAACGGGGCCTGGGGCGCCTGTCGCACATCGTGTTCATGGGCATGGGGGAGCCGCTCGCCAATTGGCCGAGACTCAAGGCCGCCCTGCGCCGGATCACCGATCCGGTGCCCGACGGCGTCGGCCTGTCGGCCCGCCACGTCACGGTGTCCACCGTGGGCCTGGTGCCGGCGATGCGGAAGCTCGCCGACGAGGGCCTGCCGGTGACCCTGGCGGTCTCGCTGCACGCCCCGGACGACGAGCTGCGCGACGAGCTCGTCCCGGTCAACACCCGCTGGAAGGTCGCCGAGGTCCTGGAGGCGGCCTGGGAGTACGCTGCGGTGACGAAACGTCGCGTTTCAATCGAGTACGCGATGATCCGCGACGTCAACGACCAGCCTTGGCGCGCGGATCTGCTAGGAAAGCTACTTGCGGGTAAGTTGGTACACGTCAACTTGATCCCGCTCAACCCCACGCCGGGGAGCCGCTGGGACGCCAGTCCCAAGCCGGTGGAGGCGGAATTCGTGCGGAGGCTGCGCGAAGCGGGCGTACCGACGACGGTGCGTGACACGCGCGGCCAAGAGATCGACGGCGCCTGCGGGCAGCTGGCGGCTTCGGAGCGAGAGGCCGGCTCGGCCGGTCCCTCCGAGGCGCCCGCTTCCGCCGGTGCCGCGAGTTAGGCGGAGAAGGGTGGCTTGGTAGTGGCGAGTCATGGGGATCGATTCCGGCGCCGGGCGTTGAGCCGGGGCTACAAGGTCGACGAGGTGGACGCGTTCCTCGATCGCGTCGAGGCCACGCTCGCCGGTGAGCCCGTCGGTAGCCCTGTGACGGCGGACGAGGTCGACGACGTCGTCTTCCGCGTCCGGTTCGGCGGCTATGACGAATGGCAGGTGGACGTCTACCTCGACCGGGTGGCGCGCCAGCTCGCCGAGCTCGAGGATCGCGGTGTGCTCGGCAGTGCCCCGGCCCCCGACTTCGGCAAGCCCGAATCCACCGGGTCCGTCCCGGCCGCCCCCGCCCCGCGCCGCGAGGCCGGACCGCCGGCGACGCAGGTGATTCCTTCCGGCGAGATGATGGCCGCCCGCGAGGGCGCCCCGCCTCCGCCCGTGCGCGAGGCGGCCGGACGGGGCTCGCGGGCCGCCGCTCCCGACCCGGAAGGCTTCAGCGATCTGCGCGGCGACGACGACGGCGAGGGCTTCGGCTTCCTGGCCGGGCCTCCCGACGACGACTACGAGGATCCGTTCGCGAAGCCGCCGAGCGGAGCCGACCGCGACTTCGGCGGCGCACCCGAGCCCCCCGGCCCCGCCGGCGAGTTCGGTCCGCCCCGGGGCGGCGACTTCGGGCCGCCGCACCGCGAGCCCTCCGGGCCGCCGATGCACGACGGCCCCCAGGCCGGGTCGTCGCCGCACGGGGCCACCCAGCAGTTGCCGCTGCAGTCCGATCCGCGCCGCGGCGCCGTCCCGCCTCCGGCCGAGCCCGGCCGCGGCTTCGGGCCGCCGAACGAGGAGCCCCCGGTGCCTCCGGGCGCGGGCGGGGTGCCGCCGGGCCGTCGCGCGGCCCCCGAGCCGGCGCCGGGCTTCGGCGCGGCCTACGACGACGACCCGAGCAACACCGGAGGCCGCCCGGCGATGCCGCCGCAGGGGCCGTCCTCGCAGCCGCCCATGCCGCCGCCCGGTCAGCAGCCGACGGGCCCGAGCACCGGGCCGATCCCGCAGCCGCAGCGCCAGTCCCCGCCGCAGGGGCCGCCGCCGCAGCCGCCGGGCGGTCCGCCGCACACCGCTCCGATTCCGCAGCCGGTGCCGCCGCAGCGGCCGGACCCGCCGCCGGCCGAACCGCCGCCCTACGGCGCGCCGCGCGGGCGGCCCTACGGCCGCGACGGCGCCTTCCCCGCCGAGCCCGCCCCGGGCCAGCACGAGGGCTTCGCCCATGAGGCCCCCGGGCCCGAGGACGCCGGCTTCGGGCGGCGCGCCGCCCCGCCGAGCCCGCCCCCGCCGGCCGGCGGCTTCGGCGCACCTGCGGGGGCACCGCCCGGCCCCGGCGACAACGGCGCCTTCGGGCCGCCGCCCGGCCCCGGCGCGCAGCAGCGCGGCGCGGCCGCGCCGCCGGACTTCGGCCGCCGCAACCCCTACGAGGGGCGCAGCACGTTCGAGGCGCCCAGCCGCCACGGGCGCGAGGAGATGACCACCGAGATGCGGGCGTCGGACTCGCCGTTCACGCCCGACGACATCCAGCGCCTCGAGCAGCTCCGCCGGGCCTTCCAGCCGCGCCGGTTCGGCTCGGGCTACGACCCGGCCCAGGTGGACCAGATGTTCGACGCGGTCTCGGCGGCGATGACCGGACGCAACCCGGTGCCCCTGGCGGACCGCGAACTCGACACCAGCCAGTTCTCCCTGGTGCAGGGCGGCTACTTCGAGGCCGAGGTGGACTCGGCGCTGCGCGAGGTCAGGGAGCTGTTCGCCCGCCGCGGCATGATGCACTAGCGCGGGACGCGAAAGCGACGGGGCCGCCTTCGGCGGCCCCGCTTTCGTATACCCGGGCGGTCAGCGAAGTCCGGCGCGGCGCAGCCAGACGTCGGCGGCGACGAGGCCGACCAGGACCACCGAGGCGAGCACGACGAAGACGTCCTCGATGCGGCCGGTGTGGTTGCCGATCAGGAACGTCAGGTTGATGACGGCGCCGATGACGAGCGCGGCGTACATGGCCTTCCGGTTGGTCGGCTTGCGCTGATCGGGCGAGAGAATCGGCTCTTCGGCTGCCATTTGGACTCCTTCGGCAAGGTTCGTTACCGTCGACAGTCTGTCACGCCACAGGGGCCGCTGGCCCCGGGCCGCCCTCGGTGTGAGCTGTAAAGTTGAGGCGCAGTCGACCGAGTTTCGGAAGGGTATCCGTGCGCATCACCGGTACTGGCCACGCCAGCATGTACATCGAGACGGCCGCAGGTTCGATCCTCTGCGATCCTTGGGTCAACCCCGCGTACTTCGCCTCCTGGTTCCCCTTCCCCGACAATTCGCAGCTCGACTGGGACGCCCTCGGCCGGGCCGACTACCTGTACGTCTCGCACCTGCACCGCGACCACTTCGACGAGCAGAACCTCCGCGAGCGCATCAGCAAGGACACCACCGTCCTGCTGCCGGAGTACCCCACCTCGGAGCTGGAATCGGAACTGCGCGCGCTCGGCTTCCACAAGTTCATCAAGACCGTCTCCGAGGAGGTCGTGGAGCTCCCCGGCGGCGTCAGGGTGATGATCCAGGCCCTGACCAGCCCCACCGACGGCCCGATCGGGGACTCCTCGCTGTGGGTGGAGGACGCCGACGGCACCCGGCTGCTCAACCAGAACGACGCCCGCCCCACCGACATGAGCGTGTTCCTCAAGCACGGGAAGATCCACGCCCACCTGCTCCAGTTCTCCGGGGCGATCTGGTTCCCGATGGTCTACGAGCTGCCCGACAACGCCAAGCGCGCCTTCGGCAAGCAGAAGCGCGAACGCGGCTTCGACCGGTCCCTGCGATACATCGACGACGTCGCCGCCGACTGGGTCTTCCCGATCGCCGGCCCCCCGTGCTTCCTGGACGACGAGCTGTACCGGTTCAACGACGTCTTCGGCGACGAGGGCAACATCTTCCCCGACCAGTTGGCCTACACCGACTGGCTCGCCGAGCAGGGGCGGACGAACAACATCGTGCTGCTGCCCGGTTCGGTCGCCGAGGTCGGCGGCGACGGTTCGGCCTCGGCCACCCATCCGGTGGGGGACCTGCGCGAGTGGTTCGCGGACAAGAAGGAGCACCTCGATGCCTTCCGCGACCGCCAGAAGGGCCGCATCGCCGCCGAGAAGGCCACCTGGGCGCACCCGGAGATCGACGTCCTCGCCACGCTGCGGGAGCGGTTCGAGCCGATCATGGCCCAGGCCGAGCACATCGCCACCGGCGTCGGCGGGCCGGTCCGCTTCGACCTGACCGCCCCGGACTCGGAGGAGGTCGTGGAGTCGATCATCTTCGACTTCCTGGAGCGGCGGATCTATCCCGACCGGGGCGACAAGGTCCGCTACCGCTTCCGCACCGAGCGGCGCCTGATCGAGCACCTGCTCCACGTGCGCGAGGTCGACTGGGTCAACTCGCTGTTCCTGTCGTGCCGGTTCACCGCCGCCCGCATCGGCCAGTACAACGAGTACGTCTACGCGTTCTTCAAGTGCCTGTCCGAGGAGCGGATCCAGTACGCCGAAGGCTGGTACGCCGAGCAGCGCCCCGACGACGAGGACATCACGATGCAGGGATGGACCATGCAGCGCCGCTGCCCGCACCTGAAGGCCGACCTGTCGGTGTTCGGCAAGATCGAGGACGGCGTCCTGACCTGCCAGATGCACGGATGGAAGTGGAACCTCGGCTCGGGCAAGTGCATGACCAGCGTCGGGCACGACATCCGAAGCGCTCGCGCTGAGGATGCGTGAGCCGAGTCGAAGCGCTCGCGCTGAGGATGCCTGAGCCCGGGCGCCCGACCGGGCGGGCTCAGGCGATCCCGAAGTCCCGCATCATCGACATGAGCTGGACCTTGTAGAACTCCTCGATGTTGTCGCGCACCGGCAGGCTCCCGAACGCCTCCATGGTGACCAGTCCGAAGACCCGGACCCACGCCGAGGCGAAGGCGTAGATCCACGGCAGCGGGAGCCGCTCGCCGATGACCATGTCCGCGCACTGGTCCAGCAGCTCGTCGCTCAGGCCCTTCGAGATCTCGGGAATGTCGATCGCGGAGAAGTCGAACCCCTGCCCTTCGGTGTGCCGGTAGTAGGCGGCCAGCTCGCGCCCGCACAGCCGGGCGTGCTCCATCGATTTGCGCGTCACGGCCGGGAGGTCGTCGAAGGGCACGTCCGCGATGTTGACGCACGGGGTCAGCGCGCTCTCGGACTCGGGCACGTTGAGCATCAGCTCGAACTCCCGCCGGTGGGAGACCACCCAGGACCGGAACGTCCAGACCCAGGCCTTCATGCGCTCGGGGTGGGCCTCGGCCGGGTGGACTTCCATGGCGGCCCGGCTGGCGTCGACCAGCTCGTCGTAGAAGTCGCAGCACAGGTCGGTCAGGAGTGCGTCCAGGTTGTCGAAGTATCGGTAGAGGGCGGCCGGGGAGACGCCGACGTCTCTGGCGACCGCGCGCAGGGAGATCCCGCTCGGGCCGTGCTCCAGAAGCTGGCCGCGGGCGCTGGCCTTGATCTCGGTCATGGTCTCGGCGCGCATCCGTTCGCGGCGGCTCGGAACGCTTGCGGTGTTCGAAGTCACTGCACTCCTAGGGAGAAATCCTCGTGAACGACGTTGACTCTACTATCGCCGTTCATTAATGTTAACGGCGTTAGCTTAATATTCACTGCTCACAATCTTACCGCCCGACCGGTCCCCGCCACCAGAGGCCGCGGGCTCGAACCCTCCAGGAGCACCCTAATGTATTCCCTGCTAGGACGCGCGGTCATCAAGGCCCGATGGTTCATCGTCGTCGGCGTGGTCGCGATCTTCGCCGTCGGCTCGACCTGGGGCGTCGGCGTCTTCGACGACTTCACCGACGGCGGCTTCGTCTCCGAGGACGCCGAGTCGGTCACCGACTCCGAGGCCATCGAGGAGCGCTTCGGCTCGGTCGGCGCCGACGTCGTGGTCCTGCTCGAATCCGACTCGCTCACCGCCGACGACCCCGCGTTCACCTCGGCCGCCACCGCCGCGTTCGAACAGGTCGCCGCGATCGACGAGGTCGAGAGCGTCACCACCTACTACGACGCCGGGCTGCCGGACCTCGTGGCCGAGGACGGCACCGCCACCTACGCGGTGGTGAACCTGAACGGCAGCGGCGACACCGAACTGCTCGAATCCTACGAAGGCTTCGAGGAGCAGGCCCGCGACGTCGACACCGGCGGCGAGCTGGCCATGTCGCTCGGCGGCGGCGCCGCGATCTACCACGACATCAACGAGCAGGTCCAAGAGGACCTCGAGCTGGCCGAGATGATCTCGATGCCGCTGCTGCTGGTCATCATGATCATCGTCTTCGGCGCCCTCGTCGCCGCCTCGCTCCCGCTGCTGGTGGGCGGCATGGCGATCCTCGGGGGCTTCACCGTCACCCGGGTGATCGCCCAGTTCACCGACGTGTCGATCTTCGCGGCCAACGTCATCACCATCATCGGACTCGGCATGTCCATCGACTACTCGCTGTTCGTCCTGCGGCGGTTCCGCGAGGAGCTGGCCGCCGGCCGGGGCAAGCGCGAGGCCGTGCTCGGCACCATCGCCACCGCCGGGCGGACGGTCATGGTCTCCGGCCTGATCATCGTGCTGTCCATGGCCGGCCTGCTGTTCGTCGACGTGCCGTTCCTGCACGGCATCGCCTACGGTGTGATGTCCGCGGTCGGCGTCGCGATGGTCACCGCGCTGGTGGCCCTGCCGGCGATCCTGTTCCTGCTGGGACACCGCGTGGACAACGGGCGCCTGCCCTGGAGGCGCGGCAAGGGAGTCCAGGCCGACTCCGGCTTCTGGCACGGCCTCGCCGCCGGCGTCATGCGCCGCCCGGTCCTGGTCCTGCTGCCGGTCGTGGCGTTCATGGCGCTGCTGGCCTCCCCGGTCTTCGGAGCGGCCTTCGGCGGCACCGACGAGCGGATGATGCCCGCCGACGCCGAATCCCGCGTGGTCACCGAGACCCTCGCCGCGGACTTCCCCGGCGGGGAGGTCGAGAGCTTCGAGATCATGGTCGACGGCGGGGGAGGAGCCGCGCTGGCCGAGGCCGTGCGAACGCTGGAACGGCTCGAGACCGTGGAGTCGGTCGTCCCGCTGGGCCAGGACGGCGAGGCCTCGCTCCTGGAGGTCGCCTACGACGCCGACCCGTTCAGCGCCGAGGCCCGCGGCCTCGTCGAGGACATCCGCGAATTGGACCTGGGCGGCGCGGACGTGCGCGTCACCGGCGGTCCGGCCGAGCTGGTCGACATGTTCGACGCCATCCTCGGCGGCATCCCGGCGATGGTGGGCTACATCGTGGCGGTCACCATGATCGTGCTCTTCCTGGCCTTCGGTTCGATCGTCCTGCCGGTCAAGGCGGTGCTCATGAACCTGGTGTCCCTGGCGGCGGCGGTCGGCGTCGTGGTGTGGATCTTCCAGGAGGGGAACCTCTCGGGATTCCTGGACTTCACGCCCTCGGGGTACCTGAGTCCCGCGAACCTGCTGCTGATGGTGGTGCTGCTGTTCGCCCTGTCCACCGACTACGAGGTGTTCCTGCTGTCGCGGGTCCGCGAGGAGTGGGACAACGGGGCCGACAACCGCACCGCGGTCCTGCGCGGGATGCAGGCGACCGGCTCGATCATCACCGCCGCCGCGGCGATCCTCATCGTGGTGGTGGGCGCCTTCGCCACCGGCGGCATCACCTTCATGAAGATGCTCGGCGTCGGCATGGCCGTGGCGATCCTCCTGGACGCGACCGTGGTCAGGATGATGCTGGTGCCGGCCACGATGCGGCTGCTGGGGCGCGCCAACTGGTGGGTCCCCGGCCCGCTGGGCCGACTGTACTCGAAATACGGCATCAAGGAGACCGACGAGGAGGCGCCGGCGCCCGAGCCGAAGGTCCCCGCGAGCGTCTGACCCGACCCGGCTCCCGGCCCGCCCCGGCCTCCCCGGGGCGGGCCGCGGTCGTGTCCGGGGCGTTCGCGCACGTAACGCGGCGTTCCGAGGGATTGTTGGGTCCTTGATGAAAAAGATATAGAGGAATTCAAGTCGAGCTGTTGACAGGAGGCAAGCGGTTGCATAGCCTGGGTTGACCTGGAGCCAGCCCCCTTGAAAGGCCTCATTACGCAATGACCGACAAAGAAGTCGCCGTCGCGCCGCCGACCGAGCGCGACTCCGGCGAGCCGACGGGACCGGCGGAGACCCCCGCCTCCCCGTCCGGCAGACGAGTCCACCGCGGGTTCGGACGGTCGAAGCGCAGCCGCGAACGCTGGGCCGCACTCAGCTTCCTCGCGCCGTGGCTGATCGGGATGGTCGCGATCACCGTCGGCCCGATGATCGCCTCGCTGTACCTGTCGTTCACCGACTACGGACTGATCGGCGACGCCAACTGGGTCGGCCTGGAGAACTACGAGCGGATGCTCGACGACTCCCGGCTGCACAACTCGTTCTGGGTGACCGTCCGCTACGTCTTCATCTCCGTGCCCCTCCAGCTCGCGCTGGCCCTGGCCCTGGCGATGGTCCTCGACCGGGGCGTGCGCGGCCTGCCGATCTACCGCTCGGTGTTCTACCTGCCCAGCCTCGTCGGCTCCTCGGTCGCGATCGCCATCATGTGGCGCCAGATCTTCGGCACCGAGGGCCTGGTCAACGACGCGCTCGGCCTGTTCTCCATCGAGGGCCGCGGATGGACCTCCGACCCCGAGACCGCCCTGGGCACCCTCATCATCCTCAACGTCTGGACCTTCGGCTCGCCCATGGTCATCTTCCTGGCCGGCCTGCGGCAGATCCCCCAGATGTACTACGAGGCCGCCAAGGTCGACGGCGCCGGACCGGTCCGCCGGTTCCTGAACGTCACCGTGCCGCTGCTGACGCCGATCATCTTCTTCAACCTCGTGCTGCAGATCATCAACGCCTTCCAGTCGTTCACCCAGGCGTTCATCGTCTCCGGCGGCGACGGAGCACCGGCCGACTCGACCATGGTGTACACGCTGTACCTCTACCAGCGGGCGTTCACCTCGTTCGACATGGGCTACGCCTCTGCGCTGGCATGGCTCCTGCTGGTCATCATCGCGCTGTTCACCACCCTGAACTTCCTCATGTCCAAGTATTGGGTCTTCTATGGCGACTAAGACCGCGGCCCCCGAGCCCGCTACCCAGGTTTCCCGACGCCGCGAACCCGGCTCCGGCTGGAGCGGCGTGCGCGGCCTGATCATCCACCTCGGGCTGATCACGTTCGCGCTGATCATGATCTACCCGCTGCTGTGGATGCTCTCGGCCTCGTTCAAACCGATCACCGAGGTGTTCGCGAACTCGAGCCTCATCCCCACCGACTGGGACTGGGGCAACTACGCCGACGGCTGGACGAGCACGCCCCACCCGTTCCACCGCTACATCTTCAACTCGATGGTGATCGTCGCCGGAGCGGTCGTGGGGAACCTCCTCTCCTGCTCGATGGCCGCATACGCTTTCGCCCGGCTGAAGTTCCCGCTGCGGGGGCCGCTGTTCGGGGTGATGCTGGCGACGATCATGCTGCCCATCCACGTGGTGATCATCCCGCAGTACATCCTGTTCAACAACCTGGGCTGGGTGGACACGTTCTGGCCGCTCATCGTGCCCAAGTTCCTGGCCGTGGACGCCTTCTTCATCTTCCTGATGGTCCAGTTCATCCGCGGACTGCCGCGGGAACTCGACGAGGCCAGCCAGATCGACGGCTGCAGCTACTGGGGGACCTACCTACGGGTGGTGATGCCGCTGTGCATGCCCGCGCTCGCCACCACCTCCATCTTCACCTTCATCTGGACGTGGAACGACTTCTACTCCCAGTTGATCTACCTCAACAGCCTCGAGATGCGCACCGTTCCACTGGCGCTGCGATGGTTCATGGACTCGCAGGGCCAGACGAACTGGGGCGCCCTGTTCGCCATGTCGATCGTGGCGATCGGACCCATCTTCGGGTTCTTCCTGGCCGGCCAGAAGTACCTCGTCAGAGGCATCGCCACGACCGGCATCAAATAACCGGAAACGAATCGCACGAATGCAACGAATCGAAAGGATCGGGCTTATGAAGTCTTTCAACCCCTCACAAGGGCTCAGCCGCCGAACGCTCGCCAAGGCGGGCCTGCTCGGGGCCGGCGCGGCCCCGCTCGCAGCCTGCGGCGGCGGCGACGACGGCGGCGGTGGGGACTCCAGTGAGATCGAGTTCATGTGGTGGGGCTCGGACCCGCGCCACGAATACACCCAGCAGATCATCGACGCCTTCGAGGCGGCCAACGACGGCGTCAGCGTCAAGCCGAACCCCGGCGAATGGAGCAGCTACTGGGACAACCTCTCGGTGGCCGTCTCCGGCGGCAACTCGCCCGACGTCATGCAGCAAGAGGAGCGCTACCTGCGCTACTACGCCAGCCAGGGCGCGCTGGCCGCCATGGAGGACATCGGCGTCGACCTCTCCGAGATCGACGAAGGCGCCCTCAGCGGCGGCCAGATCGACGGCAAGACCTACGGGGTGGCCACCGGCGTCAACGCCATGACCGTCATGGCCAACCCCGCCGTGTTCGACGAGGCCGGCGTGCCCCTGCCCGACGACACCACCTGGACCTGGCAGGACTTCGTCGACATCGCCGTGGAGATCAACGACGCCACCGGGAAGTTCGGCACCCAGTCGGTCTTCGTCAACAACGAGGCGGTGTTCAACATCTTCGCCCGCCAGCACGGCCAGAGTCTGTACTCGCCCGACGGGGGCCTCGGTTTCGACACCGAGGTGCTCGCCGAGTACTACGACTTCCTGCTCGGGCTCGTGGGCTCCGGAGGCTCGGCCACCGCCGCCGAGATCGTCGAATTCGAGTCGGCGGGCCAGGACCAGGCCCCCTTCGCCACCGGCGACGCCGGCATGGCCATGTACTGGACCAACCAGCTCTCCGCCATCTCGGAGGTGCTCGGCAGCGAAGTGCGGCTCCTGCGCATCCCCGGCGAGAGCGAGTTCTCCAACAAGGGCATGTACCTCAAGCCGGCCATGTTCTGGGCCGCCGCCGCCGAGGACTCCAACGCCAACGCCGAGACCTCCGGCAAGCTCGTCGACTTCCTGCTCAACAGCGAAGAGTCGCTCGACCTGATGCTCACCGACCGCGGCATGCCCTCAAACCTGACGCAGCGCGAGCGGATCGTGCCGATGCTCGAGGACGCCGACGCCCAGTCGGCGGACTTCCTCGCCGAGATCACCCCCGATCTCGAGCAGGGCCCGCCGGTCCCGCCGATCGGCGCCGCCGACGTCCCCGACATCGCCAAGCGCATCGGCGAGACGATGCTCGCAGGCGAGCTGGGCGCCGCCGAGGCCGCCGAGCAGTTCGTCACCGAAGCCGAAGCCGCCATCGGCGAGTAAATGCAAGCGCTTGAGGGGCGGGGCCGACCGGCCCCGCCCCTTTGTCGACCGGTTGACCGCCCCGTATCATTGGCGCGGTGTCCAGCCAGTTCGTACTCACGCTCTCCTGCCCCGACCGCCTCGGCATCGTCTACGCCGTCTCGGGCTTCCTGACCCGCCGGAACGCCAACATCGAGGACTCCCAGCAGTTCTCCGAACACGGCTCGGGCCGGTTCTTCATGCGGGTGGCGTTCGTCAGCGAATCGACGCACAACGAACTGGCCGTGGGCTTCGCCGAGGTCGCCCGCGAATTCGACATGGACTGGCACCTCCACGACCGCGCCGTCAAGCCGCGGGTGCTCCTGATGGCCTCCAAGCAGGGCCACTGCCTCAACGACCTGCTCTACCGCTTCCGCATCGGCGCCCTCCACGGCGAGGCCGCCGCCGTGGTCTCCAACCACCCCGACTGGGCCGATCTCGCCGCCTCCTCCGGCGTGCCGTTCCACCACCTGCCGGTCGGCCCCGAAGGCAAGGCCTCCCAAGAGCAGCGGCTGCTCGACCTCGTCCAGTCCGAACGCATCGACGTGGTCGTCCTGGCCCGCTACATGCAGATCCTCTCGCGCGAATTCTGCGCCAAGCTGCCCGGCCGCATCCTCAACATCCACCACTCGTTCCTGCCCAGCTTCAAGGGCGCCAGACCCTACCACCAGGCCCACGAGCGCGGCGTCAAACTCATCGGCGCCACCTGCCACTACGTGACCGCCGACCTCGACGAAGGCCCCATCATCGACCAGGAGGTCGCCCGCGTCGACCACTCGATGAGCCCCCAGGACCTGGTCGCCGCCGGCCGCGACCTGGAATCGACCTGCCTCGCCCGCGGCCTGGCCGCCCACCTGGACCAACGCATACTCCTCAACGGCACCAAGACGGTGGTTTTCCGATAGCACCCCGTGCTGGACAATGACCCCGTGACAGACCAACGCGAGATCGTGCTGCTGGGCTCCACCGGCTCCATCGGCACCCAGGCCATCGACATCGTCCGCGCCGACCCCGACCGGTTCCGCGTCGCCGCCCTCGGCGCCGGCGGCTCCCGGCCCGCCCTCCTCGCCGAGCAGGCGGTCGAACTGGAAGTCGAGGCCGTCGCCGTAGCCGACGCCACCGCCGTGGAGGACGTCCAACTGCGCCTGTTCGCCGCCGCCACCAAACGGGGCTGGTCCACCGGCGACACCCGGATCCCGAAGATCATCGGCGGACGCTCGGCCATGACCGAACTCGCCGCCTGGCCGGCCGACACGGTCCTGAACGCCATGGACGGCTCCATCGGCCTCGAACCCACCCTCGCCGCCCTGAAGGCCGGCCGCCGGGTCGCCCTCGCCAACAAGGAGTCGCTGGTGGCGGGCGGCCCACTGGTCCGCGAAATCGCCGAACCCGGACAGATCACCCCGGTCGACTCCGAGCACTCCGCGCTCGCCCAGTGCCTGCGCTCGGGCGCCGGCGACCGGGTCGCCAAACTCGTGCTGACCGCCTCCGGCGGCCCGTTCCGCGGCCGGACCCGCGACCGCCTCGCGGACGTCACGCTCGACGACGCGCTCGCCCACCCCACCTGGGACATGGGACCGGTCGTCACCATCAACTCCGCCACCATGGTGAACAAGTCCCTGGAGATCATCGAGGCCCACGAGCTGTTCGGCGTCGACTACGACCGACTCGAGGTCGTCGTCCACCCCCAGTCGGTGGTCCACTCCATGGTCGAGTTCACCGACGGCTCCACCATCGCCCAGGCCTCCCCGCCCGACATGCGCCTGCCCATCTCCCACGCGCTCGCCTGGCCCGACCGCGTCCCCGGAGCGGCCGCACCGGTCGACTGGACCCGGGCGTGCGACTGGCACTTCGAACCGCTCGACCACACCGCCTTCCCCGCCGTCGAGCTCGCCAAGGCGGCCGGCAGGGCCGGCGGCGTACTCCCGGCGGTCTACAACGCCGCCAACGAGGAGGCCGTCGCCGCCTTCCGCGGGGCGCGGCTGCCCTTCCTCGGCATCGTCGACACCGTGGCGGCCGTCCTCGAGGCCGCCCCCGAATTCGGCCCGCCCGGAAGCGTCGCAGACGTACTGGAAGCCGAGAACTGGGCGCGCTCGAGCGCCCGCCAGATAGTGTTGGACGCGTCGGAGCGATAGAAGGAGTCACGCCTTGCTGGCCTACACCACCGGGATCATCCTGTTCGCGCTGGCGATCCTCATCTCAGTGAGCCTGCACGAATTCGGCCACATGCTCACCGCCAAGGCGTTCCGGATGAAGGTCACGCGGTACTTCGTGGGCTTCGGCCCCACGCTGTGGTCGTTCCGCCGCGGCGAGACCGAATACGGCCTCAAGGGCATCCCGCTGGGCGGATTCGTGAAGATCGTCGGCATGACCCCGCTGGAGGAAGAGGAGGAGGATCTCGACCAGAAGGACCAGAAGCGGGTCTTCTGGCGCAAGCCGCTGTGGCAGCGCACGATCGTCCTCGCCGCCGGCTCGGTGACCCACTTCATCCTGGCGTTCGCGGTGCTGTGGGTCCTGGTGTCCTTCGTCGGGGTCACCAACCCCGCCTGGGCCGACTCTTACCAGCACTCCCAGGAGACCGCCACCGTCGACGTCGCCGAATGCATCCCACCCGAGGACGCCGACGCGGACTTCACCTGCTCGGCCTCCGACCGGCCGGGCCCGGCCTCCGAGGCCGGGATGCAGAACGGCGACGAGATCGTCGGCGTGGGCGGTTCGGCCGTCACCGACTGGGATTCCCTGGTCGAACGGGTCTCGGACCTCACCCCCGGCGAGCCGGTCGAGGTCGCCGTCGAGCGCGGCGAGCGGACCCACGAGTTCGAGATCGAACCCTACTCCGCCGAGCAGGAGCTGGCCGACGGCACCACCGAGACCGTCGCCCGCATCGGCGTCACCCCCTACCTCGACCCGAGCATCGACCCGGTCATGGTCTCCGGGCCGGTCCAGGGCGTCGGCGACACCCTCGTCTACACCGGCGACATGTTCCGTGAGACCTTCATCGCGCTCGGCAAGCTGCCGTCGAAGATCCCGCCGCTGTGGGATTCGATCATGGGTGCCGAGCGCGCCGACGACACCCCGGTCAGCGTCGTCGGCGCCTCCCGGCTCGGCGGCGAGATGGTCCAGTACGACCAGTGGGCCATGTTCTTCATGCTGCTGGTGGTCCTGAACTACTTCATCGGGGTGTTCAACCTGCTGCCGCTGCTGCCGATGGACGGCGGGCACCTCGCCATCGCCTGGTTCGAGCGGGTCCGGTCGTGGCTGGCCGCGAAGCGCGGCAGGCCCGACCCCGGCCGTGTCGACTACCTGAAGCTCATGCCGTTGACTTACGCTGTGATCATCCTGTTGGGCGGCTTCATGCTGTTGACGATCACCGCTGACATCGTCAATCCCATCACCATCTTCAACTAGCCCGCCTCGAGGAGGGGGAGACCAGGCCCATGACCGCTGTGAACCTCGGCATTCCCACCAAGCGCGACGAGCCCGAACCGCTCGCCGAACGCCGCCGGACGCGCCAGCTCAACGTCGGCGGCGTCCTGGTCGGCGGCGGCGCGCCGGTCAGCGTCCAGTCGATGACCACCACGCGCACCGCCGACATCGGCCCGACCCTGCAGCAGATCGCCGAGCTGACCGCCTCGGGCTGCCAGATCGTGCGCGTCGCGTGCCCGACGCAGGAGGACGCCGACGCGCTGCCGGTCATCGCCTCGAAGTCCCAGATCCCGGTCGTCGCCGACATCCACTTCCAGCCCAAGTACGTCTTCGCCGCCATCGACGCCGGGTGCGCGGCGGTGCGGGTCAACCCCGGCAACATCCGGAAGTTCGACGACCGGGTCGGCGAGATCGCCTCGGCCGCCAAGGCGGCCGGGACCCCGATCCGCATCGGCGTCAACGCCGGGTCGCTCGACAAGCGGCTGCTGGAGAAGTACGGCAAGGCCACCCCCGAGGCGATGGTCGAATCGGCCCTCTGGGAGGCCTCGCTGTTCGAGGAGCACGACTTCCGCGACATCAAGATCTCGGTCAAGCACAACGACCCGGTGGTGATGATCAAGGCCTACAAGCTGCTGTCCGAGCGGTGCGACTACCCGCTCCACCTCGGCGTCACCGAGGCCGGACCGGCCTTCCAGGGCACCATCAAGTCGGCCACCGCCTTCGGGGCGCTGCTGGCCGACGGCATCGGCGACACCATCCGCGTCTCCCTGTCGGCCCCGCCGGTCGAGGAGGTCAAGGTCGGCAACCAGATCCTGGAGTCGCTCGGCCTGAGGGAGCGGGGCCTGGAGATCGTCTCCTGCCCCTCGTGCGGACGCGCCCAGGTCGACGTCTACAAGCTCGCCGAGGAGGTCACCGCCGGCCTGGAGGGGCTGCCGGTGCCGCTCCGGGTCGCGGTCATGGGCTGCGTCGTCAACGGCCCCGGCGAGGCCCGCGAGGCCGACCTCGGTGTCGCCAGCGGCAACGGCAAGGGCCAGATCTTCGTCAAGGGCGAGGTCATCCGCACCGTCCCCGAGTCGCAGATCGTCGAGACCCTCATCGAGGAGGCCGTCCGGGTGGCCGAGGAGATGGGCGCCGACCTTCCCGAGGAGCTCCGGGAGCTCGCCGGGCCCGTCGTCGAGGTCCACTGACCTCCGGTCGGACTGTCGGATGCACGACTTACGACGATACCGTCCGTTATTACGCTGGTACGCGAGCGCAGGTAGCGGGGACACATCGTCCGCGAAAAACCGACACTCGGAACTTTCAGCACCAGATGGCATAAAATCGACTCCGGGGAATCGGTGTGCCGCCCGGCCCCGACACCTGATAATGAGTTCCGTCCCAGTCGCCCGCGAAGGGGGAGCCACCGCCATGGGGAAGATCGTCCGACAGGTATCCGAAGGGGTCACCAAGTACTACTGGTATCCCGGAGACAAGACCGACTGGATCAGGGCCGCCCTCACCGTCCTCGGCGGTGGCCTCCTGTTCGCCCTGCTCTACGTGGTCACCAAGAACAGCCTCGTCGCCGCCGTCGTCTCCGGCAGCGCCGTCCAGATCGTCGTCGGCGGCTACCTGGGGCGCCGCGACACCGCGGGGCTGACGAAGTTCCACGACCCGACCGCCGAGCGCCGCGCCGCCGTCGCCGACGGCACCCGCGCCGCCTGGCGCGGCACCCTCCAGGGGCTGCTGTGCGCCGGCTCGGCGATCTTCGTGCTCAACATGCCGCACCAGGGCTTCCTGGCCGACTGGATCCTGCCGTTCCTGCCCAGCCTGCTCGGCGCCCTGGCGCACTCCGGCGGCATGCTCTGGGAGCGGATGTCCCAGGACGCCGTCACCGAGCGGCCCGAACCGGCGCCGGGCGACGACGACGAGACCAAAACGCTCGAGACCGCCTGAGCGGGCGCGAGGCTCGGTCGCGGCTGTGAGCCGGCGCGGGGCGACTGCCGCTTGCGCCCGGGTTGGACGGGCGGGGCGCTCGACCGCGGGAGGTGTCGTACTCCGCGGCCCGGAGGCCGCGGAACCGCCACGGGAGCCGCGCCCCGCGCCGACTCGGTCAGGAGACGTCGGAGGATCCGGTACCGGCAACCCTCAGCATCCTGCGAACGGGCGCGCAGCGCAAGAGTTTTTCCGGCCTCGGTTCGGCAACGGTGTTGCACTCGCCGGGACCGGACAAAGCCGGACGTTAGGCTGGAGCGATGAGCGATCGTCCCCTTTTGCGTCCAGGAAAGCAGAGCCCGCGCCGGGCGGTGCCCGAGTCGATCGAGCGGCCCGAATACGTCGACCGACCGGCTCCGCGCCCGTACCGGGGTTCCGAGGTCAAGGACGCCGAGACCATCGAGCGGATGCGCGTCGCCGGCCGGCTCGCCGCCGACGCGCTGGTCGAGGTCGGCAAGGCCGTCGCCCCGGGTGTGACCACCGACGAGCTCGACCGGATCGTCCACGAGTACCTGTGCGACCACGGCGCCTATCCGTCCACCCTGGGGTACAAGGGCTTCCCGAAGTCGTGCTGCACCTCGATCAACGAGGTCATCTGCCACGGCATCCCCGACTCCACGGTGGTCGCCGACGGGGACATCGTCAACATCGACATCACCGGCTTCATCGGCGGGGTCCACGGCGACTGCAACGCCACGTTCCTGGCCGGCGACGTCTCCGAAGAGGCGCGGCTGCTGGTGGAGCGCACCTGGCGGGCGACCATGCGCGCGATCAAGGCCGTCAAGCCGGGCCGTCCGCTCAACGCCGTCGGCCGCGTCATCGAGGCCTACGCCTCCCGGTTCGGCTACGGCGTGGTCCGCCAGTTCACCGGCCACGGCATCGGCACCGCCTTCCACTCGGGGCTCTACGTGCCGCACTACGACGACCCTCGCCTGGAGACGGTTATCGAGACGGGCATGACCTTCACCATCGAGCCGATGATCAACCTCGGGACCGCCGACCCGGAGATGTGGGACGACGGCTGGACGGCGGTGACCCGCGACCGCAGATGGTCGGCCCAGTTCGAGCACACGCTGCTGGTCACCGAGGACGGCGCCGAGATCCTCACCATGCCCGGCGGCGGCGTGCCGGCCGCCGGCACCCCGGCCGGAGCCTGAACGAGGGTTGGGTCGGCGCCGACCACCGGTGCTCAGGTGATCCGCCGCTCCGCCGGTAGACGGGACCGGGTGAACAGGGCCGCCCCGGCCATCGCGATCGCCGGCACCGCCAGCAGCGTGAGCGCCAGGTTCGGCCACGGCAGGTCGAATCCGTGCAGGTTCTCCAGCGGATACTGCCACCGCAGCCCCTGGTTCATCGCCGCCGCGATCCCGCCGTAGCTCGCCAGGCCCACGGCGGTGCCCAGGGTCGCACCCAGCAGCGAGATCACCGCCGCCTGCCACATCGACAGCCGCCGCCGCAGCCCGGGGGTCGCCCCCACCGCGCCGAGCGTGGCCAGGTCGCGGCGCGTCTCGGTGATCACCAGCCCGGTCGCGACCGCGGTCGCGCCGAGCGCGACCACGCCGGTGATCGCCGCGGTCACCCACGACGTGACGACCTCGACCGACAATCCCTCCAGGGGCCGGTAGGCACTGGCGTGCACGTCGCTGGAGGGGTCGTTGTACCCGGCCCCCAGGAACGAGGCATGCATCGACTCGATGTCGGCGCCGGTGACCTCCGAATCGGCCAGCACCAGGAAGTCCCGGTCCAGCCGCTCGCCCGGGACTTCGCCCAGCTCGGCGGCTGCGGCGGTCCCGAACACCACCTCGAAGCGGCCGAGCCGAGGCGACTGCGACGCCGTCGCCGGGAACGGGAACTCGGCGGTCTCCGCCTCGCCCTCGCCTTCCACGGGCGTCAGCGTCCGCTCCACGGTCGCGGTGCCGTCCTCGCGCACCAGCAACGGATCGCCGACTATGACGCCGCCCGCCTCCAAGTGCGCCACGGCCGCGTCCAAGGCTTCGCCGTCGAGGCCGAGGTACGCGCCGATCACGTCCGGGTCGTCGGACACCAGGGAACCGAACGTACTCCGGTGCGGATCGCCGGCGGTCAGGGTGCAGCGGTCGTCGGCGACCGCCTCGCGCTGCTCGGACTCGTTCAGTTGACGCTGCGCAGCGCGGTCATCGTAGGGGCACACCAGGTCGGCGGGCCGCGGCACCTCGATCCGGCAGCGGAACCCGACCCGGCCGCAGTCGGTGATCCTGCCGAACTCGTGCAGTTCGGCTCCGTCCAGTTGCCCCTCAACGATCGCGCGCACCTCCCCGGCGGCCGCCTCGACCTGCTCGGGAGTGGCCCGGAAGCCGCCGTCCCCGTCCCGGGCGGCGGAGACCGAGAGACTCATCCCGCCGGTGGGCGGGCTGGTCAGCGAAGTACCGCCGTCGTAGCGCTGCGCGTCGCTGACCGTCCACATGGTGATCGCGATGCCTCCGGCCACCACGGCCATGATCGCGGCGACCGCCGGTGCGGCGGCACTGCGATTGCGTCCGGTCTCGCGCAGCGCGATCCGCGGGGCCAGGGCCAGCCGCCGCCCCAGCCGGGAGACCGCCGCCACCAGCCCCGGGGTGCAGCACACCAGCCCCAGTTGCAGCGCCGCCAGCCCCACGACCATGCCGATCGTGGACCGGGCGAGCACTCCGGCTGCCCCGGCGGCCGCACCGAGCGCCACCAGGCCGAGGCCGAGGAACACCCACCGCTTCCTCGCCCGCGGCCGCGGCCGACGCCCGGCCAGCGCGGCCACCACGTTCACCCGGGAGGCGGAGATCGCGGCCGCCAGCGCCGACAGCAGGCCGGTGACGACCGCGAAGGCGGCGACGGCCGCCTGCAGCGCCGGCCATACTCCGAACGAGGCGGCGCGGTGGCCGACCGCCAGCTCGAACAGCGGCAGCGCCGCCCGGGCGATGAGGAGGCCGAGCCCGATCCCGATCACGGCGGCGACGACACCGAACAGCAGGCCGCCGGCCAGCACGGTGCGCCGCAGATGCGCCGGGCTCGCGCCGGCGGCGCTCATGATCGCGAACTCCCGGGCGCGCTGCTTGACGCTGATGGCGAAGGCCGGGCCGGCCAGCAGCACCACCTCCAGGACGACCAGGGTGACCAGCAGCGCGGCGATGGCGACCGCGTCGGCGTCCGGTCCGCCCGTCTCCTGCGGCGGGGGCGAAGTGGGCGGGTTCCGCGCCATCTCGCTCGACCAGACGACCAGCCCGAGGTCGTTGAGCGCCCGCGCGTCCTCGGCGGTCAGCTCCCCGGGCACCGACACCAGCCAGGACGCGAGGCCGTCGCTCGAGCCCAGGTCGGGGCTGACGGCGAAGTCGGCCCGCAGCCTGCTGGGGCGCTCGACGAGGCCGACCACCTCGTAGTCGACCCATTCCTCGTCCTCGCGGACCGCGAGCCGGTCGCCCGTGCCCGCGTCGAGGTTCCGGGCCAGATCCACGCTGAGGGCGACCTCGCCGGAGCCGGGGGCGCGGCCCTCGACGGTGAGCAGATTCCCCGTCTCGTAGAGCGGGTTGGACAGGTCGTAGTCGAGGAACTCCGCAGCGCCGATGCCGTCCGGGGTCGCGATCATCATGGACCGTCCGGGCAACTGCTCGTTGAAGGGGACGGCGCGGGCGCCCTCGGGGAGCGCCTCGAGCAGCTCGCCGGCGGTCGCCGGACCCGAGTCGTCGCCCGCTCCGTACCGTTCGGCCTGGGGGTAGCGGCCGGTCCAGGTCCGCTGGGTCACCGGCCCGTCCGAGTTGGCCTCGACGTAGGCGTCGGCGTCGCCGGTGAGCTGCTCGACCTCCTCGTAGGGGGTGAGTTCGGTGCTGTCGAAGGCGCTGGCGGCCAGGGAGGTGCCCAGCAGCGGCAGTCCTAGCAGCGTGATCGAGAGGATCGACCGGCCCTTGTGGCGCATGGCCTCTCGGCGGGCGATGCGCAGGGCCGGTCTGAGGCCGCCGCTCATCGGCTGGCCTCCCCGAGGAGGGACTCGGGCTCGCTCAGCGGTGCCGAGGAGTCGACGATGCGGCCGTCGCGCAGGAACACCACTCGGTCGGCCCAGCCGGCGTGGCGGGCGTCGTGCGTGACCAGGAGGCCGGCCGCGCCGGCGTCGCAGCGCTTGCGCAGCAGTCTGAGGACGTCCTCGCCGGTGACCGAGTCGAGGGCTCCGGTGGGCTCGTCGGCCAGCACCAGGCGCCGCTCGCCGATCAGGGCCCGGGCGATGGCGGTGCGCTGGGCCTGGCCGCCGGAGATCTCGTCGGGGAACCGGTCGGCGATCCGGGCGTCGAGGCCGACCTCCTCGAGCGCGGCCAGGGCCGCCCGGCGGGCCGCCGAGGCGCCCCGGCCGTCCAGTTCGAGCGGCAGGGCGGTGTTCTCGGCCGCGGTCAGGCTCGGCACCAGGTTGAAATCCTGGAAGACGTAGCCGATGCCGCGGCGGCGCAGGGCCGCGAGCCGCTTGCGCGAGAGCGAGGACAGCGAGGTGCCCTCCACTTCGACCTCGCCCTCGGTCGGCAGGTCGAGCCCGCCGGCGAGGTTGAGCAGGGTGGACTTGCCGGAGCCGGAGGGGCCCATGATGGCCACCATCTCTCCGGACTCGACGGTCAGTTCGGTTTCGACGAGGGCGTGGACGGCGTTCTCGCCGTCGCCGTGGACACGGCTGACGCCCCGCAGGTGCAGGACGGGCATGGGGCTACCGCTTCTCCTCGGTGGTCTCGGGGGTTCCGGTGGATTCGTAGTCGCCGATCGGACGCGGGGCCGGGAGTTCGGCGCGGGACACGACCGCCTCGGTGTGGTCGAGCCAGCGGATCTCGGCCTCGGCGCGGAAGATCATCGATTCCAGCACCAGCTTCCAGGCCAGGTCGGTCTCGGCGTCGTCGGCCTTGAGGCGGGTGTACTCCTGGAGGGTCCGCAGGGTGGAGGTGCGCTGGCGCTGGATGACGTCGGCGACGTCGACCCCGGGCGTGGTGACCGCCAGGGCGAGTTTGATGGTGAGTTCGTCGCGGGGGCGGTCGGCGGCGCGGACGGGGGAGGCGAACCAGCCGGAGAGGTGCCGCCGGCCGGCTTCGGTGATCCGGTAGGGGCGCTGGCCGGACTCGTTCTCGGGGAGGGCCTCGACCATGCGGTCGCGCTCGAGCCGGGCCAGGGTGGTGTAGACCTGGCCGATGTTGAGCGGCCAGGTGGCGCCGGTGGTGCTCTCGAAGGCGATCCGGAGCTGGTAGCCGTAGGCGGGCCCGCGTTCGAGCAGCGCCAGCAGGCTGTGTTTGACACTCATGTGCAACCTCGCATACCTCAGGGAGATACTGAGTATGCCATATTCGGTATGCTGCCGACGGGCGAGCCCGGTCCCGCGGTCGGTGCCGACCGGCTCAAGCGGGGCGGCCGGGCCAGGGATCGGCCGCGGTCTCGCCGAGCACGGTCCTCCAGCGGGCCAGCACCTTCGCGCCGTCGGTGAACATGTTCAGGCAGATCTCGCGCTCGGCCGGCTCGTCCGAGGCGATCCCGGCCCTCCAGGCGGTGGCCAGCCGCTCCTCGATGCCGAGCAGCAGCTCCCGGGCCCCCTCGGCGTCCTCGATCGGGTCGAGGTCGTAGCCGGGTTCGGCGGCGAACGCCTCCCAGCCGTGGGCGTCGTAGTAGTCGAGCAGCGCGTCGCGCCGATCGCGGTGCTCGGCCTCGACCGCCTCGGCCAGGTCCCGGGCGGCGCCGCCGAGGTGAACGGTGGCGGCGCCGTAGGCGTAGATGGCCGCGTACTCGCCGGCCAATCCGGTGTCGACGACGCTCATGCGAGCACCGCCGCGTGGGCCGCGCGGCAGGCCGCGATCTCGCCGAACACCACCGTGTAGTCGCCGTCGGTGGCCAGGCAGGCGTCGGCGGCCTCCCGGCTGCCGGCGGCCTCCGCCTCGACGAGCGCGGCGGCGTCGGCGATGTCGGGGGCCGCTTGCTCGGAGATCCCCGAGGGCCTCAGCAGGCGCTCAAGGGTCTCGATGTGGGCATGGTGGTCGGCGGCGAAGTCGTCGTATCCGAGCGCCTCCGAAGCCTGGGCCAGGTCCCTGGCGGTGCGGAGGGCTGCGATCAGGTCGGGGTCGGAGGCGATGAGCGTGGCTTTCGTCGGCGTGCAACCTGCCGCGGTCAATGCGGCGGCTCCGAACATGAGGAGTCCGCGTCGGGTCGTGAACACTCCCCAAGTTTCCCAGGCTCGCTTTCGTTTGTCCCGGGGGGCGGCTAATCTCGGCGGAACGGAGGCGGACTAAGAAGGGGTCACATGACATCGAAGCAGCAAACCGAAGTGGAGGCGATCGTCGGTCCCGCGGTCGCGCGCACCGGATTCGACCTGGAGGGGCTGACCGTCACCAAGGCGGGGCGGAAGTTGTTGGTGCGCCTGCTGATCGATTCCGACGACGGGGTGAATCTCGACGACGTCGCGGAGGTCTCCAAGGCCGTGTCCAAGGCCCTGGACGAGGCCGACGGCATTGGTGGTCCCTTCGCCGAGGCTGCCTATACCCTGGAAGTGTCCTCTCCAGGCATAGACCGTCCGCTGACCGAGCCTCGGCACTGGCGGCGTAATATTGGGCGCTTGGTGGCCGTGCACATCGGGGAGGAGCCCGTCACCGGGCGAGTCGTGGCCGCCAACGAGCGGGGGATTGAACTAGAAGTCGACGGCTCACGCCGTTCGGCTAACTATGCCGAGCTGGGGTCCGGCAAGGTGCAGATCGAGCTGAAGTAGGCATCGGTCGATGGCGGCTCGCGCGCCGGACGGCCCCGGCGAGGACAACTCAAGACTTTAAGGAGAACGGGTGCATATCGACCTGGCTGCGCTGCGCTCATTGGAACGCGAGCGTGACATCCCTTTCGAGACAATCCTCGGCGCTATCGAATCGGCGCTGCTGACGGCCTATAAACACACCCCGGGAGCCGACGACCGCGCGCGAGTGGCGGTGGACCGGACTTCGGGCGTCGCGACCGTCTGGGTGCCGGTGCTGGACGACGAGGACGGGGTCGTCTCCGAGCGGGACGACACCCCCGAAGGCTTCGGCCGCATCGCGGCCCAGACCGCCAAGCAGGTCATCCTGCAGCGGCTCCGCGAGGCCGCCGACGAGGTGAACTACGGCGAGTACTCCGGCAAGGAGGGGGACATCGTCACCGGCGTCGTGCAGGCGCACGGGGACCGCAACGACCGCGGCATCATCACCGTCGACCTGGGCAAGATCGAGGCCACGCTGCCGCTGAACGAGCAGGTGCCCGGCGAGTCCTACGACCACGGCAAACGGATCAGGGCCATCGTGATCCAGGTGAACCGCACCGCCCGCGGACCGCAGGTGACCCTCTCGCGCACGCACCCCGGACTGGTCAAGAAGCTGTTCGCCTTCGAGGTCCCGGAGATCGAAGAGGGCACGGTGGAGATCCCCGCCATCGCCCGTGAGGCCGGTCACCGTTCGAAGATCGCGGTGCGCGCCACATCGAAGGAAGTGAACGCCAAGGGCGCCTGCATCGGCCCGATGGGCTCCCGGGTCCGGGCGGTCATGAGCGAGCTCGGCGGCGAGAAGATCGACATCGTCGACTGGGACCTCGACCCCGGCAAGTTCGTCGCGAATGCCCTTTCACCTGCGAAGACGCTGACGGTTCGGGTGGTCGACGAGACGACTCGCTCCACCGAGGTGGTCGTCCCCGACTACCAGCTCTCGCTCGCGATCGGCCGCGAGGGCCAGAACGCGCGCCTCGCCGCGCGCCTGACCGGGTGGCGTATAGACATCAAGTCCGATGCTCACGTCGCCGGCGGGGCGATCGAAGGCACCGGCCCGGCCGGTGGCGGTCGCTAGTCTGGGAGGTAGACTTAATATCGGATCGCAACGCAACGCAGCGGTAGTCCGCACCTGTGTGGGATGCCGAAGACGCGACGCGGCTGCAGAGCTGCTCCGCGTCGTCGTTCATCGCTCCGAAGGGTCGGTACCTCGGCTGGTACCGGACCCCCAGCGCCGCCTCAGCGGCCGAGGAGCCCATGTGCACCACGATTTGAACTGCCTTGACCAGGCAGTTCGTAGGCGTGCGTTCACAAGGTCCCTCAAGGTGGAGGGGCCGGTTGACGTTGCTGCGGTGCGAGCCCTTGTCGAGTCGGAGTCGGTCGAGAGATCGGCTCCCGCACACGAAGCAGGTAGAGACCGAATGAAGACCACGCGATGAAGTTCGTCCGATGAACTGGTTGCTAGTGGAGAGATGAGGTCGGCGGGCGCTGCCCGCACGACCTCGAAGTGAGGAGTGCAGTGGCAGCAAAGCCCCGCGTACATGAGCTTGCGAAGGAACTGGGAACGACGAGCAAGGAAGTGCTCGCCAAACTCAGTGACATGGGCGAGTTCGTGAAGTCAGCGTCGAGCACGGTCGAGGCGCCGGTGGCGCGTCGGCTGCGGCAGCAGTACGCCGACTCGCAGAAGGGTGCTCAGGCGTCGCCGGCGGCCGAGGAGGCCGCACCGGCCAAGGAAACGGCGAAGGCGGCGGCCTCCAAGCCGCGCCCGGCGGCGCCCAGCCCCGCCAAGATCGCCAAAGCCAAGACCGACGTCAAGGCCGCGAAGAAGGCGCCTGCGAAGAAGCGGACGTCGCAGAAGTCGACCGCCCCCAAGCCCGGTCCGAAGCCCGGGCCGAAGGCCCCGGCCCAGTCCCAGGTCGAGGAGCCGCGTCCGGCCAGCGCCCGCGACATCGAGGTGGCCGCCGAGCAGAAGCGCGCCGAGGAACTGCTGAAGCGGCAGCAGGAGCAGCAGCAGGAGGCCGCCAAGCGCGCGGCCCAGCCCGCGCCGCCCAAACCCGGCCCGAAACCGTCCGCGCCGAAGCCCGGTCCGAAGGCCACCCCCAAGAACCCGTTCGGCGTCTCCAGCGCCGGGACCGGCTCCAAGTCGCGTCCGGCCGAGGGCGGCGAACGTTCCGGCGGTCCGCGCCCCAGTCCGCGGAACATGCCGCCGCGCCCGAACCCGGGCATGATGCCCTCGCGTCCCGCCGGCGGCGGCCGCGACGGCGGCGGAGGCCGCGGCGGCCGCGGACGCGGTGGCGGCGGACGCCCGAGCCGCGGCGGCGGCGGTGGCGGCAACTACCGCGGCAACTTCGGTGGCGGCGGCGCCGGCCCGCAGGCGGCGCCGGCCCCGTACCGGGGCGGCGGCGGCCGCGGCGGCGGCAAGGCCCGCGGCGGCGGTGCGGCCGGCGCGTTCGGCCGCGGCGGACCGCGCGGCAAGAGCCGCAAGTCGCGTCGGCAGCGTCGGCGCGAGTTCGACAACCTCTCGGCGCCGAAGGCCCAGGCGGGCGCGCCCCGAGGCAACGGCGAGTCCATCCGCCTGCCGCGCGGCGCCACCCTGTCGGACTTCGCCGACAAGATCGGCACCCTGCCGGGCACGCTCGTCCAGGAGCTGTTCGGTTTGGGGGAGATGGTCACCGCGACCCAGTCGGTCCCCGACGAGACGCTCGAGCTGCTCGGTACGCACCTGGAGTGGGACGTCAAGATCGTCAGTCCCGAGGAAGAGGACAAGGAGCTGCTCGCGCAGTTCGGCATCGACCTCGACAAGGACAACCAGGAGGAGGCGCTGGCGCGCCCGCCGGTCGTGACCGTCATGGGCCACGTCGACCACGGCAAGACGAAGCTGCTGGACGCGATCCGGCACTCCAATGTGGTCGATGGCGAGGCCGGCGGCATCACGCAGCACATCGGCGCTTATCAGGTGAAGGTCGAGCACGAGAACGAGGACCGCGCGATCACCTTCATCGACACCCCGGGCCACGAGGCGTTCACCGCCATGCGTGCCCGCGGTGCGAACGTCACCGACATCGTGGTGCTGGTGGTCGCGGCCGACGACGGCGTCATGCCGCAGACGGTCGAGGCGCTCAACCACGCCAGGGCCGCCGAGGCCCCCGTCGTGGTGGCGGTCAACAAGACCGACCTGCCCGGCGCCAACCCGGACAAGGTCCGCCAGCAGTTGACCGAGTACGGGCTGGTCGCCGAGGAGTACGGCGGCGAGACGATGTTCGTGGACGTGGCCGCCAAGCCGCGCATCGGCATCCCCAACCTGCTCGAGGCGGTCCTGCTGACCGCCGACGCGGCCCTGGAACTCCGGGCCCCGGTCAAGGGCAACGCCCAGGGCGTCGCGATCGAGGCGCACCTGGACAAGGGCCGCGGCCCGGTCGCGAGCGTCCTGGTCCAGAAGGGCACGCTGCGGGTCGGCGACTCGATCGTGGCCGGCGGCGCCTACGGGCGCGTGCGGGCGATGCTCGACGCCGACGCCAGGCGCGTCAAGGAGTCGACGCCGTCGTTCCCGGTGCAGGTGCAGGGCCTGGCCTCGGTTCCGATGGCCGGGGACGTGTTCCTGGCCGCGGACGACGACCGCACGGTCCGCCAGATCGCCGAGCAGCGGCAGGCCCGCCGCCGCGCGGCGCAGCAGGCGGCCCGCGCCTCGCGCACCACGCTCGAGAACCTGATGGACCGCATCGCCGAGGGCGAGCGCACCACGCTCTCCCTCATCATCAAGGGCGACGGCGCCGGCTCGGTCGAGGCCCTGGAAGAGGCCCTGGTCGCACTCGATGTTCCCGAAGAGGTGCAGCTCCGGGTCATCC
Organism: Glycomyces xiaoerkulensis; assembly: GCF_002798405.1. GTDB lineage: Bacteria > Actinomycetota > Actinomycetes > Mycobacteriales > Micromonosporaceae > Glycomyces > Glycomyces xiaoerkulensis. The sequence goes on along the minus strand of NZ_PGGV01000027.1, from coordinate 70,879 downwards.
ACCGCGGCGTCGGTCCGGTCACCGAGAACGACGTCAACCTGGCCGCGGCGGGCGACGAGGAGCCGGCGACGATCATCGCCTTCAACGTCCGCGCCGAGGGCCGGGTGAAGGACATGTCCGACCGCGAGGGCGTCGACATCCGCTACTACACGGTCATCTACAAGGCGATCGAGGAGATCGAGACCGCGCTCAAGGGGATGCTCAAGCCCGAGTACGAGGAGGTGGAGCTCGGCTCGGCCGAGATCCGCGAGGTGTTCCGCTCCTCGAAGTTCGGCAACATCGCCGGTTGCATGGTCACCAAGGGCTCGGTCAAGCGCGGCGCGAAGGTGCGCCTGGTCCGGGACGGCAGCGTCGTCACCGAGACCACGATCGACTCGCTGCGCCGGTACAAGGACGACGCCACCGAGGTCCGCGAGGGCTACGAGTGCGGTATCACCTTGAAGAACTACAACAACATCGAAGAGGGCGACTCCATCGACGCCTTCGAGATGCGCGAGAAGCCGCGCGAGTAACTCGGCGACGAAGCCGCGGCGCGGCTCGGCGGGTCCCGGCGAAGACCGGGTTCCGGCCGGGCCGCGCCGCGGCCGTTCGCGGCCCGGGACCCGCGGGTGCTACGAGCGCAGGTAGGTGAGGACCGCCTTGACGCGGCGGTGGTGGTCGCCGTCCTCGGAGCTCAGGTCCAGCTTGGTGAAGATGTTGCGGATGTGCTTCTCCACCGCGCCGTCGGAGATGAACAGCCGCCTGCCGATCGAGCGGTTCGAGTGCCCCTCGGCCATCAGCTCCAGCACGTCGCGTTCGCGGGGCGTCAGCGACGCCATCGGGTCGTCGCTTCGCTTGCGCACCATGAGCTGCGACACCACCTCGGGGTCGAAGACCGTCCCGCCGCCCGCCACGCGGCGCAGCGAGTCCATGAAGTCGTCGACGTCGATCACCCGGTCTTTGAGCAGATAGCCCACCGCGCCGCGCGCGTCCGCGAGGAGGTCGTCGGCGTAGGACACCTCGACGTACTGGGAGAGGATGAGCATCGGCGCGCCCGGGACGCGCTCCCGGGCCCGCGTGGCGGCCTGCAGCCCCTCGTCGGTGAAGGAGGGCGGCATCCGCACGTCCACCACCGACACGTCGGGCCGGTGCGCCACGACCGCGTCGACGAGCGCGTCCCCGTCGCCGGCCGCGGCGACGATCTCGCAGTCGAACTCCTCCAGCAGCTTCACCAGCCCCGAGCGGATCAAGACCGCGTCGTCGGCCACCACTATCCGCACCCGTCACTCCGTCCCATCGACTCGCCGCTCCCGCCACTCGGCAGACTGGAGCGAACGCCGTCTACTCGCACGGCACCTCCGCGACGATCACCGTCGGCCCGCCTTCGGGGGAGTCGAGCGTCCAACCGCCCTCGGTGGCTTTGATGCGATCGGCCAGACCCGAGAGCCCGTGCCCCTTGGCGACGTGCGCGCCCCCGACGCCGTTGTCGCCGATCGAGACCACCAGCCTATCGCCCCAGTCGTCCACGGTCACCGAAGCCTGGGTGGCATCGGCGTGCTTGGCGGTGTTCGTGAGCGCCTCGGCGACCACGAAGTAGACCGTGCTCTCCACATTGGCCCGATACCGCCGGTCGAGGTTGGTCTCGAGGTCGACCGGCACGTTCGAGCGTGCCGTCAGCGCCGCCAGTGCGGCCTCCAGGCCGCGGTCGGTCAGGATCGGCGGGGCGATGCCGCGGGAGAGCGCCCGCAGCTCGTCGATCGTGTCCCGGGTCTGGCTGATCGCCGACTCCAAGGTCTTTTGGGCGGCTTCGGGGTTGGCTTCCATCTGCCGCCGCACGCGGGCCAGCTCCATGCCGAGGCCGACCAGCCGCTGCTGCGGACCGTCGTGGATGTCGCGTTCGATGCGGCGCAGCGCGTCGGCCTCGGCGGAGGTGGCCGCGTCGCGGGACTCCTCGAGCACGTCGATGCGCTGGTGCAGGCCGCCGACCGTGGTCAGCAGGCCGCGCCCGATGTGGGCCTGGGCCAGCGCCAGGCCCCGCACGACCGGGTACAGCGTCGCGGCGAACACCAGGCCGCCGAGCACCGCGAGGACCGAGGCGGCCAGGTAGGAGTCGCCCCATCCGAGCCACTCGGTCGCGTAGACGATCCCCTGGTCCTCGCGGCCGACCGCCATCCAGATGATCCACCCGTACAGCGGATACAGCAGGGTGGCCAGGGTCGTGCTCCACCACGCGATGGTGATCGCGAACGAGGCCACCGCGACCGGGAAGACCGCCACCGCCCACAGCAGGTTCAGCCACGCCTGCCCGTCGATCAGGATGGTCAGGAACCTCCGGAGTCCGCTGCTGCCCTCGGGAGCCCGCCGGTAACGCGGCTTCGCGATCTTGCGGCGCAGCACCAGCGGCAGTTGCGCCCGTCCGGCGGCCGCCAGGCCGCGCATCGCGAACATCGTCGCGGCCAGCACCGGGATGCCGACCCAGATCGCCACCGTGCCGCTGCCGGCCGACAGTCCTGTGACGGTGACGACGAACGCGGCCAAGGCGATGGCGAAGGACGACAGGTTGTAGCCGGTGTCGATGCCCAGTTGCCGGAGTGTCTTCAGCATGCGTCCAATCTAAAGCGAGGGACCGGACGCATCGAGCCCGCGAGCGGGTCTTTCCAGGGTAAGGACAACCCCACTGTCAGCGGACGCCCGCGATCGGCGGTCCGGACTGCGGCGGCGCCGTCGCGATGGAGGCCACCGAGTTCAGCAGGCTGAGGATCGAGATCCCGATGACCAGGTTGATCGCCCCGGTCGCGATCTGCGACTCCAGCTCGGCGACCACGGTGAACGGGATCAGGACCGCCACCGCTGTGGCCAGCACCAGGATCCAGGTGAAGAAGCTCGTCGGCCGCGGCATCAGCAGCAGCATCAGATGCAGCAGGCCGGTGGCGAGCACGCCGACGGCGAACGCGCCGAACGCGTAGGTCGTGGTGGAGGCGTCGCCGTAGGCTCCGGCCTCCGACGGCGACAGGATGTGGATGCCCAGCACTCCGCGCACCAGCAGAATGCCGACCAGCGCTACCAGGGCCGCCACGATGGCGGTCCCGAAACCGCCGGCCCACAGTTTGCCGCCCTCCACTGCCGGTCCCTGCTGTGATCCCGACGGCGTCTCCGCCGGGTAGCGGCGCGTCTCGTCTCCGTACTGCTGGCTCCAACCGTTTTGCGGTGCCGACATGGCTGCCCCCTCGTTTCGCCTCTCTTCGGCCATGTTCCCAGTCATACGTGATCCAAACCGCCAAACGGGTGATTTCGGGCGGGAGAATCGCGCTTGGGAAACCGGTCGCCGACGCGTAATCTAGAGCGGTGTTCACCGGATGCGTTGAATTCGATGTCCTCCTCCCGGAAGACTCCCGGTCGCTGAAGGCCAAGCGATCCTATGTGCGCCCGATCGTGGCCTCGCTGCGGAGGTTCGAGGTCGCGGCGGCCGAGGTCGGCGACCAGGAGCTCTACGGCCGGGCCACGGTGGGGGCCGCCGCGGTGGCCGGCGACAACCCGCACGTGCAGGAGGTCCTCAACGCGTGCGAGCAGCACATGGCGGGGCGCCCCGAGGTGGAGCTCATCAGCGTCCGCCGACGCGTGTTCGGACCCGAGGACGAGTAGGCAGAAGGCAGGAATCCAAATGGCAGACGCGGCGAAGCAGGCCCAGGTGGCCAAGCGGGTCATGGAGCTGACCGCACAGGCGGTCCGGAAGCTCAAGGACCCGCGCATCGGCATGGTCACCATCACCGACGCCCGCATGACACCGGACCTGCGCGAGGCGACGATCTTCTACACGGTGCTCGGCAGCGACGAGCAGGCCGGGGCCTCGGCGGCGGCGCTCGACCGCGCCACCGGGCACCTGCGCACCACGGTCGGCCGCGCCCTCGGCATGCGGCACACGCCGTCGCTGACCTTCGTGGCCGACACGGTCCCCGAGCACGCCCACCGCATCGAGGAGCTGCTGGCCGAGGCAGCCAGGGCCGACGAGCAGGTCAACCAGATCGCCCGGGACGCCGCCTACGCCGGCGACCCGAACCCGTATCGCGAGCCCGAGAGGTCCGAGGGCGCGGAGTGAACCCGCCGGCCCCGCGGCGCCCGCGATCGGGCGTCCGGATCGGCGGCGGTTCCGGGCGCGCCTGAGAATTCACCGTCCCATCATATGGATTTCGTGCTGCCAAGTCCTTGAACGCCCGTTAAGGTTTCGAGGATGATGACCGTTACCGTCAGCTTCCGCGAGCAGGCCGACGTTCCCGAGAAGTGGGACGATGAGCGGGCCGAGGCGATCCGCGCGTTGCAGGAATCGCTCGACCGCCACCAGTAGGAGCCCGGCGCCAGGCTCCCCGTTAGCCTCTACGGCTGTGACCACACCACAGCCGGGCATCATCGTCGTCGACAAACCGCAGGGCATCACCTCCCACGGGGTGGTGGCCCGGATGCGGCGCATCTGCGGCACCCGCAAGGTCGGCCACGGCGGGACGCTCGACCCCATGGCCACCGGCGTGCTCGTCATCGCGATCGGCAAGGGCACCAAACTGCTCACCTACGTCTCCGGCCTCGACAAGGCCTACGGCGCCACCATCCGGCTCGGCCGGACCACCGTCACCGACGACGCCGAAGGCGAAGCGACCGCCGAGACCGACGCCTCGGCGGTGCCCCGGGACGCGATCGGCGACGCCCTGGCCGCGATGGTCGGCGAGATCGACCAGGTCCCCAGCGCGGTCAGCGCCGTGAAGATCAACGGCGAGCGCGCCTACAAGCGGGTGCGCGAAGGCGAGGACGTGGAGCTGCGCCCGCGGCGGGTGCGGATCGAGTCGATAGAGGTCGGCGCGATCCGGCGCGAGGGCGGATTCACCGACGTGGACGTCGCGGTGGCGTGCTCCTCGGGCACCTACGTCCGTGCCGTCGCCCGCGACCTCGGCGCGGCGCTCGGCGTCGGAGGCCACCTGACCGCACTGCGCCGCACCAGAGTCGGCCGGTTCGACCTGGAGTCGGCCGCGACCCTGGAGGCCCTGGCCGAGCGGTCGGAGCACGGCCGCCCGCTCGGGGCGATGACGCTGGGCCGGGCAGCGGCCGGCCTCCTGCCGGTCCGGACCGCCACCGAAGCCGAAGCCGGGGACCTCTCCCACGGCAAGCCCATTCGCGCCGCCGGCATCGCCGGGCGCTACGCGGTGCTCGGCGCGGACGGCGAGCTGCTGGCGATCCTGACCGAGCAGGGCGACCGGGCCAGGCCCGAGACCGTCTTCGCCGCCGCCTAGGTCAGCGCCGCGTCGCGGAAGGCGATCGGGGTCCTCCCGGTGCGCTGGTGGAAGTACTTGTTGAAGTTGGTCGCGCTCGAGAACCCCAGGCGCGCCCCGATCTTCGCCGCCGGCAGCGCCGAGCAGGCCAGCAGCCGCTTGGCCTCCAGCACCACCCTGCGGTCGATGAACTCCTTGGCCGGGACGCCCGCGTGCGCGAGCGTCGCCCGCGAAAGGGTCCTGGGGGAGCAGTCCAGCACCGCGGCGTAGTCGGCCAGCCGCCGGGTGCCTGCGAAGTCGCGCTCCACCGCGTCGCGGAAGGCCAGATACACCTCGCTCGGCTCGCTTCCGGTGCCGCCGGGCGCCGGCAGGGAGGCCACCCGCAGCACCAGGACCCCCAGCAGGTGCCGGAGCACCTGGAGGCGCAGATCCAGCGGCAGCCGGTCGGCCCCGGTGAACTCCCATTGGAGCTGGCTCGCGGCAACCCGCAGCAGCGTGCGGTCTTCGGGGCCCGGTTCCCGCAGCACCGGCGCGTGCGGATCGTCGGCGCACACGCCGATGGCCGTGTCCGGATCGAGGAAACCGCCCTCGAACCGGACCAGGGTCCCCTCGGCGCCTTCGAGATCGCCCCACCGCAGCATCTGGCCGGGGCGCGCCCACAGCCAGGACCCGGGCCCCATGGCGTACTCGGTGAAGTCCACGCAGTGGCGGAGCGCCCCGGAGGTGAGGGTGACCAGTTGGTGCAGTTCGGTCCGCGCGGGCCGGGCCAGGTCGCCGGCGGCGACCCGTTCGCGCAGTAGGGCAAGCGGGAGCACCTCGACGCCGGAGGGCAGCGCCTCCGCGGCGTTGAACGAGCGTGCCGGAGTGTCGTCGTATCGAGTTCGTACCAGCATCGACGTCCATTTTATCCGCTAAGGCGAAGTTTCGGTTCCGTGTTCTTTCTCTCAGGACGGGGCCGGATGCCCGTCGTAGCCTTGCGCCCATGGCAGAAGGCAAGACCGTGGATTTCTGGTTCGACCCGGCGTGCCCCTGGGCGTGGATGACCTCACGCTGGATCATCGAGGCGTCGAAGCTGCGCGACCTCCACATCCGATGGAACGTGATGAGCCTCTACGTGCTCAACGAGCCGCGGCTCGACGAACTCCCGGCCGACTACGCCGCCTCGATGCCGGGAACGCTGCCGGCGGTGCGCGTGGCGACGGCCGTGGCGCGGCGGTACGACAACCGGACCCTCGGCGAGTTCTACACGGCCCTGGGCAACCGCATCCATCTGGAGCAGGTGAAGGACTCCGAGATGTTCATCCCGGCCGCGCTGGAGCGGGTCGGCCTGCCCGTCGAGCTGGCCGAGGCGGGGAAGACCGAGGAGTACGACCCGGAGCTGCGCGCCTCGCACGAGCGCGGGATCGGCCTGGTCGGCATGGAGGTGGGCACCCCGGTGCTGGCGGTGGAGAACGACGGCGGAGAGCGGGTGGGCCTGTTCGGGCCCGTGGTGACTCCGGCCCCGGAAGGCGAGGCGGCCGCGAAATTGTGGGACGGCGTCTACGCGGTGATGACCACTCCCGGTTTCTACGAACTCAAACGGACCCGGACCAAAGGACCGGACTTCGGCAATCCGAACGCCGATTGACCGGCCGCATCGAGGCGACGTGAGCCCGGCCCCGCATTCCGGCGGGGCCGGGCTGCTGTTGTCTCTGCGGTTAGCTGACCTGGGAGAGCCAGGACTGCTCGGCCTGGCCGCCCGCGTGCCGGTAGGGCTCGAGATCGCGGTCCCACTCGAGGCCCAGAAGCTGGTCGAGGCCGCCGCGCAGGGCCTCGGCGCTGGTCGTGGTCGCCAGCAGGGCGCGGATGCGGTCCTCGGCGACCATGATCCCGCCGGCGGCGCTCATCGCCGCGCGGAAGACGCCACGCCCGGGGACGTGCATGATCCGCTCGCCGTCGACCCCGACGCTGGGGTCCTCGCTGACCTCGAACCGCAGCATGGGCCACTGCATGAGCGCCTGCGCGAACTCGGCGGCCAGGCCCGGCTCACCGGTCCAGGGCCGCTCGGCGCGCATGGTGCCGCGCTCGGCCTCCTGCGGGGCCCACCCGAGCTTGACCGTCGCGCCGCGGGAGGCACTGCCGAGGACACGCCCGATCGCCCACTCGACGTGCGGGCACACCGCCGGCGGGCTGGAGTGGATGTAGATCACGCCGCGTGTCTGCATCGCGCACCTCCTCGGGGATCGGCGTATCTCGGTAGTGGCTCACTCCTTGTGGTCAGGTGGAGGCGAGATGAAGTCGCCCAACGGGTGTCGGCCGGATCAAGTGGGGGATGAACTCGAATCCGGCACGCTTTTCCGCTCACATACATACTGACAGCTCTGAACACATCGCGCTAGGCTTAAACGGGCCCGGGCGCTCATTTTTTCCGTGATTCAATGCGTCACATCCGCTCTATGCGCCAGGAGTCATTCGGCGCCGCTGAGATACACTGACGTTGGACCGGCACAGTGTCGGTTTTTCTTTTGTGGTCCAACCCAGGTTCGGCGCCCGCATCCGGGGACGCCCCCTGCGTCTGGCCGACGAACCGACTGACACGACATCGTGAGGAGACCGGCGTGGCAGCAAACACTTCGAAAACCGCACGCGCTTCCGTCAAGGCCGGACAGAAGGGCGCCGGGGGAGGGCTCAACGTCCTCGGTGAGTTCAAGTACCTGATCCCGCTCAACCGGGGCAAGCACGTCTACCTGCGCGACATCACCAACGGGCGGACGCTCCACCTGGCCACCGGCTCGGAGGAGTTCACCGCCGCCGTCAAGCACCTGACCGATTCCGGCCACGGCGAGAAGATCAGGGCCGAGCTCCAGGGCTTCGCGTCCGAGCTCCCCGCCGAGCACGGCTGGGAGGAGACGCTGAAGGCGCTCGAAGAGGCGGACGCCTTCGGCGAGACCGCCGAGGCCGCCGCCTGAGCCCGAGACCCGGAGGCTCCGCCCCGCATCCGCGGGAGCGGGGCCTTTCTCTTCGCCCCGGAACGGCGCGGTTCAGTTCTCGTCGTCGGTGCACACCGGTTCCGACATCGGCGTCCGGCTCGCCTCCCACAGCGCGGCGACCTGGAAGCAGTAATCCTCGGCGGGAATGAGCCCGGACGCCGAGAACTCCGTGTCGGTGGTCTCCGACCCGAGCATGCTCGCCTGGTCGTCGCCGACGCGCTGCGACATCACGAAGTACTGCAACTGCGACGACGACTCGTCGACGTCGGCCGGCGGGTCCCACTCGAGTGTGATCTCGCCGTCGAGCCAGGACACGATCCGCACGTTCTCCGGCGCCCCCTCGCCGTCGGTCCGGGCCTGGTCGAGGTCGCCGGGATCGTCGGGCGTGAACAGCCACAGCCACCCGACGACGACCACCGCCAGCACGGCGGTGACCACCAGCCCGAGGACCACGTACGGTTTGAGGCCGCCTCCCGGCTTCGTCGACGGAGGTGCCTTGGGCGCCTTCGGTTTTCGTTTCTCGTTGTCGCGGCCGATGACCGGCGGCGCGAACGCCGGTCCCTGCGGCGCCTGCGGCTCGGCCCGCTGCTGCGCCCAGGGCGCCGGCGGCTGCATGCTCACCGGCGCCTGCGGCGGCGCCGAGTTCGGCGCGGACGACACCGGCGTCGACGCAGGGGCGGCGCCCGCGGAGCCGAACCGTCCCGGCGCCTGCGGCGCGGTGCCCGGCGGCGCCGAGCCGCCGAGCTGGTTCGCATAGTGCGGATCGACCGCCTGCCCGAGCTGCGTCCCATAGGAGTCGCCGGTGTTCCCAGCGGTGACGCCCCGGCCGACCGTGTACGCCGATTCCGGAGGCTGGGGCGGACCGACCGGCCCGGTGGGCGCGAACGGATCGAGCGGTGTCCGGCGCGTGCCGCGAGAGGCCAGCTCGGGCCGGTAGACCGTCTCCTCATCGCTGATGTCGCCGATCTTGTCCGGCCCCCGGACCTTCGCGACCCCGCCGCTGGAGCCGTACATGCCGCGCTGGAGCTCCTCGGCGAGCGCCGCGCACGACTCCGGTCGCCGGCCGGGGTCGCGCGACAGCGCGCGCACCAGCAGGTCCTCCAGCCACTCGGGGACGTCCTCGCGCGGGATCTTCGGCGGCGGCTCGTCCGATGTCACCCGCGCCCGGTGCTCGTCCGGATCGGTGCCGCCCTCCCGATTGGCGAACGGCGCGAACCCCGCCAGCATCTGCCACATCGACGAGGCCAGGCTGAACAGGTCCGAGGACGCCGTCTGCGCCTGCCGCAGCAGCGCCTCCGGCGAGGCGTGCAGCGGGGTGAGCTTGTCGATGGCCTCGGTCGCCGCCAGCGACGCCGGCGCCCGCGCGATGCCGAAGTCGGCCAGCGACGGGCCGTACTGGGCCCGCAGGATGTTCTGCGGCTTCACGTCCCGGTGGAGGATGTTCGCGTTGTGCGCAGCCTGGAGGGCCTGGCCGATCTTGATGCCGACGTCGAGGACGTCCTCGACGCCCAGCGGGCCCTCCGATTTGAGGATCGCCGAGTAGGAACCGCCGTCGCAGTACTCCATCACGATGTACGGCCGTCCGTCCTCGGTGGACCCGGTGTCGATGATGGAGACGATGTGCGGGTGGTTCGACACCGCCACCGTCGCCTCGAGCTCCTTGCCGATCGAGTCGGCGGTGGTCATGTCGTCGTCGACCAGCAGGACCTTCACGGCCACGGTCCGGTCCAGGCGCTCCTGCACGGCGCGGTAGACGAACGCGGTCGACCCGTGCGCGACCATCTCGAAGTCGCGGTAGCCGGGAATGGCCGGGGTGGGGGAGTTCAAGGCGGGTGGCTTTCTGTCGGGGACGGCTGTGGACGTCCCCAACAGATTAGCCGCTGAGTTACGCGTGTCCGTTCTGGCCGTTGAGCAGGTTCGCCACCCGGATCAGACCCAGGTGCGAATACGCCTGCGGGTGGTTGCCGAGACCGCGCTCGGCGATCGGGTCCCACTGCTCGGGCAGCAGCCCGGTCGGCCCGGCGCAGGCGAGGATCTGATCGAACAGCTCCTCGGCGTCGGTGCGGCGGCCCACCTGCATGTACGCCTCGGCCATCCAGGCCGCGCACAGGATGAACCCGCCCTCGGTGCCCGGCAGGCCGTCGTCGCGGTGGTAGCGGTAGACGGTCGGGCCGCTGCGCAGCCCGGCCTCGATCTTCAGCACCGTCTTGAGGTAGCGCGGGTCGTCCGGGGCCAGCAGCCCCGACAGGCCCACCCACAGCGACGCCGCGTCGAGGTCGTCGTGCCCGTAGGCCGCGGTGTAGGCGCCGACCTCCTCGTTCCAGCCCAGCTCCAGCACGTTCTTCGCGATCGAGTCGCGCAGCTCGGGCCAGGTCGGCCCGTACTCCATGCCGAACTGCTCGGCGACCTTGAGCGCCCGGTCGACCGTCGTCCAGCACATGACCTTGGAGTACACGTGGTGCCTGGGCGCCTGGCGTGCCTCCCAGATGCCGTGGTCGGGTTCGTGCCAGCGCTTCTCGACCGCCTCGACCATGCTGGTCATGACCTTCTGCTCGAAGTCGGTCAGGTGGCCTCGCCGCTGGGCGACCGCTTCGATGAGCATCGCGACCGGACCGAACACGTCGAGCTGCACCTGGCTGGAGGCGGCGTTGTTGATGCGCACCGGCCGCGAGCCCGCGTAGCCGGGCAGGGTGTCGATGATCGCCTCCGTCGAGGGCGGCTGCCCCTCGATGTCGTACAGGGGGGCCAGCCGCTCGGGATGGCCCACGGTCCGCTCGATGATCCCGGCGACGTATTCGAAGTACGACTCGGCCTCCTGGAGCGAGCCGAGGTCGACAAGCGCTTGGGCGGTCATGGCCGCGTCGCGGATCCAGCAGAACCGGTAGTCCCAGTTCCGGACCCCGCCGAGCTCCTCGGGCAGCGAGGTGGTGCCGGCCGCCAGGATCGCGCCGGTCGGCTGGTAGCACAGCGCCCGCAGCGTCAGCGCCGACCGCGAGACCGACTCGGGTTCGATGGAGGGGACCTTTAGGGACTCGGACCAGTTGCGCCATCCGGCCTCGGTGGTGCGGCGGCGGACCTTGACCGGCGGCTTCCACTCGCTGAGGTCCTCCACGCCGGCCCGCAGCTCCAGCGTCAGGGAGCCGCCGACCTGGTTCAGGTTCACTTCGGCGTGCGCCAGCGAGTGGTGTCCGTCCTGGTCGATGCGCCACTCCACACCGGGCGAGCGCAGGCTGATCGGCTCGTTCGCGCCCAGGACCTTCAGGCCGTCGTCCTCGATCGGCTGCAGTTGCACCGGGAGCTGCCCGAACTCCGGGCGGGGCGCGAAGGTGATCTCGACCGGGACCTCGCCGGTGATCTGGCGGACCAGCACGGTGGAGTTGAGATCGCCGCGCCGCCGCGGGGTCGAGTCCATCCAGTCGGTGACCGTCAGGCCCGGCCAGCGGGTCTCGACGGTCAGGGTGCCGGCCACATAGCGCTGTCCCAAGGGAATGCCGGCGTTGACCGGCTGCACGGTGAAGTGCCCGGCGTGCTCGCCGCCCAGCAGGTGGGCGAAGATCGAGCCGGAGTCGGGCCTGGGGTGGCACATCCAGGTCAGCCGGGCGTCGGGAGTCAGCAGGGCGTGGTTGGCGCCGTCGCCGAGCATCGTGTGCCGCTCGATCAGTTGCGTCGATTCGCCCTGGAGCCAGCTTCGGCGCGTGTCGACCAGGCGCGCCAGGAGCTTGGCGACCTCCTCGGGGTCGCCGATGCGCTCGTTGGCCTGGGTGGGGCCGGAGCCGACCCGCACGCCGATGTCGGGCCCGTGGAGGTGCGCGAACGCGTTCTCGTCGGTGACGTCGTCGCCGATGAACAGCACCGCCGACACCCCCAGTTGGTGCCGGAGCTTGTCGAGGGCGTCGCCCTTGTGGGTGGCCACCACCGACAGGTCGACGACCGCCTTGCCCTCGGTGGTCTGAATGCCCTCCCAGGTGGAGGGCCCGTCGAGGACCGCGTCGATGGCGGCTCTGCCGTCGGCCTCCACGGCCTCCCGCGTGTGCAGGGCCGCGCCGGCGGGCTTGGGCTCCACCCGGGTGCCCTCGTAGCGTTCGGCGATCGCGGTCAGCTCGGCCACGAGCTTGTCGCGCCGCCGCTGATCCTCGCTCGAGAGCGCCCGGGTGAAACCGACGTCGAATTCCGAACCGTGCGAGCCGACCAGATGTATCTCGGACGGCAGCCGGGAGAGGGCCGCCAGGTCGCGCAGCGCGCGACCGGAGATGACCGCGACCTTCGTCTGCGGCAGATTCGCGAGCGTGCGCAGCGCCGTCACCGATTCCGGGATCGGCTTGGCCTGTGAGGGGTCGGTCACGATGGGGGCGAGCGTACCGTCGTAGTCGCAGGCGACGAGCAACTGCGGAACGCGGGCAAGTCGGGTGAGGGCCGAGCGAAGCTCGTCCGAGGAGCTCAGTCTATCGGGACCGAGTCCCTCTGGGCGTGGTGCGGTCATCTGGCGTATCTCCAACACCGGTCAGTTTCGGAATGCGGGCTGATGCCTCTCTAGCCTTCCGCCGCATCGACGGCGGTCGAGCTGCCCGGATTGTACGCCGCGCTGCGCTCCGGAACTCCTAGCGCCGTGAGGAAGCTGCGGGCCCAGCGATTGACGTCGTGCTTGCGCAGATAGCGCCTCATCGCGCGCATCCTCTTCATCTTATCCTCCGGCGACGACTCCGCCGCTGTCACAAATCCGTCTTTCAAATCGGTCAAATCGTGCGGGTTCACGAGGTATGCCTGCCGCAGATCGCCTGCGGCACCGGCGAACTCGCTCAGAACCAACGCACCGTTGTTCTCGATCTGGCTCGCGACGTACTCCTTGGCGACCAGGTTCATGCCGTCCCGCATCGGCGTGACCGCCATGACGTCGGCCGCCTGGTACAGCGCCGCAAGCTCGTGCTTGTCGAACGATTGGTGGAGGTAGTGGACGGCCGGAAGGCCGACCTGGCCGAACTCGCCGTTGATGCGACCGACCTCACGTTCGACTCGCTCACGCAGGACCTTGTACTGCTCGACCCGCTCCCGGCTCGGGGTCGCCACCTGCACCATGACCGTCTTCGGCACCTCGAAGCGGCCGTCCTCGAGCAGCTCGCGGAACGCCTTGAGCCGCTGCTCGATGCCCTTGGTGTAGTCGAGCCGGTCCACGCCCAGGATCACCGTGTCCGGATCGCCCAGCTCGGCGCGGAGCTCCTTGGCGCGCTGGCGGGCGCGGTCGGTGCCCGCGACCTCCTCGTTGAAGGAGGTGTCGATCGAGATGGCGAAGGCGTCGGCCCTGACCAGGCGGTCGTCGACGGTGACGTAGTGGCCGCGGGGCCGGTGGCCGAGCAGGTGGCGGGTGAGCGAGAGAAAGTTCTGCGCCGCCAGCGGGCGCTGGAATCCGACCAGGTCGGCCCCGAGCAGCCCCTTGAGGATCTCCATGCGCTGGGGAAGCTGCATGAACAGCTCGACCGGCGGGAACGGAATGTGCAGGAAGAAGCCGATGCGCAGGTCGGGGCGCCGCTCGCGGAGCATGGCCGGGACGAGCTGGAGCTGGTAGTCCTGGATCCACACCACCGCGCCGGGCGCGGCCTCGGCCGCGCACACCTCGGCGAACCGGGCGTTGACCTCGTAATACGACTTCCACCACGAGCGGCGGAATACCCGCGGTTCGACCGCGTCGTGGTAGAGCGGCCACAGCGAGGCGTTGGAGAACCCCTCGTAGTACCGCTTGATCTCGTCGGCGCTTAGCTCGACCGGCAGCAGCTTGATGCCGTCGGCCTCGAACGAATCGGGGGCCTCGCCGGGCCTGCCGGCCCAGCCGATCCACGTGCCCTGGTTCGCCTGGAGGACTGGTTCGAGGGCGGTGACGAGGCCGCCTGGGGATCGGCGCCAGGTTGTGTTTCCCTCGTCGTCGACGACGGCGTCGACGGGGAGGCGGTTGGCTACGACGATGAAGGATGCGTTGCTCAATTTTGTAGTCCCTCCTTTACGGCAAGTATCCCGGATCGATTCGCCGGTTCCCGGCGGGGATTGCGCATCCGGCGGCCGAACTGGGAATCCGCGCCCGCCGGCCACCGGGCGGGCGGATCGGCCCGAGATCGGTGCGGACCGCCGAGGTGACCCATTTGAACGGCCGGGCGGGGCGAATGGCGGGAAACGGGCGGCGCTTGTCATCATTGAGCGGATCGATTCCCTGTGACGTCGAAGGATCAGTGTGGCCCAGTTCATTTACACCATGGAGAAAGCGCGCCGAGCGCACGGAGACAAGGTCGTCCTCGACGACGTGACCTTGTACTTCCTGCCCGGGGCGAAGATCGGCGTGGTCGGCCCCAACGGCGCCGGCAAGTCGAGCCTGCTCAGGATCATGGCCGGGCAGGACCAGGTGACCAACGGAGAGGCCCGCCTCGCCCCCGGGGCCACCGTCGGCATGCTCGCCCAGGAGCCGCCCCTCAACGAGTCCAAGACCGTCATGGAGAACGTCCAGGAGGCCGTCGCGCCCACCCAGGCCAAGCTCGACCGCTTCAACGAGGTCGCCGCCCAGATGGCCACCGACTACTCCGACGAACTGATGGCGGAGATGGGGCGCCTCCAGGAGGAGCTCGACGCCGCCAATGCCTGGGAGCTCGACTCGCGCCTGGAGCAGGCCATGGACGCCCTGCGCTGCCCGCCCGGGGACTGGGCGGTCACCCACCTCTCCGGCGGCGAGCGGCGCCGCGTGGCCCTCTGCAAGCTGCTGCTCGAGGAGCCCGACCTGCTGCTGCTCGACGAGCCCACCAACCACCTGGACGCCGAGAGCGTGCTCTGGCTCGAACGCCACCTCGCCGACTACTCCGGCGCCGTGGTCGCCATCACCCACGACAGGTACTTCCTCGACAACGTCGCCGAGTGGATCCTGGAGCTCGACCGCGGCCGCACCTATCCCTACGAGGGCAACTACTCCACCTACCTGGAGAAGAAGGCCGAGCGCATGGCCGTGGAGGGCCGCAAGGACGCCAAGATGCGCAAGCGCCTCCAGGACGAGCTCGAATGGGTCCGCTCCAACGCCAAGGGCCGCCAGACCAAGTCCAAGGCGCGCCTGGGCCGCTACGAGGAGATGGCCGCCGAGGCCGAGAAGACCCGCAAGCTCGACTTCGAGGAGATCCAGATCCCGCCGGGCCCGCGCCTGGGCAACTCCGTGATCGAGGTCAAGGACCTCCACAAGGGCTTCGACGGCGAGACGCTCATCAACGGCCTGAACTTCAGCCTGCCGCGCAACGGCATCACCGGGATCATCGGTCCCAACGGCGTCGGCAAGACCACGCTGTTCAAGACCATCGTCGGCCTCGAGCAGCCCGACTCCGGCGACGTCAACATCGGCCCGACCGTGCAACTGTCGTACGTCGACCAGGCCCGCGCCGGCCTCGGCGACAAGACCGTCTGGGAGACCGTCTCCGACGGCCTCGACTACCTCATGGTCGGCAAGGTCGAGATGCCCTCGCGCGCCTACATCGCCGCGTTCGGCTTCAAGGGCCCCGACCAGCAGAAGCCGGTCAAGGTGCTCTCCGGCGGCGAGCGGAACCGCCTCAACCTGGCGCTCACCCTCAAGCAGGGCGGCAACGTGCTGCTGCTCGACGAGCCCACCAACGACCTCGACGTCGAGACACTCTCCAGCCTGGAGAACGCGCTGCTGGAGTTCCCCGGCTGCGCGGTGGTCATCAGCCACGACCGGGCCTTCCTCGACCACGTCGCCACCCACATCCTGGCCTGGGAGGGCGAGGACGAGAAGGGCGAACCCCGCTGGTTCTGGTTCGAGGGCAACTTCGAGGCCTACGAGAAGAACAAGATCGACCGGCTCGGAGCCGACGCGGTCAAGCCCCACCGGGTCACCCACCGCAAGCTCACGAGGGGCTAGCATGGCGCGCTTCGTCACCGAGCCGGCGCTGCGCTGGTCGGACATGGACTCCTTCGGGCACGTCAACAACAACCAGTACATGGTGCTGCTCGAAGAGGCCCGCGTCGCGATGATGTTCACCGTCGCCGCGGAGGCGGGCCTCCCCGGCTTCCGGGAGGGCGTGGTCGTGGCCCGCCACGAGATCGACTACATCCTGCCGGTGACCGTCCCGGCCGACGTGCGCGTCGAGATCCGGACCGAGGAGCCCGGGAACGCCTCGTTCGCCCTCGCCTACGAGGTGTTCGCCGACGGCAAGCTGTGCGCGCGCGCCAGATCGGTCCTGGTCCCCTACGACACCGCCGAGGGCCGGCCGCGCCGCCTCACCGAGCCCGAGCGGGCCTTCCTGCGCCGATGGCAGGACTAGACCCCGACGACGCGGCGTTCGCCGCCCGCGTCGCCCGACTCGACCCGGACGCGCTCGTCCGCGTGCGCGAGGGCCGGCTGTGGGCCTCCCTCCCCATCGGGGCGCTGGCCGCCCGCGAGAGCGCCGGGGAGCTCCCCGACGCCGTCTACCGGGCCGGCGACCTCAGCGAAGGCAGGATCGAGCCCCGCCCCGACGCCGACTGGCGCGGGCGGCTCCCCGCCGGACGCTGGGAGACCATCGAGGCCGTGCCCGCGGCCGACATAACCGCCATGGACCGGCAGGCGGCCGAGGCGCTGCGGCAGCGGCGCGGCCAGGGCATCGGCGACCGCCGCCTGCGCGACGTCCTGCTCGACCACGTCGCACTGCGCGTCCAGCACGAGGGGCGCGAGTACCCGGTGGAGTTCCGGCTCGTGGTCGCCGTGATGCGCATGAGGTTCGTCGGCGACGACCCGGTCCGGGTGCTCCGCGCCGGCCGCCGCGTCGGCCTCGCGGCGACCTACGGCGCCGTCTGGGAACGCGAACGCGGCCTCCCCCTCCTCTGAACCGACCCGGTCAGTGACGGATATCCGACGCTCCGATGATCTTCCGGGTCGTTGCTTGCTTCGGCGTATGAGACAGGCGACAGTCGATCGTTAGCGGACCCGCGCACGTGCACCAGGGTTCATACTTTTGGTCAGGAATGACTGACGGTTGTGCATTGTCGGTGGGAAGCCCTAGGCTGCTCGGCGCGAGCGGAAGTAATTTTGCAATGCTCGAAGGGACGCAAATCCGCTTAAGCTCAGCCAAGCGGAAACGTGTACCGAAAACCCATGTACTGCCAGTGATTCGCATTTTTGGGTGGGAAGGCGGACGACGACCATGGCATGGTGGCGCAGCAGCAGGAAGCGCGACGCGAAGGACGAGCCGATCGCCGGAGCCGACGGCGGGCTCGGCGACTCCTCCGAGCGAGCCCAGGCCCGCGGCGGACAGCCGAGCGCGGTGCCGAGCCCGCGCACGGAGCCGCGCGAGGCTCCCGAGTACGCCGTGCCCTGCGCCGAGAGCCGTGAATTCGGCCACGCCGCCGCCGAGCCGCTCGCCATGGGGCCCGAGCGCGAGCAGATCTCCGAGACCGAGCGCTGGCAACTGATCAAGCGCGACCTGGAGGAGATCGACCCCGATTTCGTCTCCGACCTCGAGCAGATCGCCCGGAGCTCCAAGGACGGGTCGGCGCCGCTGGGCGCCGCCAGGATCATCGCCGCGCTCAAGAACCTCGACATCCGCTACCTCGTCGACGAGAACGGCGGCATCGTGGCGCTCTGGGAGCGCCACATCGTGCAGGTGCGCGCCGAGGGGTCCGACGGCGACATCCTGGTGCTGCGCGCCCGCGCCTACCAGACCGTGCCCCGCGACTGGGCCGAGCGCGGCTTCGCCGCCATGAACGAGTGGAACCGGACGCGCCGGTTCCTCAAGGCCTACCTCGGCGAGCCGACCGAATCCGGGTCGCTGCCGGTGTTCGGCGAGATCCAGGTCCCGGTCCGGCCCGGCATCACCGATGCGCTACTCGAAGAGCTGATCGACTGCGGAACGGCGATCTCCGGCACCTTCGTGGAATGGCTCGAAGGGGAGTTGCTCTAGCTCACGGTCCCCAGTGGCCTGCCGCCCGTGGGCGCCGGAGAGGTGAATCGGCATCGCTCGGCCGCCCAACGGGACGGCGCGACCATCGGGGCACCGGTATCATCTGGGTGCCCGTATGACCCCGACGGACCCGGAGCCCGGAATGACCTCCCTCCCCCCGGAAGACCAGCAGCCCGAACGACCCGGCCAACCCTCGAATCCGTCGCAGTCCTCCGATTCGCCCGCCGCCCCTGCGGGGCCGTCCCCGGAGGCCGGAACGCCGCGGCCGCCGGCACCCGGCATGACGCCGCCGCCGGCCGGCCAGGGGCCGGCCGCTCCGCCGCCGCCCGTGCAGCCGACGCAGCAGTTCGCCGCGGCTCCGCCGCCCCCCGGCACTACCGGCCCGATCCCCGTGGGACCGCCCCCGCCGCCCCGCAGACCCGGCCGCGGCGCGATCATCACCCTGTCGATCCTGGCCGGAGTGCTCGCCGTGACCGCCGGGATGCTGGGGGTGCTGTTCGCGCAGAAGTCGAGCGAGGCCGACGAGCAGGCCGCCGACATCGAGGCTCTCGAAGCCTCCGAAGCCGAGCTGGAGGATCAGAACGCGGGCCTGAGCAACAGCCTGGAGGAGCTCCAGAGCCTCTCCGAGGAGTTCGACGAGTGCAAGGCCGCCTTCGAGGAATGGGCCGAGCACGAGTACGACGGCGACATCGACTACGGCGCCGAGGACATCGAGGAACTGCTCACCGACGAGTACATCGAATTCCAGCTCGAGGACCAGGAACTCTTCCGCGAAGCCGAACGGCAGTGCAGCAACTGACGGGAGGCGCCGGGGCCGACCGGCCGGAGCCCGCCGACCGCTTCACGCGTTCCGCATCCTGCGCTTCCGCTTCATGCGTTCCGCATGCCGCTCCCTAGCTTCATGCGTTCCGCATGCTGCGCTTCCGCTTCATGCGTTCCGCATGAAGTCCGCCGCCCGCTCCATGTACTCCCACATGACCTTGTCGTACTCCTCGGGGAGTTCGACGGTGTCCATGGCGTGGCGCATGCAGCGGAGCCAGGCGTCGCGCTCGCGCTCGCCGATGACGAATGAGGCGTGGCGCATCCGCAGGCGCGGGTGCCCGCGCTCCTCGGAGTAGGTGTGCGGGCCGCCCCAGTACTGCTCCAGGAACATCTGGAGGCGGCGGGCCGCCGGAGCCAGATCCTCCTCCGGATAGAGCGGGCGCAGGATCTCATCGTGGGCGACTTCGTCGTAAAAGGCTTCGGTCAGCCGCTTGAACGTCTCGGCACCGCCCACCGCCTCGAAGAAGGACTGGGTGGGCGCGGGCTGGCCGGTCGGGGTGAGCGACACGACGCCGCGCCGGCTGTTGGAGGTCGACATGTACCCATACTGCCAACCACCGGACCCCAAAGAAACCCAATCAGATGCGAGTCACACCCACTGCGCGGCAGATCACCGCTTCACCCGGCGACCGCGGCCTACTGCTTGGCCTGCCCCGCCATGCTGCGCGGCACGTAGACCCGGCTCGCGCGCATGTCGTCGGAGATCCCGGCCTCCCGCAGCGCCTCGCTGATCCGTCGGCGCAGCTCGCGCCCGGCGGCCCACTGCATGTCGCCGGAGGTCCGGATGGCGGTCCTGAGCGTCATCTCGTCGATCGTCATCTTGGCGACGCCCTGGTACTCGGGCTCATCGAGCACGACCTGGCTCCACTCCTCGTCCTGGGCGAACTCGCGGATCGCGGCCATGATGACCTCGGCCGACCGGTCCACGTCGGCCGTCGGCGGCAGCGGCGTGTCAAGGATCACGTTGGCCCAGCTCTGGCTGGAGTTGCCCACGCGAAGGATCTGGCCGTTGCGCACGTACCACAGGGAACCGTCGAGCGCCCTGACGGTGGTGACCCGCAGGCCCATATCCACAATGGTCCCGATGACTTCGCCGACGTCGACCACGTCGCCCACGCCGTACTGGTCCTCGGCGAGGATGAAGATACCCGCCAGGTAGTCCTGCACCAGCGCCTGCGCGCCGAAACCGAGGGCGACGCCCACGATGCCCGCACTGGCCAGGATCGGCGCCAGGTTGACGCCGAAGGCGCCCAGGATGAGCATGAACGCCACGGTCATGACGACCACGCCGTTGACGTGCTGGAGCACGCCGGTGAGGGTTTCGGACCGGGCCCGGCTGCGGTCGCCCACCAGTTCTTCCCGGCGGTTGTTGCCCGGGCCGAGCAGTCCGTTCAGTCCGCTCATCTCGCCGATCGCCTGCGGCCGCTTGGTGCTGGTGACCTGTTTCACCAGACGTGAGATGAAGCGATTGCCGACCCATCGCACGATGAGGGCGACCACCAGGATCAGCAGGACGTGGAAGAGGCGATCCAGGAACGCCCCGCCGTCGAGCGCGAAGTCCTGGCTCTCGGTAAGCCCCCACAAGAGCGAACAGGAGTTGATGCCCGTTTCGCACGGGGAGTCTCCGGTTGCGGCAAGCAGTTCCACGATCTTCCTTCCGCGGGTCAATGGATCGGTGCGCCCGCCCGCAGCGGGCCGACGTCGACGTTACGGTTGCCCTAACCCCTCGTCAACAGGCGTTCGACCAGACGATATTCGCGCGTTCCCGAACATCCCACCGAACCGGGGTGCATTTTCTTGAGATTTAGGTCAAACTTGACGGGACCGATGGCTTGGAGGTTTGACACCGTGATAGGTCCTCGACATAGGAGCACGCTCGACAGCGACGATCCTTCCCCAAGTGCCCATGCGAATCTGTTCACGCATAACGCCACCACGATGGGTTCCGCCCTCGTCCTGAACCAGAGCTACGAACCGCTGTGCGTAGTACCGGTCAAGCGGGCGGCCGTCCTACTGCTGACCCGGAAGGCCGAAACCGTTACCGAGGGTAACGGTTTTCTTCGCAGTGAGACCATGCACATCCCCGTTCCGGCTGTCGTCCGCCTCAACCGCTACGTCGCGATCCCCCGGCAGGTCGGCACCAGCCCCTCCAGGCGCGGCGTGTTCGTCCGCGACGAATGGCGCTGCGTGTACTGCGGTTCGTCGGCCGAGACGATCGATCACGTCCTTCCCAGGTCGCGGGGCGGCACCCACACGTGGGACAACGTCGTCGCGGCCTGCGCCCCGTGCAACCACCGCAAGAGCGATCGCACCCTCACCGAGCTCGGTTGGCGGCTGCCGCGCGCCCCGCGACCGCCTTCGGGCTGGCAACTGCGCGGATTCCGCGGCCAGCGCCGCCCGGACCCCGCCTGGGAGGCCTGGCTGCCCCGCCGCCGCCACGAGCGAGCGCGGGTGAACTGACCCACCCCCTGCAAGACATCGGAGGAGCCCGCCGGAAGGACGCCAGTCCGCCGGCGGGCTCCGCTCATCACCGCCGATCGTCGCCGTGAGAGTGCGGCCGGTCGCATCCCGTCCCCACCTCCGGGGTGTGAGTGCCGTAATTGGATTAGGCTGAGATCCGAGGTCACCCTGTACTTGATTTTGGGGAGCAACATGACGGTCTTCCAGGAGCTGCTGATTCTCTTCGGCGCCCCGATCCTGGTTGTGGTCGCGGTATTCGCCGTGATCTACCTGAGGCACCCGCGCCCGCAATCGCGGTACCGCCCCGACCAGCCCTACGACTTCAAGCCGGTCTGGTTCGTGGCCCGCGAAGGCGCGGTGAGCGCCAACGGCCGGACCGAGACGGTCGCCGAGATCGAGTCCGGCTCCGGCGGGGCCGAGGAGCGCGGCGACGAGAACTTCGTCAGCGGACCCAAGGGAGGCGCGCATGGCCAGTGGTAACGACATCGCCCGCCGGACGCTGACCGCCACCGGCCCGGAGGGGATCCAGCCGGCCGTCCTCGACGGCCCATTCGACACCAAGGAGCTGCTGCACCTCGACGAGGCACTCGGCACCGCCGAGCGCGACGGGGGCGGCCTGCACTACAGCGTCTACGTCGGCCCGCTGCAGGATCCGGTCCGCGGGGCCGCCGAGGCTCTGCACGACCGGCTCGCCGAGCCCGACCGGTCGGTCCTCATCGCGGTCTCGCCCGAGCAGCGCAGGCTGGAGATCGTGACCGGCAAGCTCGCCCAGGACCGGATCCCGGACCGTTCGGCGGCCCTGGTCGTGTTCTCCATGGAGGCGGCGTTCGGTGCCGGGCGGCTGTGCGAGGGCGTCATCACCGGCCTGCGGATGCTGGCCGAGACCGCCCGCGAGGCCTGAACCGAAACGACGGCGCCGACCGGGATCGGTCCCGGTCGGCGCTTCCGGTTGCGGGCCCTATCGTTCCTCGGCGGTCGGCATCCGGCGTTGCAGCATGGCGTCGGCGTCGATCAGTTCCAGTTTCCCGACGAACTCGACCCACGACAGCGAATCGGCCACGGTCTCCCGGATCGACAGCACCGTCGTGCCGGGGATGCGCAGCGTCAGCGTCGCCGGGGTTCCCAGCTCCTTCTGCGCCAGCACCGCTTCTGTCGGCTGTCCGCCCAGGCCCCGGGCGAGCTCGAACACCGCCGCCTCGTTCTCCTTGGGCGTCGGCACCCAGTCCATGTCGCGTTCGAGCAGCAGCCGCGCGCCGAGCTTCTTGCCGTCCTGCTCGCCGTCGTAGTGCAGCACGATCCGGTCCGCGTCGCCGCGGGCGCCGGTCAGCCGCCACTCTTGATCGTCCACGTCCACCAATTGCCCCTGGAAGCGCTCGATCGAGTCGCGCGCCTGCTTGGCCCGGCGGTGCTCGGCCAGCGGCCGGCCGAGCACCCGGAAGACCCCGATGAGCACGGCGAGCACGACCACGCCGACCGCGGTGGCGGCGGCCTCGTGGAGCCCGACCACGATGCTCTCCATGACCGCGACCGGTACCAGCACGCCGGCGCCGAGGCCGAGCAGCGGCTTGAGCCAGAACGGCCCGTTCCGCCCGGGGAGGCGCAGCGGTGCCAGGAGTCCGACGGTGGCGGCCACGACCAGCGCGATCCCGACCAGTACGGGTGCGGGGGCCTCGGTCGACTCCAGCCACGATATCGCCCACCAGGACAGGAACACCGACCCGATTGCGACGCTGGGGATGAGCAGCATGACCGCGAACAGCAACTGCTGGGGCTGGGGCCGGGCGCGGGAGGCCATCACGGGACCGAGCAGCAGCAGCGGCAGGACGATCCCGAACAGCGCCACGAGCGTGGCGCTGATGACGAACACCGGCAAAAGCGCAGACAAGACCGCTCTCTCCTTCTGACTGTGAGCCGGTCGGCGGCTCGTGGGCGCCGCCGAGAGGGGCCGGACGGGAGTTGAGCCTACCAATGGCCTGGACAGCGCTCGTGGCTCCGGGACGAACGTCCCGGAGCCACGGACACGGTCGGCTAACCGGCGGCTCGGTCGCGTTCGCGGCCCTTGAGCGCGCGGGCGATGTCGGCCCGCCCCTCGGCCACGCCGCGCTTGACCTGAGCGGGCCGGTCCTCCTCCAGCCAGCGGTCGAGCACGTCGAGCGTTTCGGGTTCGATCAGGTTCGACGGGAACGCCAGCTTCGAGAACTCCACGGCCTGCTGGGCGCCGAGCTTCTCCCACAGTTGCGGGAGCGCCTCCAGGTAGCGCTCCAGGTACGGCCGCACCAGGTCGACGTGGTCGAGCGGGGCGAAGCCGATCATCGACGACCGGCGCACGTAGTTCTCGGTGTCGGGGTCGACGATCCGTTCCCAGGCCCGCTCCTTGGCGGCCTCGGTCGGCACCGCCGCGCGGGCGATGTACGACAGCCGCTTGCCGTCGGCGGTGTCGTCTCGGTCGAGCTCGAGGTCGATCGCCTCCTCACCGGCCGCGCCCACGGCGACCAGGCCGGTCAGCAGCGCCCACCGCAGGTCGGCGTCCACGGCCAGCCCTTCGGGCACGTCGCGGCCCTCCAGCCAGCCGCGCACTCGCTCCAGGTCGGCCTCCGAACGCGAAGCCGAGGCGTACGCCTTGGCCCAGGACCGCTGGGCGTCGCCGCCGGGCGCGGCCGCCTCCATCGCCGCCCGCGCCGCCCGCGCCCACTGCTCGCGCAGCTCGGCGCGGGCCGCCGGGTCGGCGTAGGCCAGCGATCCGGCCACGTGGCGCTGCTCGACGGTCACGATGTTGATGTCGGTCTCGGCGGTGAGGTTGGAGGCTCCCTGTGCCACGAACCGGCGGGCCGGCAGTTCGGCGTCGCGGAGCATGTCCCAGGCCGCGGCCCAGATCAGGGCCCGCGGCAGCGAGTCGGCCAGCGACGCGGTGCGCTCGACCGTGGTCGCCAGCGACCGCTCGTCGAGCCGGAGCTTCGCGTACGTCAGGTCGTCGTCGTTGAGCAGCAGCAGGTCCGCCTGCTCGGTTCCGGTCAGCGCCTCCACCTCGGTCGAGGAGCCGCTCACGTCGACCTCGATCCGGTCGCGCCGCGCCAGTCGCTCGCCCTCCAGGTCGTACAGGCCGATCGCGATGCGGTGCGTGCGGGTCGTCGGGTGCTCGGTCGGGACCTCTTGGAGCACCGCGACCCGGGAGTAGTTGCCGTCGGCGTCGACCTCGAGCTCCGGCCGCAGGGTCGAGACCCCGGCGGTGCGCAGCCAGGTGTCGGCGAATTCGGTAAGCGGCTTGCCGCAGGCGGCCTCCAGTTCGCTGAGGAGGTCGGAGAAGATCGCGTTGCCCCACTTGTGCTTCTCGAAGTAGGCCTGCAGCCCCTTCAGGAACGGGTCGATGCCGACGTAGGCGACCAGTTGCTTGAGGATCGAGGCGCCCTTGGCGTAGGTGATGCCGTCGAAGTTGGCCTGCACCGACTCGGTGTCGGGCATCTCGGCGTACACCGGGTGCGTGGTGGGCTGCTGGTCCTGGCCGTAGCCCCAGTTCTTGCGGGCCGACAGGAATGTCGTCCAGGCCCCCGAGAAGCGGGTGGCTTCGACGTTGGCCCAGTGGCTGGCCCATTCGGCGAACGACTCGTTCAGCCACAGGTCGTCCCACCAGCGCATGGTCACCAGGTCGCCGAACCACATGTGCGCCATCTCGTGGAGGATCACGTTGGCGCGCTGCTCCAGCTCGAAGTCGGTGACCTGGCTGCGGAACAGGAAGGAGGCCTCGGCGATGGTGATGCAGCCGAAGTTCTCCATCGCGCCGAAGTTGTATTCGGGCGCGAAGACCTGGTCGTACTTCGGCAGCGGGTAGCGCACCCCGAACTTGGAGTGGAAGTGGTCGAAGCCCTGGCGGGTGATCTCGAAGACGCCCTCGGAGTCGAGGTACCGCTTCATGGACTGGCGGCAGTACAGGCCCAGGTGGATGCCGTCGTGGGTGTCGTGGACCCCGAAGTAGGGCCCGGCGCAGATCGCCGTCACGTACGGGCTCATCGGCGGCGAGGTCTCGAACATCGTCACCTTGGCGCCGGGCTCCTCGACGGCCTGCTCTCCGGCGACCGGCATGTTCGAGATGATCTGCCAGTGGTCGGGGGTCCGCACCCGGAAGGTGAACGAGGCCTTGAGGTCGGGCTGGTCGAAGCAGGCGTAGACGCGCTGGGCGTCGGCCACCTCGAACTGGGAGTACAGGTAGGTCTCGTCGTCGACCGGGTCGGTCATGCGGTGCAGGCCCTGTCCGTCGGTCGAGTAGGCGCAGACGGCGTCGACCAGGAGGGTGTTCCGGGCGGCCAGGTTCCCGATCCGGAGCCCGGTCTTGGGGTCGAACTGCGAGAGGTCGAGCGGTTCGCCGTTGAGTGAGGCTTTCTCGATGCGTTCGGCCGCGATCTCGATGAAGGTCTCGGCGCCGGGTTCGGCGCAGTCGAACTCCACCGAAGTGCGGGAGGTGAAGGTGTCGCCTTCATTGTGGCCGGTGAGGTCGAGCTCCACGGTGTAGGAGTCGACGGTGAGCAGCTCGGCGCGCCGCTGAGCCTCGTCCCGCGTGAGAATGTGCGTTGCCGCCACTTTGCCTCCAGTCTCTTTGGATCGGATAGTCAGAAGTGTGTCATATCCCGGGAGCCGTCTCGGTGGGCGCGGCGAGAGCGGGAAGCTCCATTACCCTGGCGGCGTGAGTGCAGCACATCCGATTGAGCAGGCCTGGCTTTCCACTGGTCAGACCGGTGCCAGGAATTACGACGAGTTCCCCGACGAAACCGAGATAACGCGGATCATCGAGGCCAATCCGGCGAGCGTGCTGGGGGTCGAGATGCCCGCCCACACGCCCGAGGCGGTGGCCGCGGGACTGACCTTCGAGCAGGCCCTCCAGGGCGCGGCCGAGCGGCTCGGCGCCCTCCAGGAGGCAGGCCGCTTCGCGTCCTTCGGCGACGTCGCGGTCGCCTACCGCATCAGCGGGGGAGCGGAGCCGGTGGCCTACGGCCTGTTCTGCATGGTCGACACCTCCGAGATCTCCTCGGCGGCCGACGAGCCGGGCAAGGTCATCCGCAACGAAGAGGTGTTCATCGAGAAGGTCGAACAGCGCAACGAGCTCAACCAGCGGCTGCGCCACCTGCTCAGCCCGGTCCTGCTGCTCCAGTCCACCGGCGGCGAGCGCCTCCACGCCGCGATCGAGGCCGCCATCGGCGAGGCCGGCGCTCCGGTCGTCGCCGACGTCGACGAGGCCGGTCGCACCCACGAGATCTGGCCTATCGGCGGCGCCGCCGGCGCCGAGCTGGCCGCTCTGGCAGGCGACGGCGACCTGATCGTGGCCGACGGCAACCACCGCTCGCTGGCCGCGCAGGTCGGCGGGCTCGACCGCTTCCTGGCGGTCGTGACCACCCCGCAGTCGGTCACGATCCGCCCCTACCACCGGCTCGTGTCCGGGCTGCCCGGTTCGGCCGCGCAGTTGGTCCAGCAGGTCGCCCAGATCGGTGCGACCGTCGCCGAGGTCGACGGCCCGCCGCGGACCCCGGAGTCCGGCGGCACGGTCGTGTTCTACGGTTCCGGCCGGACCTGGGAGGTCTCCTTCCCGGATGCTGAAGGGTCGGTGGTGGACCGGCTCGACCACACCCGCATCGAGCAGGAGGTCTTCAACGGGCTGCTCGGTCGCGACGCCGGCGACAAGCGCATCACCTACGTCGGCGGCGACTACCCGGCCTCATGGCTGGTCGAGCAGGTCGACTCGGGCGAGGCCGACCTGGCGATCCTCATCGCCCCGGTCACAGTGGACGACTTCATCGACGTGAACCTGCAGCGGCTGAAGATGCCGCGCAAGTCGACCTGGTTCGTGCCGAAGGCGCGCGCCGGTCTGACCATCGCCGAGCTGCCGAAGGGTTAGGGTGACGACCGTGCGCATCTATCTCGGTTCCGACCACGCCGGCCTGGAGCTCAAGGACCATCTGGTCAAGCACTTCGGCGGCCTGGGCCACGAGGTGGTGGACGTCGGACCGTTCGAGTTCGACCCCGAGGACGACTACCCGCCGTACTGCTTGAACGCCGCCGCGAAGGTCGTGGCCGACCCCGGCAGTCTCGGGATCGTCGTCGGCGGTTCGGGCAACGGCGAGCAGATCGCGGCCAACAAGGTAGCCGGCTGCCGGTCGGCCCTGGCCTGGAGCGTCGAGACCGCCAAGCTGGGCAGGCAGCACAACGACGCCAACGTGCTGGCCATCGGCGGGCGGATGCACGGCCTGGAGGAGGCGACCGCCTTCGCCGAGGCGTTCATCGAGGAGTCGTTCTCGGGCTCCGAACGCCACCAGCGCCGTATCGACCAGCTCACCGAGTACGAGCGGACCCGCGAGCTGCCCGAGACGTCCTGATCGGCCTCCGGCGACGGCCGGAGTCGAAGGTCGCGAACCTGGAGTTTGTGGACACCGGTTGGTAGCGTCAACACATGTCTAAAGGTCTTCGCGTTCTCCTTCACGCACTCCAGGTGATCACGCTCTTGTTCGCGGTGTCGCTCCTGGTCGAGTCCATCACGCACCATCGCGCCGACACCACCTTCCTGTTCGGGTCGGAGGTGCCCCGCGAGCAGTGGGCGGTGATGGCCGGCATCCTGAGCATCGCCTTCTCCCCGGCGCTGTGGTCGCTGGGCCGCGGCGCCCCGTCCGGCGCGGCCGGGCCGGCGATGGGCAGTTACGACCGCGTCGGCGAGCAGCCGCCGCCCGCGGCACCGCCGCCGCGCCCCGGAGGCGTCGGCTTCGAGCCGATGAACTCCGAGCAGCCCGCTCCGGCCCCGCCGGCCAGCTCCTACGGCCAGCCCCCGGGCCCCGGATTCGGCGCCCAGCCGCCGAGCGCGGGCGCCCCTCCTCCGGCCCCGCCGGCCTCGCCGCCGCCGCAGGGCGAGAGTCCCTGGGGCGGCAACCGCTGACCGCGCTTTCGCCGCGACACGGTTCCGGAGCCGCGACCGCCCGCGCCGGCCCAGCTCACGGGCCTCGTTGGCGTGCAACGTGGCCCGGCGTGCCGTTGCGTGCTGAGACCGGCGGAACAGCCGAACCCCACGAGGGCGGCGGCCCGTTGGCGCCAGGCGCTAGGCTGGATCGATAGGAACCGATTCACGAAGGAAACCCGCGCCCCATGACGAACGCCACCGTTGACCTCGTCTGCGGCCCCGCCGACCCGCTCCCGGGAGCGGAGCAGAGCTACCGGCTCACCGGCATGCTCGGCTCAGGCGGACAGGCCGACGTCTATCAGGCCGTGCGCCTGTCGGCCGGGATCTCTTCGACGCCCCTGACCGTGAAGGTCTTCCGCCTCAATCCCGACGAGGCCCGCGAACACCAGTACCGCTCCTGGGACAAGGGCGACGCGGTCCTGATGGACCTCCACAGCCGCAACGTCGGCTCCATCTGCCGCCGCATCGACGCCTTCTACGGCCGCGCGCCGCACCGGCCCGACCAGGCGCCCGCCGGCGAGCCGGTACCGTTCCAGGTCCTCGAGTTCCTGCCCGGCCACGACCTGCGGCAACTGCTGACTCAGCGTCTCGGCCGCGTCGACGCCGCCCGCACCCTCCAGGCCGTGGTCAACGTCATGCTCGCCATGCACCACCCGCCGCAGGGGGCCCACCCGGTCCTGCACATGGACCTCAAACCCGCCAACGTCATCATCGGCCCCGACGGCTCGGCCAAGGTCATCGACTTCACCGGCGCCCGCTACCACACCCCGGCGCACCTGACGACCATCGCCTACACGCGCGAGACCGCCGGCCCCGAGGCGCACGAGGGCCGGGTCGGACCCGCCTACGACGTGCACGGCTTCGGTTCGATCGCCTTCTTCATGGTCACCGGCGCCAGCGCCCGGACCGATTCGCCCGGACACACGAACTCGGTGCCGTGGGCCCGCCTGCGCCGCCACCCGGTCCTGGAGGCCAACCCGCGCTTGCGCGAGCTCCTGACCGCCCCGCTCGACGACAACCCCGACAACCGGCCCCGCACCGACGAGCTCTCGCGCTGGATCACCGATCTGGCCTCGGTCGTCGTGCAGTCGAACGTGCCCGACCTGGGCGTCGACTGGGCCGGCGGCAACGGCCGGGGCGACCCCGGCGCCGCCACCCGCGTCGTGGGTGGATCCCCGGGCGCGCCGCTCGCGGCGCCGATGACACCGTCCGGTTCCGAGCCCGGCGGCACCAGGGTCATGGACCAGGCCGCGGGCGCCGGCGGCCCCGAGGCGCCCATCGCGGGCCGCGTCCGCGTTCCCGACCGGGACGAGTTCGCCCGGCGGCATCGGGAGGAGCCGAGCCCTCCCGGCGGCGACCGCCCGCAGATGCGCCCGGCCAGCGACCCGCCCGACGACCGGCGCCACGCCGACCGCCGGGACCGAGACGAGTCGCAGCACCCGCTGCTCGGCCCGCCCGGAAGCCTGTCCAAGGGCCTGGAGCTGTCTATCATCGGCGGGCTCTTCTCGCTGATCATGTGGCTGCTGTGGACCGTCCAGCAGGGCATGGAGAGCCTCCAGCGCCAGGTGATCGGCTATGTGCTGGTGCTCGGGGTGGCGATCGGCCTGTTCCTGCTGATCCGGCTGCTGGGCGGCGTGTTCTGGGGACGCATGCTCGGTGCCAGGCGCCGCACCGCCCGGCTCGCGCATCTGCTCACCGGCGTGTTCCTGTTCGTGGTCGGCATGGGCTACCTCGACCAGCTCTCGTGGTCCTGGCTCGACTTCGACTTCTTCGGGTGGTTCGACTTCGACTTCGACTTCGACCCGGTCGACTGGTTCACCGACCTCTTCGACTAGGCGGCGTTCGGCGACTCCGGAGCGGTCCGGATCGGGTTCGCCGGTGACGAGTGAGCCGCTCAGAACGGTTTCAAATCTCCGGATTCAGCGGGCAACCTGAGTACCATCCGGGTGCGTCTTACACAGAGACCACAGGAAGTCCCCGAACACCGGAAAGGCCCGCCATGACCGCAACGGCAACCGTCGGTGCCACCGCTCTGAGCCCTCAGCAGCGGGAGGCATTCGAGCGCGACGGATACCTGATGATCCGCGGAGCGCTCGACTCCGACGAGGTCGCACGCTATTCGGCCGCCCTGGACCGCGTCTACGCCGAGGAGCAGGACGCTGGTCGGCTCGGTCCCCGAGACCCGATGCACAAGCTGAGCGCCGTCACCTCCGTGCCCGAAACGGCCGATCTGCTCAACCATCCGAACACCTTCCACTACGTCTGGTCGATGATCGGCTGGAACTTCCACGTGTACCACTCGCATGTGGACGTGCACCCGACCGTTCGAGAGAAGCGGCCGTTCCGCTTCGAATGGCACCAGGACGGCGGCCGCCAGAACCGCGAGATCGAGACCGACCCGCGCCCCAGGCTGTCTGTCAAACTCGCCTACTTCTTCTCGGACCTGTCCGAGCCCGGCCGCGGGAACACCAAGATCGTCCCCGGCTCCCACAAATGGAACCGCATCGACGGACCGCCGCGGCGCGACATCGAGTGGCCCGACCCGCCCGGCGCCATCGAGGTCACCGGCGAGGCCGGCGACGTGCTGTTCTTCGACCGGCGCATCTGGCACGCCCGCTCGGACAACCACTCCGAGATCACCCGCAGGGTCGCCTTCTTCGGCTTCACGCCGCGCTGGATCCGCGCCCGCGACGAGGTCGAAGACCTGCCGAACCGGCCCTGGTGGAACGACCTCGACCCGGTGCAGCAGCAGTTGCTCGGCGGCTTCGCCCCCACCGGCGACCACGGCTGGGGCCACTACCCGGACCAGACCCCCGTCTACCGGTGGCTGGCCGACCGTGACCTCCTCGACCCGGACTACCCGCCGTTGAAGCCGTGACCGGGGGTCATGGCAGGCTGTGGCCATGACCACCGACACCGAGCTCGCTCGCGACATCTACCGCCGCTCCCATCTGACCGGTGAGTTCACGCTCCGATCGGGCGTGGTCGCGCACGAGTACTTCGACAAGTACCTGTTCGAGTCAGATCCGGTCATGCTGCGGCGCGTCGCCGAAGCGATGGTGCCCCATGTGCCGGCCCACGGTGTCGACGCGCTGGCGGGCCTGGAGACGGGCGGCATCCCGCTGGCGGTGATGCTGTCGCAGGTGACCGGCATCCCGGCGCTGTTCGTGCGCAAGGAGGCCAAGACCTACGGCACCTGTCGGCTCGCCGAGGGCGGCGACGTCGAAGCCCGCAGACTCCTCGTCATCGAGGACGTGGTGACCTCGGGCGGTGCGGTGCTCGAGGCCGTGCTGGAGCTGCGGAACCGCGGCGCGCTCATCGAGCGGGCGCTCTGCGTGATCGACCGCGAGGCCGGCGGACCGAAGAGCCTGGCCGACGGCGACATCGACCTGCAGTCTCTGTTCACCATGAGCGACCTGAAGGCCGCCGCGCAGCGGTAGCGCGCACGGGTGCGGGGAGGGAGCGTAGCTCCCTCCCCGCACCCGTGCTAACGGGCCCAGAGCCAGATCTCCGAGCCCTTCGGCTGCTCCTCGCCGGGATCGGCCGACTGGTCGAAGACCGTGCCGGAGAACCAGAGTTGCGCGACCTTCACCGTGAAGCCCAGCTCCTCCAGCTCCTCGCGGGCGTCGTCGACGTCCATGCCGATCACGTCGGGCACCTCCACCGGCTCCGGCCCGGCGCTGACGACCAGGTCCACCTCGTCCCCGTAGTCGGCCGGCTCGCCGGGGCCGGGCACGTGCTCGATGACCGAGCCCTCGGGGATGGTGCCGCTGAAGCGCTCGGACGCGTCGCCGGCCTCCAGCCCCGCGGCCTCGAGCTCATCCTCGGCCCGATCCTCGTCTTTCCCGACCAGGTCCGGCACTTCCAGCGGCGGCAGACCCTCCGAGACCACCAGCGTCACCGCCGCCCCGGCCGTGACCTCCTCGCCCGCCTCCGGGGAGGTGGAGATGACCTCGCCCTCCCCGTACTCGGTGCTGTACTCCCGCTCGATCAGCACGTCGGCCTCGAACTCGTCCAGCGCCGCGACCGCGTCGTCCTCGCCCCGGCCCTCCAGGTCCGGGATCTCGTAGCGCTCCGGGCCGAGCGACAGCGTCACGACGATGGTGCCGCCGGACCTGATCCGCTCGCCCACCCCCGGTTCCTGGCCGAGCACCTCGCCCTTCGGGACCGTCTCGCTGAAGCCGCCGTCGCCGAACTCGATCTGGAAACCCAGCTCCTCGGCGTACGCCTCCACCGACTCCCGGTCCTGGTCCAGCAGCGACGGCGTCGAGGTGAACCGGCCCACGCCGACCCACCAGCCGGCCAGCGCCACCGCCGCCAGTGTCGCCACGATCGCCACCAGCGTGATCAGGGCCTTCCACGACCGGCGGCCGCCCTCGGAGGGGACCACCATCGTGGTCCGGAACGGCCGAGTCGGCCGCGGCACCTGCCCGGCCGCCTGCACCGACCGGGTCTCGACCGCCTGGAGCCGACGCGCGAACGCCCCGGCGTCGACCGGGCGCGCGCTCGCCTCCCGGCTCGCCGCCGCCATCACCAACTGAGCCAGTCCTTCGGGCACGTCGGGTGCGGCGCGCCGCGGCGAGGGCACCTCCTCGTCCAGATGCCGGCGCGCGACCTCGCCGGGGTCAGGCCCGTCGAACGGGACCTCCCCGGTCAGCAGCTCGTACAGCAGGATAGCGGTGGAGTACACGTCGCCGGCCGGGCTCGCGGGCGAACCGCGCACCAGTTCGGGTGCCACGTACGCGGCCGTGGCCAGCAGCGGTCCCCGCCGCCGGCGGTCGCCGTGGACGGCCTCGGCGAGACCGAAGTCGACGACCTTGACCCGGTCGCCCCGGCCGCCGTGCTTGAGGAGGATGTTCTCGGGCTTGATGTCGCGGTGCACCAGCCCGGCGTCGTGGGCGGCCTGGAGCCCGTCGAGGACCTGGCCGCACAGTTCGACGGCCTCTTCGACGCGCAGGCGCCGCCGCCGGTTGAGCAGGTCCCGCAGGGTGGTCCCCGGCACGTACTCCATGACCACATAGGGGAGACGTTCGTGGACGCCCTGGTCGAACACGGCCACGATGTTCGGGTGCGAGAGCCGCGCGATGGTGCGGGCCTCCTGGAGGAAGGCGGTCAGGTCGAACCCGGCGGTGCCGGCGGCGGTGATCATCTTGACCGCGACCGTGCGGTCGAGCCGCGCGTCGTGGGCCTCGTAGACCGACGCCATGCCGCCCTGGGCGATCAGCCGCCGCAGCCGGTAGCGCCCGTCGATGAGCGTTCCCGTCAGGTCCCCGGTGGTCGTGGTCAACCCGCACCCCCTTCCGCACGATCAGTCTAAGAGGTCGGAGCGACGATCACAGGACCTCTGCGCCGGGGAAGTGCGGTTTGTCCGGGGCGACGATCCCCAGCCGCTTGGTGGCACGGGTGAGCGCCACGTACAGGCTCCGCGGATTGTCCTGGGCGATCGCGTCGGGGTCGACCACGATGACGCTGTCGAACTCCAGCCCCTTGGCCTGCTTGACCGTCAGCACCGGGGCCGCCTCGAGCCCCGCCAGCTCGGCGGCGGCCTCCGGGGTGGTCACGACCGCGACGGTGCCGCCGGCCACCCGCCGGGACTCCTCGGCGGCCAGTGCGGCTACGCGGACCGGCAGGTCCTCCTGGACGATCTCCAGCCACGGCTCGTGGCCGGCCGACCGCACCGACTTCGGGCGCGGGGAGTCGGCGTCGATCGTGTCGAGCACGCGACCGGCGACGGCGAGGATCTCCGACGGGGTCCGGTACGACACGGTCAGCCGCTCGGCCCGCCAGTCCGGCTCCGAGTCGCCGAAGAACTCCGACCAACTGCGCGGCGCGGCCGCGCTCCCGGCCTGCGCCAGGTCCCCGGCCACGGTGAACGACCTGGTCACGCACCGGCGCAGCAGCGCCCGCCACTGCATGGGCGACAGCTCCTGGGCCTCGTCGACGATGACGTGTCCGAAGATCCAGCGCCGGTCGGCGGCGGCCCGCTCGGCCACGGACACGAACCGCTTCGCGACCTGGCGCTCGCCGAGCCAGGCCGCGTCGATCACGTCGGTCGCCTGCAGGATCTCCGACTCCTCGTCCTCGAAGTCGAACGAGGCCGAGCCGGTGGCGATCGAGAGCACGTCCTCGGCGTACGCCAGTTGCTCGGCCGACAGGCCGCTCGGGTGCCGTTCGGGTTCGACCTCGCCGAGGTGTTCGGCGGCCTCGTCGAGCAGCGCCACGTCGGCCTCGGACCAGCCGCCCGGCTCCCGGTGCAGCCGCCGCCGGTCCTCCTTGCCGAGGGCGGCGGCGGCCGAGGCGAGCCGGGCGGGGGAGGCGAACAGGTCCTCCAGCAGCCGGGTGGGCGTCAGCTCCGGCCACAGTTGCTCCACCTCGCCGCGGATGACCGGGTCGGCGGCGATCTCGGCGGCGAAGGTGGCGCGGTCGGTGAGCCCCAGCAGGTTCTCGCCCCCGAGGGGGTCCTCGCCGATGATGTCGGCGTACTGGTTCGCCAGGTCGGCGATGACGCGCTTGTGGAAGGTCTCGCGGGCCTCGTTGTGCGGCAGTCCGGTCTCGCGGGCCGCGTCGCGGGCGGAGGTGATCTTCTCGGGGCGCAGCCACAGGGTGTGGTCCTCGTAGTCGACCGGCCGGGGTTCGGCGGGCACGATCTGCCGGTCGGCCACGGCGCTGGCGATGACGCCGGCCATGACCGAGCGGCCCTTGAGGGCGGCGGCGGTCTCGGACTCGGGCCGGTCGGCGGTGATGCCGGGGAACAGCTCCGCGGGGGTGCGCAGCAGCACGTCGGTCTCGGCCAGGCCCGGCAGCACGTCCGAGATGTAGCGCAGGAACTGCTGGCCGGGGCCGACGATGAGGACGCCGCGGCGCCGCAGTTGCTCGCGGTGCTCGTACAGCAGGTAGGCGGCGCGGTGGAGGGCCACGGCGGTCTTGCCGGTGCCGGGCGCGCCGTCGACGATCATGATCCCTTCGAGCGGGGCCCGGATGATGCGGTCCTGCTCGGCCTGGATGGTGGCGACGATGTCCCGCATGCGGTCGGTGCGGGCCGCGTCGAGCGCGGCCATGAGCGCGCCCTCGGAGCCGATGGTGGAGGCGGTGCCGTCGGCGGCGTCGAGGTCGAGGACCTCGTCGTTGAGCGAGGCGAGGCGCCGTCCGCGGGTGTGCAGGTGGCGTCGTCGCCGCACGCCCGCAGGGGAGGCGGCGGTGGCCAGGTAGAAGCGCCGCCCGGCCTCGCTGCGCCAGTCGACCAGTAGCTGCTCGCCGCGTTCGTCGTGCATCCCGATGCGGCCCAGGTACATCGGGGTCGCCTCGTCGACGTAGTCGAGCCGCCCGAAGCACAGGCCGTCCTCGACCGCGTCCAACTGGGCGATGCGGCGCCGGTGGAAGTGGGTCTCGGCGTCCCGCTGCGACAGTTCCTGGTCGTTCTCGACGTGCCCGCGTCGCGAGCGGTCGAGCCGGGCCTCGGTTTCGTCCCGAAGCCGGTCGAGCCGGGCGTACAGGCGGTCGAGGTGCGCCTGCTCGGCTTCGACGGCAGCGTTGATGGCAGCGGACACGGGACTCCTCGAGTGGTTCGCCGGCTGGGATTCGGATGCGGCCGCGAGGCGCGGGCCGTTTCGCGCTCGGGCGGCGCAACAGAAAAGAATACCGCCCTATCCCGAGATCGTCTTCCTAAGATACGGACATTGCCTACGCTGGTGTGACGAAGACCGGTCCGCAGGACAGAACCGGGTCCGACGGCTCTGGGCGTGCGCCGTCCCACGGACGGAGAACCCTTGTTTGTGGACGTCAATAACATGCCGGTAACACTGCCTTGACTGCCGTTCAACGCCGTCGATAACGTGAACCAGAGTGTGAGTGCCCTCACAATGCGTGACTGGAGAGATGCAAAATGATCAGAGAGAACTGGGGGACCAGAGTCGGGTTCATCCTGGCCGCCATCGGATCGGCGGTCGGACTCGGCAACATCTGGCGGTTCCCCGGCGTCGCCTATGAGAACGGTGGCGGTGCCTTCCTCCTGCCCTACCTGGTGGCCCTGCTGACCGCGGGCATCCCGCTGCTCATCATGGAGTTCACCCTCGGCCGCCGCTACAAGGGCTCCGCCCCGGTGGCGTTCCGCCGACTGAACAAGAACGCCGAGTTCATCGGCTGGTGGCAGGTCGCCATCTCCGTGATCATCGCGGTCTACTACGCGGCCGTGATCGGCTGGGCGGCCTGGTTCACCTTCTATGCGATCGGCCAGACCTGGGGCGGCGACCCCGAATCGTTCCTGCTGTCCGACTTCCTGGGCTACGTCCAGGGCGACGGCTCGGTGCCGGGCATCGGCGAATTCGGCGACTGGCAGCTCGGCCTGACGGCGGTCATGATCGGCGTCTGGGCGCTGGCGCTGCTCATCATCGCCGGCGGTGTCCGCAAAGGCATCGAGGTCGCCAACAAGATCTTCATCCCCCTGCTGGTGCTGATGTTCGGCGTGCTCGTCGTCCAGGCGATGACCCTCGACGGCGCGATCGACGGCCTCGGCGCCTTCTTCACCCCGCAGTGGGACACCATCGGCAACGCCCAGGTGTGGGTCGCCGCCTACGGACAGATCTTCTTCTCGCTGTCCATCGGCTTCGGCATCATGGTCACCTACGCCTCCTACCTCAAGCGCAAGTCCGACATCACCACCTCGGCGGTCACCGTCGGCCTGTCCAACTCCTCGTTCGAGCTGCTGGCGGGCATCGGCGTGTTCTCGGTGGTCGGCTACATGGCCCTGCAGAGCGGCACCCCGATCGACGAGCAGGTCAGCACCGGCGTCGGACTCGCGTTCATCGCCTTCCCGGCGATCATCAACACCCTGCCCTACGCGGCCGGGCTGTTCGGCGTGCTGTTCTTCGCCAGCCTCACCATCGCCGGCATGTCCTCGCTGATCAGCATCGTGCAGGTCCCGGTCGCGGCCGTCGAGGACCGCTTCGGCATCGGCCGCGGCGTCGCCACCGCCTTCATCGGCGGCGGCCTGGCCGTCGTCTCGATCGGCCTGTTCTCGTCCGCGAACGGACTGATCGTGCTCGACGTCTCCGACTTCTTCATCAACCAGTTCGGCATCGCCGTCGCCGCCCCGGTGAGCATCGTCGCCGTCGTCTGGCTGGCATGGAAGTGGAAGGAACTGCGGCAGGACGCCAACCGCACCTCGATCTACAAGATCGGGCCGATCTGGCTGATCTGCCTGGGGCTGATCACGCCGCTGATCCTCGGCTACATGATGGTGCAGAACATCGTCGACGTCTTCACCGGCTCCGAGGAGGTGGCGGCCGACTACCTCGACAACCAGACCTACGGCTGGTCCGTCGCCGGCGGCGCTCTGGCGTTCGGCGTCGTCATGGCGCTCCTGCTGCGCCGCAAGTCGGTGCCCGATCTCGTCGATGAGGAGGAGGCCGAAGGCGAAGCCACCCCGACCGGCGGAAAGGAGGAGAGCCGATGAGTGCCAGCGCCGTCACGGTGATGGTCATCGCGATCGCGGTCATCTTCGGAGGACTCTTGGTCTCGGCGATCACGCTCATGACCCACCCCGAGCAGCCCGACCGCGAAGAGTAGACAGTCCACCCGGGGGCCGGTCCGCGGACCGGCCCCCGGGCCTTGCCCTCCTCCCTTCCCTCCCGGCCGGTGGCGGACGGCCACCGCGTGCCTTCCGGCGAGCCTCTGCGCCCTCCTCCTCGTCCCGCCGCGTCCGCGGTCGCTTATTCGCGCATTGACACGAATTGATGCCTCTTGGGTCTTGTGCAGGTGAATCAAGAACTGTTAGCTTAGTTTTTAGTAAAGAAGGTGTTCAATATATCGCGTTGGACACCGCACCCCGAGAGGAGTGACAGATGCGCCGAACGAAACGCCTCCTGCTGGCGCTCAGCGCCATGGCGGCGCTGGCACTGCCGCTGGGCTTCCTCAGCGTCGGCACCGCCTGGGGCCACGGCTACACCTCCGACCCGCCCAGCCGGGGAGCCATGTGCGCGGACGGTACGGCCAGCGGCTGCGGAGCCATCCAATGGGAGCCGCACAGCGTCGAAGGCCCGAAGGGCTTCCCCGGTGCAGGCCCCGCCGACGGCGAGATCTGCTCCGGCGGCAATTCGCGGTTCTCCGAACTCGACGACCCGCGCGGCGGCGACTGGCCGAAGACCGGTCTCTCCCCCGGCTCCCGGACCTTCACCTGGACCCTGACGGCCGCCCACGCCACCGACAAGTGGGAGTACTTCATCACCAACAACAACTGGAACCCGAGCGAGCCGATCACCCGCGGCCAGCTCGACCTGGTGCCGTTCTACACCGAGTACGACGGCGGCGCCCAGCCGCCGTGGACGGTGACCCACGACGTCACGGTGCCGAACAAGTCGGGCCACCACGTGATCCTCGCGGTCTGGACGATCGCCGACACCGCCAACGCCTTCTACTCGTGCATCGACGTCGACCTCGGCGGCGACGGCGGCGGTGACGACGGGGACCAGGACCCGCCGCCGAGCGACGACTGCGACGCCGGCGCCTGGAACTCCGGTTCCGTCTACACCAGCGGCGACGTCGTCACCCACGGCGGCGCCGAATGGCGCGCCCAGTGGTGGACGCGGGGCGAGGAGCCCGGCACCACCGGACAGTGGGGCGTCTGGGAACGACTCCGCACCTGCTGATCCCAGGCCCGGGCGGACCGGTTGACGCCGACCGCCCGGGCCGCTAATATCGTCCCGGCCGCAGCAGCCGACGTCAGGAACTCCAATGAAGCTGTAATCGCAGACACCGCGCCCGCATGCCTCTGCGCGCATGCGTTGCGTCTG
The DNA here is from genome assembly GCF_002798405.1 of Glycomyces xiaoerkulensis. Taxonomy (GTDB): domain Bacteria; phylum Actinomycetota; class Actinomycetes; order Mycobacteriales; family Micromonosporaceae; genus Glycomyces; species Glycomyces xiaoerkulensis. Next base: position 31,765 of record NZ_PGGV01000027.1, on the reverse strand, counting down.
CGATTTCAGGGAGCTTCCCTCCCGACATCCCTGCGCCTCCTCCTCTCTGGAGCGAACCGGCGCGGTGTCTTCTCATTCGACACCCGCAGGCATCGAACCCGAGAGGAAACCCGCGCCATGTCCACCTGCATCACCCTCAACGGCCTCGGCTTCTCCTGGCCCGACGGCGAGCGCGTCCTCACCGACCTGAACGCCGCCTTCTCCGACGGACGCACGGCCCTGATCGGCGACAACGGCACCGGCAAATCCACACTGCTCAAACTCATCGTCGGCGACCTCCGGCCCGACACCGGCACCGTCACCGCCTCCGGCCCGATCGCCCACCTGCCGCAGGAGCTTCCGCTGCGCCTGGACGACTCCGTCGCCGATCTGCTCGGCATCGCCGAGCGGCGCCGAGCCCTCGAAGCGATCGAATCGGGCGACGCCGACGAAGCCCACTTCGCCGCCATCGGCGACGACTGGGACGTCCTCGAACGCGCCCGCGCCACCCTCGGCGAACTCGGCCTGGACCACATCGGCCTCGACCGCACCGTCGCGACCCTCTCCGGCGGGGAGTCGATGCTCGTCGGCCTGGCCGGCCGGCTCCTCCGCCGCCCGGACGCGCTGCTGCTCGACGAGCCGTCGAACAACCTCGACGGCTCCGCCCGCGCCCGCCTCTACGAGGCGATCCGCCGCTTCCAGGGCACCCTGCTCGTCGTCAGCCACGACCGGGCGCTGCTCGACCGCGTCGACGCCGTCGCCGAGCTCCACCGAGGCCGCCTCCGCCTCTTCGAAGGCGACTACGCGGCCTACGAGCGCGCGACCGCGATCGAGCAGGAGGCCGCCCAGCGGTCCGTGCGCGAGGCCAAGGCCGAACTGAAGCGGCAGAAACGCGAGTACACCGAGATGCAGACCAAACTGGTGCGCCGCGAACACTCCGGACGGAAGAAGTACGCCAACGCGCCCGCGATCGTCCGCAACGCCAAACGCAACCAGGGCGAGAACACCGCGGGCCGACTGCGGACCGCGATGGCCGAGGACGTCGCCGAGGCCCGGGAGGACCTCGAGACCGCCGAGTCCGCGCTCCGCGACCCCGACCCGATCAGCGTCGACCTGCCCGAGACCGCCGTCAGCGCCCACCGGGAAATAGCCGTCCTGCGCGGACTCGAAACCGCCGGCTTCTACGGCGACGGGCTCGACCTCCACGTCCGCGGCCCCGAGCGGATAGGGCTGACCGGCGACAACGGCTCGGGCAAAACCACGCTGCTGCACGCGGTCGCCGCAGCCGCCCGCGTACCGCACGGCTTCCTGACCCAACGCCTCGAATTCCTCGACGACGCCGCGACCGTGCTCGACAACGTCCGCGCCCGCGCCCCCGAAACCGAGATGACGCTGCTGCGGACCCGCCTGGCCCGGTTCCTGCTGCGCGGCGAGGCCGTCTTCCACCGCGTGTCGACCCTCTCGGGCGGCGAGCGGCTCCGGGTAGCGCTGGCCGCCCTCCTGTCGGCCCGGCCCGCGCCGCGCCTGCTGCTGCTCGACGAGCCGACCAACAACCTGGACATGACCTCGACCCGGCAGCTCCGGCAGGCGCTCGGCGCCTACCGAGGCGCCCTGATCGTCGTCAGCCACGACCGGGCCTTCCTCGACGGACTCGGACTCACCCGCCGCATCGGGCTCGAACGCGGCAAGGGCATCACCCTCGACGAGCCCCTCGACCGATGAACGAGACATGCCGACACGACGGGCCGGGTCCGCCGATCCGCGTGAGTCACCGCCGATACTGCAAGCCATGCGATCCGCGACCATCGCCGCGGCGGCCGCCCTCCTGGTGGGGGCGGCCGCCTGCGGCGGCGACTCCGAACCCGAAGCCGACGACACCCGCGAGGCCACCCTGGAGGCACTGCCGGGCTGGGCCGAGGCCCTCCCCGACGCGGTCGGCTCCGCGACCGTGGCCACCGCAGACGGCGCCACCGCGTTCGAACTGAACGTCAGCGGCCTCGAACAGCTCGCCGGGTACACCGCACACGTCCACGACGGCACCTGCGACGACACCCCGCCCGGCGGCGACCACTGGCTGGCCGACCCCGAACAGGGCGACGTCGAGTCCAACTGGATCCACCTGATGATCGAGACCAGTGTCGAAGGCGCCGGAAACGGCACCGCCGACTTCGACCACGTCGCCGACGACCGGGCCCGGAGCGTCGTCGTGCACATCGACATCGCCGACTCCGACCAGGCCGCCCGGATGCCGTCCGACCGGGTCCTCTGCGGCGACCTGGAGTGACCGGCCGCCGAGCCGAAATCCCGTGGCCCCCGGACCGGGCGCTCGCGTATCCTTGACCACCGTCATGCCTGCCCGCACCTCGAAATCCCGCCCCAGCCTGCGCGAACGAGTCTCCGCGCTGCGCACGGCCGACCAGCGCCCCCTGCGGCGGCGCCTGCGCGAGGCCCGCGACCTCGGCGGCGCCGAGCGGAAGGCGGCGTTCGAGGCCCTGGAGGCGGACGTCGAGGCGAAGGAGACCGCGCTGGCCGCGCGCGCAGCGGCCGTACCGAAGCTCGTCTACCCCGACGAGCTGCCGGTCTCCCAGCGCCGCGACGACATCGCCGCGGCCATCCGCGACCACCAGGTCGTCGTCATCGCCGGCGAGACCGGTTCGGGCAAGACCACGCAGATCCCGAAGATCTGCCTCGAGGTCGGCCGCGGCGTCCGGGGCCTGATCGGCCACACCCAGCCCCGGCGGATCGCCGCCCGCGCGGTGTCCGAACGCATCGCCGACGAGCTGGGCTCCCCGCTCGGCGAGGCCGTCGGCTGGAAGGTGCGGTTCACGGACCGAGTCTCGGACTCGAGCTTCATCAAGCTCATGACCGACGGCATCCTGCTCACCGAGCTCCAGCACGACCGGCTGCTGAGCGCCTACGACACGATCATCATCGACGAGGCCCACGAGCGCAGCCTCAACATCGACTTCATCCTCGGCTGCCTCAAGCAGATCCTCCCCAAACGCCCCGACCTCAAGGTCATCGTCACCTCCGCGACCATCGACCCCGAGCGGTTCGCCGCGCATTTCAAGAGCAAGGAAGGCCCGGCACCGGTCCTCGAGGTCTCCGGCCGCACCTATCCGGTCGAGGTCCGCTACCGGCCGCTGGTCGAGGAGGACGAGCAGCGCGACCAGACCGACGGCATCCTCGAGGCCGTGGACGAGCTCGGCCGCGAAGGCGACGGCGACATCCTCGTCTTCCTGTCGGGGGAGCAGGAGATCCGCGACACCGCCGACGCGCTGGAGAAGGCCCGGCTCCCCCGCACCGAGGTCCTGCCGCTGTACGCCCGGCTCTCGGCCGCCGAGCAGCACCGGGTGTTCTCCTCCCATACCGGGCGGCGGATCGTCCTGTCCACCAACGTCGCCGAGACATCGCTGACCGTCCCCGGCATCCGCTACGTCATCGACACCGGCCACGCCCGCATCTCCCGGTACTCGGCCCGCACCAAGGTCCAGCGGCTGCCGATCGAACCGATCAGCCAGGCCAGTGCAAACCAGCGCGCGGGCCGCTGCGGACGGGTCGCCGAGGGCGTCTGCATCCGCCTGTACTCCGAGGACGACTTCAACGCCAGGCCCGAATTCACCGACGCCGAGATCCTGCGCACCAACCTCGCCAGCGTCATCCTCCAGATGACCGCCGCACGGCTCGGCGAGGTCGAGCGGTTCCCGTTCGTCGACGCCCCCGACGCGCGCAACATCAAGGACGGCATGGACCTGCTGGTCGAGCTCGGCGCGCTCGAACGCGGCAAGGGCAAGGGCGCGCGCCTGACCAAGATCGGCCGGGACCTCGCCCGCCTCCCGATCGACCCGCGCCTGGCCCGGATGATCATCCAGGCCCGCGAGGAGGGCTGCGTCCACGAGGTCGCCGTCATCGCCGCCGCTCTGTCCATCCAGGATCCACGCGAGCGCCCGGCCGACCGCAGGGCCCAAGCCGATCAGGCCCACGCCCGCTTCAACGACCCCGAGAGCGACTTCACCGCCTACCTCAACCTCTGGAAGTACCTCGAAGACGAGCGCCGCTCCCGGTCCTCGAGCGCCTTCCGGCGGATGTGCCGCCAGGAGTACCTCCACTACCTGCGCATCCGCGAATGGCAGGACCTCGTCCGCCAGATCACGTCCGTCCTCAAGGGGCTCAAGATCCCCGCCAGGAGCGCCGACCCGCCCCCGGACAACCGCCGCATCCACACCGCCCTGCTCGCCGGACTCCTGTCCCACGTCGGCGTCAAGGAGGGCGAGAAGCGCGAATACCTCGGCGGCCGCGGCGCCAGGTTCGCGATCTTCCCCGGGTCGGGGCTGTTCAAGAAGCAGCCGCGCTGGGTCGTGGCGGGGGAGCTGGTCGAGACCAGCCGGCTGTGGGGCCGCATCTGCGCCAAGATCGAACCCGAATGGGTGGAGCCGCTCGCCGAGCACCTGGTCAAACGGACCTACTCCGAACCGCACTGGTCGAAAAAGGCCGGCGCCGTGCTCGCGTTCGAACGCGTCACGCTCTACGGGGTCCCGATCGTCGCCCGCCGCAAGGTCAACTTCGGACGCCTCGACCCGGCCGCCAGCCGCGAGCTGTTCATCCGCCACGCCCTGGTCCAAGGCGAGTGGGAGACCCACCACGCCTTCTTCCAGCGCAACCGCGACAAGATCGACGAGGTCGAGCAACTGGAGAACCGGGTCCGCCGCCGCGGCCTGCTGGCCGACGAGCAGACCCTCTTCGATTTCTACGACCAGCGCCTCCCGGCCGACATCGTCTCGGCCCGCCACTTCGACTCCTGGTGGAAACGGCAGTCCGACAAGCACCGGCTCGACTTCGACGAATCCCTCCTGCTCGGCGACCGCGCCGAAGGCGTCGAACCCGAGCAGTACCCCGAGGTGTGGACCTCCGAAGGCATCGACCTCGAACTCGACTACGAATTCGAACCCGGCGCCTCCGGCGACGGCGTCACCGTCGGGATACCGCTCCCGGCCCTCCAGCAGATCGACGAGGACGCCTTCACCTGGCAGGTCCCCGGCCTCCGCGCCGACTTCGCCGAAGCGCTCATCAAGAGCCTGCCCAAGACCCTGCGCCGCAACTTCGTACCCGCCCCCGACTTCGCGAAGGCCGCCGTCGCCCGCATGGACCCCTCCGACGGCCGCCCCATGACCGCCGTACTGGCCGACATGCTGCGGGCCATGACCGGCATCGACGTCTCCGAAGACGCCTTCGACCTCACCAAGATCCCCGGCCACCTCCTGATGACCTTCCAGGTCAAGGACGAGGACGGCTCGGTCGTCGCCGAAGGCAAGGAACTGAGCGCCCTCCAGCGGCAGCTCGCCCCCAAGACCCAGGAGGCCGCCGCCGAGACCGCCCCCGAACTCGACCGCACCGGACTGACCACCTGGGACTTCGACGAGATCCCCAAGGTCCAGGAGACCCCGCGCAAGGGTTACGTCGCCAAGGCCTACCCCGCGCTGTTCGACGAGGGCCGCACCGCCGGCCTCAAGGCCTTCGCCGACCCCGGCGCCCAATCGGCGAACATGTGGGCCGGCACCAGGCGCCTGCTCGAACTCGCCCTGCCCGACCCCCACCTCAAGGAGGCGCTGACGCAGAGCGAGCTGCTCGCCCTCGCGACCGGCCCGTACCGGAGCGTCGACGCGCTGCTCGACGACTGCGTCCGCGTGGTGCTCGACAAGGTCCTGATCGAAGGCGGGGGACCGGCCTGGAACCGGGAGGGCTTCGAGACCCTGCTCAAACGCGCCCGCCCAGAGGTCGCCGGCGAGACGCCCGCGGTCGCGCGGAAGGCCGTCGCCGCACTCACCGAGGCCCGCACCGCCTCCAAGCTCCTCGAAGGCAAGTTCGACTTCGCGATGCTGGCCGCGATGAGCGACATGCGCGCCCAGCTCGACCGCCTGGTCGGCCAGGAGGGATTCCTCGGCGCGGCCGGCTGGTGGCGCCTGGACGACCTGACCCGGTACGTCAAGGGCATCGTCCACCGCGCCCGCCGGGTGCGCGACGACGCGACCGGCGACCTCGCCAAGATGGACCTCGTCCGGTCCCTCGAAGCCGAGCGCGACGCCCTCGCCAGGGCCCGGCCCGCCGCCATGCGCACCGCCGAAGGACAGGAACTGCGCTGGATGCTCGAAGAGCTCCGCGTCAGCCTCTTCGCCCAGCAGCTCGGCACCCGCTACCAGGTGAGCGAGAAACGCGTCCGCAGGCTCCTCAACTCTCTCTAGAAGGCACCCGCGACGTCGAACACACGTGGCCCCCGCCGAACCCGCTCGAGTGTCAGACTGACGGAGGATGATCATGACCGCGGATCCGGCATTGCGGACGCATCCGATCAAGGGGGCCACGTGTCGCAGCTCAACGCCATCGAAACCGAAGGACTCACCAAGCGCTTCGGCGACCTGGTCGCGGTCGACGACATCGACCTGACCGCCCGCGAGGGAACGGTGCTCGGCGTCCTCGGACCCAACGGGGCAGGAAAGACGACCATGGTCCGCATGCTCGCCACCCTCTCCGAACCCACCGCCGGAACCGGGCGCGTCGGCGGCTTCGACATCGTCCGCGACGCCGCCCGCGTCCGCTCCCTCATCGGCCTCACCGGCCAGTTCGCGGGCGTCGACGAACTGCTCACCGGCGAGGAGAACCTCCTGTTCATCGGCAGGCTCCTCGGCGTGAGCCGCCGACAATCGCGCGAGCGCGCACGCGAACTGCTCGCCCAGTTCAACCTCTCCGACGCCGCCGACAAAGCCGTCAAGGCCTACTCCGGCGGCATGAGACGCCGCCTCGACCTCGCCGCGAGCCTGGTCGGGCGGCCCCGCATACTCTTCCTCGACGAACCCACCACCGGCCTCGACCCGCGGGCCCGCGGCGAGCTGTGGGACATGGTCCGGGGCCTGGTCAACGACGGCACCACCGTCCTGCTCACCACCCAGTACCTCGAGGAGGCCGACCAGCTCGCCGACGACATCGTCGTCATCGACCACGGCAAGGTCATCGCCACCGGCACCCCGAGGCAGCTCAAAGCCAAGATCGGCGGGCAGACCCTCCGGATGCAGCCCGACGACCCCGACGCAGTCGGCCAGGTCCGCTCGCTGGTGGCCGAGGGCTTCCCCGAACTCGACCCGGTCGTCGAGAACGGCACGGTGACCGTCGGCGTCAACGACGACACCGTCATGCCCGCGCTCGCCTCCATGCTCCGGACCCGCGGCATCCCGCTGTCCGAATTCCACCTGGGCCTGTCCAGCCTGGACGAGGTCTTCCTGACCCTGACCGGGCGCCGCGCCGAGCCCGAAGAACCCGAAGCCGCCGACGCCACCGAGGAGGAGCGATGACCACCGCGACCATCGCCGTCGAACCCACCGACGTCGCCGGAAGACCGGGCCCGGCCGCGACCGCCCGCCAGATCCTGTCCATGGCCTGGCGCCAGATGGTCCGCATCAAGCACAACCCGTTCGAACTGGTCGACCTCTCGCTGTCGCCGGTGATGTTCCTGCTGCTGTTCGTCTACGTCTTCGGCGGGCAGATGGCCGGCTCCACCGACGTCTACCTCCAGTACGTGCTCGGCGGCCTGATCGCCCAGAACGCGATCTTCCTGACCATGTACACCGGCACCGGCATCAACGCCGACCTCCGAAAGGGCGTCTACGACCGCTTCCGGTCGCTCCCGATCGCCCGCTCGGCGCCGCTGGCCGGGAAGATCTTCGCCGACATGTTCAAGCAGGTGTGGTCGATCGCGATCATGCTCGGCCTGGGCGTCCTCATGGGCTTCGAACTCCGCAGCGTCGTCGGAGCGCTCGCGGCCGCGGTCGTACTGGTGGTGTTCGCGCTGGCGATGTCGTGGTTCTCGGTCCTGGCCGGGGTCCTCGCCGATTCCGAGGAGAAGGTCCAGATCTACGCGTTCGTGCTCATCATGCCGCTGACGTTCACCTCCGACGCGTTCGTGCGGATCGAGACCCTCCCGGGCCCGCTGGAGGCCTGGGCCGAGGTCAACCCGGTGAGCCACCTGGCCAGGTCCATGCGGGGCCTGCTTTCGGAGGGGCCGGTCGCCGAGCCGCTGATGTGGACCACCGTCTGGGCCGCCGCGATCTTCCTGGTCACCGCCCCGCTGGCCATGCGTGCGTACAAGAGGAAGATGATTTAGGTGGAAGTCGAGGAGGGGAGCAGCCCGATGACCGAGACGCCGACGCCGCCGACCCACCCCGGGGAGATCCTGGCCGAGGAGTTCCTGGAACCGCTCGGTGTGACCCAGTACAAGCTGGCGCGCGCCCTAGGAGTTCCACCTCGCCGGATAAACGAGATCGTCCACCGCAACCGTCGTGTCAGCGCCGACACCGCCCTTCGCTTGGCAAGGTCCTTCGGCACTTCCGACCGTTTCTGGATGAACCTTCAGAATCGCTACGATCTGGAGGTCGAGCGAGATCGCCTCGGCAGCGAACTTCGCCGGATCACGCCGCTGGCCTGCGCCTGAGCGCAGGCCATGCGACGGGGTCGGGAACTCACGCGGCCGCGACGGTGAAGCGCATCCGGCGGTGCCGCGGCTCCTCGAGCTCGTCCACGATCGCCACCGCCATGTCCTCGGTGGAGATCCCGGAGACGCCTTCGGCGTCCACCAGGAGCTCGTCGCGGCCGAGCCGGTAGCGTCCACTCCGCTCGCCCGGTGCGAGCGCCGCGGGCGGACTCAGATACGTCCAGTCCGCGCGGCCCTCCTCCAGGCAGCGCCGGTGCTGGGCGGCGCCGGCCTCGGCGATGGCCAGCCACGCCTCACCGATGTAGCGCGGATCGTCCAGCACGGCCTTGCCGCTGTCGGGCACGGTCAGGGTGGCCGCACCTCCGACGATCAGCATCCGCACGCCGCTGGCGGCGGCACCGGCGAGGACCGCATCGGTCAGGTCCGCTTGCAGAGGCTCCCGGCCGGTCGGCGGGCGGACCGCGCTCACGGCCGCATCCTGCCCCGCGCACAGGGACGCGACGCGGTCGGCGTCGCCCGCGTCGCCGGTCGCGACCGCGGCTCCGGCGGGGACTTCGCGATCCGGGCCGCGGACCACGGCGGTCACCTCGTGCCCGCGCGCCACGGCCTCGCGGACGGTGACCGAGCCGACGTTCCCGGCGGCTCCGAAAACGATGATTCGCATCAGGGATTCCCTTCTCAGACTCGAGCCGGTTCGGGGCTCTGGATCTCCTTCGGCGGCGTCGGGCTCGGCTTCGCCTGGAGCTGGCTCAGGACCGTGGCGGTCAGGGCCACGGCGAAGCCCGCCGTCTGCCAGGGGGTGAACGTCTCTCCCAGCGCGGCCCAGCCGAGGGCCGCGGCGGTCAGCGGGGCCATCAGGGTCAGGAAGCTCAGCGGGACCACCGAGAGCCTGCCGATGCCCCGGAACCACAGCCAGTACCCCAGTGCCGTGTTCACCAGGCCCAGGTAGAGGTAGCCGACCGCGTTCGTGCCGGTGAACTCCGGCGGCGCGCCCTCGACCAGGAACGCGACCGGCAGCAGGAGCAGCCCGCCCGCGATCAGTTGCCAGCCGGCCAGCGCCGCCGGACCGGCGCTCGTCGGCAGGCCCCAGCGCTTGGTCAGCACCACCGCGAACGCCATCGAGACCGCTCCGCCGACGCCGGCGACCGCGCCGATCGCATCGAGTCTGGCCTCGGCGGTCAGGACCACCATCGCCACCCCGGTGACTCCGGCCAGGCCCAGCAGCCAGGTCCGCAGCCTGACCTTCTGGTGCAGGATGAGGATCGTCGCCCCGGCCGTGGCCAGGGGACCGGCCGCCGCGGCCACGGCGGCCACGCCGCCGGGCAGCCGGTAGGCCGCCAGGAACAGCAGGGCGAAGAAGACCGCGATGTTGAGCGCGCCGATCACGCTCGCCTTCCACCACCACCGGCCCTGCGGAAGCCGTCGCGCGATCAATGTCAGCAGGATTCCCGCCGGGAGCGCGCGGATCAGGGCGGTCAGCAGGGGGCGGTCGGGCGGGAGGAGTTCGGTGGTCACGATGTAGGTGGTGCCCCACATGACGGGTGCGAGGGCGGTCAGGAAGATGTCGCGGGTCCGCATGGATGCCTCCAGATAGCTTGCCATAAAGTAGCTTACTATCAAGATAATGAGACGCAAGATACTTTAGATTGATCTACATCACCGGAAGGTATCCGCGCGTGCTCGGGGCGGCCGGGGCACAATGTCCCCATGGCTGAACCGGACGCGGTCGATCGCATCGTCGAGCAGTGGAGCCGGGAGATCCCCGAGCTCCGCCTGGAATCCATGGCGACCTTCGGCCGCATCCACCGGGTCTCGGAGAAGCTCCGGATGCGGCTGGCCCGCGTCTACGCCGAGTACGGCATCGGCCGCAACGAGTTCGACGTCCTCGCGAGCATCCGGCGCTCCGGCGAGCCGTTCATCCTCTCGCCCAAGCAGATCGGCGCCAGCCTCATGCTCAGCTCCGGTGGTCTGACCGGCCGGCTCGACAAGCTCGAACGCGCCGGCCTGGTCGAGCGCCTCCCCGATCCGGACGACCGCCGCGGCCTCCGGGTCCGCCTCACCGAGCCGGGCATGGAGGCCGTCGAAGGGGCCGTCCGCGCCGGCCTCGGAGTCACCGAATCCGCCCTGTCGGCGCTGGAGTCCGACGAGCGCCGGCAGCTCGGCGAGCTGCTGCGCAAACTCCACGCCGCCTTCGAGGACGAGCCGCTGGGCTAGTCACCTCCCCTCGACGGCCGCCTTCAGCACCCGTTGCAGCGTGGCGGGATCGATGTCGTCCCCGCTTGAGAACCTCGGGTGCAGATAGCCGTGGAACGCCTCGCTGAAGCGGATGTAGCGGTCGACGGCCGGGCGCAGCCCGGGCGGATGCGGCCCGTCCTCGGCCTCACCGGCCCGCTCCAGTGCGGTTTCGACGGCGCCGACGCCCTCCGGAGGAAACGTCCCCAGGTCGGTGCACTCATCGGACGCCGCCCCGGAGCCGTCCGAGGCGGACCCCCGCGCGTTCGCGTCCTCGTACGGCTCGGGCCGGGTCGGCGCGAAACCGCCCCGTTCGAACAGGATCTGCTGGCTCCGGGCGCTGGTCAGGAACTCGGCCAGCGCCTGGGCGACCACGGGGTAGCGGCCGTGCGAGGTCACCGCGAGGCTCTGCCCGCCCAGGACGCCGACCCCGGGCAGCGGGGCGATGCCCACATCGAACTCGACCTCGTCGCAGGCGAGCAACTGGGGATAGGCGCTCGGCCAGTGCCGCAGGAAGGCGGTCTTCTCCTCTTTGAACGCGTCCAGGGACTCGGCCTCGTTGGACTGGAGCGAATCGCGCCAGATCAAGCGTTCGTCGATCTCCTGCTGCATCTCGTCGAGCGCGTCGGACGTGTCGTCGTCCTCGTCGAACTGGAGCAGGTCCTCGCGGACCGGTTCGGCCCCGTGGGAGATCAGGTACTCCCACACGTTGACGGTGAATCCCTCGTACGGCGCCAATTGCATGGCGATGCCGCCCTCGAGCCGGTCGTGGTCGGCCAGGCTCGCCTCGAGCACGCCCTTGAAACGCGTGCGGTCCTCCCAGTCGGCATCGGGGCTGCCGACGAGGTCCTTGTTGTAGTAGAGCAGACCGACGTCGGTGTTGAACGGCAGTGCGTAGACGGCCCCGCCGATGACGCCGGCCTGGAACGGCGCCTCCAGGAAACGGTCGTCGCCCAGATCGGTGAGCTCACGCAGGTGCCCCCGCTCGACGAACTCGGTGATCCACGGGAGGTCGAGGTTCACCAGGTCGATGTCGCGGTCGCGGGCTTGGAGGGCGGCGTGGATGCCGCTGTACTGCAGATCGGCGTTGTCCGGCAGTTCGCGCAGTTCGGCCCGGTGGTCTTCGCCGTAGAGGCGGTTCCAGAGGTCAACCAGTGCGGCCCGCTGGCCTCCGATGCTCTCGTCGCGTCCGGTGAGGACGGTCAAGGCGTCGCCGTCGGGGACCGTCTCCCAGTCGGCTTCCCGGTGCGCGTACCGGTTCCAGCCGATCGCGCCGCCCGCGCCGAGTGCGGTTCCGGCCGCGAGGGCGGCGAGGAGGCTCCGGCGGCCGATTCCCCGTCGGCGGGCCGGTTCGCGTGGCCGTTCAGACATCGCCGCCCCAGATCTGGTCGAGGAGCTCCTGGAAGGTGTCCTCCAGCGTTCGGGCCTGTACGTTCAGGCACCTGCCGCGGGAGGCCTGCGCCAGATCCCCGAGCCCGGTTTTCTCGCAGTCGGCCTCGCCGACGGTGATCGCCGACAACTGCACGTCGGTTCCCGACAGGTGCTCCGCCAGGCCGTCGAGGGTGACCTCGTTGACCTGGTCGTCGTTCTCGCCGTCGGTGAGGACCACCATGATCGACTGCACGTCGTCGCCGTCGCGCGAGTCGAGTTCGGCCACGCCTTCGGCGATGGTGAAGTACAGGGGGGTGCCCCCGGCGGGCACCAGGTTCGCGATCTCCCGCCTCGCCCGTTCGGAGTGGTCGCCGTCGGCCGGTCCGATGTCCACCAGCTCGTTCGGTCGCATCCGCTCGTCGTCGGGGAACGCCCACACGCCGAATTCGTCGTTCGGGCCGAACTCGAGCAGTGCCGCCTCGGCGCCGACCTTGGCGGCCTCGTCGAGGGGCGTGCCGTTCGGACCGGTCTGCTCCGCCATCGATCCCGAGGTGTCGATCGCCAGCAGGACCCGCGTGGGCTTCCTGGCGTTGCCGTAGTTCCGCAGCAGCTCCTCGATGCGTCGCGCCTCGGGGCCGTACGTGCTCAGTTCGGCGTCGGTATCGGCTTGGGAGCTGGAGCAGGGCGCCACCGGCTGGACTCCCTCGACCCGGATGCAGACTTCCGCCAGCGCCTCCCGCCCTTCGGGTTCGCCGAGCCACCGGACGAAGCCCTCGGCCGCGTCGGCACGCTCGGCCTCGACCGCCGGGTCGGCGGTGGCGGGTTGGTCCCAGCCGAGTCGCACGGCGCTGTAGTCCAGGCTGCCGGCGTCGGACGGATAGAGCGCGGTCAGTGCGGGCGGGGAGCTCGGCTGCGGACAGTCCGAACGCATCTGGGCGGCGTTGTAGAGCAGCATGGCCCGCTCGGTGGTGAGCACGGCGCCGGTCTCGTCCGACTCCCCGAGCTGGTGCATGCTGCAGAGCAGATCGTTCTCGTCGAGTTGGCCGAGTCCGAGCCGCTGGAAGGCGGCGTCGATGCGGTCCTCGATCGCGGAGTCGGGCGGGTCCAGTTGGTAGAGCCAGTTGAGGTGGTAGAGCCCGGTGAACGACAGCTCCGGGTCGGGGCGGACGACGCCGGTGTCCGAGCCGCTCAGCGCCTCGAAGACCGCCTCGGCCGGAGCGGACCCGGTGTCGAGGCCCTCGGGCACCGCGAGGACCAGTGGCGTGGAGCCGATCTCGATCGGATCCGACTCGAGCGGCGCGGCTTCCTCCGCGGTGCCGCCGACGAAGTCGATCTGCGCGGCCGATTCGGCGATCCAGACTCCGGGCCGCGGTCCCAGGAGCCGTACGGTGTCGGCGTCCCAGCCGGCGGCGTAGGCCGCCTGCGTCTCGGGCCAGGAGACGGGGAGAGCGGTGGCGCTCACCGTGCGGCATCCGCGGTCGTCGCGCTGCCGGCTCGCGTAGGCCTCGACCACCTGCGCGAATCCCGCCGACCCTTCGGAGGGCACCTGCACGGTCAGTTCGATGGGGTCGGGGCAGTCGGGGTTGATGGCCTCGCCGAGCTGATCCTGGAGGATCGTCAGGACCGCGGCCGCGAGTACCAGTGCGATGGATGAGACGGAGACGGACCTGCGGTGGCGCTTCACCCAGTTGCCGTGCGGCGGGGGGAATTCGGGCGGGGGCCGCCCGGATCGTTCCAGCATGAACCAGAGGCCGCCCCGGAGCGCGAGCGAGACCAGGGCCAGGGAGGCCAGGATCCAGGCGACGACCTTCATCGCCTCCAGTTCGCTCCCGGTCAGCCCCTCCGACAGGATGCCGATCAGGGCGAGGCTCAGGCCGAGGGCGGCGAATACCCCTCCGGCCGAGGAGGAGATGAACTTGGCTTTCTTCGATTCGGTTTCGGTGGGGGTGGGTTGCTTGTGTGCTTCCTTGGACACAAACGGCTCCGGATATCAGCGATATGGGCTCAGGGGATCAAGTGTACGCCCAATGTGCACATCGTCCGGATGCCGCAATCCCTCGGTTCCGTTTACCGTCCAAGTTGGATTTACTGAGTGGCGGTGCGCTCCAGGGCGGTGCGCATGGTCGCGGCGTCGAACGGTCCGTTCGCGGCGGCCTCCTCGGGCCTGAGCCGGCCCGCCGCGACCTCGCCGCACAACCGCGCCACCTCGGCCAGGTCGCGCGCCTGGCCGAGGGCCCACCGGTGGTCGCCGGGCTCGCCGTGGCCGGGCACCACCGTCGCGGGGCTCCGGCGCAGGAGGTGCGCGGCGGATCGCGCCCAGTGCTGGGGGAAGGCGTCGTCGTACTGCGGCGGTGCGCCGTGTTCGAACAGGTCGCCTGCGAACAGGACGCCCGCATCGGGGACCTCGACGGCCAGGTCGTTGTCGGTGTGCGCGGGCCCTGCTGGACGCAGGAGGGCGGTTCGGCCGCCGAGATCCAGCTCGACCGCCTCGGCGACGGTCCGGTTCGGCGGCACCAACCGGGAGCGGCCGAGGCGCTCGGCGGCCCGCTCGCGGCCCTCGCGCCGGTACTGGACGGCCATGCGCTCCCGCTGGACCTCCCCGGAGCCGACGTAGGCCGAGGCGTCGCCGACCGCCCAGACGGCGCATTCGCCGAACGCGGCGGTCCCGAACCAGTGGTCGTAGTGGTCGTGGGTGTAGGCGATCTGCCAGGGCAGCGGGGTCAGCTCGCGGACGGCGGCCGCGAAGGCGCGGCCGTGGTCGGTGTCGACGCCGGTGTCGATCACCAGGCAGCGGTCGTCGCCGACGACCAGTCCGAGTGACAGGTCCAGCTCCCGGCAGCGCCGCACCCACACCCGGTCGGCGACCCCCACCCAGCGGTCTTCCATGACCGTGATCGTATTCGGAGGGGCCGCCGCTCGGAGCGCGGAGTCGAGGCTCTACCGTCAGTGTGGGCGCCCTACCGATGGCGGTGTCGGAAATAGGATGGTTTATCCTTCTCGTCAGACAACGATTCGGTTACGGAATATTCCGCTTGATGTAAACCTTGCTCGTGTACATTCCAGGTGAATTGTCGCCCCATCTTTGTACGAAGGAGTACATCCCCCATGTACCTCAGTCGCCGCCGCCTGCTTTACGGATCCACGGGCCTAGCAGTCACAGCGGTGGCCGGATGCTCGTCGGACGAGGAGTCCGCCGAGCTCACCGGCTTTACCGGCATCTCGATGCCCACCACCACCTCCGAACGCTGGGTGATCGAAGGTGAGGCACTCGAGAACATGCTCATCGACGCCGGCTACGACACGATCCTCGAGTACGGCGAGGACGAGATCGAGGCCCAGATCGAGCAGATCCAGGGCATGATCGACGACGGCGTGGAGTTCCTCATCATCGCCGCGATCGACAACCAGTCCCTGGGCGAGGTCCTCGCCACCGCCAAGGACCGCGGCGTGACCATCATCTCCTACGACCGCCTCATCCTCCAGACCCCGGACGTGGACTACTACGCCTCGTTCGACAACTACCGGGTCGGAGTCCTCCAAGCCACGCACATCCTCGACCGGCTCAGCGTCGAGGAGAACTCGGGGCCGTTCAACGTCGAGGTCTTCTCCGGCTCGCCCGACGACAGCAACTCCCAGTACTTCTTCCAGGGCGGCATGGACACCTTCGAGCGCTACATGTACGAAGGCACCATCAACATCCGCTCCGGGGAGACCGAGCAGGAACCGACCTCCACGCTCCGCTGGGACGGCGTCCGCGCCAAGGACCGCATGACCGGGCTGCTCGAGGACCACTACGAGGACGGCGAGCTCCACGCCGTGCTCTCGCCGTACGACGGCATCAGCCGCGGCGTCGTCGCCGCGCTCGAGGAGGCCGGGTACATTCCCGGCACGGCCGACTTCCCCATCGTCACCGGGCAGGACGCCGAGGCGATCTCGGTCAAGGCCATCAGGGACGAGACCGGCCAGACCCAGACGGTCTTCAAGGACACGCGCGACCTGGCCGAGGTCGCCTTCGACATGGTCAAGCGCATCGTCGACGGCGGCAGTCCCGAGGTCAACGACCTCGGCACCTACGACAACGGCTTCAAGTTCGTCCCGTCCTACCTGCTGGAGCCGGTGAACGTCGACGCGTCGAACTGGGAGGAAGTCCTGGTCGAGAGCGACTACCTCAGCGAGGACGAGATCGACGAAGCCGAGGAGTGGCTGGAGATCTAAGCGGCGAAGAATTCCGCGGATTCCCTCGCCGGAGGTGTCGATTCGGCGGCGCTCCGATCGACCCAGGGGTATCAAGGGCGTAAACGAACCCGAAGGAGCAAGACCATGCGATACCTCATCAACGTAGTCCACGAAGGCCCGCTCGACCCGAAGCAGGTTCCCGCCGAGATGTACGAGGCTATGGGCGAGTTCGTCTCGGGGCTCGCCGCCGACGGCATCCTCGTCGACGCCGCGGGCCTGGAGCCGACCGACCGCGCCACCCGCGTCGACCTGCACGGCGGCGAGGTCAAGGTCGTCGACGGCCCGTTCGCCGAGGCGAAGGAATGGGTCGGCGGCTACTTCATCGTCCAGTGCCGCAGCCAGGACGAGGCGGTGGAGATCGCCAGGAAGTCGGTGGAGCTGCACCGCAGGCACGCCCCCGGTGTGGAACTCGTTCACGAGGTCCGCCGGATCGTGGACGAGGAGTGACCGGCCCGGCCGGTGTGCTTAGCTAGGCGGTATGCGGGCCGACGGAGTGACCACAGCGGTGGAGACGGTATGGCGGATGGAGTCCGCCAAGATCATCGCCGTCCTCGCCCGCACGGTCAACGACGTCGGCCTCGCCGAGGACCTCGCCGCCGACGCGGTCGTGGCCGCGCTCGAACAGTGGCCGGACGAGGGCGTCCCCGACCGGCCCGCCGCCTGGCTCATGGTGACCGCCAAGCGCCGCGCGGTCGACCGCATCCGGCGCGACCGGAACCTCAAGAGCAAATACGAGCGCCTCGCGCGCCGACTCGAGGCCGCCGGGGAGACCGAGGACCCGATCGGCGAGGCCGAACGCGAACTCGACGACGACATCGGCGACGAGCTGCTCCGGGTGATCTTCTGCGCCTGCCACCCGGTGCTCTCGGTCGAGGCCCGCGCCGCGCTCACCCTCAAGGCCGCCGCGGGTCTGACCACCGCCGAGATCGCCCGCGCCTACCTGACGAGCGAATCCACCGTCGCCCAGCGCATCGTGCGAGCCAAGCGCAAACTCGCGAAGGCGGGCGTGGCCTTCGAGGCCCCCGGCCCCGACGAGTTCGGCGAGCGCCTCGACGCGGTCCTGGAAGTCGTCTACCTGATCTTCAACGAGGGCTACACCGCCACCGGCGGCCGGGACCTCATGCGCCCCGAACTCTGCGAGGACGCGATGCGGCTGGCGCAGCGCCTGGCGGCCCTGCTGCCCGGCCAGCCCGAGGTCCTGGGACTGGCTGCGCTCCTGGACTTCCAGGCCTCACGCTCCCGCGCCCGCGTGGACGCCGAGGGCGAGCCGGTGCCGCTGCCGGACCAGGACCGCTCCAAATGGGATGGACTGCTGGTCCGGCGCGGCCTGTCTGCGCTCCACCGGGCCCGCGACGGGGGCGATGACGCCGGACCGTACCGGCTGCAGGCTGCTATCGCCGCCTGCCACGCGCGCGCGGCCAGGGCCGAGGAGACCGACTGGGTGCGCATCGCCGGGCTCTACTCGCGGCTGCTGACGGTGCAGCCTTCGCCGGTGGTGGCGCTGAACCGGGCCGTGGCGTTCGGGATGGCCTTCGGTCCCGAGCGCGGGTTGCGGATGGTCGACGAGATCGCCGACCTTCCGGCGCTGAAGGATTACCACCTGGTCCGCGCGGTGCGCGGCGAGATGCTCGAACGCATGGGGCGCAACACCGAGGCGGCAGGAGCGTTCGAAGAGGCCGCGGAGCTGACCGAGAATGCGCGCGAGAAGGCCCAGATGCTCCGGCGTTCTGCAGCTCTCAGACAGGCGAGTTGACTCTTTGTGGCGCAGCAGGTCGAAACTGTATACGTTGTCAGATCGTTATGCGACCTTTCCTCGCTTCGGCGCGTGTCCTGTTTGGTAGAGTGCTGAAGCCGATCGGGCCTCTTCTCCCCGGTCACGATGGCATTACTCCAACCCTCAACCGAGAAGCCACAACTTAGGAGAAACATGAACCGGACCCTTAGGCGGGTACTGGGACTGGCCGGCAGCGTGGTCGTAGGACTTGGCGGCGCGGTCGCCTTCGCTTCGGGCGCGCAAGCCCACCACCCCGTCGTCACCGGCGAAGCCGCCTGCACCGATGATGGCTGGAAGGTCACATGGACGGTCGAGTTCGTTGCACCGACCGGCGGGGAAGTGCCGATCGGCACGATTGAAGAGATCGACCCCGAAGATTCCGATCTCGATGCCGATCTAGTCGACCAGGCTGGCTATCACGGAGACACCGTGACCGGTGTTCAGACCTTCGACTCGTCGGTCACGGAAGCCAGCCTGAAGGTGAGAGCCTTCTGGGACTACCCGGATGATCACCATTGGGGCGATGTCAACGAGTGGAGCCAAAGAGGCCGCGTCACGGCGCCCTCTGACTGTGACCCCGACCAGGAACCCACCCCTGAGATCGGGCTCAGCGCGCAGAGCGACTGCTTCGGCATCGCGGTGACCGCTGACAACAACAACTCTGAGGCGCTGGCCGAGTTCACCTTCACACCAAGCGTCGGCGACCCCGTTGTCGGTACTCCCAAGGTCGGGGAGGAGTTCACGGAGTACTTCGCAGTCGAAGACCCTGAGGCGGGCCAGTCCGTGATTGTTTCGGTCGATGGCGAGGAGTTCGAGACGTACCAGTGGGACGTCACCGGCACCAACTGTGAGTGGGGCACCATCTGGGAGACTTGCGACGGTCTTGAGTTCGAGCTGGCCATCCCCGAGGACGCTCCCTCGACGACCTTCACCTTCGCTCCGAGCAACGGTGAGGAGCGCGTCGTCGAGCTGGCTCCGGGCGAATCCGTGACCGAGCTCTTCGAGGCCTCCGGCGATGAGCTGACCGTTGCGTACGTCATCGACGACGGCGAGGACGCCTACGAGGGCGAGGCTACCTGGACCAAGCCCGAGGACTGCGAGGAAGTCCCCGGGGAGGAGACCACCCCGGTCGCCGATGAGCAGCTCCCGTCCACCGGGTCGAACCTGACCATCATGGTCAGCGCCGCGGCCGCCCTCGTGGCCGCCGCCGCCGTGCTGTTCTTCATCGCGCGCCGCCGCCGGGCGGCCGCAACCGACTGGTAAGCCGATCCCGTCCGTGGGAATCGACCACCGGTTGATCTGACACAAGGGGGCTCGCAGCCGAACGGCTGCGAGCCCCCTTCACATCGGTGTTCAGGCCACGCCCACCAGCCGCAGCAGCGCCGTGGTCGCTGCGGCGGCCACGACCACCACCGCCAGCGGCGCGCGCTTCCAGGCCAGTGCGCCGCCGACGAGCACGCCCGCCGGGAGCGCCCAGCCGGCCCACGAGCCCTCCACCAGGAACGTGGAGGTCACCGTCAGCGCCAGGAGCACCACGGTCGCGCCCGCCTTCACCACCTTCTCGGTATACGCCGAGAGCGTCATCCGCTTGCGCAGCAGAGGCCCGGAGAGCCGGATGAGGTAGGTTCCGACCGCCAGCGCGAAGATCGCGGCGAGCATCGTCATCGCGCCTCCTTCGTCCCGCCGCGCCACATCACGACCAGTCCCAGCAGCGCCAGCAGCACCGGCAGACCCGCGGGGAGGAAGAGGCTCGTGCCCAGGGCGACGCCCGAGCCGACGATTCCGGCGGCGAGTGTGCGCTTGTCGCGCAGTCCGGGGATGACGAGCGCCAGCAGGATCGCCGGGAGCGCCGCGTCGAGCCCGAGCGTCTCGGGGTCGGCGATGAACTGCCCGGCCAGCGCCCCGACGACCGTCCCGATGTTCCAGGTGACGAACAGGGTCAGCCCCACCGTCCAGAACGCGGTGCGTGCCCGCCTCCGGTCGTCGCCGGCGGCCAGCGCGAACGCGGTGGTCTGGTCGAGCAGCAGGTGTGTGCCCACGAGCTTGGACCGGAGACTGGTCCAGTAGATTCCGCCGACGGCCATCCCATAGGGCACGTGGCGCAGGTTGAGGATCAGGCCCGCGGCGACCCCGGCGAGCAGGCCGCCCCCGGTGGTCATGATCCCCATCGTCGCGAACTGGGAGGCCCCGGCGAAGACCAGGGCCGACATGGCGCTCGACTGCCACCAGGGGACCCCTTGGGCGGAGGCGATCGCGCCGAACGAGATCGCGGCCACGAAGATCCCCGCGGCCAGAGCGGCGACGTCCCGCAGCAGGGCGCGGTCGGCGCCGCGGAGAAGACTGGTGAGCACCGACCGAGTATGCCTCGCGGGCGGTGGCCGCACAAACGGAAAAGGGCGCGGCCTGGCGGCCGCGCCCTCACACAGGTCGGTTCCTACACCTCGTAGTACAGGTCGAACTCGTGCGGAGTCGGGCGGAGGCGGATCGGGTCGATCTCGTTCTCGCGCTTGTACTCGATCCAGGTCTCGACCAGGTCCTCGGTGAACACGCCGCCCTCGGTGAGGAAGTCGTGGTCGGACTCGAGGCTGTTCAGCACCTCGTCCAGCGAACCGGGGACCTGCTCGATGTCGCCGTACTCTTCGGGGCCGAGCTCGTAGAGGTCCTTGTCGACCGGCGTCGGCGGCTCGATCTTGTTCTTGATGCCGTCGATGCCGGCCATGAGCATGGCCGAGAACGCCAGGTACGGGTTGCTCGACGGGTCGGGCACGCGGAACTCGACGCGCTTGGCCTTGGCGTTGGAGCCGGTGACCGGAATGCGGGTGCACGCTGACCGGTTCCGCTGCGAGTAGACCAGGTTGACCGGGGCCTCGAAGCCCGGCACCAGGCGCCGGTAGGAGTTCACCGACGGGTTGGTGAACGCCAGCAGGCTCGGGGCGTGCTTGAGCAGGCCGCCGATGTAGTAGCGCGCGGTGTCCGACAGGCCGGCGTAGCCGGTCTCGTCGTAGAACAGCGGGTCGCGGCCCGACCAGAGGCTCTGGTGGGTGTGCATGCCGGAGCCGTTGTCGCCGAACAGCGGCTTGGGCATGAACGTCACCGTCTTGCCCGCGCTGTGGGCGGTGTTCTTGATGATGTACTTGAACTTCTGGAGCTGGTCGCCGGCGTGCAGCAGGGTCGAGAAGCGGTAGTTGATCTCGGCCTGGCCGGCGGTGCCGACCTCGTGGTGGGCGCGCTCGACGGTGATGGCGGCGTCCTCGAGGTTGGTGACCATGCGGTCGCGGAGGTCCGCGAAGTGGTCGACGGGGCCGACCGGGAAGTACCCGCCCTTGTGGCGCGGCTTGTAGCCGAGGTTGCCGCCCTCTTCGTCGCGGCCGGTGTTCCAGGCGCCCTCGATCGAGTCGATGTGGTAGAAGCCGTGCTGGGCGGCGGTTTCGAAGCGGATCGAGTCGAAGATGTAGAACTCGGCCTCGGGCCCGAAGTAGGCGATGTCGGCGATGCCGGAGCCGGTGAGGTACTGCTCGGCCTTCTTGGCGATGTTGCGCGGGTCGCGGCTGTAGGCCTCGCGGGTGAAGGGGTCGTGGATGAAGAAGTTCAGGGCCAGCGTCTTCTGCTCCCGGAACGGGTCGACGAAGGCGGTGGCGACGTCGGGCAGCAGGAGCATGTCCGATTCGTGGATCTCCTGGAAACCGCGGATCGAGGAGCCGTCGAACGCCAGGCCCTCTTCCAGGGTGTCGGCGTCGAACGACGAGGCCGGAACGTTGAAGTGCTGCATGACGCCCGGCAGGTCGCAGAAGCGGACGTCGATGAACTTCACGTCGTGGTCACGGACATATCCGAGGAGCTCATCAGGGCTTGAAAACACGGAGGTGTTCCTCTCGGTAGGTATTGAGCTAACTCATGGCTCGCATGCTTCGCCATGACTGCGCGCACCGACGCCGCTGTCGACATCGCGAGTATTGGGCAAGACGCTATCCGCGATCAGTTGCCTCAGCGTAAATCGATTGTTTCGCGTGTGTTACTTGACGCGCCCGCCGGTGTAAAAATTCCGATGTAGGCACAGCTCAGCGCACCGGCCGGGGCCTGCGCGAGGCCTGGCCGTAGACTCGCCCCATGACGAGCGGACGCGGCGGCGAACCCGCCGGGCACGACCTGGCCGGCCTCGGCGAGCGACTGACGGCGCTGTTCATCGACTGGATCGCGTGCCTGGTGATCACCTATCTGGCGGCCTGGCTCGGCCTGGCCGAGATCCGCTTCTGGGGCGTCAACCTCACCACGCCGCTGCTGTTCGTCGCCTACTACGGCTTCAGCCTCGGTGTCGGATCCCAGACCCTCGGCATGGCGATCATGCGGATCGCCTGCGTGCCGGCCGAGGGCGGCGACCGGCTCGGGTTCCTCCGGGCCCTGCTCCGCGCCATGCTGCTGTCGGTGGTCCTGCCCGCGCTCACGGCGCTTGTCGACCCCTTCCACCGCGGCCTCCACGACCGCGCCGCCCGGTCGGTGATGCTGAAGGCGCCCCGAGCTCAGAGTCGCTGAATCCGCTTGACGAGCATCTCCGAGGGCGCCGCGTACGCGTCGTGTCGGCGGGCCCGCTCGGCGACCTCCCGGTCGGAGGAGACCACCACCACCGGTCGGCCCTTCGGCTCCACCCGCGCCAGGTCCACCACCACGTCGTCGGCGATCTCGCCCTTGGCGCTGAACAGCACCCGCACCCCGCGGGCGCTCGGCTTGGCCCCGAAGATCGGGTCGGACCCGTCGAAGACCACCGTGATCTCCGCGTTCGTCTGCGCCGCGATCGCGCCCAGGGCTTGCACCAGCCGGTTGCGCTGCTGCTCCAGCGTGAGCGTGTCGCCCCAGGCGCTCATGGTGACGTTGTAGCCGTCGACGATCAGGTGCGGATTCGGCAGCGACAGCAGGTGGTCGAGCCGCTGCGGGTCTGTCGGTTCCAGGCCGCGGGAGCCCTCGTCCTCCCGCGTGTCGGGTTCGGCGCAGCGCTCCTCGGCCACGTACTCCGCGGGGCGCTCGTCCACCGGGTCCAGGCCCAGTTCGCGCCGCAGACCGGAGGCGGTGCCGGTGAGCGTCTCCATCAGCAGCCACAGCCGCGAGGACGCCAGCCGGTCCGATTCCCGGTCGGCCCGCCGCAGGCCCTCCAACTGGTCCCGCAGCGCCCCCGCCTCGGCCTCCAGCCGCCGGCGCTCGGCGCGGCGCTCGGAGTCGGACTTCCGCAGTCGGCCCCGCTCGGCGGCCAGGTCGCCCGCCGCCTTCTCGGCCCGCTCCTCGGCCTCCCGCAGCTCCCGCCGGGCCCGGCGCAGGTCCTCCTGCAGCCGGGACGCGGCCGAACGCTGTTCGTTCAGCGCCCCGCGCAGCTTCCGGTTCTCCTTCTCGGCGGCGGCCAGCCGCTGCTCCAGCCGCGGGTCGGCGCGCTCGGCGCCGGGCGCGGCCCCGGCCTCCTCCTGGATCGCCTCGGCCGAGGCGGCCACCACCCGCTCCCAGCCGTCGGTCCGCAGCAGGTAGGCCAGCGCGGCGACCTCGGCCGGGTCGCTCATCGCCGAGATCTCCTCGCCTTCACGGAGTGCCTTGACCAGCGGTGCGTCGGTGGAGGCGAGCACCTCGGCGAGCCCGGCGCGGAACCGGTCGTCGTCGGCCAGTTCGTTGGCGATGGCGGTGCGGGCGAGCTTGGCCCGCTTGGCCGGATTGAACTTGAGATAGCGCCGCAGTTTGGCCGGCACCCGTCCCTGCGGCAGGCCCGGCATCGCGGCTGCGGCGATCTCGACGGTTCGGCGGCGCACCGGTTCGGTGAGGAAGACCACCGCCGGTTCGGATTCGTCGCCGGACTCGGACCCGTCGTCGCCGCTCGTCATGGACCCCAGTGTGCCACCGGAGCCGCTCGCGACGCCGGTCGCAGGGGCGATTCACCGCCATGCGGGACCGGCCGCCGACAGGTCACCTCCGATTCCCTCCGAATCCACCGTGCCGTGTCAAACTGGGACGATCATGGAGGGGGTCATGATGAGTCGAACACTGCTGGTCACGAACGACTTTCCGCCTCGCAAGGGCGGCATCCAGACCTTCGTGCACGGCATGGCCCTCCGCCTGCCGTCCGAGGATCTGGTCGTCTACACCTCATCGGCCCCCGGCTGGAGGGAGTTCGACGCCGCCCAGCCGTTCGATGTGGTCAGAGACCGCGCCTCGATGCTGCTGCCGACCCCGCGCGTGGCGCGCGCGGTCACCGCCGTCGCCCGCGAGCACCGCTGCGACCGGGTCTGGTTCGGCGCGGCCGCCCCGCTCGGCCTGCTCGCCGCGCGCCTGCGGCGCGACACCGGCATCGAGCGGGCCATCGCCCTGACCCACGGCCACGAGGTCGGCTGGGCGATGATGCCCGGCACCCGGGCCGCGCTCCAGCGCATCGCCGGTTCCCTGGACGTCATGACCTACCTCGGCGGCTACACCTACCGGCGCCTCGCCCCGGTCGCCGGGCATCTGACGAGGCTGGAGCAGCTCACGTTCGGGATCGACACCGAGATGTTCAACCCCGACGTCGACGGCGCCGAGATCCGCCGCCGGTACGACCTCGGCCGGCGGCCGGTGATCGTCTGCGTCTCCCGGCTGGTGCCCCGCAAGGGCCAGGACAAGCTCATCGCCGCCCTGCCGCACGTGCGCGAGCGGGCCGGCGAGGACGTGCGGCTGCTCGTCATCGGCCGCGGCCCCTACGAGAAGCGGCTGCGTCGCCTGACCCGGGCCCACGGCGTCGAAGACGCGGTGACCTTCACCGGCGCGGTCCCCGAAGGGGAGCTCGCCAGGCACTTCGCCGCCGGGGACGTGTTCGCGATGCCGTGCCGCACCCGCCGCCGCGGCCTCGACGTCGAGGGCCTGGGCGCGGTCTTCCTGGAGGCCGCCGCGAGCGGCCTGCCGGTCATCGCCGGGGACTCCGGCGGCGCGCCCGACACGGTCCTGCACGACCAGTCCGGCTGGGTCGTCGACGGCCGCGACGTCGGCGAGATCGCCTACCGGCTGACGCAGGTGCTCACCGACGACGCCCTGGCGCGGAAGTTCGCCGCCGCCAGCCGCGAGTGGGCCTGCCGCGAATGGACCTGGGCCCGCCAGGCCGGGCGGCTCGAAGCCATGCTCAACGGCGAAACAGTCTAGAACTTCGGCTGGTCCGGGGCCTCCAGCAGTCCCAGCTTCAGCGCCGTCATCAGCGCCTGGGCGCGGTTGCCGGCACCGAGCTTCTCGTAGAGCTTCGAGATGTGGGTCTTGGCGGTCGACTCCGAGACGTAGAGCTGCTTGGCGATGCCGGCCACCGACAGGCCGTCGGCGAGGAGCTTGAGCACCTGCGATTCGCGCGGCGACAGTTGCGGGCCGGACGGGGTCAGCCGCCGCTGCATCGCCTCGGCCAGGTCCGCGGCGCTGAACGCGGTCGGATTCGACGAGGCGTGCCGGGCGGCCGAGACCACGTCGCTGGAGGGGGCGCTCTTGGGGACGAAGGCGCTCGCGCCCGCGTCCAGGGCCCCGAACAACTGGTCGTCGCCGGCGTACATCGTCAGCACCACGATGCCCATGCTCGGGTGGGTCTTGCGCAGCTTCCGGGTCGCTTCCAGGCCCGAGCCGTCGGGGAGGCGCAGATCCATGATGACCACGCTGGGCATCAGCGAGGTGGCCTGCCGCAGCGCCTCGGCGGCGGTGTCGGCCTCGCCGACGACCTCGAACTGCGGGTCGCGGTCGAAGGCGTGCCGGAGGCCCTTGCGGATCAGGTCGTGGTCGTCGACGATCAGGACCGTCGTGGTCTGACCGGTCGGTTCAGGCGCAGCAGCAGTCATTCGTCTCTCTCCTCATCGGCTACCTCGGGCCGCGCGGCGGACCCGACGGGCGCGGTAGTGGTCTGTTCGGTTGCGGCCATGCGGTCGGTGGCGGCCCACGTCTCCGTTCCCGGGTGGGCCGGCGTCGTCTGCGGGGTCGGCCGGGCGGAGGCGTTGAGCACGACCGCCACGGTGGTGCCGTGGGGCTGGCGGGGCCGGATCTCCAGCGAACCGCGGATGCGCTCGGCGCGCTCGCTCATGATCGCCAGGCCGTAGCGGCCCTCGGCGGCCTCGCCGGCCAGTCCCTGACCGTCGTCGGTGACCTCGATCCGGGTGTACGGAGGGTCGACCTCGCAGGTGACCCAGAGGTTCTCGGCGCGAGCGTGCTTGCGCGCGTTCGTGATCGCCTCCTGAGCGATCCGCAGCAGCTCGGCCTCGGTGCTCGCCGGCAGCCGCGCGCCGCCCTCGTCGAGCGACAGGTGCACCCGCAGCCCGGCCGAAGCCCCCACCGTCCGAGCATAGTCCGCGATCGCCGATGCCAGCCCCCCTTGGCGGTCGACGTTCGACCGCAGCTCGAACAGCGAGAACCGCAGCTCGGTGACGAGCCGGGTCACCTCGCTGCGCAGGTCCTCCAGCTCGACGGTGGCCTCGCCGGCGTCGGGCGGGAGGACCGCCATCGCGTTGTCGATGCCGTAGCCGAGCATCGCCAGCTCCTGGGCGATGCCGTCGTGGATTTCGCGGGCCAGCCGCTGCCGCTCCTCGGTGGTCGCCATCGACCGCACGTCCTCGAACAGCAGCGCCGTCTCCAGGCGGAGTGCCGCGCCCTTGGTCTGGTCGGCGGCGAGCGTGATCGCCTCGGCGCCGAACGCGGCCGGGTCGTCCGACTCGATCGCGACCAGGCCCACCGTGCGGCCCTCGGCGATCAGCGGGATCACCAGCGACGCCACCGGACCCTGCGTGGAGCGCGACAGCGGCAGTTGGCCGGCCTGCGGCTTCTGCCCGGCCCAGGCGTCGGCCAGGAGCGTGTTCAACTGCGGGGAGGTCTCCCAGTCGACCCGCTCGTCGGCGTGCTGGGACAGCACCACCAGGCGCCTGCCGGAGGAGGCGGCCAGCACCGCGACCCGGTCGGCCCCCGGGATGCGCCCGACGGTGTCGACGATCTCGGTGGCGATCCCGCCCGGGTCGAGCGTCGATCCGGGAAGCTGCCTGGCGACCACGCGCAACTGCGTCAGCAGCGCCGCGGCCTCGGCATACGGCAGTTTCGAGTGCGTCTGGTCCGAGCGGCGGAACCGCCGCAGCCACCAGGCGCCCACCGCCGCCGCCAGCCCGAAGGCGAGCGCGACGGCCACCGTGGTGACGTAGGTGCCGCGGTCGAAGGCCGACACGCGCGGGGTCTGGATGAGCAGCCCCACCGCCGCGACCGCCACCAGCGCCGGCGGCCCCCAGATCCGGAACCTGGCGTACCCGGCCGGCTCCCCGGGCGCGGAGGCCTCGAAGGCGGCGGTGGCGAACGGCGCGATCAGGTACGGCAGCATCCACGCCGGAAGGCCGCCGGTGGCGAGGGTGCCGAGGACGACCACGACGACCTCGGCGAGCCTGCCGGCCGGGGCCAGGATGCGGTGCCGGGGGAGGGCGACGCCGGGCAGCGCCGCGAGCGCGAGGACGCCGCACCAGGTGGCGGCCGGAACGATGCCGACCGACGCCCATCCGAAGACGGCGACGAGGACGAACAGCACCGCCCGCAGTGCCACGGCGGGTAGACGCCACTGCCGTTCCAGCACCGCCTCCTCGCTCATGGAGCCTCGCTAACTCTTCTCGGAAGAACTCTTCTCGCTTCGCCGCGCCTCTTCGTAGAGCGCATTGATCTCGTCTGAGTATTTTTTCATGACCACGTGGCGTTTGACCTTGGTCGAGGGAGTGATTTCTCCGGTATCTTCGCTGAGTTCGGCGGGAATCACTCGGAAACGCTTGATTTGCTCGGCCCGTGAGACCGTCTCGTTGGCCCGGTCGACGGCCTTTTGCAGCTCTTCTAGCAGGTCATCGTCCTCTCGCGCGTCTGCGATCGGCGTCCGGGGGTCCTTGCCGTGGCGTTCGAGCCAGTCCGGCAGCATCTCCCCGTCCAGCGCGAGGAGCGTGCCGATGTAGGGCCGCCCCTCGCCGACGACCATCGCATAGGCGATGAGCGGATGCGAGTCCATCACCTTCTCCAGTGGTGCGGGGGCGACGTTCTTGCCCCCGGAGGTGACGATGATGTCCTTCTTGCGGCCGGTGATGGTGCAGTAGCCGTCGTCGTCGATCTCGGCCAGGTCGCCGGTGGAGAACCAGCCGTCGGCGTCGAGCACCTCCGCAGTCTCGGCGTCGTTGTTCCAGTAGCCCTGGAAGACCTGCGGCCCCTTGGACTGTAGCTCGCCGTCGTCGGCGACGCGAAGCGCCGTTCCCGGGGTCGGCCGCCCCACCGAGCCGATCTTGATGGCGTTCTCGAGGTTGAGCGTGAGCACCGGCGCGGTCTCGGTCAGGCCGTATCCCTCGTAGATCGTCACCCCGACGCCGCGGAAGAAGTGCCCCAGCTCCTGGCCCAGGGCCGCGCCGCCCGAGACCGCGCCGAAGCACTCGCCGCCGAGCGCGGCGCGCAGCTTGGAGTACACCAGTACGTCCCACAGCTTGTGCCGCAGTTTCAGCCGCAGTCCGGGACCGGCGGGCGTGTCGAGGGCGCGGCTGTACTCCTTCGCGCAGACGGCGGCCTTTTCGAACAGGTGGCCCTTCCCGCCGTCGACGGCCTTCTGGTAGGCGTTGTTGTACACCTTCTCGAACACCCGCGGGATCGCCAGCAGCGTGGTCGGCCTGACCACCGGCATGATCTGGGCCAGCTTCGACCGGTCCGAGAAATGCGCCAGGGCGATGCGGGACTCGATGGCGCCGACCTGCAGGATGCGGGCCAGGACGTGCGCCAGCGGCAGGAACATGAGCATCCGTGCGTTCTCGTGCAGGATGTTGGGGACCTCGGGCAGGACGTTGCGGATGTCGGCCAGCAGGTTCCGGTGGGTGAGCATGCAGCCCTTGGAGCGGCCGGTGGTGCCCGAGGTGTAGATGATCGTCGCCAGGTCGTCGGCCTTCCGGGAGGTGCGGCGGCCCTCGATGTCGACCTCGGCCTCGGCCCCGGACTCGGTCAGCGTCTCCACCGCGCCCTGGTCGATCGTCCAGAGGTTCTCGACCTCGGCGCCGCAGCCCTCGACGAGCTCGCGGTTCTCGCCGGTCTCGACGACGGCGGCCACGGCTCCGGAATCGGAGATGACCCATGCGGCCTGGTCGGCCGAGGAGGTCTCGTAGATCGGCACCGTCACCGCCCCGGCCGTCCAGATCGCGTAGTCGAACAGCGTCCACTCGTATCTGGTGCGGGACATCAGCGCGACCCGGTCGCCCGGCTGGATGCCGGCCGCGCTCAGGCCGCGGGCGACGCCGACCACCTGGTCGCGGAACTCGGCGGCGGTGACCTCCTCCCAGGTCGCCCCGTCGTCGTATGTGCGCAGGTACAGGACGCTGCCGGGGTGGTTCTCGGCGGAGTCCCACAGGGAGGTCACGGTGTTGTCTTCATCGGGCACAGTCACCACGGGGGGGACGGCGAACTCGCGCATGGGCAGGCTCCGTTCGACTTGCCGGTTCTCGGCACTGAAATTCGGCTTACCAGTATGTTACCGGTGAGTCACTCCGTCCTTGCGGCCGGACTGTGAGCTGAACCATGATGATAGTCCGACCCGGTGGGAAATGCGACGTCGGACGCCCGACCCGGAGGGAACGCTGATAGACCGGCCGATAGCCACCACCGGTAACCATGCCGTAAAGTCTGGCGTTGGCCCGCAGCGTCGCGGAGAATCTTAAGCATCCTGTTCGCTAGTCCGCTGGAGGGACAGCAGTGAGTCTGACTATCGGGGTCGACATCGGGGGGACCAAAGTCGGCGGCGGCCTCGTCGACGAAGCCGGCAACGTCCTCGCCACGGCCCGCCGCCCCACCCCGGCGGACGACACCCCCGGCGTCATCAGCGCGGTCAAGGACGTCGTCGACGAGCTGCGCGCCGACCGCGACGGCATCGAAGCGGTCGGCATCGGCGCCGCCGGCTGGATCTCCGCCGACCGGTCCACGGTCATGCTCGCCCCCAACCTCTCCTGGCAGGACGAGCCCCTGCGCGAGAAGGTCGCCGAGGCGACCGGCCTGCCGGTCATCGTCGAGAACGACGCCAACGTCGCCATCTGGGGCGAGCACCGGTTCGGCGCCGCCGCGGGCTTCCGCTCCTCGGTCCTCTACACCATCGGCACCGGCGTCGGCGGCGGCATCGTCGTAAAGGACTACCTGCTGCGCGGCACCCACGGCGTCGCCGCCGAGATCGGCCACACCCTCATGGTCCCCGACGGCCGCGAGTGCGGCTGCGGCCGCCTGGGCTGCCTGGAGCAGTACGCCTCCGGGCGGGCCCTGACCCAGGCCGCCCGCGAAGGCGCCGACCGGGAGCCCGACAAGGCCGCGCTGATGCTCAAGCTCGCCGGCGGCGAGGCCGACTCCATCACCGGGCGCCAGATCTCCGAGGCCGCCCGCGACGGCGACGAGGTCGCGCTGGCCGCCTTCGACTCCGTCGGGTACTACCTCGGCAATTCCGCCGCGGACATGGTGCAGTTGATCGACCCCGGGGTGATCATCATCGGCGGCGGCGTGGTCGACGCCGGCGATCTGCTGCTCGAACCGGTCCGGCGGCACTTCACCGCGGCCCTGTCCAAGCGCGCGACGCTGCCGGTGGCCGAGATCAAGGCCGCCGTGCTCGGTTCCAAGGCCGGGGTCATCGGTGCGGCCGACCTGGCCCGCAGCCGCGGCTGAGGCGAACGCGAAACGGGGCCGCGGGTTGTGTCCGCGGCCCCGTTGTCGTCCGGTGGTTAGCAGATGTCGATGCTGGCGTTGCCGGAGAGGTTCCAGGTGGAGTTGTCGGCGCAGGGTGATTCGCGGACCGAGGTGTTGTTGACCGTCAGGGTGATGTCGGTGTCGCGGGTGTTGGCGAATTCGCTGCGGGCGGCGATGCGGACTTCGCCGCCGCCGTCGACGGTGCCGCCGGCGATGGTGTAGTTGTAGCAGTTCTCGATCAGGATGGCGTTGTTGCCGTTGCCGGCCAGGTCGACCTGGCCGATGCGGACGCCGCCGGATTCGGAGACGCAGAAGATGCCGCGGCCGCCGCCGCGGGAGACGACCCGGTCGACGTAGATGTTGGTGGCGTAGGAGCCGTCGGCGAGCCTGCCGGCGCGGTTGGCGGTGCGGAAGGTGGCGTAGCCGGTGCCGGAGGCGACGTTGTCGCCGTCGACCAGCCCGATGTTGGCGTTGCGGGTGTTGTTGAGCAGCAGGCCGGCGTAGGCGGTGTTGCGGGCGACGACGGTGCCGATCTCCAACCCGTCGACGTTCCAGGTCTCGACCCCGTGGTTGCCGGCGCCGTTGACGTAGACGTAGTCCATGGTCACGTTGGAGCTGGCCGGTTCGTCGCGTTCGAAGCGGATGCCGATGCCGCCGTCGAGGTTGAGGTTGATCTGGCCGAGGTGGAGGCCGTTGTTGCCGAAGAACCGCATCCCGAAGTACGGGTCGCCGGTGAGGTCGAGGTGGGGGATGGACACGTTCGAGGTGTTGGTCGACTCGATGGCGCCGCGGCCGCCGTTGTTGCCGGCGTTGATGGTGCCGCAGCCTTCGAAGGTGCGGTTGCTGGGGATCCAGATGGTGCTGCCGCCGATGGAGCCGGAGGCCATGACTGAGACGCGTTGGCCGTTGCCGAGGGCGTCGACGGCGGTCTGGATCGCGGCCCGGTAGTCCCCGCCGGTGTAGACGGTGCTGCCCCCGTGCTGGGCGGTGTAGTTCCCACTCGAGCCGGTCACGGTCGCATC
>NZ_PGGV01000026.1:2973-3926 GCF_002798405.1 Glycomyces xiaoerkulensis | reverse complement strand
GGGAACCTGGTCGAGCTGCGGCGGCTGCTGGCCGACGCTTCGGTGTCGACGATCGTGGTCGAGCACCGGGACCGGCTGGCCAGGTTCGGGTTCGAGCAGGTGGAGGCCGCGCTTGCAGCGCAAGGCCGTTCCATTGTCGTGCTGGATGAGGCCGAGGTCGAGGACGACTTGGTGCCGGAGATGACCGAGGTGTTGATCTGGATGTGCGCGCGCCTGTACGGCCGCCGGTCGGCCCAGCGCCGCGCCCGGGCCGCCATGAAAGCCGCTTCGGAGTCCGCGTCGTGAAAGTCATCAAGGCCTACCGGTACGCGCTCGACCCGACCCCGGTGCAGGCCGAGGCGTTCGGCTCCCACTGCGGTGGGAAGCGGTTCGCGTTCAACCACATGCTCGGGGTGGTGCGGGCGAACCTGGACCAGCGGGAGGCCGAGCGGACCTACGGCCTGGCCGAGGCCGATCTGACCCCGTATGTGAACTGGTCGGCCTACGGGCTTCGCAAATCCTGGAACGCCCGCAAGGAGGCGGCCACCGGCCGCGGGGACGGCACGTCATGGTGGGCCGAGAACTCCAAAGAGGTCTACGCGGCCGGTTGCGCCGACCTCGCGATGGCGCTTGCGAACTGGCAGGCGTCCAAGCGCGGCAAACGCGCCGGGGCTAAGATGGGATTCCCGAAACGCGAGAAGCGGCACTCCCGGCTTTCGTGCCGGTTCACCACCGGCACCATCCGGCTCGAACCGGATCGACGGCACCTCACGCTGCCCCGGATCGGGGCTGTGCGCACCTGCGAGAACACCCGCAAGCTCGACCGGCACCTCAAACGCGGGACCGGCCGCGTCCGCTCGGCCACCCTCACCCATCGCCGACGCCGCCTTCGGCCGGATCCGCCGCCGGCTCGAATACAAGACCGCCTGGAACGGCGGCACCCTGGTCGTGGCCGACCGGTGGCTGCCGTCCTC
>NZ_PGGV01000026.1:0-2921 GCF_002798405.1 Glycomyces xiaoerkulensis | reverse complement strand
TGGAGTCGCCGGGCCACGTCACCAACGCCCGACAGAAACCACACAAGACCAGCCCCGCTGGCAGTGGTACCGCTGCGGGAAGACCAGCCGCAACAACTGGTCAATCCTATTAGGATCAGATTATGCCGCTAAACAACACGGAATCTGAACGGTGAGCGGATTGGCGACGATGCAGGATGTGGCGCGTCGTGCCGGGGTAGCCCCCATGACCGTCTCGAACGTCGTGAACGGGCACCCCCACGTCAGGGAAGCGACCCGGGCCAGGGTGCTCGAAGCGATCGCCGAACTCGGGTATCACCTGAACACGGCCGCTCGAAGTCTACGGCAGGGCAGGACCGGCGTCATCGGTCTGGCGATCTCCGACTTCAGCAATGCCTACTTCGGTCTGCTCGCGGGTTTCGTGGCCGAACGCGCCGCAGCCCACGGGTACGAAGTGCTCGTCGAGCAGATCGGACAGCGACGCGAAGGCGAGGTGGATGCGATCGCCCGCTCCCGGTTGCGCAAGTTCGACGGACTGATCCTGCATTCGACCGAGCTGGCCGATCGCGACTCGGCAATGCTCAGAAGCAGCTACCCGATAGTGGTCATGGGGGAGCGCGCCTACTCGGATCCGATCGACCACGTGTCGATGGGCAACGAGGACGGCGCCCTCATGGCCACGCGTCATCTCATCGAACGCGGCTGCCGCCGGATCGCGCTGATCGGGGGCCGTCACGGCGCTCCGGACGACATCGACGTATCGACCCAGCGCACCCGCGGCTACCTGCGCGCGCTCGACGAGCACGGCATCGATCGTTCGAACGGACTGGTCCTGGAGACTCCGCTCCATTGCGAGGGCGGCCGCAGCTCCGCGCATGCAGTGGTCGAACACCCCGGCGGCGTCGACGGGATCTTCTGCGCCACCGACGAGGTCGCAATCGGGACGCTCCGGGCACTCTACGAACGCGGGATTCGAGTGCCCAACGACATCAAAGTCATCGGGTTCGACGCGATTCCGGTCGGGTCGTACACCGCACCCTCGCTCTCGACGGTCGAGCCCGATCACGAGGGGATGGCGGACGCCGCCGTGCGATTGCTGATCGAACGGCTCCAAGGAGATCGCCCTGAGGACGAGTACCGCGAAATCGTAGGCGGCGCGCGGCTGCTCATCCGTGAATCGACGGCGGTCAGCTCTCCATTTTGAGAGTTGGGAACGGGCGCAAGCCAACTGAAATCTCTGAGCTGCGCCGCTGCACCTAGGTGGTGCCTGATCTGCGCGGGTAATGGGGTCGCCGGTACCCGCTTCCGAGCCTGCTCGCGTAGTGCGCGGCAGGCGACGGCAGGGTTGGTCGTTCTCGAATCGGTTGGCGAGTGAGTTGCGACGGTGCCTCCGAGGCACCGGCCGCGCCCGGCATCCGCCGCATTGGCCGGGCACGAGGGCCGTGCCTTGTGTACGCACGGGAAGTAGTCGTACTCGTTTCGCGCCACGGCAGGTGCCATCCCCGAGACGACGCGGTGCGGCTCAGATTCGAGCGGTACCGGCTGGCCCGGCGAGGGGGACGTACCCGGTCGCGGTGTGCCGTCGTCTGACCGCTTCGCGGGGGCTCTGCCTTGTCGGCCGGGATCGCGCGAGTGGTTGTCGACACGCGTTCTGAACGGCGGCGGGGCGCGCGGCCAATGCCGCGCGCCCCGCCACGGGTCGGGCCTTGTCAGCGTTCAAAGGCCACGACGAAGCAGTGGTAGCCGCTCTCGAACAGCCATACCGCGGTCGAGACGTCGTTGGTGGACGGGTCCGGCCCCGCCGCCTGCGTTGCTCTCAGGCCCCCGGACAGGAAGCCGGCGGCGGACTCGATCGGCGGGTAGTCGTCTGCAATGAACTCTCCGGTCGCCTGGTCGACCCAGCCGGTCCGTTCCGGCGTCACCTTCTGGTCGCCGAGCGTTGCCGCCGCATCGATGAACGCCTCGGTGGCCTCCAGGCGGAGACCATCGGCGAGGTCGGGGTCGTCGGCGGTCTCGGACTCGCCGAGAGTGGCGAAGCCGGTGGCGAGCCGGTCGAGATACTCGGCCCGGACCTTGGGGTCGAGGTGGTCGTCTTCGAAGTCGATCGCCAGTCCGCAAGCGGGGCAGCCGGGTGGGAGCTCGGGGTCGCTGAGCCGGTCGGTCAGGGGGATCTGGTGGCAGTCCCACACGTCCCCGCCCGATGAATCGGTGTCGGTCTGGAAGCAGAAGGTCACCGTCTCGTTGGCTTGGGCGGGTGCCGGGAGCAGTAGGGACGCGGCGGCGGCCAGAACTGCCGCCAATAGGAGTTTTCGGATGGTGTTCAAGGGACTTCACTCCGTATCGGTTTGAGCGAGGGCCGGACTCGGGTGCGGGGCCGGCGGCTTGGCCGCCGGTTCGTACCCGCCCGGGTGGATACGAGTTATGGGTGGTGGACGTCGGGTTTGCCGCAGTCGCCGTCGTAGGTCTGGTCCTCGGGCGGGTGGACCCGGGTGGTGAGGCAGGCGCGGACGGTTACGACATCGATGTCGGGTGGCTCGATTCCGATCCAGGCGGTGGGGGTGAGCTGGGCGCGGAAGTCGATCGGGTTGTCGTCGGGGATGGGGACGACCTCGCGGTCCACTGCGGTGGCGGCGGTCTCCCAGTCCGCCTCGTCGGCGGTGTCGTCGAGGTCGTAGGCCTGGAGTTCGATGTAGGGGACGACCGGTACGAGGTAGTTGCAGTCGCCGAGGTTGGCCGACTGCGCCTGTCCCCGGAGGTTGACCGCCGGGGGCTGGGGAGGGTGCGTGGCGGCCCAGGACAGTTGGCCCTTGGTCTCGGTGAAGGTGCAGGTGTCGTCGTGTTCGGCGAAGAACGGTTGCGGTGGTCCTTCGGGGTGGTGGCCGGCGGCGGGCGCGGTGAGGCCGAGGGCGAGCAGGGTTCCCGCGGTCACGGCGAGCGCGGTT
>NZ_PGGV01000025.1:2828-3580 GCF_002798405.1 Glycomyces xiaoerkulensis | reverse complement strand
GGCGACCGTGTTCCGTTCGCTTCGTATGGGGGGTCATTCCGGTGGGACGATCCGGTGGACCAGCGCAGTAACGAGGGCCTCGGCCCTGGCCTGGTCGAAGAGGTCGGGGAGCGTCAGCCGTTCCACGATCAGCCAGTTCAGGGCCAAGTAGAGCTCAACCACCGTATCGGCGTCCCCGGGCATGCCCGATTGCAGATGGAAGTCGATGTTGTCCTGGAGGTTCGCGCGGATCTGCTCCGTGAGCACCGCCCGCAGCTCGGGGCGGCGGGTGGCTTCGAGGCGCAGCTCCATCATGGCGAGGTAGCCCGACCGGAAGGCGGTGATCCGCCCGACCAGCTCCTGCATCAGCCGGTCCACCGACTCGCGCGTCCGCGGCAACGCAAGCGACTCGCCCATCGCCTCGGACCCGGGATCGAGCCGTTCGAAGACCCGCCCCCCGACCTGAGTCAGGAGCACGTCGCGGCTCGGGAATGGGGTCATCTATCCTCCGGGGCTGGACAGGGGGTGGCCGAGCCCGTACGCCCATCTGCGGCGATATGTAATCTCGACCACACTCGATCCGGCCCGCGCCCCGGACGTGAACTTCATCGCCTAACACGCCCCACGTTCATGCCCCGCCTCAAACAAGAGGCAGGCCAGGGGGTCTGACTCTGCGGCGGAGGAAAACTCGCCGCCGCGCTCATCGACGAGATCGACCAGATCGTCGTCAAGCGCTACCCGCTCGTCCTCGGCGGCGGGATCCCCATGTTCGA
>NZ_PGGV01000025.1:0-2778 GCF_002798405.1 Glycomyces xiaoerkulensis | reverse complement strand
ATGTTCGACGGCCCCTACCAACCGAGCCGCTTCGACCTGGCCGAGAACCGAACCTTCGACTCCGGAACGGCGATCCAGACCTACCGGAAAGCATAGGGATGGGTATCTGGGATGTCACTCGGTTAGGAGATCAAAGACCAATTCCCTGGCAGATCCCTGTTCACATGGAGTTTCATCTATGTTACAGTCCTGCCTGGAAAAACGAACTCAACCCCCGGAGGCAGACCTCTTAATGCCAAGGAAGACCATCAAGGATTCCAAGCGCACTCAAGAATCTCACCGTTGGCTTCGTCGAGCAATAGCGTCAGCTATCGCTTTCGTGGTGCCTTTTGCTAGCATTGCAGTCGCCAGCGAATCCGTGAATGCAGAGCCACCTTCACCAGCTTCACCGAGCTCGATCGAGCTACCCGTGAATGCCAGCGATCCAGAGCGTCGGCATCAGGCAAATAAACACGCCAACGCTGTGCGAGATCAGCGTGTCGGAGAACTGGTATCTTCGGGTATGACTCGAAACCAGGCAATTCAGGAGTTCGAAGCTGAGCAGAGCCAAATAGCTGCTGAAACTCGCGAAGAACTCGGCGCTCTTCTCAGTCAAGGCCGGAGCTTCAATGAAGCAGCCAGTGAGCTCGACCTGTACCAAGTGGGATCATCCGAAGAATCCTCCGATAGCGTCGGCCTACTCTCCGAAGACAACGTTCGAATCTACGATGAGGACCTCTGGTACGAGTCACCCTGTGCCTGCTGGCATGTAGATACGGAGTGGGAGCACGTTCCGGATCTGAAGCAAGGGGACGACGTGGTCGCCATGCGAACGCATGAGTCCGTCGGGATGTTGGGCGGCACGGCATACCTGTGTAATGCTGGCCCGTCTCCTGACGAATGTCGCTACACTGGAGCAGACAGGGAAACACGGCACGGTGTAGGCGAAACCTTCAGAAGCGAGTCGGGAGACTATGGCTATCTGGTTATGTCGGTAGTCGACTACACTGACGGACCTGGGCCGTGCCAACTATTTACGGAGTATATCCACACATGGGGCTCCACTAGAATTACAGGTTTCGGCATCTCGAAGGACGGGGTTTCGATTTCCTGGGAATACTACGAAGGCGATTGGCAGAAACAAGAGGCCGGACCAATACCATGGGGCGTCACTTGTGGCTTATAATCTAGCCTGAATCCTACAGGTGGGGTAGCGCGTGGATACGCGTTGCCCCGCCTGCAGCTGTCAGGAATGCTGACACTGAAATCCTTACAATTTCAGCAAGTCTTCTTGTGTAACAAGGTAGTACAATGAGGCGTCGATGTCGCCCAAGTACGCATGGTTACTTCAGCAAATTGGCAGGCTCCAAGGCCGACTGGCTGGGATTCGTTCAGCATCGGATCAATGCGATAATCTGTGCCGTCCTTTAGAAAGGTGAGAAATCTGCCGTGAAACGTACTGGACTTGGAATAGCTTGTCTTAGCTTCGCTTTCGCAATATCCGGTTGCACAGACTCGTCACCGGGGCCCGACGAACCAGCCTTGGACATGAAGGCAGAAGGAATGATCCAGATATGCCGGGCAGCTGACCAAACAGCCGACGAGGAGAGGGATTGTGGCCTCGTGCCCATCCCGGATGCCACCGTCGAGGTGATCTCGCACGGCGAGGCTATCTGGGAAGGCGAGCTGCAGCCTGATGGCACAGTCCGGGGGAGCTTCGACAGTCCCGACCCTTGGCATATCGAAATCTCAGCTCCACTGCTCGAAGAGCCACTTGTAAGCCAGGACTTTGACCCCACTGGATCGCAAACGCAGGCCTGGTCTCCTCATCCTCCGACATTTACTGTGCAATAGGAGTTCCTAGCCTATTTGCCGGAGACGTCTCCAGCAGATGAGTGCGCATCCGAGGTGGAGGAACGCTTCGCGGATCTCCCTGCGGCGTTCCCATCGGAGGCACAAGCGGCGGAACCAGTACAGCAGCGCCAGAGCCCGTTCGACTACGTACGGGGTGGTCCCGAACCCGGAACCGTACGGCACGCCTCTGCGCAGTCTGGGTCTGGCTCCCTTAGTCTTGCAGCGCTTTACGGTCATCGAGCGGCTTCCTGCCCAAGGCGCCGAGTTGACGCTCGCGCTCGGGGATAAGCGGCTCGATCCTGGCCCACAACGCATTGTCGCCCCTGAACGCGTAGTTCCGCCGCAAGCCAGGGACTCCTGCAGCCGCAACCTCAACCGAGCAGCATTGTGCTAGCTGAGTAGCCGCGCTTTCTGGCGCTCGAATTCTTCGCGGGTCATCAAGCCCTGCTGGACCAGCGCAACGAATCTGGTCGGCTCGTCGGCGACCGTGTTCCGTTCGCTTCGTATGGGGGGTCATTCCGGTGGGACGATCCGGTGGACCAGCGCAGTAACGAGGGCCTCGGCCCTGGCCTGGTCGAAGAGGTCGGGGAGCGTCAGCCGTTCCACGATCAGCCAGTTCAGGGCCAAGTAGAGCTCAACCACCGTATCGGCGTCCCCGGGCATGCCCGATTGCAGATGGAAGTCGATGTTGTCCTGGAGGTTCGCGCGGATCTGCTCCGTGAGCACCGCCCGCAGCTCGGGGCGGCGGGTGGCTTCGAGGCGCAGCTCCATCATGGCGAGGTAGCCCGACCGGAAGGCGGTGATCCGCCCGACCAGCTCCTGCATCAGCCGGTCCACCGACTCGCGCGTCCGCGGCAACGCAAGCGACTCGCCCATCGCCTCGGACCCGGGATCGAGCCGTTCGAAGACCCGCCCCCCGACCTGAGTCAGGAGCACGTCGCGGCT
>NZ_PGGV01000024.1:6463-53912 GCF_002798405.1 Glycomyces xiaoerkulensis | reverse complement strand
GGACTCCTTAGAAAGGAGGTGATCCAGCCGCACCTTCCGGTACGGCTACCTTGTTACGACTTCGTCCTAATCGCCAGCCCCACCTTCGACCACTCCCCCCGCACAAAGCGGTTGGGCCGCAGGCTTCGGGTGTTGCCAACTTTCATGACGTGACGGGCGGTGTGTACAAGGCCCGGGAACGCATTCACCGCAGCGTTGCTGATCTGCGATTACTAGCGACTCCACCTTCATCGAGCCGAGTTGCAGACTCGAATCCGAACCACGACCGGCTTTACAGAGATTCGCTCCACCTCACGGTATCGCCACCCGCTGTACCGGCCAATGTAGCATGCGTGAAGCCCTGGACATAAGGGGCATGATGACTTGACCTCATCCCCACCTTCCTCCGAGTTAACCCCGGCAGTCCCCCACGAGTCCCCACCACTACGTGCTGGCAACATGGGGCAAGGGTTGCGCTCGTTGCGGGACTTAACCCAACATCTCACGACACGAGCTGACGACAGCCATGCACCACCTGTCACCCCGCCCGAAGGACACTGCGTCTCCACAGCCATCGGGGTGATGTCAAACCCAGGTAAGGTTCTTCGCGTTGCATCGAATTAATCCGCATGCTCCGCCGCTTGTGCGGGCCCCCGTCAATTCCTTTGAGTTTTAGCCTTGCGGCCGTACTCCCCAGGCGGGGCGCTTAATGCGTTAGCTACGGCACAGAGACCACAAACGTGCCCCCACACCTAGCGCCCACCGTTTACAGCATGGACTACCAGGGTATCTAATCCTGTTCGCTCCCCACGCTTTCGCTCCTCAGCGTCAGCACAAGCCCAGAGACCCGCCTTCGCCACCGGTGTTCCTCCACATATCTGCGCATTTCACCGCTACACGTAGAATTCCAGTCTCCCCTACTTGCCTCAAGCCCGCCCGTATCCACCGCACGACCACAGTTAAGCCATGGCTTTTCACGACAGACGCGACGAGCCGCCTACGAGCCCTTTACGCCCAATAAATCCGGACAACGCTCGCGCCCTACGTCTTACCGCGGCTGCTGGCACGTAGTTAGCCGGCGCTTATTCGAACACTACCGTCACCGACCGAACACGACCGGCTTCGTCGCGAACAAAAGAGGTTTACAACCCGAAAGCCGTCATCCCTCACGCGGCGTCGCTGCATCAGGCTTCCGCCCATTGTGCAAAATTCCCCACTGCTGCCTCCCGTAGGAGTCTGGGCCGTATCTCAGTCCCAATGTGACCGACCGCCCTCTCAGGCCGGCTACCCGTCACCGCCTTGGTAGGCCATCACCCCACCAACCAGCTGATAGGCCGCGAGCCCCACCCCAGCCGCCAAAGCTTTCCACCACTGAACATGCATCCAGCAGTCACATCCGGTATTAGCCGCCGTTTCCAACGGTTATCCCAGAGCCAGGGACAGGTCACCCACGTGTTACTCACCCGTTCGCCACTCGAGTACCCACCCAAAGGCAGGCCTTTCCGTTCGACTTGCATGTGTGAAGCACGCCGCCAGCGTTCGTCCTGAGCCAGGATCAAACTCTCCAACCAAAACCAAACAACACCAACCACCACCACAACCGCAGCAGCAGCCAGCATCAAAGCATGCATCGAAGCAGACCTGACCGATTCCAAAAGGAAAAGACAGTCAAACAAACCAACCAAACCACCCCCAGCACAACACCAGGAACAGCCCAGCCAGCCCGCACGCTGACCATCCAAACACCCTGTTGAGTTCTCAAACAACACGCCACAATCAGGCTGTAAACATCACGGATGTTCCAGCTCCGACCGGAGCGGCTCCAGTAACTTACCAGACCGTTTTCGGGCCGCTATCGGGCCCCGATCTGTTCGTCCGGAGTTTTGCCCTTTGGGATTTCGAACCAGAACCTTTCGGTTCGCCTGTCCGTTTCCCTTGCGGGCAAGAACTAATTTACGCCAGCCGGAACCGGGCTCTGCAAGGGGGGTGCGTGTCCGGCGCCACACCCACTCATTCCGCCCGTATTGCCAGGTCAACGCCATCTTCGCCTAGCCGCGGCGGCGTTTGCCGCTGGCTTCTTCATCCTTGGCGACCTGATCGAGCAGCTCCGCACGACGGGACTTGCGTTCGGCAAGCCGCTCGTCGGCGCCCCTCCGGTCGCTGCGGTCGAACCTCGCGTCGGTTCCTCGCGGACCTACCGTGGCGATCACCGACGGGTCAGTCGGTTCCCACTCGAACTCGTGGCCGGCGATCCGAACGACCGAACCCGGTACCGCGCCCTGCTTGGCGAGCTCGTCCTCGATGCCGAGATTGGCGAGGCGGTCGGCCAGGTAGCCGACGGCCTCCTCGTTGTCGAAGCTGGTCTGGCCCACCCAGCGCTCCGGCTTCCTGCCGGAGACGATGAACTCCACATCCCCTTCGAACGCCGGCTTGACTTTGCGGACCTCGAAGCCCGAGTCGTCGACGGCTTTCGGGCGGAGGACTGCGCGGGTCGCCTCGGGCGGTGGCTGCTCGGCGCGGTGCCGGTCGACCGCCGCGGCGAAAGCGAACGACAGCTCGCGCAGGCCCTCGCGGCTGACGGCGCTGACTTCGAAGACGGGCCAGCCGTACTTGTCCAGGTCCGGCCGGACGTACTCGGCCAGTTCCCGGCCGTCGGGGATGTCGACCTTGTTGAGCACGACGATGCGGGGCTTCTCGGCCAGGCCCCCGTACTCGGTGAGCTCGTGCTCGAGCGCGTCGATGTCGGATGCCGGGTCGCGATCGGTCTCGAGGCTGGCGCAATCGATCACGTGCGCGAGCACCGCGCACCGCTCGATGTGGCGGAGGAACTCCAGTCCCAGGCCCTTCCCCTGTGCCGCTCCCGGAATCAGGCCCGGAACGTCTGCGATCGTGTAAGTGGTCTCACCAGCCGACACCACGCCGAGATTCGGGGTCAGCGTCGTGAACGGGTAGTCGGCGATCTTGGGCCTGGCGGCCGACATCGCCGCGATCAGCGAGGACTTCCCGGCCGACGGGAAGCCGACGAGGCCGACGTCCGCGACGCTCTTGAGTTCGAGGGTGATCTCCATTTCGTCCCCCGGTTCGCCGAGCTCGGCGAAGCCGGGCACGCGGCGCTTGGAGCTCACCAGCGCGGCGTTGCCGCGCCCGCCCCGGCCGCCGCGCGCGATGGTGATCTCGGTGCCGACACCGGTCAGGTCGGTGATCTGATCGCCTTGGGCGTCATAGACGGCGGTGCCGTTCGGAACCGGGACCCGGATGGTCCCGCCAGCGGCGCCGTCGCGGTTGGAGCCTTGCCCCTGCTTGCCGTTGCCGGCTTGCAAGCGACGCTGGAAGTGGAAGTCGAGCAGCGTGTGGGCGTTCGGGTCGACTACGAGCACGACGTCGCCGCCGTGCCCTCCGTTGCCTCCGTCCGGCCCACCGAGTGGCTTGAACTTCTCCCGGTGGACCGACGCGCAGCCGTTTCCACCTTTACCGGCAATGACCTGCAGGTTCACCCGGTCAACGAAACTTGTCACCGATCAAGCGTAACGACCGTCGCGCCCCCGGAGACGTGAGCCCGCAGGACGTGCTAAAGTTTCTCCTCGTGTGAGCCACACGGGTCCATTCGACCCAGATCAGTTCAATCTTCAAGCGCCGCTAGCTCAAGTGGCAGAGCAGCTGACTCTTAATCAGCGGGTTCGGGGT
Organism: Glycomyces xiaoerkulensis; assembly: GCF_002798405.1. Taxonomy (GTDB): domain Bacteria; phylum Actinomycetota; class Actinomycetes; order Mycobacteriales; family Micromonosporaceae; genus Glycomyces; species Glycomyces xiaoerkulensis. The sequence goes on along the minus strand of NZ_PGGV01000024.1, from coordinate 50,249 downwards.
TCGAGTCCCTGGCGGCGCACTTTACAGGTCCGGGAAACCGGGCCTTTTTTCATGCTCAGGGAATGAGGAGATCTTGCGCACTCGGATACTCTCGGGCGCCCGGGTCGCGATCCGGGCGCCCGGGATCGTTCACGCGTAGCCGGAGAAGAGGTCGACGACCTCTTCGGCGTAGTCGTACACCACCTCGTCGGCGGCGTCGGCATCGTGTTCTTCCGTGTAGATCCAGATGTCGACCTTGATGATGAGGACGCCCACGACGAACTCGACACCCCGCTTCTGAGAGCCCTCGGAGCCGTACACCACGTGGAATCCGGCGTCGCCGAGCTCCTCGTAGTCGCTCACCTCGTAGCTGTCGTCGTCGTCCCAGTACTCGTAGTCGCCTTCGTACCAGTCCATCGCGTAGTCGGCATCGGAGTAGCTGGTGACCTCGAGGTCCAGCTCATTGTAGCCCTCTTCGGTGTAGTAGGTGCAGCTCAGCGAGCCGGTGTCGCCGCTGGAGGAGGAGTAGCGGTAATCCTGACCGGCGTCGTGGGCGGAGCCGAAGTACTCCTCGAACGCCGAGAGGTCGAACTGGTCGCAGGTCTGCTCGTTGAAGCCGACCTCCTCGTTGCCACCACCCTCGCCGGTGGGCTCATCCTCGGTCGGCTCGGGCTCGGGTTCCTCGGAGGGTTCCTCCGCGGAGGGCTCTTCCTCTTCGGTCTGCTCGGCCTCGGAGGTCGTCTCGTCGCCGGCCTGGTCGGAACCGCCCCCGCCGGTGCGCTGGATGATCAGGAGCGTCACGGCCATGATGATGGCGAGGACGACGATCACCGCTCCCCCGACCATCCACAAGTTGGTCTGCCGCGGCGGCTGAGGCTGTCCATACGGTGGCGTAAAGGACGGCTGAGAGGGGTAGGACATGCGCTTAACTCCCAGGGATCGATCACGGTTCATCCTCACTCTAACCTCGCCTTGCCACCGGTGCGCGGCAGGCGCAACGCGACGCTGACGCCCCACGACGGACACCGGCACTACACTGGGCGGGTACCGCAACCGGTCCCCACCTCCTGATTGGTCCCCTATGGCGAACGTCTTCCACCGGCATCTCGACGAGCTCAACGGCCTCCTGGTCGACATGGCCGAGCGGGTGGGAGAGGCCATGCGGCAGGCCAGCACGGCGCTGCTGGAGGCCGACACCGTGGCCGCCGAGGCCGTCGTGGCGGCCGACCAGGACATCAACGCGCTCCAGTTCCGGATCGACGACCGGATCGTGGAGCTGATGACCCAGTACGAGCCGGTCGCAACAGATCTGCGGTTCATCCTCGGCGCGGTCCGGATCTCTGTGGACCTGGAGCGGATGGGCGACCTGGCCAAGCACGTGGCCAAGACGGTGATCATGCGCTCCCCGGTCTCGCCGATCCCCGACTCGCTGCACGAGGACTTCGCCGCGATGGGCGAGGCGGCCGACCGGATCTCGGAGAAGCTGGTGGGCATCCTCGCCGAGCACGACCGATTGCGGGCCGCGCAGATGGGGCTCGACGACGACGAGCTCGACGCGGTCCAGGACCGCATCCACCGGCAACTGCCCGAGCTGCCCTACAACCCCCAGGTGGCGGTCGACGCGGCGCTGCTGGCGCGATTCTTCGAGCGCTTCGGCGACCACGCGGTACGCATCTCGTACCAGGTGGTCTACCAGGTGACCGGCGACGTCCACCTCAACCGCCCCTGAACACGCCGAGGGCGGGGCGGTGTGGGCCGCCCCGCCCGATCGGGCGCTCCAGGCGTCTCTCAGCCGACCCGCTTCTTGTCGAAGTGGTTGCGCAGCCAGATGGCGAATCCGTTCATGGTGAGCAGCACGATGAGCATGATGACCACGCCGGCCGCGGCGAGGTCGTGGAACTCCGGCTGGGCACGGGTGGCGTACTGGTAGATCTGCACCGGCAGGACCGTGTAGCCCGAGTTGAACAGTTCGGGGTCGAATACGACGAAGGTCGTCGCGCCGACCAGCAGCAGCGGCGCGGCCTCGCCGATGGCCCGGGAGACGGCCAGGATCACGCCGGTGGTGATCCCGGGGATCGACACGGGCAGGACCTGGCGGCTGATCGTCTGCCACTTCGTGGCGCCCAGCGCCAGTGAGCCCTGGCGGATGGAGTCGGGCACCGCCCGGATGGCCTCTCTGGTGGCGAGGATGACCGTCGGCAGCACCAGCAGCGCCAATGTCAGCGAGGCGGTGAGCGGGATGAATCCGAGCCCGAACGGTCCGCGGGCGATGAACGCCAGGCCCAGGATGCCGAAGACCACGGCCGGGACCCCGGCGAGGTTCTGGATGTTGAGTTCTATGAAGCGGTTGTACCAGCGGTTCCGGTCGGCGTATTCCTCGAGGTAAATCGCGGCCCCAACGCCCAGCGGGACGATCACGACGAACACGAAGGCCATCACCATCAGGGTGCCGAGGATCGCGGGCCGGAATCCGGCGCTTTCGATGTCGAGGGTCGAGGGCGGGTTGGTGAACAGGTCCCAGCTCAGGCGCCCCTGCGCGCGGAGGAACGACCAGACCAGGAGCCAGGCGAGCCCGAGCATGGCGACGCTCAGCCCGAAGAACAGCAGGGATGCGAACAGCGTGCCGACGGTCTTGCCGCGTCCGTTGCTGAGGAGTCCGCGCTCGGTGGCCGCTGCCGCGCCGCTCGCGGCCAGGTTGGGCGATTTCATACGGTTCTGTTCCTTGGTAGGCATCTACTCGTACACCTCGCGGAATCGGCGCACCATCCGGATCGCGAGCATGTTCAGGATCAGCGTGATCGTGAACAGCAGCAGGCCGACGGCGAAGATGGTGTCGTAGGTCGTGGTGCCGGCGGCGATGTCGCCGGTGGCGGTCTGTCCGATGAAGCTGGTCATCGCGAGGACCGGTTCGGTCGGGTCGAAGGTGAACTGCGGCCTGCCGCCGCCGGCCATGAGCACGATCATGGTCTCCCCGACCGCGCGCGAGGCCGCGAGGATGATCGAGGCGACGATGCCGGAGAACGCCGCGGGCACCGCGATCTTGATCGAGACCTCGCGTTTGGTCGAGCCGAGGGCGAAGGCGCCCTGGCGGAGGCTGTCCGGGACGGCCCGCAGGGCGTCCTGCGAGACCGAGGAGACGATCGGCACCGACATCAGGCCGACGGCGAGGCCGGCTACACCGATCGAGTAGGTCCCCCACTCCAGGAAGGGCAGGAGATCGGCGACGATCGGGGTGAGCGCGTACAGCGCCCACAGGCCGATGGCGACGGTGGGGACGCCCGCGAGGATCTCGAGCACGGGCGTGACCGCCCGCCGGACCCAGTCGGGGGCGTACTCGTTGAGGTAGATGGCGACGCCGAGGCCGACCGGGATCGAGACCAGCAGCGAGTAGAAGACCACCTGGATGGTGCCGGACAGCAGCGCGAGGACGCCGTACTGGGCGTCCTGGAATCCGGCGGACCATTCGGTGCCGGTAAGGAACTCGACGATCGAGACATCCCGGAAGAAGTCCAGGGAGGGCATGATCAGCGACAGGACGATCGCGACCGTCGTGGCCACCGAGATCACTGCGCTCCCCGCGAGGATGCCGAAGATGATCTTCTCGCCGTAGCGCGGACTCGACGGCCTCAGGTTCGGCAGGCCGCCGGAGTCGGGCGGGGCCGCGAGGTCCGGGCTCGTGGTCATGGTGCTCCTTAGGTGTTCTCGATGCGGGTCCGGGCCCGGCCCACGAGCGGACCGGGCCCGGGCTGGTTCAGCCGATGGAGTCGAGCGACTCCAGGGCTTCGGCCTCCTGGTCCTCGGTCAGACCGATGAAGCCGGCGGCCTCGGCGACTTCGCCGGAGTTGCTGACGAAGTACTCGACGAAGGCCCTGACCTGCTCCTTCTCCAGGCCCTGGTCGGACGGGAAGATGTAGAGCTGGCGGCCGAGCGGGGCGTAGCTGCCGTCCTGCACGGTCTCCTCGGCCGGGGCGACGCAGCCGTCGCCGTTGTCGATCTCGATGGCCTTCACGCGGTCCTGGTTCTCCAGGTAGTAGGAGTAGCCGGAGTAGAACAGGCCGCCGGCCGATCCCTCGACGCCGAGGATGCCGGAGTTGTCGTCCTCGCCGATGTTGTTGTAGTCGGTGCGCTGGACGCCGCCTTCACCGTTGATCGCCTCGGTGAAGAAGTCGAAGGTGCCCGAGTCGGTGCCGGGGCCGTACAGGTCCAGCTCCTCGTCGAAGTCGGCGTCGAGTCCTTCGATCTCGCTCCAGTTGCTGAGCGTCGAGTCCGGGCCCCAGATCTGCTGGAGCTGCTCCACGGTGAGGCAGTCGACGGGGTTGTCCTGGTTGGCCATGACGGTCAGGGCGTCGTTGGCGACGCCGAGCTGGACGAATTCGATGCCGGCGTCGGCACAGGCCTGGGCCTCTTCGTCCTTGATGTCCCGGGAGGCCTCGGAGATGTCGGTCTCGCCGGCGCAGAACTTCTCGAAACCGCCTCCGGTGCCGGAGGTGCCGACGGTCACCTGAACGCCGGGGTTCTCGGTCATGAACAGTTCGGCCGCGGCCTCTCCGAGGGGCGCGACGGTGCTGGAGCCGTCGGCGACGACGCTGCCGGACAGCTCGCCGCCGCCGTTGCTGCCGCCGCCGTTCTCGTCGTCGTCGCTGTTGCCGCAGGCCGCCAGGCTCGCGGCCAGGAGGCCGGTGACCGCCACGGGCAGAATTCTCTTGCTTTGAACCTTGAGGTCCATTGCCGTTCTTCTCCGATCTTCGATGTTCCGGTTACAAGTTCATGGAAGCTGAGCCGAGTATTCGGTCGGCGACGCAAAGTTGAACTGGCGGTGAACGGTCGAGCGCGATTCGCAATCGGCCTGCGGCAAGCCGGATCCGGCGGCCGGCTCGGCGGACGGCCTCGCAGCTCGGCGCGGCCGGTGCGCGAGCCGGGACCGAACCGTGCGGCGGCGTTAACCGAAACGTCCGGTGACGTAGTTCTCGGTGCGCTCGTCGCTGGGGTTGCTGAAGATCCGTTGCGTGTCGTCGAACTCCACGAGCACGCCGGTGCGGATGTCACTGGTCTCGTTGACCTCGGTGGAGAAGAACGCGGTCCGGTCGGAGACGCGGGCGGCCTGCTGCATGTTGTGCGTCACGATCACGATCGTGAACTGCTTGGCGAGGTCGACCATGAGCTCTTCGATGCGGGCGGTGGCGATCGGGTCGAGCGCCGAGCACGGCTCGTCCATGAGCACCACGTCCGGCTGCATCGCGATGGTGCGTGCGATGCACAACCGCTGCTGCTGCCCGCCCGAGAGCGTCAGGGCGCTCTTGCGCAGGTCGTCCTTGACCTCCTCCCACAGGGCGGCCTTCTTCAGGGAGTCCTCGACGATGCTCTCGCGCTCGGTGCGCGAGGCGCCGTGGACCTTGGGGCCGAAGGCGACGTTGTCGAAGATCGACTTGGGGAACGGGTTGGGCTTCTGGAACACCATGCCGATGCGCCGCCGCACCTCCACCGGGTCGACGTCGGCGTCGTAGATGTTCTTACCGTGGTAGGAGACCAACCCGCCCACGCGGGCGCCGGGGATGAGGTCGTTCATGCGGTTCAGCGAGCGCAGCAGCGTCGACTTGCCGCAGCCGGAGGGGCCGATGAGGGCGGTGATCTCGTTCTTGACGACGGTGAAGCCGACGTCCTTGACCGCCCGGAAGCTCCCGTAGTGGACGTCGACGTCGCGGAGGTCGAAGACGGTCTCGCCTTCGACGGGTGACACGCGCTGCGAGTCGGCCTGAGGGACCGTGTCGAGGCGCGGCGGAACCACGGCTGGACCGGCGGCACGCCTGGTCGGGTCGCTCACGGGCTTCTCCTTTGCGAAGAGGATTCTCGGAATTCTCCGCGAATGTAAGCCCTGCGGGTAGCGAGCAGTTGGGCCTTGGGTGAACCAACGGTGAACGGAAGATGTCCGGCTCTTGATCACAGGTGGATCCGGAGTTCGGTTCCGGAGGCGCCGGACACCTGGAGGTTACCCGGAGCCGCATCGAGGGACCGGGCTCGACGCGCCGACCCCGAGGACAGCGGCCGCCGGGCGACCTCGCGGTCGCCGGGCGGCCCTTCTGTCCTCAGTAGAAGTAGACCCCGGTGCCGGGGCCGGTGGGGATATCGCGCTCGTTCTCGTCGCGGCCGGGCACCCCGGAGACGCCCGAGACCAGATTGAACGGCACGGGGCCCTGCGGGCCGGGCGCCTTGCCGAGACGGCGGCGCATGATATTCAGGTTGTGCAGTCCGGCGAGCGCGTAGGTCCGGACTTGATCGTAGTGTTTGGTCTTCTTGGCGGAATCGAGGACTTGGTGGGCACTTTCGTGGAGCTTCCGCGCCCGCTGGAGCGCCGCGGCGGCCTCCGTGTCGGTGAGTTGCGCGGGTGCGATGGCCAACTGGTTGTCGCAGAGCTGGATCCATGCTTCGGCGTCGGCCTTGGCGCGGATCTTGCGCCGCCTGTGATTCTCGATCCACGACCGCAGTCCGAGTACCGCGGCGAAGATCAGAACGATCCCGACGACTGCTCCGAACGAGGTGATGGCTACTTCGAAGGCGTCTTGCATCGTCACCCCCCGTGATCAGTGATGGAATATCTCTTATGAATATTATTCCATTCCCGCCTGACATTTATGAAACTCCCCCTGGTTTACCACCGGGGGCTGTAACCAGCATTACCGTCATTTGTCCCATTGTTCGCATTCCATACCGGTTTTTCATGCACAGATGCGCATGTTAGCATTCTTTGGGCACCGGGAACGCCACCGCGCCACGCTCGAACCGACGCCGCTGAGGAGGAGGCCGGCATGGGCCACGACCACGCACACGTCGCCGCCAGTCTCGGTGCCCGCCACCGCGGCCGACTCTGGGTCGCCCTGGCCTTGGCCGCGACCGTGATGCTCGTCGAGGCGATCGCCTCCTGGTTCACCGGCTCCCTGGCGCTGTTGTCCGACGCCGCCCACCTCGCCGGCGACACCCTCGGCATCGCGATGGCGCTGGCCGCGATCGTAGCGGTGCGCAGGAGCAACGGGAAGCCCCGGCGCACGTTCGGGCTGTACCGGCTCGAGGTCCTCGCCGCATTGGCGAACACGGTGCTGCTGTTCGGGGTCGCCGGCTTCGTGGTGGTCCAGGCGGTCCGCCGCTTCGAGGATCCTCCCGAAGTGGATTCGCTGCCGATGCTCGCCGTGGCCTGCCTGGCGCTGGCGGCGAACGTGACCTCGCTGATGCTGCTGCGTTCGGGCGCGGCCGAGTCGATCAACGTGCGCGGGGCCTATTTCGAGGTCCTCGGCGACGCGCTCAGCTCCCTGGGGGTGATCGCCGCGGCGGCGGTCATCTGGTTCACCGGCTGGTACTACGCCGACAGCCTCATCGCCGTGGCGGTGGGTCTGTTCATCCTGCCGCGCGCGGCGCGCCTGGGCCGCGACGCGCTCCGCATCCTCCTCCAGCACGCCCCCAGAGGGGTGAGCGTCGGCGAAGTCGAGGAAGCCCTGGGGGCACTCAATGGTGTGAATCAGGTTCATGATTTGCACGTCTGGACCCTGACCTCGGGAATGGACGTGGCGACGGTCCACCTCGCGCTCGATTCGGGGGCCGAGCCGGCGGCCGTCCTCGGCGACGCCCGGCGGACGCTGGCGAAACGCTTCGGCATCGCGCACGCCACGGTCCAGATCGAACCGGAGAGCCCCGACCAGGCCTGTGACATTCCGCATTGGTGAGGCTTGCGCGTGCGTTGTCCGGAAACCGATAGTGACGGATTTGTGACGCTTGCCATTCGCGCTGCTGACTATGGTAAACAGCGACCTGGGGACTCGATGAATGCTCCTTGGAAGGAGGAGATCCATGTTGACCCAGACATGGAGAAAGAGCAGTAGATCAGGTCCGAACGGTGCTTGCGTCGAGGTCAGGCTCGCAGGCGATGTCGTGGAGATCCGCGACACCAAACTCGATCGGAGCCCGATTCTGCGGGCCGGCCATGCTGACTGGCTGTCCCTGCTGCAATCCGAAGGCCGGTAAGTCTGACCACGGCGGGGCGGCCGCGGCGCGGCCGCCCCGCCGTCGTGTCCGCTGGCTAACAGCGACCGGAGGCGGCTGGCCTGCTGGTCGATGAACTCGAGGCTCCGGCCGGGCCCCAGGGCGGCCGAGCGCAGGTTCCCGAACACCTCGTGGAACGGGGCGACGTCGTCGCCCTCCTCGTACACGTCGCCGTTGTGGCCCTCGATGTAGACCACGTCGGGGTGGCGGTAGCCGGGGTCCACGTCGCCGTCGACCTCGCCGAAGCCGAGAATCGTGAACGACGAGAGCATGCCGGGATAAGCCCCGCCGTCGAATGGCAGCACCTGGAGGTGGACGTTGGGCAGCGCGGCCAGTTCGAGCAGGTTCTGCAGTTGGTCGATCATGACCTTCGGACCGCCCAGGACGCGCCGGATCGCGGCCTCGTCGATGACGTTCCAGATCTTCAGGTCGTGGCGGAGGCGCTGCTGCCGCTCCATGCGCAGGTTGATCCGCTCCTCCATGAACCGCCGGGACTGCTCCAGGGAGAAATCGAAGGTCGCGCGGGCGTACTCACGGGTCTGCAACAGGCCGTTGATGATCAGGGCGTCGTAGATGTACAGGTTGGAGGCGTCCTGCTCGAGTCCGATGTAGGTCGCGTACGGCGGGGAGATGGTGTCGGAGTAGCGTGCCCACCAGCCGCGCTTGCGCCCGTCGCGGGCCAGCCGCACCAGCTCGTCGATCTGCGCGGAATCGCCGACGCCGTAGACCTCGGCGAGCGCGGTGACGTCGCGTGGCTTGATGCCCACGCGACCGAGCTCCATCCGGTAGATTGTGGAAGTGGTCACCTCCAACGCATCGGCGGCGGCCTGCGCGTCCCTGCCCGACTTCTCACGCATCTCGCGCAGGATCTTGCCCGCCCGCCTCCTGCGGACCGTGGGACTGCCGCCTGAAGGCATCGCTTTGCCCCCCAACCTCTTCGGCAGATCGTTGTCAGCGTCGTCGTTCGATGTACCCATTTGACACCCTGATCCCTCCGGTTTGGGTCGCGACGCACCGGCCGGAGAAGGACTTCTGGCCGCTCACCGGGCGCTCCGCAAAGTTACGGCTCCGCGGGCGTCGCCGTGGTGGCGGGGGAGAAAAACCGCCACCCGATCCGGTTATACCTCTTGCATCCAAAATCTGCATGTGCAATTCTACTTGACGGAGGGGCTACCCGCCTCAGCCGACTGTACCGATTCGACACCGCGACTCGAATACCTACTGGTAGCCACCCGGAACCGCGTGACAGCTCTCTTGCGGCGCCAAGGAATCCGGGTGCCAACGACGAGAAAGGCAACCCGCGTTGCGAAGTCCGTACACACTCGACAATCCCCCGCCGGACGAGCCTCCGAACGGGGTCCTGGTGCCGAGCCTGTGGCGCGTGCAAGCACGATGGTGGAAACGACACACGCCCGCTCCCGTGCAGCACGGCTCCAAGAAGCCGGTGTGCGGCCACTGCCGGCAGGCCTGGCCCTGCCACTCCTGGGCCTGCTGGGACGGACAACTCGGTGAGGCGGTCGCGGCGCCCCACCTCTCCGACCCGATCGCCGGCCGGCACGAAGTGGTCGCCCGCGTGCCCGATCCGGCGCCGGTCGCCGCGCACCGCGCGGGCCCGGCCGCGACCGCCGCGGCCGAAAGAAGGGCCGCCTAACGCGTAGCTTCACCTCCTCCCGGTCGTTAAACCCTGCGAGAAGCAACGACTCAAGGGGAAAGCCGGCGGATGCTGAGCACGCGCAACCTCAAAGAAGGCGACGTCCTGGACGGGAGATACCGGCTCGAACGCCGGGTCGGCGGCGGCGGCATGGGCGACGTCTGGGAAAGCACCGACACCGTCCTGTGGCGCACCGTCGCCGTCAAGATCCTCCTGGCCGACCTGGTCGACGACCGCGGCTTCCGCGAACGGTTCCGACGCGAAGCGCGCGCGATCGCCGCCATGCGCGGGACCGGGATCGTCGAGGTCTACGACTACGGCGAGATCGACCACCGCGACACCCAGATCGCCTACCTGGTCATGGAATTCGTCCGCGGCCAACCGCTGTCGCGCCTGCTGGGCCTGTGGGGCAAGCTCTCCCCCGCCGACTCCCTCCGCATTATCGGCGGGGTGGCCGAGGCCCTCCAGGTGGCGCACTCCTCGGGGATCGTCCACCGCGACATCAAACCCGGCAACATCCTGGCCCGCCACGACGGCTCGGCCGTGCTGGTCGACTTCGGCATCGCCCGCGCCAACCACCACCTGACCCTCACCACCACCGGGGTGGTGCTCGGCACCGTCACCTACATGTCGCCCGAGCAGGCCGCCGGGGAGAACCTCACGCCCGCCTCCGACCTGTACTCCCTGGGCGTGGTCGCCCACCAGTGCCTGTCCGGCAGGCCGCCGTTCCGGGCCGACACGCCGCTGGGGGTGCTCTCGGCCCACCTGCGCAACAACCCGCCGCCCCTGCCGGCGTCCGTGCCGCCGGAGGTCACCGACATCGTCACCCGCGCACTCCAGAAGGAGCCCTCGGCGCGCTGGCCGAACGCGGCGGCGTTCGCCGAGGCCTGCCACCGGGTCCGCACGCAACTGTTCGGGCCGCCCTCACCGCCGCCGGCGCCCACGACCCCGCCCACCCGCGTCGACGTCGAGCCGGACACCGGGGAGTCGAGGCGCACCGGCGCCCGACCGCCCTCCCACACCGGGGAACTGGCCGCGCCGCCGCCCACCGGCTCCGCCGAACCCGCGGCCGAGGAGGACGAGCCGCCGCAGCCGCGCCGACTGTGGGCGGTCCTGGCCGGCGCCGTGGCAATGACCGTCGCGGCCGGCGCGATCGCCCTCACCGGCCCCTGGAACGAACCGACCGCCCCCGGCACCGTCCCCACCGGACGCACCGACGTGGCCGGTGTCAGGGGGCAGCAGGGCGCCGAGGCGTCGGCCGACACCGAACGCGGCGTGACCCCGGGCCGGCCCGCCGGCTCCCACAGCGCCGACACCGATGCCGAGGACGACGAGCCCGGCGAGGAGGCCACGGCGACCTCACCTTCGGAAGCAACGCCCCCCACCGGCACCGAGTCCGCCGGCACCCGGAGCTCCGACCCGAGCCCGTCGCCCACCGAGGAGCAGTCGGTGCCGGTGCCCGAGGTGACCGGGCGGACCGAGTCGAAGGCCAGGCAGCGCATCGAGGAGGCGGGCCTGGCGCCGTCGGTGGTCTATCAGGGCGAGGGCGACCACCGATGCGGTGTGGTCGGCCAGTCACCGTCGGCGGGCACGACCGTCGAGCCGGGCTCGACGGTCCAGGCGACGGTGAAGCGGGCCGACGACGAGGAGTCGTGCAAGCCCGAGTCGGACGAGACGGAGGCGCCCGGAGAGGATTGACTCCTCTCCGGGCGCCTCGGGTCCGGCACGGGGGCCGGGCTACTCGTCTCCGGCCGCCGCTCTGGCGGCCTCCAGGTTGTCGAGCGCCGCGAACAGGTCGTCCAGGGCCCGGCCGATCTCCTCGTTGGAGCCGCCGGACTGCGCCTCCTCGTAGGCCTCCTGGGCGGCGAGCACGTCCTCGATCGCCTCGGCGACCTCCGGCGGCTCCTCGACCGGCGCCTCCGTGGTCGGCTCATCCTCGGGTTCGTCCGCCGGATCCTGCTCGCCGGTGGCCTCGCCCGGGTCCTCGCCGGGCTCCTCCTCGATCTCCTCGACCGCGGTCGGCGCCCCCGAGACGTACTGGTCGACCACCGACGAGATGGCCTCTTCGAAGCCTTCGGCGTAGCCGACGTAGCCGCCGTAGCTGACCGCGACCCGTCGCAGCAGCGGCAGGGTCGTGCCCTCGCCGCCGGACTGCCGACGCAGGTACATCGGTTCCATGTAGAGGATCCCGTCACCGACCGGCAGCGCCAGCAGGTTGCCCCATTCGACCGTGGTGCCCTGCTGCTGGAACAGCCGCAGCTCCTCGGCCACCTCGGTGGTGGAGGTGATGATCTGGTGGACCTGACCCACCGACTGATCGTCGCCGCCGGCGACGTCGTAGATCACCAACTGCGGATCGCCGTTCTCGTCGTAGTAACCGGTCATCAGGCTCGCCAGCGCGTTCTCGCGGTTCCGTGGCGTGTAGGTGCTGGTGAGCTGGAAGTACGACTGCTCCTGGGTCGGATACTGCGCGAACACGTAGTAGGCCGGTTGGCTGATGCTGCTGCCCTGCGACGGGTCGTCCGGGGTCGCCCAGGCCTCGCCGCCCTCGATGAAGGTCCGGGACTCCTCGACGTGGTAGCGCTGCAGGATGTCGCGCTGCACCTTGAACAGGTCCTGCGGGTAGCGGAAGTGCTCGGCGAGCTCGGCGGGCGTCTCCTCCTTGGGGATCACCAGGTCGCCGCCGTAGATCTCGTTCCAGGCCCCGAGGATCGGGTCCTCCTGGTCGAACTCGTAGAGGTCGACCGAGCCGTCGTAGGCGTTCACGACGGCCTTCACCGAGGAGCGCATGTAGTTGACCTCGTCGGCCGCCTGGCTCGCCACGCCCTGCCCCGAGTAGGTGTCGTTGGTGGCCTCGGCCAGGTTGACCCGGTCGGAGTAGGGGAAGTTGTTCGCCGTGGTGTATCCGTCGACGATCCACACGATCTCGTCGTCGACCACCGCCGGATACGGGTCCGTCTCGACGGTCAGGAACGGCGCGACGGCCTCGACGCGGTCGCGCACGTTCCGGTTGTACATCAGTTGCGATTCCTCGTTGAGCCGGTCCGACAGCAGGAACCGCGGCTCCTGGAACTCCCAGGCGTAGAGCAGCCGCCTCGAGAGCGTGTCGACCTCGACGCCGCCGCCGCCCTGGTAGGTGGTGTAGCGGTCCGAGCCGATCTCCTCGGCCTCGGGGTCGCCGGAGTCCTCGGTGCTGACGGTGATGTCGGCCGGCCGGTCGTACTCGCGCGGGGTCTCCCCCTCGGGGACTCCGACGATCGCGTAGTCGTTGTTGAGCAGGCCGTAGTAGATCTGAGGCCACTCGACTTCGAGGAAGTCGTCGGTCGCCTCGCACTGGCCGGCCTCGGCTTCGCCCGAGCGCATGACGCCGTTCATGAAGTAGGGGCCGCCGGCGCAGTTGCGTCCGGTGGGCGCGGCGACGAAGCCCCAGCCGTGGGTGTAGACGGTGTGGCGGACGGTCCAGTCCTGCTGCTCGCCGGTGAGCTGGCTCGGGTTGAGTTCGCGCACGCCGACCACGAAGTCCTGGGTGACCTCTTCACCTTCGTCGTCGGTGTAGGTGTAGCGGTCGATGTCGAGCTTGTCGTTGAAGTCGTAGAAGCTGCGCGGCTGCTGGCGCTGGGTGAAGGTGTCCGAGACGATGAAGGGGTCGATCAGGCGCGTGTACGGGACCGTCCCGGTGTCCTCCTCGAGCTGTTCGGCGTCCGGGCTCGAGGCCACCGAATAGGTCTCCTGCTCGAGGTTGTTCATATCGAAGGCGAAGCGCGTGCCGTCCATGGTGTGCTGGGCGTACGGGCCTTCGCGCTGGGGCCGGTTGGGCTCGACCTGGAAGTTGCGGACCACGGCCGGGTAGATGCCGCCGGCGGCGATCGCGGTGACCACGACCAGGCCGAGGGCGGCGCCCGGCAGCGCCAGGGATCGGGTGAAGCCCCAGGAGAAGACCAGGATGACCACCGCGGCGATGACCGAGACCCAGATCAGGGCGTTCTTGGCGTTGATCAGGGCGGTCATCTCGGTGTAGCCGCCGCCGACGATGTTGGTGACCTCGTTCTGCTGAGTGGTGAAGTCGAACCGGTCGAAGTAGTAGGCGACGGCCTTCAGGCCCAGGAACAGCGCCACCAGCACCGACAGGTGGATGCGGGCGACGTTGGTCATGCGCTCGCCCTGGCCGGAGAACCGCAGCGCCCCGTACAGGTAGTAGGCGCCGAGGGAGGCGAGGATGCCGACGACCACGGCGGCGAAGCCGAAGCCGATCAGGAACTCCCAGAACGGCAGCCGGAACACGTAGAACCCGGCGTCGTGGCCGAGGACCGGGTCGGACCAGCCGAAGTCGCCGCCGGAGCGGAACAGCAGCCAGGTCTGCCAGCGGCCCTGGGCCGACATGCCGGCGAAGATGCCGACTACGACGGCGACGCCTGCGATCCACCAGCCGGCCTTCGGGGAGATCAGTTCGCGATAGCGTTCGAGGCCCTCCTGCTCGGCGGTGGCCGGCCAGGTATCGGGCCGGAAGCGCCAAGCCAGGTAGAGGTTGACCGCCGTCCAGGCCGCCATCGCGAAGGTGAACACGCCGAACAGGCCGATCCGCGTCCACATCATCGTCGAGAACACGGTCGTGAAATCGACCGAGTCGTACCAGAGGTAGTTGGTGCGGAGGCTGACCAGCCATCCCAGCACCGACAGCAGCACAATCGCTCCGACGATGAGGATCAGCACGTAGCGCCCTCGTCGGCTCATCCGTGGGGGCGTGGGCGTCCGGTTCGCCACTCTAAGCAACTCCTTTGTGTCTCATTTGAGCCGCTAGGACTCAGCAGGTCTGGACGTCTCCGCCGGTGGCGGCGGAATCCAGGGCCGACACTGCGTCCGCCAGGGTCTCTACCTTGACAATAGTCATGTCGTCGGGCGCTACGGAAACTGCGTCCGAACAGTTTCCGGCGGGGGTCAGGAAGACGTCGACGCCCAGTTCGGAGGCGGCGATGATCTTCTGCTGGATGCCGCCGATGCCGCCGACGTTCCCTTCGGGGCCGATCTCGCCGGTGCCGGCGACGTCCATGCCTTGGACCAGGTCCTGCTCGGTGACCCGGTCGACTATGCCGACGGCGAAGACCAGGCCGGCGGAGGGGCCGCCGATGTCGAGCGCCTCGGTGTCGATCTCGATGCCGTAGGGGTCCTCGCGGGTGACCTCCAGGTCCACACCCGAGAGCGTGACGCCCTCGACCTCGGTCTTCTCACCGTCGCGGTCGACGGTGACGGTCGTTTCGCTGTCGGCGAAATCCTCGAGGGCCTCGAGGCTCTCCACGGGGGTGCCGTCGACTTCGAGGACCACGTCGTCCTCGGCCAGGCCGGCGCCGTCGGCGGCCACGCGGATCTCGGCGGGCTGCTGGAGGAAGGCGAGGGCGGCCTGTTCGGCGTTCGACTGGGACTCGACCCACTCGGCCTCGTTCTCCTCGCTGATCTCCTCCTCGGTCTGGCCCGGGGGGTAGACCAGATCGCGCGGGATGATCGCGTGCTCATTGGACATCCAGTAGCGGAGCGCCTGGGCGAGCGTGACCGAGGACTTGACCCGGACCGTCGTCAGGCGCAGCTCGCCGGTCGTGTCGTACTCGACGTCGGCGGTGATGATCTGGTGGTCCTCGCCCTCTTCGTCGGTGGCCTCGCTGAGCACGTCCTCGGTCGGACCCGGCCCCATGACCACATAGGCGACGTCCATCGACAACGCCTGCCAGGTCAGGAGAGCCACCAGCGCCGCTCCGAGCAAGACCGTAACTCCGCGCCTCTTCATGGCCGGAAGCCTACATGGCGAAGGCCATGTGGGCTTCCGGCCATGAAGGCTGAGATACGCGGCATGGCCGGAAGGCCCGCGCAGCGGGCCCCGCCCGACGAAGGAGGGCGGAAGCCTACATGGCGAAGGCCATGTGGGCTTCCGGCCATGAGGAAGGAGCGCGGAAGCGTACATGCTCGGCGGCACTGCCCCGTGCATTCGGGCGGCGCTTTCTTTTCAGCGCTGAGCGGACGGCGAAGGGCGACGTCGACGGCCAGGCCGTGGTTTTCCGGCGAGTCTCTGACGTACGGTTGGCGCATGGGCTCCGACATTCCATTCGGCTTCGGCAACCTGGGCGGCGACCTGCCCGATCCGAACGATCCCCGGGTGCAGCAGATGATGCAGCAACTGCAGCAGATGATGGCGCAGTCGCTGTCGTCCGGCCCGGTCAACTGGCAGTTGGCCAAGCAGTTGGCGGAGTCCGAGCTTGAGGCAGAGAACACCGTCGGCCCGGCCGACCAGGCCGACGTCGCCGAGGCGATGCGTCTGGCCGACCTGTGGCTCGACGGCGCGACCGACTGGCCCTCCGGGGTCACGACCACCGACGCCTGGACCCGCAAGCAGTGGATCTCGCAGACCGAGGAATCGTGGAAGCAGCTCGCCGAGCCGCTCGCCGGCCAGATGGGCGAGGCGATGCAGACGCTCGTTCCCGAGGAGATGTCGGGGATGCTCGGCCCGATGGCCGACCTTATGAAGGGCGTCGGTTCGGCCCTGTTCGGTGCTCAAATGGGTCAGGCCCTGGCCAAGCTCGCCGGCGAGGTGCTCTCCTCGACCGAGGTCGGGCTCCCGCTGGGCAAGACCGGCGTGGCCGCGCTGCTGCCCGGTAACCTCACCGCCTACGCCCAGGGCCTGCAGTTGCCGATCGAGGAGGCGCGCCTGTTCGTGGCGCTGCGCGAGGCGGCCACGCACCGGCTCTACACCCACGCGCCGTGGCTGCGCTCGCACCTGCTGGGCGCGCTCGAGGCGTACGCCCGGGAGATCCGGATCGACGAGGCGGCCATCGAGGAGGCCATGGCCGACATCGACCCCACCGACCCCGAGGCCGCGGCCACGATGGACCTGAGCGAGGTGTTCAAACCCGAGGACACCGAGCAGCAGAAGGCGGCGCTGGCCCGGCTGGGGACCACGCTGGCGCTCATCACCGGGTGGATCAACGCGGTGGTCGCGGACGCGGCCGGGAACCGCCTGCCGACCATCGACCGCCTGCTGGAGTCGGCCCGGCGCCGGCGCGCGAGCGGCGGGCCCGCCGAGCAGACCTTCGAGGCGCTCGTCGGCCTGCAACTCGACCCGGCCAAGGTCCGCGCGGCCACGCGGCTGTGGAAGACCATGGCCGAGGCCCGCGGCATCGAGGGGCGCGAGGCGGTCTGGGCGCACCCGGACCTGATGCCGAGCGCGGCCGACCTGGAGCACCCGGAGGGGTTCGCGAGCGTCTCCGATGCGCTCGGCGACCTCGACATGTCGATGTTCGACCAGCTCGCGGTCAACGACCCGAAGCCGTCCGAGGGCGACGACGCCGAAGACGACGAAAAGTAGTCGCCGCTCAGGCGGCGGCCTCGGTGTCGGCGACGCCTTCGAGGTAGCCGCGCGCCCGCTCGGCCTTGGAGTAGCGGGCGACCAGGTCCCAGAACGGCCGGGAGTGGTCGGGGTGGACCAGATGCGCCAGTTCGTGCAGCAGTACGTAGTCGATCACCCATGAGGGCATCATGGTGAGCCGCCGCGAGAGGCGGATGGTGCCGTCGTCGGGGGTGCACGAGCCCCAGCGTCGGTGCTGGTTGTCGACCCAGCGGACGCTGACCGGGGAAGCGCACTGCGGGTGCTCGGGGTAATAGCGTTTGGCCAGCCGGACGGCCCTGGCCTTGAGGGCCGTGTCGCTCGCCCGGCCGTCGCGGGCCTGGCGGCGGCGGAGCCGTTCCAGCATGTGGTCGATCCATTCTCGCTCCTCGGACTTCGAGAAGGCGTCGGGGATCATCACGACGACGCGTCCCTGCTCTTCATAGGCCGAGACGGTGGAGCGGCGCCGGGGCGAGCGCCGGACCTCAACGGGGGGATGGACTTTGCGCGCCATGAGCGCACAATAATCCCTAGGGGTGACAATCGCATAACACGAAAGTCGCGATTATGCGGGTTAGAACCAGTAATCCCACGAAAATCCCCTCACCAGATTCCCACTATGCGGGAGTCGGTGAGGGGGCGATTCGGCCCGACCCGGGTCACGATTCCTTGCCGAGGATCCGGTTCATCTTGGTACCGCAGGTCGGGCACGTCCCCTTGGCCATCCGCCGACCCGAGTCGGAAACGACCACATGCCCTTCGAAATCGCGCTTCTGGCGGCATTTGACGCAATACCCGTTGTACGTCTCGGTTGCTTGAGCCACTGGTATCCCCCTCGCTGAATACGACCGCGCGGTGCGATCGCCCCGCCTCAGAATGCCACATATTTCACGCCTGTAAGCCCTCCCGCGCCGCTTCCCCCTACCGGGGGACCCCGAGCCCGCCCGGCTCACCCTCTCGCGGGGGGCTGAATGCGCCGTCGGCGTGAGAGCATGGGGAACGTGAGCGACAGGCATGGAAACACCCATTCCGGCGACGACCTCCCGCGGCGAGCCATCTCGCGGGGGATGAAGCTCGCCTCCCTGCCGCTGGGTCTGGCCGGTCGGGCGACCGTCGGATTCAGCAAACGCGTCACCGGCCTGGCGGACGAAATCCTGGGCGAGCAGGCGCAGCGCCGCACCGCCGAGCACCTCTTCAGCGTCCTCGGACAGCTCAAGGGCGGGGCCATGAAGCTCGGCCAGGCCCTGTCGGTCTTCGAGGCCGCGCTGCCCGAGCACCTGGCCTCGCCGTACCGGCAGGCGCTGACCAAACTCCAGAGCGCCGCCCCGCCGCTGCCGGCCTCGAGCGTGCACGGGGTGATGGAGCGCCAACTCGGGGAGGACTGGCGCGACCGGTTCGAATCGTTCGACGACCGTCCGGCCGCCGCCGCCAGCATCGGCCAGGTCCACCGGGCGGTCTGGCACGACGGACGCGAAGTGGCCGTCAAGATCCAGTACCCCGGAGCCGGCGAAGCGCTGCGCTCGGACCTGCGCCAGCTCGCACGCCTCGCGCCGATGTTCAAGGTGCTCCAGCCGAACTTCGACGTCAAGCAGCTCACCGTGGAACTGCGCGAGCGCCTGCTCGAAGAGCTCGACTACGAACTGGAGGCCGCCACGCAGCGTCAGTTCGCCGACGCCTACCGCGGCGACGAGCAGATCCGGGTGCCCGAGGTGGTCCACGCCGGCCCCGAGGTGCTGGTGACCGAGTGGATCGAGGGCACCCCGATAGCGGAGATCATCGCCGAGGGCACCCCGCAGACGCGCGACCGCGCCGGACTGCTGCTGACGACGCTGCACTTCTCGGCACCGAAACGGGCCGGACTGCTGCACGCCGACCCGCACCCGGGGAACTTCGCGCTCGGCGACGACGGACGGCTCATCGTCTACGACTTCGGCGCGACCGCGCGCATGCCCGGGGGCATGCCGCTCCAGATCGGCCGGCTCACCAGACTGACCCTCGACGGCAAGGCCGACGAGGTGCTCGCGGGTCTGCGCGCAGAGGGTTTCGTCCCGCCCGACCTCGAGATCGACGCCGAGGCGGTGCTCGACTACCTGCTGCCGATGCTCGAGCCGCTGGGGGCCGAGGAGTTCCAGTTCTCCCGGGAATGGCTGCGCAAGGAGAGCACGCGACTGACCAACCAGCACTCCGAGGCCTACAAGCTCGGCAAGCAGCTTAGCTTCCCGCCCTCGTACCTGCTGATCCACCGGGTGACGATGGGTTCGATCGGCGTGCTGTGCCAGCTCGGCGCCAGGGCGCGCTGGCGGGACATCCTTGAGGACTGGCTGCCCGGATTCGACGATCCGGGCCGAGGCGAAATCCGGCAGTGAGAAAGGGGCCGGTCCCGTACGGGACCGGCCTCTTTCGGCCAACGCATTCGGTCGGGAGGCTTCAAAGCCTGTCGCGGCGATGCCTGCGAGCCGTGGATCCGGCCCGCTCACGCCCGGCTTCCTTCCAAAGACTCCGCATCCGGATGCGTCCGACCAGCAGGTTCATCGAGCCGACGGCCCGACCGTTCTCGACCTCCGTAATCGGCGGTTCGAGCTCTTGGCAGCCGACGTCACGCTGCAGGTGGCGGCTCAGGTGGTCGACCGTCATGAGATGTTCACCCCGGCCAGCTCCAGCTCGGCGGTACGCTCCTCGAGTTCGGCCTGCGCGGCCCGCTCGGTGGCGGCGGCGTCCTTCCGGGGACGGCCGCGCGGCCGCTTCCGGGCGACGACGTCGCCCTTCTCGAAGATCTCGCCGCCCCACACGCCCCACGGTTCGTGGCGCTCGAGGGCTCCGGTGAGGCAGTCGACGCGCACCGGGCAGTCGGTGCACAGGGACTTGGCGTACTCCAGCTCGGTGGGCGACTCCGAGAACCACAGGTCGGCGTCGTACTCGCGGCAGGGCAGGTCGCTTCCCGCTTCGAAGGCCTGCTCGCGGAGCTCAGGCCCGATGAGGGTGGCGGCCATGAACTCGGTCTCCTCTCTTGACTCGTTCGGCTTCGTGCCTGGTCGCATCCGGGTTTCGTGAGGACTCAACTGTTCGCAATCCGTCTCGTCTTCGTGATTTGCCTGGTTTCGGGCTTCGCGACCTGGCCGGAGGCCAAAAAAATGGCCGCGATTCCCGGTTGCGGGAGTCGCGGCCTCGAGAGGTCCGATCGGGCTCTGGTAAGCCCCTCAGATGGTCTCGAGGTGGTCTCCCGCGGGTGGCGCCGTGACGCTTCTTGTTGAGGACGACGCCCGGCTCGGTCCGGTCGATCAGCAGGTCGACGTCGGATCCACGCCAGGTGCCCCCAAGGAAGCCGACAGCGCGCATACCGGTCGTGCTGCGGACACCCGTGCCCTTACCCGCACAAGCGGCGGCTGCGGGCACACCGGTGCCACGGACCGAGGCGGAAATGGGCGCGGTCGGCTGATAGACGGCAAGGACCGGCAGCACGGTGCTGCTGTGATCACCGGTGAGGTTCTCGCTCAGCTTCATCGTCCATTCCTCCTTTCGAAATCCGTGGTCGCCATCGGTTCGGTCTCCTTCTTCCGGGCGATGAGGCGCACACCTCATCCCGGCAATGGCAACGCTACGCGCGCCGACTCTCGGCGCGCAACGTCTTTTTTCGGGGCGCGCTGAAGAAAATTTTTGCCAATCCCTCCCGACCTCATGACTCGGCCCTCGACAGTGCCAGCGCCTCCTCCACGGTGCCGCCGTTCACCAGTGACAACACCGCCGGGCCGTACTTATCCAACTTGGATCGGCCGATGCCGTGAAGGGCGGCCAGCTCGCCGTCGGAGGCCGGGCAGCGCTCCGCGATCGCGACCAACGTCACATCCGTGAAGACGGTGAAGGCCGGTTTGCCGCCGTCCCGGGCCGCCGCGAGGCGCCACTCGCGCAGCCGCTCGAACAGTTCTTCGTCCATTGTCGACGGACAGTCGGGGCAGTGTCCCAGCTTGCGATCGCGGGCGTCGGTGAGCGGCTTGCCGCAGCCCGAGCAGTTGAGGACCTTGGAGCGAGGCTTGGACTTCCCCCTGGTCGCGGCCTGCTTCGGTTCGGGCGCCCGCGGGAAGCCGCCCAGGCCCAGCGGGGCCAGGAAGCGGCTGAGCTTCCGCTCGCGCCCACCGGGGTGGCGCGACAGGCCGTAGGACAAATGGAGCAGGCGGCGGGCGCGGGTGATGCCCACATAGAGCAGTCGCCGTTCCTCCTCGCGGGCCGCGTCGGTGCGGGCGAACATCGTGGGCAGGGTGCCGTCGGCCAGACCGACCAGGAACACCGCGTCCCACTCCAGGCCCTTGGCCGAGTGCAGGCTCGCGAGCGTGACCCCCTCCACGGCCGGCGCGTGCTGCTCGGAGGCGCGGCGGCCCAGCTCGGCGCAGAATTCGGACAGACTCGAGCCCTCGTACTGCGCGGCCAGGCCCGCCAGGGCCGCGACGGCCTCGTACTGCTCCCGCTGCGCCCCGCCGGCAGGGGCCGCGCCGGGCCGCCAACCGATCGCCTCCAGCGCCGCCGGCACGGCCTCGGCCAGCGGCAGCTCCCCGACATCGGTCTTGACCGCCGAACGCAGCGCCACCACCGCTTGGCGCACCTCGGGCCGGTCGAAGAACCGCTGGGCGCCGGTGATCACGGTCGGCACCCCGTAGGCGGCCATCGACTCCTCATAGGCCTGCGACTGGGCGTTGGTGCGGTAGAGCACCGCGATCTCCGAGGGACCGACGCCGTCGGCGATCAACTGCGAGCAGCGCCGCGCGACCATCTCGGCCTCCTCGGCCTCGTCCTGGTAGGTGTCGGCGAAGACCTCGGGGCCGTCGGGCTGCTGCCCGACCAGCTCCAGCCGCATCGCGGCCTCGCGGCCGGAGGATTCGGCGATGATCTGGTTGGCGAGGCCGACCACCTGCGGGGTCGACCGGTAGTCGCGGACCAGCCGCACCAGTGTCGCCTCCGGGTAGCGGCGGGTGAAGTCGAGCAGGAAGCGGGAGGTGGCGCCGGTGAAGGAGTAGATGGTCTGGCTGGCGTCGCCGACGACGGTGAGGTCGTCGCGCTCGCCGAGCCAGGCGTCGAGCAGCCGCCGCTGGAGCGGGGTGACGTCCTGGAACTCGTCGACGACGAAGAACCGGTACTGGCTGCGGATGCGGTCGGCGGCGCTCTCGTCCTCGGCGACCATGTCGGCGGTGTGGGCGAGGACGTCGGCGAAGTCCATCACCCCGGCCCGCCGCTTGGCCTCGACGTAGGCGGCGTAGACCTTCGCGACGTCGGCCGGGTCGGTGGGCGCCTCGCGGCCGAGCCGGGCGATGGTGTCGACGTAGTCGTCCGGCCCGATCAGGGACGAAGCGGCCCACTCGATCTCGGTCGCCAGGTCGAAGTTCTTCGCCCGGGAGGTCTTCAGGCCGGCGCGGGCGGCGGCGATGCCGATGAACTTGATCGTCGAATCGGCCAGCTCCGGGACCTGCCCGCCGAAGCGGCGGGCGCCGAAGAAGCGCAACTGGCGGAGCGCCGCCGAGTGGAAGGTCCTGGCGTTCACACCGGTGACGCCGAGCCCGCGCAGCCGGTCCCGCATCTCCCCCGCGGCGCGCGCGGTGAAGGTCACCGCGGTCACGTGCTGGCCGCGCAGGTCGCCTCGCCGCACGCGCCAAGCGATCCGGTGGGTCACGGCCCGGGTCTTGCCGGTGCCGGCGCCGGCGAGGATGCACACCGGCCCCGGCTCGGCGGTCACCGCCTCGCGCTGCTCAGGGTCGAGTTCGGTCAAGAGGGCTTCGAGGTCCTGGTCGCGCGAAGTCACCACGCCAGTGTGTCAGAGCACTGCGACAGCGCCCGGACACTCCCGCCGGGCCGGGTGTATCCGAGGCCACCGACGTGCGGCGCAACGGCGGGAATGCTCCGGACCGCGGAGGCGTTGCAACGGGTGGACAGAAGGAGGCAAGCGTGATCACCATGTTCAGCACCAGCTGGTGCGGCTACTGCAGGCGGCTCAAGATGGTCCTCGACTCCGAGGGAGTCCGCTTCGAGGAGGTCAACATCGAAGACGACCCGGAAGCCGCCGAGTGGGTCATGGGCGTCAACGGCGGGAACCGGACGGTGCCGACATTGCGATTCGATGACGGTACCGCCCTAACCAATCCCTCGCCGGCGCAGGTAAAAGCCAAGCTTGCGGCTTGACATGTGCCACATGCCGAGACTATGGTCACGTTTAGGACACAAAGCAGGTAGCATACTCTATAGTTGAGTCGTCAAACTTGCTTGGCTGCTTCGAGGGGTGGCAGCCAAGCATTCAGGCCCGGGATGGATCCGTCCCGGGCCTTTTCTCGTTCCTCGGGCGGGCCCGGTCCGGCGGCGGTCTAGGAACCGTCGAGCCACCGCTCGATCAGAAAGCGCGCCACCGAGATCCGCACCGCGCTGAATCCGGACCAGTCGCCGTCGACCCACATCCGCCGCACCTGGTCGCGGGTGAACCAGCGGGCGTCGGCGATCTCGTCGTCCTGCAACTCCAGCTCCTGGCCGGGGTCGGCGGTGGCGCGGAAGGCGAGCATGAGCGACCGCGGATACGGCCACGGCTGGCTCGAGACGTAGTCGAGCGAGCCGAGTGCCAGACCGGTCTCCTCGGCCACCTCGCGGTGGACGGCCGCCTCGGCCGACTCGCCCGGCTCGACGAACCCGGCGATGCAGGCGTAGCGGCCCTGCCGGGTCGAGGCCTGCCGGGGCGAGGAGCCCCGCGGGGTGCCGTAGCGGCGATGCTGGGCGAGCAGGACCCGGTCGGCGCCGTCGTCGATGAGCACGATCACGGCCGGGTCGGTCCGCGGGAAGACCGTGCGGCCCCTCTCGCCGGCCAGCTCCCAGCCGGCCTGCCCCGGCACCAGTTCCTCGCCGGTCGTGGGGTGGAACCGGTAGGTGCGGTGCCAATGCATCATGGCGGTCGACTGGACGGCGATCGCCAGGTCGCGCCGGTCCCAGTCGGCGCCGAGCCGGCGGGAGTGCAGACCGTCGGCGGCGTCGGCGAGGACGGCGAACACCGGCGGGTCCTCGCCGCCGAGGTAGATGCGGCGGCCCTGGGGCGCGGTGTCGGCGTCGAAGTAGTGCAGGCCCTCCTCGTCGGCGCGGAGGCGCTCGGTCTCCGGGTCGCAGACGACGACCTGCGCCCGCTCCCAGGCCTCGGCGAGCCAGTCGTCGTCGCCGCGGCGTTCGGCGCACCGGTCCAGCGCGTCGATCGCCAGGGGCGGACGCTTCATCGAACCTCGATTTCGGCGACCTCGGACAGCGATCCGGTGACGCTCCGACCGTCGGCGAGGATCACCGCGACCGTCCCGTCCGGACTCATCCGCTCGACGGCGACCCGCTTGATGTCGGCCGGGGTGACCGCGCGGAGCCGCTCGGAGTGCTCGGCCAGCCACGACAGCGGCAGCCCGCAGGCGGCCAGCGCCGAGGTGTAGTTCGCGACCCCGGCCTGGGTGGCGGTGGCGAGCTTGACCGAGCCGAGCGCGTAGCGGCGGGCCAGGTCGAGCTCGTCGTCGTCGGGCGGGTCGCCGCCCATGCCGCGCAGTTCGGCGATGACCTCCTGCAGCGCCGGGGCGGTCACCTCGGTGGCGACGTCGACGCTGGTGAGCTGCACCGACCCCGCCGGGGAGTGGTCCACCCTGGACCGCGGTGAGTAGCCGTAGCCCTTGGACTCGCGCAGGTTCATCACCAGGCGCGAGGTGAAGTAGCCGCCGTAGATGAGGTTCGCCAGGTGCTGGGCGGCGTTGTCGGGGTGGGTGCGCTCGACCGCCGGATAGGCGATGCGGATCGCGGACTGGACCGATCCGGGGCGGTCGGTCAGCAGGATCGGGCCCGGTCGGAGGTCGGGCAGCGGCTCCATGCGGCGCGGCGGCCCGGCGCCGTTCCAGCCGCCGAGGGTCTTCTCGATGTCGGCCATGGCCTGGTCGGGGTCGATGTCGCCGACGACGACCAGCCCGGCCCCGGAGGGGTGGAGGCGGGAGCGGTGGAGCTCGAGCACGGCCTCGCGGTCGACCGCGGCGACCTCGTCCGCGCTCGGCTGCTGGTGTCCGTAGGGGTGCCCGCCCCACAGGCGCGACTCGAGGGCGCGGGTCACCTGGAACTCGGGCTGCTGCTCGGCCACCGACAGGGTGTCGATGATGCGGGACTGCTCGACCGAGAGCGGGCCTTCGGGGTAGTCGGCGGCGGTGACGACCTCGCCGAGCACGCCGAGCAGCTCGGTCAGGCCGCTGGCGAGGCAGTTGCCGGACACGGCGATGCGGTCGGGGTCGGCGCCGGCGC
The DNA here is from genome assembly GCF_002798405.1 of Glycomyces xiaoerkulensis. GTDB lineage: Bacteria > Actinomycetota > Actinomycetes > Mycobacteriales > Micromonosporaceae > Glycomyces > Glycomyces xiaoerkulensis. The sequence continues at coordinate 24,951 of NZ_PGGV01000024.1, read as the reverse complement.
CGAGCGATCCCCCGACGCCCTGGAGTCGCTGGGCGATCTGCGACATCGACGAGCTGTCGGTGCCCGAGAACAGGGCCGCCGACAGCATGTCGGCGACCGCCAGGTCGGTATGGGCGGCCGGGATCGAGAGCCGGACCTCCGCCAGCGGCACGCCGGGGCGGCGGACCAGGGTGACCTCCAGGCCGTTGGCCAGGACGCGCTCGACCGGGGTCGGCAGCGCGAGCGGGACTTCGGGGGCGAGGCCGGGTACGGCGTTGGTCACTGGTTTCCTCCCGGGACGACTTCGAGGACGGAGCGGCGCTGCGGTGTCATGGCCCTGGCGGCTTGCGAGACGGATTCGGCGGTCACCTCGCCGAGCATGGCGGCGAAGCGGGCGGCGAACCCGGCGTCGCCGTGGAAGATCTCCGCGGTGGCCAGTCGCCGGGAACGGCCCATGACCGAGTCGTCGCCGCGCAGCAACTGCGCGGCGACGCGGGCCTTGACGCGTGCGAGCTCGGCCTCGTCGACGCCGTCGGCGATGCGCTCGAGCTCCTCGCCGACGGTGTCCAGGACGGTGTCGACCTCGCCGGTCGGCGGCAGGAACGCCTGGATGAGCAGGGCGGTCGGGCCTCGGGAGGCGAACGGCTCGGCCATGAAGGTGGCGTGCGCGGCCACGGCGGTGGCGGAGCGGTCGCGGTGGACCAGGCGCTCGACCAGCCGCGAGGCGTCGCCGTCGGTGAGCAGCTCGCCGAGCACGACATAGGGCAGGAACCGCTCGGTCTCACCGACCGGGTCGGGCACGCGCCAGGCGGCGGCCACGGCCGGCAGGGTCGCCCGCTCGTCGACGTACGATTCGCGGCGCTCGGCGGTCAGGTCGGGCTCGGCGAACGAGGGGTGGACCGGCGCGGGCCGGTGGGGGACGTCGCCGAAGTACCGTTCGACCAGGTCGCGTGCAGAGGCGACGTCGATGTCGCCGGCGACGCTCAGCACCGCGTTCGAGGCCGGATAGAAGGCGTCGAAGAACGCCTGGGCGTCGTCGACGGTGGCGGCCTCGAGGTCGCCGAACGAGCCGTAGCCGTCGTGGGCGTTGGGGAAGGTGTCGAACATGACCGGCGGGAGCTTGAGCCAGGGGAAGCCGCCGTAGGGGCGGTTCAGGACGTTGACCCGGATCTCCTCTTTGACGACGCTGACCTGGTTCTCGAGATTCTCGGCGGTGATCGCCGGTCCGCGCATCCGATCCGCTTCGAGGAACAGCGCCAGTTCCAACCCGTTCGCCGGCAGCAGGTTGAAGTAGTCGGTGTAGTCGATGTGGGTCGAGCCGTTGAACGTCCCGCCCGCCGACTGGACGTGGCGCATGTGCTCGGCCTTGCCGACGTTGTGGGAGCCCTGGAACATCATGTGCTCGAAAAGATGCGCGAATCCGGTCCGGCCTTCGGGCTCGCTCCGCATACCCACGTCGTACACCACGGCCACCCCGACCACGGGCGCGCCCGGATCCGGAGCCAGGACCACCCGCAGCCCGTTGTCGAGCCGGAAGGTCTCGATCGCGAACGCCGGGGCCGGAATCGTCGCAACAGTCATGGGCAGACCCTATCTCAGCCGACGAGTTGGCGTTGATCACAGAAACTTGGAATCCGGCCGCCCGCCTGTTTGACTTGCCGACTGTGAACGAGCAGCCGACGAGCCACCACCGCGACGCCACCGGCGCCGCCGCCTCGCGCTGCCGAATGTGCGCACGCTGAGGGCCCACGATCCGCCGCGCCCCGAAGCGGCGCCGTCCCCCAGCGAAAGCGACGCAATCCTCCCATGCCCGCAATCAGCCTGTCCGGCGTCACCAAGCGCTTCGGCGACCTGACCGCCCTCGACGGCGTCGACCTCGAAGTCCGATCCGGAGAGATCTTCGGCGTCCTCGGCCGATCCGGCGCCGGCAAGTCCACGCTCCTGCGCACCGTCAACCTGCTCACCAGGCCCGACTCCGGCACCGTGACCGTGGACGGCGCCGAACTGACCGCCATGACCGGCCGCGACCTCCGGCGCGAGCGCGCCAGGACGGCCATGATCTTCCAGCACTTCAACCTCCTGGCGAACCGCGACGCCGTCGCCAACACGGCGCTCCCGCTGCGCTTCACGGGCGAGCCCCGCGCCCGGCGCCGGTCCCGGGCGCTCGAACTGCTCGACCTGGTCGGCCTGGCCGACAAGGCCCGCGCCTACCCCGCCCAGCTCTCCGGCGGCCAGCGCCAGCGGCTGGCGATCGCCCGGGCACTGGCCGCCGACCCGGCCGTGCTGCTGTCCGATGAGGCCACCAGCGCGCTCGACACCGAGACGACCGACGAAATCCTCGACCTGCTCGCCCGGCTCAACCGCGAAATGGACCTGACGATCCTGCTCATCACCCACGAGCTCGAGGTGATCACCAGGATCTGCGACCGCGCCGCGGTCATGCGCCACGGCGACTTCACCGAGCAGGGCCCCGTACCCGAACTGCTGGCCGACCCCGCCTCCCACCTGGGCGCCTCGGCCCGGCGCCAGGCCGCGCGCCTGCTCGGCGAGGAGGCGGTCCGATGACCGGGCAGCTCTACGAGGCCGGACTGGAGACGCTGCACATCGTCGGCGTCGCCGGAGCCTGGACCCTCCTGGGCGGCATGGTCCTCGGCGTCGTGCTCTACGTGACCTCGAAGACCGGCCCGAGGCCGCTCGCGGCCGTGAACGTCCCGCTCGGGCTGGCGGTCAACATCGGCCGCAGCGCCCCGTTCGTGATCCTGATGGTCGCGATCGTCCCGGTGACCCGGGCCCTGGTGGGGACCACGATCGGCACCGCGGCGGCGATCGTCCCGCTGGCGGTGGCCGCGATCCCGTTCTACGCGCGCCTGGTGGAGTCGTCCCTGCTGGAGGTGCGGCCGGGCCTCATCGAAGCGGCCCGGTCGATGGGCGCCTCGACACCGGCCCTGGTCTGGCGCGTGGTCCTCCCAGAGGCGACACCGGGCCTGATCCGCGGCTTCACCGTGACACTGGTGGCCGTCGTCTCCTATTCGGCGATGGCCGGGATCGTGGGCGGCGGCGGCCTGGGCGACCTGGCCTACCGCTACGGCTACCAGCGGTTCGAAACCGAGTACATGATCTGGCCGCTGGTGATCCTCGTCGTGCTCGTCCAGCTCTTCCAATTCCTCGGCGACCGGGGTGCCCGCACCCTCGACCGCCGCTGAACCGCCTATCGCAAAAGGAGAATGCAATGTTCCGTCGTGCCCTGATAACCGCCACCGCGGCTACCGCCGCGACCGTCCTGGCCGCCTGCGGCGAGGAAGGGGGCGAGGCGACCGAGACCGACGGCACGGTCACCATTGCCGCCACGCCGGTCCCCCACGCTCAGATCCTCGAGTACGTCGCCGACGACCTGGCCGACGAGGCCGGCCTCACCATCGAGATCGAGGAGTTCACCGACTACGTCCAACCGAACCTGGCCACCGACGACGGCGCGGTCGACGCCAACTTCTTCCAGCACGTGCCCTACCTCGAGCAGTTCAACGCCGAGAACGGCACCGACCTCGTGCCGGTGGCGCCGGTCCACATCGAGCCGCTGGGGCTGTACTCCGACCAGGTCGCCTCAACCGACGAGTTCTCCGAGGGCGCCCAGATCGCGATCCCGTCGGACGCCACGAACGGCGGCCGGGCGCTGGCGCTCCTGGCCGAGGCCGGGCTGATCGAGCTCGCCGAGGGCGTGGACGCCACCACCGCCGCCGAGGGCGACGTGACCGGCAACCCGCTGGACCTGGAGTTCGTCCCGGTGGAGGCGGCGCAGCTTCCGCGCACGCTCGAGGACGTCGAGGCGGCCGTGATCAACGGGAACTACGCCCTCGAAGCCGACCTGAGCCCGGCCGACGACGCCTTGGCAAGCGAATCGGCCGAGGGGAACCCGTACGCCAACTTCCTCGTCGTGAACGGGGCAGACGCCGAGAACGACGACATCCGCGCGCTCGCCGAGCTGCTCCAGTCCGACGAGGTCCGCGACCACATCGCCCGGACCTGGCCCGACGGCTCCATCGTCCCGGCAGTCTGACCAGCACCGACACCGCCGGACACCCGCTTGCACCGCCCCGGCCGCAACCCGTAAGATGGTTGCGGCCGGGCAGCGGCAACGAGCCCGGCGAAGGGGTGTGGCGCAATTTGGCAGCGCAACGGTCTCCAAAACCGTAGGTTGCAGGTTCGAGTCCTGTCACCCCTGCAAACCCACAACCAGTAGAAACAGCCTCCGACCTGCCCAAACACAGGTTGGAGGTTGTCCTTTATGGACATCCCACTGTGTCCGGCCATCCCGGCCATGACCGGGTCTGTACGGCTGGTTTTTCCAAATGCGTTCCAAAGTTTTCGGCCTCCAGCGCTCCCGAACCGCTACCAACAGGCGCATTCGTGTGACTTCTAGCACGCTCATCCTCTGATTCCGAACCCGCGCAGGTAGTCGTCGACCAGCAGCGTGGATCACTCCTCGATGCGCTCACAGTCCTCACTGCAAGTCCTGTCCTTGACCGCAACGATCACGACGGCGCGGTTGTCGTCCCGCAGCGCCGGACCTCACTGGCGAGGGAATATCTTGCAGCGCGGCCTGGATGGCGTTCTTGGTGACCGCCGCGAGCAGCCTGTCCGGGCCAGTCAGGTCCAAACCCTCCGCCCGGGCCCGCTACGCCCCGGCGATATCGACCCAGCCCTCCGGCCAAGAGCCTGCCTCGCGGAACGAACAGACAGCTCTCGGCGGTTCCCTACCTATCGAGGCAGCCGCTATGGCGACCCCCGACACCGCCGAACCCTGATGGCCACCGTCGAACCGGACGGGACACAGAGTAGCTGAGTAAATATTGACATTTATCGATAGAAAGGATATGTTAACTTTCGGGGCCTCTCACGAAAGTTTCTACCACAGGGACGCAAGGTTCAACCGCCCATGACAACACGAAAGGCGTCTCATCATGACCTCCTCGAGAACCGGCGCGCGGATCGCGCTGGTCGCGGTGGCCCTGGCGGCGGTCTTCACCGCGGGCACACTAGCGGCCACCGTCGATCCCTCGCCTTCTCCGGCACAGGCGCAAGCGACAGCCGGATGCGGCAAGGCCCCCAGCCTGACCAGCGGCACCCACACCATCCAGAGCGGGGGCACGAGTCGCAGCTTCATCCTCGACATCCCCTCCGGCTACGACAACGACCGTCCCTACCGCCTCGTCTTCGCCTTCCACTGGTGGGGCGGCACCGCTCAGGACGTGGCGACCGGTCAGACCGTGGAGACGGGCACTTACGCCTACTACGGGCTCAAGCAGCTCGCCGGTGACTCCACCATCTTCGTCGCTCCCCAAGGCCTGGACGACGCCTGGGAGAACAGCGGCGGCGAGGACATCGGGTTCGTCGACGACATGCTCGCGCTCATCGAGGGCGATCTGTGCGTCGACACCGACCAGCGTTTCTCCCTGGGATTCAGTTACGGCGGAGCCATGAGCTACTCGCTCGCGTGCTCACGGCCCGACGTGTTCCGCGCCATCGCGCCCTACGGTTCGCCCGGGTTCGTCAGCGGATGCGACGGCGGCACCGAGCCGGTCGCGGTCTACGCGGCGCACGGCACCACCGACAACTTCACCGACGGCATCTCCCAGCGCGACCAGTTCGTCGACAACAACGGCTGCACCCCGCAGACCACGCCCGAGCCCCCGTCGGGCAGTCGGACGCACGTCACCACCGAGTTCTCGGGGTGCTTGCCGGACCACCCGGTCGTGTGGGCCTCGTTCGACGAGGGCCACATTCAGGCACCGCGCGACGGTGCCGCCGGCCAAGGCGCCGACTCGTGGCTGCCGGGAGAGACGTGGGAGTTCTTCAACCGGTTCGAGTCCGACCCGCCCGACGAGACCACGCCTCCGGACGAGACGACTCCCCCGGACGAGACGACTCCCCCGGATGAGACCACGGAGCCGCCGACCGGGTCCGACTGCTCGGCCGAGGTCGAGGTCGTCAACGACTGGGGCTCCGGCTGGCAGGGCAACCTTCTCGTCACCGCCGGAAGCGACACCATCAGCGGCTGGACGCTCACCTGGACTTGGCCGGGCGGTCAGAGCATCAGCAGCCACTGGAACGCAGACGTCTCCACCTCCGGATCGACCGTGACCGCGGTCGACGTCGGTTGGAACGGCACCATCCAAGCCGGGCAGACCGCCAGCGCTTGGGGATTCATCAGCACCGGCTCGGCGGCGACGCCAGCGGTGAGCTGCACCGCGGACTGAGGTACGCCTTGGGCCGGGGACGCGAGGCGTCCTCGGCCCTCGGCCTTTCGGGGGTCACTCGAGCGGGGGGCAGGGGCCGGCCCCGCCGCGTCGTGGTCACGGCATGCGCACCAGCTCGACCATCGTGGAGGCGTAGTCCCACGGTTGGAGGTCCAGGTCGAGACCGTGCGTGGCGAGGACCGCGCCGTGGTGGATCCGGCCGGTTCGCTCGTCGCGGTAGCGGGCGTCGGATTCGAGGCCGGCGAGCTTCACGAGCGGGTCGCGGTAGCCGAGGCGGCGCGAGCGGCGCCAGGCCAGGACCACGGTCTCGTCGCCGCGGCCGTACTGCGCGCCGCGGATCTCTCCGGCTCGGATCGGACTCCTCCTGCCGAGTTGGACGGTCCCGCGGATGCGCTTGTAGTCGGCGACCAGCTCGGCGCCGCGACGGGACTCGGCCTCCGTCCACTTGAGCAGATCGCCGCCGACCGCGAGGGCGCCCGCCATCGCCGCGTGGAAGCGGAAGTCCAGCGGGACCTCCCTGCGGGTGAACGGATTCGGCGAGTCGGTGACCCATGCGCCCATCACCTTGGCCGGGTACACCTGGGCGAAGCCCTCCTGGATCTCCAGGCGGTCGACCGCGTCGGTGTTGTCCGAGGTCCACACCTGGTCGGTGCGGCGCAGGATGCCGAAGTCGACCCGGCCGCCGCCCGAGGCGCAGGACTCGATGCGCAGGTTCGGGTGGTCGGCTCTGAGCCGGTCGAGGATCCGGTACAGGTTCCTGGTGTGGTCGAACCAGAGCCGGTCGGGGTCCTCGGCGCCGGGCCACCCCGCCTCGCTGAACGGCCGGTTCATGTCCCATTTGAGGAAGTCGATCTCGTCGCCGGCCAGCAGCTCGTCGAGCCGACCGTGCATCCACTCGGCCACGTCGGTGCGGGCCAGGTTGAGCACCAGCTGGTTGCGCATCTCGCTGCGGCGCCGGTGCGGCTGGTGGTACACCCAGTCGGGCCGACTCCGGTACAGCTCCGAGTCGGGGTTGACCATCTCGGGCTCGACCCAGAGCCCGAACCGCATGCCGAGGTCGTGGACCCGCTTGATCAGTGGCCCGAGCCCGTCGGGGAAGCGGTCGGGATTCGGGTGCCAGTCGCCCAGCCCCGCCCGGTCGTGCACCCGTGAGCCGAACCAGCCGTCGTCCATCACGAACAGCTCGCAACCCATCGCCGCGGCCCGCTCGGCGAGCGCGGCCTGGTTGTCGGCCGAGATGTCGAACTCGGTGGCCTCCCAGGAGTTGTAGATGACCGGCCGGAGCTCCTCGGGATGCGGGAGGACGTACCGGAGTGCGTAGTCGTGCCAGGCCGCGGCCGAGGCGGCGAAGCCGCCCGTGGCGTACAGTCCGGCGGCCACCGGCGTCTCGAGTGTCTCCCCGGGCGCGAGCGCGACCGAGACCGGGTCGTGCCCGAAGCCTACGGAGATGGCGACGCGGTCGGTCGGCGCGCGTTCGGCGGTGAGACGCCAGGTGCCGCTCCAGGCGAGCGCGGTCGACCAGACTTCGCCGTGCGACTCGGTGGCGGTGCCGTCGTCGATGGCGGCCCACGGGTTGGCCTGGTGGCTGGTGTGTCCGCGTCGCGACCCCAGGTGGGTCTCGCCGTACGGGAGGGAGGTGCGGTTGATGCGGGTTTCGGCGCCCCATTCGCCGAACAGTTGGGTGAGCCGGTAGTCCTCGCGTTCGGGGATGACCCAGGTGGCCGAGTCGGCGCGGATCACCTCGACCGGTTCGGCGCCGCGGTTGACCAGTGACGTCGATCGCTCGATCACGTCGGTGTCCGCACGGGTGCGGTAGGTGGTGCGGACCTCGAGTCCGTAGTGGCCGTCGGTGAACACGAGCGTGAGCTCCCGGTCGGTCCGGACAACTTCGGTGAACGCGAGTTCGAGGTCCCGGGTGCCGTCGGCGAACCGGACCTGCAGGCCGTTGACGCCGTACCTGAACGCCGATGCCGGGGCCAGGTCCAGAACGGCGTCGCGCCCATCAGAGACCGACCGCCGCACCGCTCCCGGCAGCTCCCGGAGCGAGTCGGCCTGCGCCGCAGTCAAACTTCGTCCCCAGTGGATCCCCCTGAGTCCGTCGTGGGGGTCGAGGGCCACGACGTACGTGGTGTTCGGGGTGTTGAGGGCCCAGAGGCGGGATTCGAGCGCTGGCATGCGCTTTCCTTTCAAGGTGGGTGTTCGGACGGAAGCCCGCCCCGGGACGGCGGGGCGGGCTTCCTGAAGGTCGGCTACGGGTTCAGCGGTGCGACTTCGAAGCGGTCGAAGTCGGCGGCGCGTCCTTGGCGGTCGCCGATGTCGGTGTACTGGCCGGGATTGCCGATCTCGACGGTGTTGGTGCCCTCCTCGAGGTCGACGATGAGCGGGTAGGACCAGAAGTCGTTCCAGCTCCAGGTGCCGCGCATCGGCACCGTGCGGACCACTTTGCCGCCCACGGTGAATTCGGCGTAGCGGGAGATGATGTCGGTGTTGTAGGCGTGCCCTTCGGTGCGTTCGTCGTTGGCGTAGTGGACGAGCAGCAGATGCGGTCCGGCCCGGTCGGCTTCGACGGTGAGGGTCGCGGTGTCGTCCTCGCCGCCGCCGACGCCGGTGACGGTCTGGCCGTCGGTCGCCCACTCGTTGTCGGTCAGGCTCGCCGTCCCGGACAGCTCCGCTTCGGCCGCGGCGATCTCGGTGAAGCCGTCCGTGCCGCCGTCACCGGTGACGGTGAGGCCGTGCACGCTCAGGCGCTTGGAGTCGCCAGCGTCGATCGCGATGCGGTTGACGCCGTGGTGGAGGGCCAGGACCTGCTCGTCGGCGAGGTCGAGTTCGACGTCCTCGCCGTGCGGGCCGATGACGGTGAGGCCGCCCTCGCCCTTGCCCTTGGCGTCGGCATCGACGGCGACGTCGTAGTGGCCGTCGGCGGGAGCGTAGACGTCGAAGACCACCCTGCCGTCGCCCGACATCGTGACGCCTTCCTTCTTGCCGTAGTCGAATTCGACCTCGCCCTCGGTGCGGGCGAGCACGGCCGGATAGAGGTGCTCGTGGATCTCGGACGGTGTCAGGTCGATCTTGTCGAGTCCGGCCTCGCCGTATGCGGTTCCGGCCTCGGGGTCGGACTTGGCGAGCGCGATGGTGTTCGGGCCGGCCTCGAGTTCGACCTGGACGGTGACCTGGCCTCGCGCGGCCCACTGCATGGTCGAGGGGTAGGTGACGGTCGTCGCCTCGCCGCCGTTGACGGTGAGGAACTGCTCGGTCGGGGAGGCGCCCTCGGGCAGGTCGCGCCCGTAGGTGTTGCCGTAGGTGATGGTGAGACCGTAGGTTCCGGACTCGGGCACCTCGACGTCGTGTTCGACGCGGCTGTCGGCCTGGTTCAGCGAGCCGACGGACTGGCCGCCGGAGGCGGGGAAGCCGTTGCCGTTGGAGACGCCGCCCTCGCTGTAGACGGCGCCGGCGGTGATCCGGGCGTCTTCGGCCTCCCAGGTGCCGCTCCAGGGGACCTCGACCTGATCGACCTTGCCCTTGCCCGGAGTGAGAGTGATCCAGTACGAGGACATCGAGTCCAGGTTCCGGAGGTCGATCGTCGCTGCACCGTGCTTGGGACGCAGCGCGATCTGGTCGACGACCTGCGGCGGGCCCGAGGAGCCCTCGTTGGCGGTCCAGCCGATCCGGTGGACGGTGGCGGTGACCTTGTTGCCGAGGCCGAGGCCTTCGAGGTCGACGACGGCCTCACCGTCGGCGCCGCCGAGGAGGACGTGCGCCTGCTCTTTGGACTCGTCGAACGTGGCGATGCCCTGGAGGGTGTCGATCTCGTTCTCCCGGGGCGGCGTCACCTCGACTGTCTGACCGGTCATCCTCGAGTAGGCGTGGAGGAACCACCAGCCGCCGTTGGGGACGTTGGTCTGCGGCGCGTTGCCGGAGAATCCGCCGGCCGCGGTCCAGTAGGCCATGTCGGCGTAAGCGTCGGTGTCCTCGAACATCGATGCCCACTGCACCATCTGGCCGGGCACGCCGAAGTCGCGGTTGTTGCCGTACTCGTTGATGTTGATCGGCCGGGACTCGAGTCCGAGTTCGGCTTCGAGTGCGCGGTAGGTGTCGAAGTGGTCCCGGTAGTACTGGAGCGAGTTCGGGGCGAGCTCGTGCCAGGTGATGACGTCGGGCACGGTGCCGGCCTCGGCGGTGTGCTCCATGAAGTCGCGCATGAACCTGGCGTCGTAGTGGGATTCGTTGGGTCCGGCGATGGGGGTGTCGGGCGCGATCTCCTTGAGGTGCTCGTAGACCAGGTCCCAGTCGTGGAGGAATCGCTCCACAGTGCCCTCGTAGTCCTCGCCCCGGTTGTACCAGATCCAGTTGGGCTCGTTGAACGGCACGTACACCAGGCGGTCGGCGTGCTCATCGGAATCCATGAGCGGCACGATCCGGTCGATCTCGGCCAGGTAGGCCTCGATGCCGTCGTTCTGGTAGGGCCAGTCGGGGTACCAGTCCTGCAGGTTGATGTATGCCTCGCCCTCGTCGTGCCGGGCGAGGGTCTCCAGCACCGCGCTCGCGTCCCCGTTGGGGTGCTGGGTGCCGAGGGTGGGTTTGCCCGCCATCGTGGGGATCGTCAGCGGGTCGATCAGGTTGTCGCCGGGCACTCCGACGTCGGAGATGCCGTAGAGCGAGCCGATGGCCCCGTGCGTGGGCTCGCCGGTCAGGGTGCCGAAGTCCACGGTCAAGGTCGGGGCCTCCTGGGCGACGGCCGATGGTGCGGCGGTCAGGCTGCCGAGCAGACCGACCGCGGCCGCGGCCGTGAGGCCGCGCCGTAGATGGGATTTCATGGCTTTCCTTTCGGTGCGGATCGTCGGTCCGCCGGACCGGTCGTCTCTCGGACGATCAGTTCCGGGGACCGCCAGGTGGGGCGGGGTTGCCCGCCGCTTTCAAGCTTCTGCCGCAGCAGCTCGAAGGCTCCCCTTCCCACGCCTCTGAAGTCGAGGTCGACGGTGGTAAGGGGCGGCACGTGGTAGGCGGCGAGGGGGCTGTCGTCGAAGCCGATGACGCTCAGGTCGCCGGGGACGTCGCGGCCGGTCTTGTGGGCGGCGTACAGGACGCCGAAGGCGAGGTCGTCGTTGCCGCAGAGGATCGCGGTGACGTCGGGGTCGGCGACCAGCTCGAGCGCCGCCTCGTACGCCGAGCCGACCGTCCATCCCGAGTGGACCACCGGCGACGGCTCGATCCCGGCCTCCTCCAGCGCGGCGGTCCAGCCGGCCTGGCGGCTGGCCTTGGAGGGGATGGCCAGGTAGTGGACGTTCCGGTGCCCCATGTCGAGCAGGTACTTCGTCGCCCGCGCGGCGACGGTGCGGTCGTCGAGCGAGACGAGCCAGTCGGCTCCGTCCAACTCGATGCCGAGGTGCTCGCCGCCGGTGGCGACGGTGGTGTGCGTCTGGCTCTTCTGGAGCACCCGCATTGCCCGGACGGTCGTGTCGTCGTGGGCGATGACGATGGCCGGCGCGCCGTCGTGCGGGATCCGGGCCAGGATCTCGTCCTCGTCGTAGGTCTCGGCCGGATCGAGGACCGAGATCAGGACGGTGAACCCGTTGGCCCGGGCGGCGTCCTCGATGCCGCGGAGCGTCTCGGCGGTCCCGTACAGCGAGGTGTCGGTGGTGAGGACGGTGACCGACCGGACGGCGCCGCCGGCGAGGGTGCGCGCCGATCGGTTGGGCCGGTAGCCCAGCTCCGCTATCGCGGCGTTCACCCTCGCACGCGTGGCGTCCGCAACCTGGGGCGAGTCGTTGATCACCCGCGAGACGGTCTGGTGCGAGACTCCCGCCAGCTTCGCGACGTCGAAGATGCTCACTGGTCGGGATTCGGCTGCGCTCATGTCGGTCGGTCACCTTTCGATTCGTGTTCCGGCTATTGGGCGTTGGCGATCTCGACGACGGCCTCGGCCGCGGCCCGGGCGTCCTGCTGGCCGAGCCACACCTGGTTGAACTCGTCGAGTGCGGCCGTCCCGAAGGCGGCGTCGCTCATCGACAGCGGGTAGCCGACGGTGGTGCCCTCCGCCGCGGTCTGGAAACCGCTGACGTCGACGCCCTGACCGCTCCAGTATTCAGCGAACGCGTCGTTCAGCGACGACACGCCCGGCCACACTGAACCCGTCTCGGCGGCGATCCGCTGCGCGTCCTCGGATCCGAGGAACTTGACCAGCTCCCAGGCCTCGTCGGGGTGGTCGGTGCCGGCGTAGATCGCATTGGACAGGCCGTTGATGACCGAACCGGAGCCGGCGGGCCCGGCCGGATTGTCGGCCACGGCCCACGTGCCCGGCTCGAGGCCGTCGCGGTAGAAGCCGAGCATCCAGGAGCCGTCCATCACCGTGGCGGCGTTGCCGGCCACCATCTGCTCGGCGGCCTCGCCGCCGTTGGGCTGGTTGGTGACCTCGGCGGGGACCGAGACGCCCCACTCGTTGTAGAGGTCGGCGGTGAACTGGAGGGCCTCGACGCATTCGGGAGCGTCGATGGTGTACTCGCCCCACGGCTCGGACTGCAGTTCGCAGCCGTTCTGGACGGCGAAGTTCCACCAGTCGGTCTGGCCGGTCGCCGACGCCTGGGCGAGGCCGTACTGCTCCACGTTCTCGGGGTCGAAGTCCGGCGAGAGGGCGTTGTTGCCGTTCGCGTCGATGGTGAGCTTCTGGAGGAACTCGACGAAGGTGCCGCCGTCGGCGGGGTTCCATTCGAGATCGTCGACGGTGGCCGGGTCGATGCCGGCCGCTTCGAGCATGTCGGTCCGGTAGACCAGCGCGATCGAGTCCCAGTCCTTGGGCAGGCCGTACTGCTCCTCCTCGAACTGCCAGGAGTTGTAGAGGTCCTCGGGGTAGATGGACGTGTCGAGCCCGTCCTCTTCGATCCGGTCGGTTATGGGCAGCAGGACGCCGGAGTCGGCGTAGGTCGGGAAGCGGGACACGTGGTTCCAGAACACGTCGGGCGCGGACTCGCCGGCGAACTGGGTGTCCAGTCCGGGCCAGTAGTCGTCCCAGGGGTTCTGCTCCAGCTCGACGGTTGTGTCGGGGTGCTCCTCATTGAAGGCCTCGATCATCGCCTCGAGCGCGGGCCGCTGGTTGTCGTCCCAGAAGGCGTACCGGAGCGTGACCGCTCCGTCATCGTCGCCGCCGCAGGCGGCGAGCCCCAGCGGTGCCGCGACCACGACGGCGGCGAGGGCCGCCAGGCGCGTCTTGTTCATGGTGTTCGCCTTTCTCATCGAGAGGTTGGTGTATGCACTTGTTCGGTCACTTCATGCCGCTGAGGGCGATGGAGCGGACGATGTGCCGCTGGAAGGTCAGGAAGACCACCACCAGCGGCAGGAGCGCCATCGCCGAGGCCGCCAGCACCAGGTGGTACTCCTGGTTGAACTGGCTCTGCATCTGCGCGATGCCCCGGGTGATGACGCGGGTGGACTCGGAGTGGGTGATGATCAGCGGCCACAGCAGGTTGTTCCAGGTATTGACGAAGCTGATGATCGCCAGGGTGCCGAGGATCGGCTTGGCCATCGGGATCATGACCCGCCACAGGATCGTGAAGGTGCCGGCGCCGTCGATCCGGGCGGCGTGCTCGATCGACTGCGGGATGGTCTTGAAGTACTGCCGCACCAGGAACACCCCGTAGGGCATCAGGAAACCGAACACGAACGGCAGCACCAGGCCCAGGTGCGTGTCGACCAGGCCCATCTCGCGGACGATGATGAACGTCGGCACCAGCGTGACGATCTGGGGCACCATCAAAGTCGCGATGTAGGCCCAGAACAGCAGGTCGCGCCCGGGGAACTCCAACCGCGCGAAGGCATAGGCGGCGAGAGTGGAGAACACGAGCTGCCCGACGGTCACCGCCACGGCCACGATCACCGAGTTCAGCACGAAGGTGGCGAAGTTGTAGGAGCTCCACACCTCGGCGAAGTTGGTCAGGATCGGGCTCTGGGGCGGCGCCCACGGTTCGGAGGTGAGGATCTCCTGCTTGGGCTTGAACGCGGCGTTCAACGTCAGCAGGTACGGGCCCACCGAGACCAGCGCTCCGCCGATGAGCACGAGGTAGAGGAGGATCTTCTTCAACACTGCGGGCTCCTAGCTGAAGTCGTAGACGGTGCGCTTGCGGAAGAACACGACCTGCGCCAGCGTGATCAGGGCGATGATCGCGAACAGGATCACCGCGAGCATCGACGCGTATCCGGCGCTGCGCTGGGTGAACGACTCCAGGTAGATCTGGTAGTTGAGGGTGGACGTGGCCCCGTCGGGCCCGCCGGCGGTCATGACGTGGATGGTGTCGAAGACCTGGAACGAGCCGATGACGCTCGTAATGAGCACGAACAGCATCGCGGGCCGCAGCAGCGGCAGGGTGATCTGGAAGAATTGGTAGGGCTTCGAGGCGCCGTCGACGTTCGCCGCCTCGTAGAGCTGGGCCGGGATGGCCTGGAGTCCGGCGAGGAAGAACAGCATCGTGTAGCCGGTGTACTGCCAGACGTTGACCGAGGCGATCACGGGCATGGCCCACGTGGAGTCGGTCAGCCAGGCGACTCCGTCGACGCCGAGCGCTTCCAAAAAGCGGTTGAGCGCCCCGTTCATCGGGTCGAACACCCACCGCCAGATGACGCCGAGGGCGACGGGCATGGCCATCCACGGCAGCACGTAGATCACCCTGAACGCGTTGCGGGCCTTGATCTTCGAGTTGACCCCCAGCGCCAGCAGCAGCGCGAGGACGGTCTGGATCGGGATGTTGAGCAGCACGTAGTAGAAGGTGTTGCCGATCGACTGCATCGCCCGCTCGTCGCCGGCCAGTTCGCGGTAGTTGTCCAGGCCCACGAATTCGGGGGCGGACAGGAAGTTCCACTCGTAGAAGCTCAGGGCGACGACCACGACGATGGGCGTGATGAGGAAGAGCGCGAAGCCGATGATGCTCGGGGCGAGCATGGCGTAGGCCTCGAGGGCGGACCGCAGGCGCTTGCGCCGTTCCGGACGCCGTATCGAAGTTCTGTGAGCGCTCACAGCGTCGCGATGATGCTCGGTGTCTTGAAGGGTTTGCATGGTTCCCAGCTGATCGGTGGTGACTGGATCGACGGAAGCATATGTTAGCGCTCACGATCATCAGCCGTCAACCCCCGTTCGAAGAACACCTCGGATTCCTTCGAGGAGCAGCCTCTCGTCAGTGCATACCTCACCATCTGGATTTTTCATGGATCTCGCGTCTGCTCTTGACAGCGAAATTCGGCATGAACTAGCATCAGCCCCTGTTAGCGCTCACTTCTGGCAGTATCGCCCCGCACGGATACTCGCAGCCGCGTCCGGACTTAGGTATCGGTATATGTGCACAGACGGATTCATTTGTGAGCGCTAACAATCAAACTGAACGATAGGAGCCCGCACCGAAGTCGCCGCGGACACCACCGCGGCCGCGCCCCTCCCGCCCAGCGATATTCGAAAGGGAACGACTCCATGCCAACGAAACCTCATCCGACGCGCCGTCGACGGCGCGCGCTCGGCCTGCTCTCCGGCGCGATCGTCCTCAGCGCATCCACGCTCACCGCCTCGGGGATCGCCCAGGCCCAGGGCCCCGAGCCCCTGGTGGTCGACGCCGACGCCCCCATCCGACCGGTCAGCTACGTCGGCAACGGCACCCTCTACGGGCTGGCCGACGCCGACTCGCCCCCGCTCGAGCTGCTGATGCCGCTCAACCTCAACACCCTGCGGCAGCCGCCACCGAACCACGACCACATCCCCAACGGGGAGACCGAACCGGGCGTCGGCGGCATCCTCAAGATCGCCGACAACTCGATGGCCGCCGGCGCGGACCTGACCGTCGACATGGCCGACTCGCTGCCGGGCTTCCCCTACGAGTGGTTCGGCTGGGAAGACTGGCTGAACCGGGTCGACCAGATGATCGCCGACGTGCAGGCCCGACCCGACATCGACAACGTCACCGCCTGGGAGATCTGGAACGAGCCGCGCTGGACCTGGCCGGAAGAGGCCGGCGGCTTCCACGACGGCTGGAACCGCACCTACGAGCGGATCCGCGCCTCCGACGCCACCACCCCGATCATGGGCCCCAGCGTCTCGTACTGGGACGAGAACTGGATGCGGGACTTCCTCTCCTTCGCGCAGGAGTCGGGCACGGTCCCCCAGGTCATCTCCTGGCACGAGCTTTCGGGCTGGCAGGGCGTCGACCAGCACATCCGGGACTACCGGCAACTCGAGCGCGAACTGGGCATCGGGCCGCTGCCGATCTCCATCAACGAGTACGCCGCGCCGGAGGAGATCGACGAGCCCGGCACCGTCAACCACTACATCGCCCAGTTCGAACGCGAGGGCGTCCGGGACGCCGAACGCGCGTTCTGGTACGAGGCGGGGACGCTCAACGGCCTGCTGCACGAGAACCAGCCGACCGCCTCGTACTGGATGTACCAGTGGTACGCCCAGCAGTCCGGCGACATCGTGGACGTCGTCCCGACCGAATACAACGACGCTGTGGCCTCCTATGACGCGGCGGTTCAGGAAGTGAGCGTCGTCTTCGCCGGCCAGGCGGGCGACAACGCGATCCGGATCGACGGGCTGGACGAGTTCGGCTCGTCGGTGACCGGCACGTTGGAGTACGTTCCCGGCTCGGGGCGGGAGACGCCCGTCGGCGGGGCGACCCACGTCTCCACACAGGAGTACCCGATCTCCGGCGGCAGCGTCACAGTCCCGGTCGCCGACCAGGACCAGATGGGCGCCTACCGGCTCGTTCTGACCCCTGGAGGCCAGGTCAGCCACACCGGCGAACTGCGCGGAGCCGCGTCGAACCGGTGCCTCGACGTCCCGGAGTCATCGACTGAGCCGGGCACGCAGCCGGTGATCTGGGATTGCGGAGGCGGGTCCAACCAGCGGTGGACGCAGACCTCGTCCGGAGAGTTGAGCGTCTACAGTGGTTCGTCGCGGATGTGCCTGGACGCCCATGAAGGACAGACCGACGCCGGCACGCCGGTCATCGTCTGGCCCTGCAATGGACAGGACAACCAACGTTGGACCCTCAACGGCGACGGCACCGTCACCGGGGTCCAGTCAGGTCTCTGCCTCGATGTAGTCGAAGGTGCCACCGCCAACGGCTCTCCAGTCGTCCTGTGGTCGTGCCACGGGTCGGCCAACCAGCGCTGGAGCCTGACCTGATCGAGTAATTCGGTGTCGGCCGCGATCGGACGCACCCTGACCAGACCCGTCCTGCCGGCCGGCGCTCGCAGCGGCACCATCCCAGCATGACCGATCACGCCACGGCCGTCGGTCGCCACACGCAGATTGGTGTCCGAGTCACCAACCTCGGACGCCGGAAAGGTGCTCCTTCCACCTGCGGATCTACAAACTAGGGACCTGTATTTTCGCAGGTGAAGGAGCATCCTTCGTCATTGGAGTCCATCAGAGATGCTGCCGAACAGGGCTACCGGCTGCCGAAACATCTGTTCGGTCAGTCGCATACCGACTACCCAAACCGGCACGCCGGGATCACTACTGTAGATATAGGACAGATACACGTACTGGTTCTCTTCAGCGGTCAACCGGTCGGGGTGCAGGGCCATACCGAGCAGCCCGTCCTGGGCCCTTTCGGACACATCGGCACGTCCGGGATCTCCAGCACTCTGGTGGTGGCCCCGTCGGCGAGGTCGACTTGGGGCACTGGCGGTGCGCTCGCTGGTCCAGAGCCGCTCATCGGGCCCACCAGCACTTCACGGGTCACTCAATCCGGAAGGAGGACTCCTCTGTTGCTTCGTCGGGCCGGGCGTCGTCCGATTCGGCGTCGGCGCAGCCAGTGGTCGCGGCAGGTGCCAACGCTCCCGCCGTTGACAGGGCGTACTTCATCTTCGCATTCATGGGGCTCCAAAGCGCCGGTGATCCGCTCGCCGGGCCAGGCGGTGAGGAGGCCGTGTGTGGTCATGCCGGCCAGCGCCTCGATCATACCGACGAGCACCGGATTGCCGGTGTGGGCGGCGATGACACGACGGAACGCGATGTCGATCTCGATCACTCGCTGGTGCTCCTCGGGCGTCTTGTCGAAGATCCGCTCGGCAACGTCTGATCTTTCTGACTGACGCCTCTGGCACTCGTGTGAGGTCGCCCAGGCGGCGCTTTCTTCGCCTGGGCGACCTCCCCTGTGAGGGGTCTGAGTGCTAGCTCAGGTTCCAGCGTTGGTTGTCGCCGCCGTGGCAGGTCCAAAGCTGGACCAGGGCGCCGTTGTCGGTCGAGGCGCCCGATACGTCCAGGCACAACCCGGACGC
>NZ_PGGV01000024.1:0-6413 GCF_002798405.1 Glycomyces xiaoerkulensis | reverse complement strand
AGGGCGCCGTTGTCGGTCGAGGCGCCCGATACGTCCAGGCACAACCCGGACGCGGCACCGGTGATCGAGCCGTCCGAGTTCACATTCCACCGCTGGTTGTCCCCGCCGTGGCAGTCCCAGATGATCGCCGCCGTCCCGTCCGAAGTGCCGCCGCCCTCGGCGTCCAGGCACTTGCGCGAACCGCCGGAGTAGACCGACAACTCACCGGCATCGGTGTAGGTCCACTGCTGATTCGCGCCGTCCCAGCAGTCGTAGATCTGCACCTGCGTGCCGTTCTCGGTCGACTGGTCCGGCACATCCAGACACCGGCCCGACCCCGCACCGGTGACATGACCACCCGAACCCGACGGAGGCTCAGAGTCACCGTCGTTCAACGCGTCGAGCACGGCGTAGTACGCCTCCTTCTTCTGGTAGTTCCCGTCGAAGAGCAGCGGCGTCTCGTCACCGCGCCAGGAGTGCGCGTCGGTGATGCCCCAGGTGGTGATCCCGGTGCAGCGTGAGACCGCCATGCACGCCTCGGTCACCTGGCGGTACACGTTTGCCTGGGCGGCTCCGGAGCCGCCGACGTCGAGCTCGGTGATCTCCACGTCGACGCCGAGGTCGGCGAAGCGCTGCAGGTTCGCCTGGTAGGTACTCAAGTCGGAGTCGGAGCCGAGGTGCGACTGGAATCCGACGCAGTCGATCGGCACGCCGCGGGCCTTGAAGTCGGCGACCATGTCATAGATGCCGTCACTCTTGGGGTTGAGGCCGTCGGTGCTGAAGTCGTTGTAACAGAGTTTGGCGTTCGGGTCGGCGGCTCTGGCGGTGCGGAACGCCTCTTCGATCCAGCCGTCGCCGAGCTGCTGCTGGAGGTTCGACTGGCGACGGCTGCCGTCCCACTCGAAGGCTTCGTTGACCACGTCCCAGGACTCGATGTCTCCGGCCCAGTGCCCGGCGACACCGTTGATGTGGTTGATCATGGCCTGCCGCAGGTCGTTCCCGGTCAGTCCTTGGACCCAGCCGGGCTGCTGTGCGTGCCAGACCAATGTGTGGCCGCGGACCTCCATGCCGCGGGCCTGGGCGTAGGAGACGATCTGGTCGCCACCGCTGAAGTTGAACTGCCCCGGATTCGGCTCCGTGGCGTCCCACTTCATCACGTTCTCGGCGACCAGGCTGTTGAAGTCGCCGTCGAGCGCGGACGAGTAGGTCGAGTCGTTGAGGAGGTTCGGGACGACGGCGGCCCCGAAGTACCGGCCGCTCTCGGCCGCGGAGGCTCCGAGCGTCCCGGCGGCCTGGGCGGTCCCGGAGGACATCACGAGCCCGGTCGCAGCGGCCAGGGCTGCGGTCGTGGCGGCGGCGATGGCCGACCAGACGCGGCGCCGTCGCCTCGGTGAACTGTCGATCATTGCGAATCCTTTGCTTCTCGGGGGATGTGTCATCGAAGGGTCCATTGCTGGTTGGAGCCGCCGTTACAGGCCCAGAGGATCACTTGGGTGCCGTTGACGGTCCCGGCTCCCTCGGCATCCAGGCACAGTCCGGACTGGGCTGCTGTGATCGAGCCGTCGCTGCGCAGGTTCCATTGCTGGTTGGTCCCGCCGTGGCAGTCCCAGATGATCGCCGCCGTCCCGTCCGAAGTGCCGCCGCCCTCGGCGTCCAGGCACTTGCGCGAACCGCCGGAGTAGACCGACAGCTCACCGGCATCGGTGTACGACCACTGCTGATTCGCACCGCCGTGACAGTCCCAGAGCTGCAGCTGCGTCCCGTTCTCGGACGACTGGTCCGGCACATCCAGGCATTTGCCCGCGCCGGTCGCGAACACCTCTCCGGTCTCGTCGCCGGACTGACCGCCGGGTGTCAGGTAGACGGCATAGGCGTCGTTCGGCTGCTGGAAATTCAACGGCACGGTGACCGAGCCGCTGGAGACGCTCATGTCCTGTTCGAAGACCACTTGGGGTGCGGCCAGGGGCGCCTGTTCCGGCATCCTCCGGACGGTCACGTGGACGTTTCCTTCGGAGGCGAGCCAGGGCGCCGAAGCGAGCCCGTCGAACGTGACCGACGCCGAACCGGTGTAGCCGTCGATGTCGCCGACGATGGCGACGGCCCGCTCGTTGTCGGCGTCCTTGGCGGCGGAAATGGCGGTGCCGCCCACCTGCTCGGACGTGTCCACCAACGTGCCGGTCATGTCCGCGTAGGCGCGCATGGTCCACCACAGCCCGGTCGGCTGCCAGCCGCCGGAGGTCTCGGTCAGGATGCCGGTCAGGTTGGGCGTCAGGCAGCAGACCCAGTTGCCGCGCAGGGCGTTGGCATAGTCGGACTGGGCGAAACGGGCCAGGTACCAGGCCAGCACGTTGGTTTCCTGCATGTCGGCGGGCTGGTACTCGTTCGCCGACATCGGGAGCGGATCGATCCCGTTGGCGGCGAGGGCATCGAGCGTGGACTGCCCGACGGCGACCGGATCGTCGACCACGCCCAGGGTGTGGTTGGCGATCCAGTCGGGCAGGGTGCCGGCGGCCTTGGTGTGCGCCAGCCATGTCTGCCACTGCTGGGGCCGCCGCTCCGGGGTGTAGGCGAACGACGGTCCGAGGATGACCGCGTCGGGGTCGACGCGTCGGATCTCCCGGACCGCGGTGTCCCACATCTGAAAGTACTGCTCGCTGTTGACGCCTCGCGTCCAGAAGATGTCGATGTCGGGCTCGTTCCAGATGTCGTACGACATCGGCATCCCGGTGTCCTGGAGGGTCCCGACCACGGTGGCTACGAAGTCGGCCCAGTTCGAGCAGTCGCCGTTGTCGCACGGGTACATCGTGTCGGCGCCCTGGCCTCCGAACGCGCCGTATACGTCGCTCAGGATGACCTGGTACTGCGCCTCATAGGGCGGGGCGGTGAAGCGCTCAGCCTGGGCGACGATCGAATCGATGATCGTCTGGGTGGCAGAGCCGTACTGGTAGCCGTCCTCAATCCAGCCGCGCGTCATGTGCCCGCCGGCCCGGAAGGCGTTCATGCGGAGCGGTTCGAGGAGCTCGTCACTCGGCTGCGAGCCGTCTCCGGTGGCGCCGTACAGGAACCCCAGTCCGACGTCCTTCGACGGCCCCACTTCTGCGGCCAAGTCCACGTTGAGCGCCACTTGTGCCCGGCTCTCACCGGGAACCACGACCAGCGCCGACACGACCAGCGCCACGGCGGCACCGATCGTCATCGCGGCGCGGCCATGCCATGTTATCGTTCTCATGTTGCGCCTCTCCTTGAGAGATCGAGTATTCGGCAGACGGCGCAACCCGCGATGCCGGGGGCGCGAATCACGCACGAGTCCAAATTGCCGAACGAAAATTTCTTATCGTATGCAGAAATTTCCGTAATCGGGACTATAGATATGAATCGATGTCCCGTCAAGCGGTCCGCCGCTCCGGCTGCGACTGGGTGAAACGATCGGACGCCGAAGCGCTAGGATTCTCCAGTGTCTTCGGTTGATGAAAGCGCTTCCCCTGACGCCGAGCCTGACGGCGCACCGCTGACCATCGCGCAGATCGCCGACCATGCGGGGGTCTCGATCGCGACGGTCTCCAAGGTCGTGAACGGGCGCGACAACGTCGCCCCGGAGACCCGGGAACTGGTCGAGGACCTGATCCGCCGCTACGGCTACCGGCGCCGGAAGCGACCGGTGAAGGCCGCTCGACTGGTGGAGGTCGTCTTCCACGAGTTGCGGGGCCTGTACGGGATCGAGATCATCAACGGCGTCGAACAGGTGGCCCGGGACCACCGGCTCGGGGTGGTCGTCTCCGAGCTCGAGGGCCGCCACACTCCCGGACGAAGCTGGGTCGAGGACGTGCTGGCCCGCCGCCCCACCGGTGTGGTCGCGGTGTTCACCGAGCTCACCGCCGAGCAGCGCGAGCAGCTCCGCAGCCGCGACATACCCCTGGTGCTCCTCGATCCGGCCGGCGACCCCGATCCCGAGGCGGCGGCGGTCGGCGCCAACAACTGGAACGGCGGGCTGGCGGCCACCCGCCACCTGCTGGGGCTCGGCCACCGGCGCATCGCGGCCATCACCGGGCCCGAGCGGGTCCTGTCGGCCCGGGCCCGCCTCGACGGTTACCGGGCCGCCATGGACCTGGCCGGGGCCTCGGTCGACCCGGCGCTGGTGCGCATCGGCGACTACCAGATCGCCGACGGCCGGCACCACACCCGCGAGCTGCTGCGACTGAGCGACCCGCCGACCGCGATCGTCGCCGGCAACGACGGCGAGGCCCTCGGCGTGTACCAGGCCGCGGCCGAAGCCGGGCTGCGCATTCCCGAGGACCTGAGCGTGGTCGGCTACGACGACCTGCCGATGGCCGAGTGGAACATCCCCCCGCTCACCACCGTCCGCCAGCCGCTGCGGGAAATGGCGGCCGCCGCCACCGACATGCTCCTCGCCCTCGCCGGCGGCGAACCACTCCCCCGGCGGCGCCTCGAACTCGCCACCGAACTGATCGTGCGGGGCAGTACCGCCCCTCCCGACCCGGGCGGAACCGCGCAGTAGGCCGACGGCCCGGGGCGGCCGAATCCAACGGCCGGGGCGTTGGCTCGACTACCGCAAGTAAGCGTGAGGGATTGTCGACGATTGAGCTTTGTCGTTGTGGCTCAACGCTATGCAGATTCGGGTCGGTCTGTGCCGGCGGTGGTGCTTCGATCCACGGCCGGGTAACTTCTGATCATGGTGGGTGCGGTAGCGGATGTTGCAGCTGCTGAGGTGGTCTCGTGGCGGGATCGCTTGGGCGAGTGCTTCGGGCTGATCGCCGAAGCCAAGGAACAGTGCGGAATGGACCACTACCTGGTCCGAACCCGGACGTCCTGGCACCGGCACATCACCATGGCCATGTACGCCTATGCCTTCCTGCAGACCACGGCGGCCACGGACCCGAAAGGAGCGGCGGACGCGATCGCCTCAGCGCGCCGGTCATCCGGCATCCGCTGGGCCTGATCCTCCCCACCGTCCGCTCTCTTGCCGAAACACTCACCGCTGTCAACTGGCGGCGACGCTGCCGCGACAACGTCAAACAAGCTCACTACCAGCGCAAACACCGACTGCCATGAGAACCTGCGGTAGTCGAGTTCGTTGGACTACATCGACCTATTTACATGTCAGGCGGTCTCTGGCTATCCTGTGTCGGCGACTCCGTATTTTCGGCGGGGCCGTGGAAAATTTCGAAGGCCCGCGAGTTTGTGATCGGTAACAGCTCGCGCGGCCGCTGTCAGAAAGGCCAACGATGAAACCATCAACAACCCGAACTCGGATCGCCTTGCTGGCGACCGCGTTCACGGCCGCCCTCGTAGCGGCCACCCTCGCAGCCACGACCTCCCCGGCACACGCCGATCCCCTGCCCTCGACCTTCCAGTGGGAGTCGACCGGCCCACTGGTCGAGCCGCAGCAGACCGCGCCGGGACGGACTCTCGTATCGGTCAAGGACCCGACGGCGGTGCAGGTCGACGGCCAGCACCACGTGTACGCGACCACCGCCGACACCGACGGCAACTGGTCGCTTACCTACTTCGGCGGATTCACCGACTGGTCCCAGGCCGGGCAGGCCGAGCAGTACCACCTGTCCCAGACCGCCATCGGCGACGGCTACCGCGCCGCACCGCAGGTCTTCTACTTCGCCCCCGACGACCAGTGGTACCTGGTCTACCAGACCGGCCTGCCCTCCTTCTCCACCATCGACCACCCCGGGGCGCCCGAGACCGCCTCGCCGGCCCAGAACTTCATGTCCTCGCACGGGATCGCCGACGGCACCTCCGACTACATCGTCGACTACTGGATCACCTGCGACGACGTGAACTGCTACATGTTCTTCAACAACGACAACCAGCAGTTCTACCGGGCCCAGACGACGGTGGCGGAGTTCCCGAACGGCTTCGGCGGCGTCGAGCTGTTCATGGAGGCCCCGGACAACAGCCTGTTCGAGGCGACCAACGTCTACCGGATCGGCGACACCGGCGAGTACCTGCTGCTGATCGAGGCCATCGGCTCCGACGGCGCCCGCTACTTCCGGTCCTGGACCTCCGACCGGCTGGACGCGAACTTCGGCGAATGGACCCCACTGGCCGACACCGAGTCCAACCCGTTCGCCCGCGCGAGCAACGTCTCCTTCCCCGGCGGCCAGTGGACCGACGACATCAGCCACGGCGACATGGTCCGCACCGGCGGCGACCAGACCATGGAGATCGACCCGTGCAACATGCAGTACCTCTATCAGGGAAGGGACCCGAACTCCGGCGGCGACTACTCCCAACTGCCCTACCGCCTCGGGCTCATCACCCACACCAACCCCACCTCCGACTGCGGCGACGGCGGGCCGTCGGATCCGGAGCCGGGTTCGGGTGGTCATGTCACCGGTGCGGGGTCGGGCCGGTGTCTGGATGTGCCGGACCAGTCGACCGAGAACGGCACGCAGGTGCAG
>NZ_PGGV01000023.1 GCF_002798405.1 Glycomyces xiaoerkulensis | reverse complement strand
GCGTCCGGGTTGTGCCTGGACGTATCGGGCGCCTCGACCGACAACGGCGCCCTGGTCCAGCTTTGGACCTGCCACGGCGGCGACAACCAGCAATGGAACCTCGCGTAAGCCGCTGAAAGGACAGTGATCCGAAATGCCATGGCTCGATCGCACCGGCAGCCGCCGGGCGGTCTTGGCCACCGGGGCGGGGGTGTTCGCGGCATCGATCGTGAACATCCCCGCCATCGGGGCCCAGGCCCAGCAGACGTTCGCCAACCCGGTGATCTGGCAGGACTTCGCCGACGTCGACATCATCCGCGTCGGCGACACCTTCTACCTGTCGGCCTCCACGATGCACTACTCCCCCGGCGCCCCGGTCCTGCGCTCGTGGGACCTGGTCAACTGGGAGTCCGCCGGCCACTCGGTGCCCCGGCTCGACTTCGGGGCCAAATACGACCTCGACGGCGGTCGCGGCTACGTCCGCGGTATCTGGGCGTCCTCCCTGAACCACCGCCCCAGCGACGGCCGGTTCTACTGGATCGGCCAGATCGACTTCGCCGCCTCCTATGTTTACACCGCTCCGGCGGCCGAAGGACCATGGAGCCGGCACGCGCGGATCGACCGGTCGTACTTCGATGCCGGGCTGCTGTTCGATGACGACGACTCCGTCTACGTCGCCTACGGCAATACGGAGATCCGCGTCGCCCAGCTCTCGGCCGACGCGACCCGGGAGGTCCGCGACCAAGCGGTCTTCCAGACCCCGGACCCGCCAGGCGTGCTCGAGGGCGCCCGCTTCTACAAGATCGGCGAGAACTACTACATCTTTCTCACCCGTCCGGCCAACGGCCAGTACATCCTCAAGTCGGACTCGCCCTGGGGACCCTATGAGATGCGGGAGCTGCTGCTGGACCTGCCGGGGCCGATCGACGGCGGCGGCGTGCCCCACCAGGGCGGACTGGTCGACACCCCCGGCGGCGACTGGTACTACATGGCCTTCACCGACGCCTACCCCGGCGGCCGTGTCCCCACACTGGCCCCGATCACCTGGACCGGCGACGGCTGGCCGCAGCTCCAGACGGTGAACGGCGCGTGGGGGACGGAGTATCCGCTCCCCGACCTGCCGGTGCGCGAGACCGAGTCGCTGACCGGTGTCGACACCTTCGAAGAGGCGAACCTGGGGCCCGAGTGGGAGTGGAACCACAATCCGGACGACGGCCGCTGGTCGGTCGGCGACGGTCTGCGCCTGGAGACCGCGACGGTCACCAGCGACCTGTACTGGGCTCGGAACACCCTCACCCACCGCATCCAGGGTCCCACTTCGACCGCCACGATCGAGCTCGACTGCTCGGCCATGCGGGAGGGGGACCGCGCCGGACTCGCGATGCTGCGCGACTCCTCGGCCTGGATCGGGGTCGCCCGCGACAACGGCGCCAACCGGGTGGTCATGGTGAACGACCTTGAGATGGACGGCGACTGGAACACGATCTCCACCGGTTCCGAGGCCGCCGGGACCGGCCTGGACGGCGGCACGGTGTGGCTTCGCGCCGAGGCCGACATCCGGCCGGGATCGGGGCGCCAGGCGCTGTTCTCCTACAGCACGAACGGTGCGGACTTCACCCGCTTGGGGCCGGGATTCACGTTGAAGAGCGCATGGCAGTTCTTCATGGGCTACCGGTTCGCGATCTTCAACTACGCCACCGGGGCGCTCGGCGGCACGGTCACCGTGCGGCGCTTCGATCTGTCCACACCGGATGGTTCGAGTCCCTCCTATCCCGTGCCCGGTGTGCATTACCGGTTGGTGGCGCAGCACAGCGGCAAGGCCGCCGATATCGAGGGCGTCTCGACCGCCGCCGGTGCGGCGCTGCACCAGTGGGCGGTCCACGGCGGGTCGAATCAGCAGTTCGACTTCCTCGACTCCGGGGACGGGTCCTGGCGCATCCGGGCCCGCCACTCCGGGTTGGTCCTCGAGGTGTCCGGCGCTGGCACCGGTGCCGACATCACCCAGCAGCCCGACACCGGGGCACCGAGCCAGCGATGGGAGGTCCTCGACCACGGCGGCGGCACGGTCAGCCTGGTCAACCGCCACAGTGGCTTGGCCATGGACGTGTGGAACCAGTCCACCGACGACGGCGCCCGCATCTCCCAATGGAACCCCACCGGCGGAGACAACCAGCGCTTCGCCCTGCACCGCGACTGAAGCCGCCCCGAATTGGGTCGCCCCGTCCCGCTCCTTGCCCGGGCTGGGGAGGGTCGGCGGTGCGCCTGCCGGAGCGCACCGCCGACCCATTCGAGATCAGGCGTGTGATCGCGACCGGTTCCGTCCTGTCGTTCAACGGCCCCGACGGCTCGCTGGTGGGAACCTGCGACGTCCCGGGCACCGGAGGCCGGCAGGGTTGGACCGGCGTCACCTGCCCGGTGAACGGAGCGGCCGGTACGCACGACCTGTACCCGAGGTTCACCGGGGCGACGGCAATCTGTTCAATGAGGACCATCGGCGAGCCACCCGAGCGCGGCTGCCGTCATGCCGACTGCCACAAGGACATCACAGCCCACGGCTCGAGTTCGACATCGAGGTCGAGCACGCCGGATTCGGGCACGGTCAGCGTGTATTGAAGGAGCGAGTCCGCGACGGTGCTCAAGTACCGGCTCTCTTCCCGGGAGGGGTTGATCGGGCTGCCGAGCCCGTACCAGGCCTCGGCGGGGTTCCCGTGCTCCCAGTCCACGACCTCGACGAGGAAGACGGTGCCCGGCTCGAGCCCGCCGATCGAATGCTGGATCCTTCGTCTGGGACCCGAGTCCGCCAGCGCGCGGGTCTCCCGGTATGAGTGCGCCGATCCGATCGACTTCGTGCCCATGTCGTCGGGGTAGTTGAAGAACACGGCCGAGACCGCCGATGTCCGGCTGTCGCGGGTCACGGTCCCGTAGGGCGTGGTCAGGAGCAGCCGATCGCCGAGCCGCTCGAGCATCTTGAGCGCGTGGAACGTCGGCTTGTGGATGCCCGCTTCGTTCACCAGCCCGAAGCCTCCGTGGAACGGTCCGATGCCCGCGCCCCCCTCCTCGAACACGTCGGTGAAGGCCCAGTAGGAGATCGAGTCGGCGAGAGCGGCGCACTGCAGGTAGGAGCGCGTGATCGAGGCGGCAGCGAACACGGTGTCGTGCATCCGGTCGCGGGAGGAGGGCGACGTCGACCACTCCGTGATGTGGATTTCGGCGTCGGAGTAGGCGCTGTTCGCGATGAGTTTTCGCAGCAGGGCGAGGTCGTCGAGGGTGGCATCGGCGTACCGGGAGATCTGCACTCCCACACCGTCGGAACCGAATGCGAAGTCGGTCGGGTACGTGTGGGTCGTGACGAAGTCGACCGGGAGCCCTCGCGTCTCGCACCAGGCCAAGAAGTCCTCGATCCACACCGGGCGCCATTCGAGCGCGTCCACGTCGGCGGCGGCGGCAGTCTCGTGGGTCTTGGAGGAGTCTTCGACTTCGCCCTTATAGCGGTCGTCGGGGACGAACACGCTCGTGGAGGGCCCGCCGACCGGCAGCTCGGGGTCGATCCGTTTGATCGCCGTCACGGTTTGCTCGTAGAGCTCGAAATACTGCGTCTTGGTTCCGGTCCAGAAGTGCGGCACCAGGTTCGGCTCGTTCCACACCTCGAACCGCCACTTGCGGACTTCGGTGAGTCCGTACCGGTCGATCCAATGCTGCACTGACCTCGTGACCAGTTCCACCCAGCGCGCCATGTCTTTGGGGGGGCTGCAGTGCGCGCGCCACCAGAACAGCGTCTCGGTCTCCGTCGCCAGTTCGCGGGGCATGAAGCCGAGTTCCACGAACGGGCGCGCTCCGCAGTCCAGGATGAAGTCGAACACCTTGTCCACGTAACTGAACGTGTGGACCGGTGACTCCAGGGGCGTGTTCGGGCCGAAGCCGCCGCCGTCGCTTTCCCGGTAGACGAACATGTCGTCGTGGAAGACACCGTGGAAGCGGATGTAGCGGAACCCCAGGATGTCCACGGCCTCGGAGAACTGCCGTTGCCAGTCCGCGCGGAGCGCCTCGTTCGCCCGGCCGGCGCCGACGCACTCGCTCCAGACGTGCGGCATGGCTTTCTCCTCGCATGACCGGCCGTCGATGCGGATTCGGGGTTCGGATGCGCTCATGCCCGCCTCACTTTGCTCCCTCGGCCCTTCGGTACGATTCGAAAATATTTCGAAACATATTCGTAGCGATTTCACATTACCGTGCGACATCAAACGCTGTCAATTACGACTCTGTAGTGCGAATTCTCTCGGCTCCAGCGAGCCCTCGGAATCGTGGTAGACTCGAAAAACTTTCGAGACTGTGAAGGGAAGCTGAGATGACTCGGCGAACCAAGGCCAGGAGAGCCACCTTGGCGGATGTCGCGCGTGCCGCGGGAGTCTCGCAGGCCACCGCCTCGAAGGTCCTGAACGGCCGCGGCGACGTAGCGGCCGGCACCAGGGACCACGTTCTCCGCGTCATCAACGAGATCGGCTACAGGCCGACGACGGTGCAACGGGAGCACTTGCGGGACCGGACCCTGGTCACGGTGCTCGACTTCGTGGAGTCCCGCTACGCCGGAACGGTGCTCCAGGGCATCCTCGTCGCCGCCTCGGCCGCCGAGACCGAGCTGCTCCTCCGGCTCCCGCCCGATGATTCGATCGGCACGCGCCCTGAAGCGGCGTACGCCTGGCTCGCGGAGCTGCGGACGGCGGGCGCTGCCGGCATCATCGAACTCGCCGTCTCAGTTCCCGACCCGGTGCTCAAGGCCGCGAACGAATTGAAGCTGCCGGTGGTGACGATCGACCCGATCGACACGACCGATTCCCGCGTCATCAGCATCGGCTCCACCAACTGGGAGGGGGGCCGGTCGGCGACCGAGCACGTCATCGGCTTCGGCCACCGCAGGATCGCCTGGATCGGCGGCCCGCCCGGCTCCGCCCCCTCATCTGAACGCTTCCACGGGTACCAGGCCGCGCTCGACGCCGCGGGCCTAGCGCCGGATCGGGCGCTGATCCACCACGACGAGTTCTCCGTCGAGGCGGGGAACCGGCACGGACGTGCTCTCCTGGCACTCCCGGATCGACCGACCGCCGTCGTCGCGGGCAACGACGAGATCGCCATCGGAGTCCTCGCCGCCGCCAAGGAACTGGGAATCGACGTGCCAGGCGAGCTGTCGGTCACCGGATTCGACGACACGCCGCAGACGGAGTGGACCACGCCGAGTCTCACCTCCGTGCGTCAGCCGCTCGCGGGCATGGGTCGAATGGCCGTCGAGACCGTCCTCGGTATGGCGGACGGCGACCGGCCCGCATTCCTGCACCTCCAACTGGCGACGACCCTCAGCGTCCGCGGCTCGACCGGCCCCGCCCCCTCCACGTGACCTGTTCGGCTGCAGGCGTTGCCCGACAAGCGCTCGCGGAGCCGATGCACGGCGCACCAGCGTCGCTCCGCTCGACACGGCACCGATGGAGGTGAGGAGCGGACGCCTCTCCGCCGCCCTCTCCACGTCAGTCTCGTCTGGTGAACCTTTCGGCGATGTCGGCTGCGACCGGTCGGGCAACCAGCCACAGCGAGCTGCAGAACAGCCACCCCAGGAGGAGCAGCAGCGCCTCAGAGCTCATGACCACTGTGGCCGCCGCGACGACGAGGAGCGAGAGGATGCCCAGGGACGACTTCCAGGAGCAGAAGAACTCCACCGCAGCCACGCGGAGCACGTCCCGGAAACGGAACGAGAAGAACGAGGTCACCACGAGCAGATGCCCCGACCACACGGCGAGCGCCACCATGAGCACGGCGCAGACCGGTCGCACGATCCCGCCTCCGGCGACCCCGTCCGCGAAGACGATGTTCACCGCGAGCACCGTCGCGAGCGCCAGCACAGGAAACCACCAGGACAGCGTGTCCCGAAGGTTCAGCCTGAGCCCCCGGAGCAGCGGCCTCGTCGGACTCAGGTCGGGCTCGGCCGACCACGCCCGCTGCGCGTACAGCGCGGCCGAGAGCGCGGGTGCGACCGGCAGTAGCGCGGCGACGAAGAGCGCGACGTTCGAGGGCCGGGGGGCCAACACGCTCCAGAACAGCACGGTCGGCAACCCGGATACGGCAAGGAACAGTCCGAGTACCACGTACCGATAGATCGCGGCGGTCAGCCGGGAGAGCACACCCGGACCGATCTCGTCGGCGTGCTCGGCGCTCATGGCGCTCCCCTCTCGGCCCTCGCCCGGTCCTCGAACGTCGGGCCCGCACGGTGTTCACCGGTCCCGGTCATCCCTTGACCGATCCCAGCATGATGCCCGACACGAAGTAACGCTGCACGAACGGATAGACGCACAGGATGGGGATGACGGTGAGGACCATCGTCACCGCCTGGATGTTCGACGAGACCAACGCGGTCGTCGTCTCCGCAGCCGCCGCCCCTTCGGACGCCGAGGTGGAGGCCCCGGCGATGAGGTTCCTCAGGAACAGCGTGACCGGGAACAGCTCGCTCTTGTCAAGATAAAGGAACGCCAAGAACCAGTCGTTCCAGTACTGGACCGAGTAGAAGAGCACCATCGTGGCGATGACCGGCTTCGACAGTGGGAGCACGATCCGCCCGAAGATGCCGTACCAGCCGAGCCCGTCGATCTGCGCGGCCTCCTCGATGTCCTTCGGCAGGTTCTCGAAGAACGACTTCATGACCAGGAGGTTGAACACCGAGACCGCGTTGGGCAGCACGATCGCCCACATGGTGTTCTTCATCCCGAGCGACGAGATGAGGACGTAGTTCGGCACCAGGCCGCCGTTGAAGAACATCGTGAACACCGCGATGCCGATGAGGGCGTTCCGGCCCTTGAGGTGCTTCTTCGACAAGACGTACGCGTAAGTCGTGGTCAGGACCATGGCGATCGTCGTGCCGACCACGGTGTACAACACGGTGTTGCCGTAGTTGCGCCAGAACGTGCCGTTGGAGGTCACGGCGATGTACGTGTCCACATTGAAGCCGACCGGCCACAGACTCACCTTCCCGGCCTCGATCGCACCCGAAGAGCTGAACGACTGGGCGAGGACCGTGACGAACGGGTACAGCATGACCACGCACAGGAGTACGAGCAGGGTCACGTTGACGGCGCCGAAGACGCGCACCCCGGTCGGTTGGTTCATCCGCCCTCGGCGCCTGTTCGGCGCCTTCGCCGTGTTCTTCGCACTCGTTTCGGTCACCACAGGCTCGTCCCCACCATCCGCCGCGAGATCAGGTTCGCGGAAAGCACCATCGCCAGGCCGATCAGCGCCTGGAACAGACCGATCGCCGCCGCATAACTGAGATTGTTCGATACCAGGCCGACCCGGTAGAGATACGTCGAGATCACGTCGGCGGTCTCGTATGTCAACGGGTTGTACAGCAGGAGCACCTTCTCGAAGCCGACTTGGAGGAACATCCCGATGTTGAGGATCAGGAGCGTGACCATCATCGGACGGATTCCGGGGATCGTGACATGCCAGGTCTGCCGCCACCTGCCCGCCCCGTCGATCTTCGCCGCCTCGTACAAGGAGTCGTCGACCGTGGTGAGCGCCGCCAGGTAGAGGATCGTTCCCCAGCCGAGGGTCTGCCACACTTCGGAGCCGACGTAGATCGCGCGGAACCACTCGGGCCGCTGGAGGAACGGAATGCCTTCGCCGCCGAACGCCCCGATGATCTGGTTGACCGTCCCCTGCAGCGACAGCAGCTGCATGACCATGCCGACGATGATGACCACTGAGAGGAAGTGCGGCAGGTAGGAGATCGACTGGACGATCTTCTTGAAGTACTTCTTCCGGACCTCGTTCAACATGAGCGCGAGCACGATCGGGAGCGGGAAGCCGACCAGGAGGGTCAGTCCTCCCAGGATCGCCGTGTTCGCGAACACCTGCCAGAAGGTCGGGTCGTTGATGAACATCTCGATGTAGCGCAGGCCGACCCACTCGTCGCCGAAGATGCTCCCGCCGGGACGGAACCGCCGGAACGCGATGATGTTCCCGACCATGGGCCCGTACTTGAATATCGCGAGGAAGATCAGGGGCAGCAGGGCGAGACTGTAGAGCTGCCAGTCTCGTCTGAATGCCTCTCGCCAGGTCTGCCGCTTCGGTTTGGACAGCCGGCGCGATCCGGTCGGGGGCGCCGCCGGGAGGGTCGCGGGCGCGGCGACCTCGGTCGACCCGCGGATCGCCGACCGCGGAGACTGCTCGTCTTGAGTGAGGGGCATGTGCACTCCTCCCGAATCGCTGTCGGGGCCGCGGCCCCGAAGCCGATCAGGAGTTCTCCTCCTCGAAGCGGTCGCGCGCGGATCTGACGAGATCGATGTAGTCGGCGAGCCCCTGGGATTCGAGCTCGGCCACGTACTCGTCCCACTCGGCGATGTCGCGCTCGCCCAGGATGAACTTCAACGTGTTCGTGTCGACCGAGTCCTTGATCGGAGTGGCCAGGAGCGACGCCCGTTCGAGCTCCAGTTCGTCGAGCGGAGCGGGCGGGTTCGGATCCCGCGGCGTCCGTGTCGAGAGCACGGTGTCCATGTAGTCCACGAAGGACTCGGTGTTGTACGACTCCTTGAGCGCTCGCGACTCGGTCGAATCGGCGAACACGTTGTTCGACCAGCCGAGGTCCTCCTGGAGGTCGATCTCCCCGTCCGGATTGATGTTGAAGGCGTTGAGGGAGTGCTCAGGATCGATCGTGATCGTGCCGTCGGCGTCCTTCGTGTACGTCTCATCGAGCACACCCCACCGGAGCAGCTCGCGGGCTTCGGGGTTGTAGTAGAGCCAGTCGAGGAACTGCAACGTGGCGAGGAAGTACTCGGAGTCGGCGATCTCGGAGTTCAACATGAATCCGTTCCAGAAGTTGCGCGGCTCGACCACCTGGCCGGCCGGGCCTCCAGGCGGAGCGATCTGGAGGACCTCGAAGTTGCCTTCGCCGACGGTCTCGTTCAAAGCCTGCTCGAACTCGATCGCCGTCGCGTTCGATCCGGATGCCGCGAACACGGTCTCGTTCGCGAACTTCTCGGCCACGCTCCCGCCGCCACTGCCGTCGTTGTCGGCGGTGAACGACTCCGTGTCGACCAGGCCGTCCGCCACGAGGCCGCGGAAGAACTCCACCATCTCCTTGTACCCGGCCGACACGGCCGTGTACTGGAGATCGCCCGAACCGTCGTCCATCATGCCGTTGCCGAAGCCCCACCCGGCTTGCGCGCCGAACGCGTGCGCAGCGTAGTTCAACAGCGACTGCGCCTCGAACCCGTCGGCGAGCGGCTGGGAGTCGGGGTACTCCTGCTTGATCTTGACGAGGGCTTCGCGCATCTCATCCCAGGTCTCGGGTATGCCCGCACCGACGGCGTCGAAGACGTCCTTGCGGATGATGAGCGTGAAGACGGGCACCGACACCTCCTGCAGGCCGGGCAGCATGTAGTACTTCCCGTCGGCCTGCTTCAGGTTCTCGATCATGTCGCCGAGGTCCCACTCCTCCACGTACTTCTGGAAGTTCGGCATGTGCTCGACATAGTCGCTGATGGGCAGGATCGCTCCCGAAGAGACGAACGAAGTCTCGTCCCCGGTGTAGATCAGCGGGATGACCGAGGGGGCGTCGCCCGCACTGATCAGGAGGCTTCGCTTCTCCTCGACGTCGCTGAACGGGACGTTGGTGAGTTCGAACTTCACGTTCGTCCGCTGCTCCAGCTCGTCGAAGAACCGCCACGAGTCCTTGATCGGGAGTTCGGGCCAGTCGGTCCACAGCACCGACAGGCTGAAGGCCTCAGTGGCCGTAAACTGCTGGTCGGCGGCGAAGTCGTCCATCGCGCCCGTCGACTGCCGTTCGACCTCCACCTCGCTGTCCCCGCCACCGGTGCACGACGCGAGTGCGAACGCACTGGACGCGGCCACCGAGATACCGAGGAATTTCCGACGATTCGCCGTGACGGGCATCGGCCCCAACACATTCGGCATGGTTCTCCTCCTAGAGATCGTCCTGGTACGTCCGAAAATCCGCCGTATGTGTACGCACACATATGCTCGGACGAAACTTTCGGCACAGGTTTCGATAATTTCCAGAGCTTAGTTACCGCACACATCGATGTCAATGAGTCTCTACGGGGAACTCTCGCATCGTTTGGGTAACGAGCCGGATGTCGAGGGCTCGCCGGGAAGACGCGAGAGACCTGGGCGCAGACACCGGTCCGATCAGCAGTCCAGCAGGCACTGGACGCAGACTCCTAAGCCGGCATGGATTCTGGGGACTGGGTTGCGGTGCCTCGCCGCTGGTTCCAGCCATTTCGACTTCAGGCGAGGATCCCGAGTTCGGAGCTTCTGTGAATCGATATTTTCGGTTCTTGTTCGGAAATTTTCAAAAGCGATCGAAACTTCAAGTCACCGGCCGAGCCCCGATCGCCCATCGCAATGGACCGATATCGGCGAGGAGACCCGATGGACCGACCGAACGCGCTGATCGTCCGAGGCGGATGGGAAGGCCACGCACCCGTCGAAGCGACGGAGCTGTTGCTGCCATTCCTGCGGGACAAGGGCTACACCGTGCGCATCGAGGAATCCTCGGACGTGGACGCCGGGGGCCTCGATGCGGTCGACCTGATCGTCCAGTGCGTGACGATGTCGGAGATAGCAGAGCCGCAGCTCAAGGGCCTGTTGAAGAACCGGGTACAGAAAGCGCGTGCGGCCCCGATCCCGATCGTGTCGAACCGTTCGGGGAAGGCCGGGCAGTAGGTAGTGGTAGGACGGAGCTTCCCCCTCGATGGGGCGGCAAGACACCCTCGAGCCGGCCTGACCGACGTCC
The DNA here is from genome assembly GCF_002798405.1 of Glycomyces xiaoerkulensis. Lineage (GTDB taxonomy): Bacteria > Actinomycetota > Actinomycetes > Mycobacteriales > Micromonosporaceae > Glycomyces > Glycomyces xiaoerkulensis. Next base: position 5,399 of record NZ_PGGV01000023.1, on the reverse strand, counting down.
TCGCGGCCCGCTGCGGGGAGCTACCCCGGCCGCGAACCGCTGACTCCCAAACTAATCGGACACCCTGGTCGCCGGAGCCGACTACCTTCTGCGTCTCAAAGGAAACCGCGCCGCACTGCGCCGCCGAGCCCACCGGCTGCCCTGGGGCCAGGTCGAGAATGCCTGGGAGACCAAGGAAACCGCCCACGGCGGGGAGGAGACCCGCACCATCAAGCTTCTCCGGGCCACCGGCCTGGCGAAGCTCGACTTGCCTGGCGTCGCCCAAATCGCGCGGGTGCGCCGCTGGACCCGCGACCTGGTCACCGGTAAGACGACCCATCGCACGGTCTACTACCTGACCAGCCGATCCGCCCGCCGTTTGCGTTCGGCCGAGTTCGCCGCCGCCGCCCGGAACCACTGGGGCATCGAGGCATGGCATTGGCGCCGGGATGTCACCTTCGGCGAGGACGCCGCTCAGCTCCGATCCGGCCACGCGCCGGAGAATCTCGCCAGCCTCCGAAACCTGGTCATCGGCATCCCAACACCACCGGCGGGCAGGGCATCACCGTCCTTCGCGACCAGATCGCCAGCCATCCCTACACCCGACCGCTCGAAATCCTCGGCATCGCCGTCCTCGAACAGACTTTTCAGCAGCTACGACTTTGCTGATGCCGTGCAACTTGTAGGTAGCGCCAGCCCTCCGCGCTCCTGCGGCAGGTGGTCTCCCCGCGCACGGTTCGGCAGAACGGGACCCGCGCGCCCGCCACGCAGACTCTCGGAGCTTCGGCCACGGGAAGCCCGGCGGACCGAGGGCCCGGCCCCGCATCGACGGAACCGGACCCTCGGCGGTCTCCGTGAACTCAGTGACCGGTGGCCTCCTGCTCGGGCAGGGCCTGCTCGCGAGCAACCTGATCGACCAGTTTCGCCCCATGCGGTTCCGGCTCCCGCTCGGCGCGGACCGCAGGCGCCTCGGCGATACCGACGGCGAGGCCGACCGGAGCCCCGCCCGGACCGGCGCCATCGGCGAAGTCGTCCTCCCGTGGCGCATGGAGCGGAGCCGCCGACCGCCTACCCGGACCGGAGCCCTTCAGGCCCCGTCGGAGGCGCCGCAGCCCCTCCTCGATCACCGACACCTCCTTGCAGAAGGTGAAGCGCACCTCCGGCCTCGGAATCCGGCTGTCGACGTGGAGGGCCTGGTTCGGAACGGCGACGACGCCGCAGCGTTCGGGCAATTCGAGGCAGAACTGCAGGCCGTCCTCGACTCCCAGCTCCTCGGCTCCGGCGGTCACGAACAGCGCCCCCTCGGGCCGGCGGACGGTGAACCCGATGTCGGCCAGACCCTCGACGAGCAGGTCGCGGCGGCGCTGGTAGCCGGCGACGGACTCACGGTAGTACTCCCCTCCGGCACCCAGCGCGGCCGCCACGCCGTACTGAAGCGGCGTCCCGGAGCAGTAGGTGAGCCACTGTTTCACGGACCTGACCCGTTCGATCAGGTACGGCGGGCCGCTCACCCAGCCGACCTTCCACCCGGTCAGCGAGAACGTCTTCCCGGCGGAGCTGATGGTCAGGGTCCGGTCCCAGAGTCCGGGCAGCGTCGCGGGCGGCAGGTGCTCGCGGCCGTCGAACGTCAGATGCTCGTACACCTCGTCGGACGCCACGAGCAGGTCGTGCTCGACCGCCACGTCCGCGATCGCCTGCATTTCGCGGCGGTCGAGGACGGTCCCGGTCGGGTTGTGCGGCGTGTTGAGCATCAGGATCCGGGTCCGGTCGGTCACCGCTTCGCGGAGCCGCGAGACGTCGAGCCGGAAGTCGGGGGCCTCCATCCGCACGGGCACCACGACCCCTCCGGCCAGTTCCGCGCCGGCTTTGTACGCGGCGTAGAACGGTTCGAGCACGATGACCTCGTCGCCGGGCTCGATGAAGGCGAGCATCGAGGCGGCGATGGCTTCGGTGGCTCCGGTCGTGACCAGGATTCCGTCCTCGGGGTCGGGCGCGAGGCCGTACCAGAGGCGCTGGTGGTCGGCGATCGCCCGGCGCAGTTCGGGCACGCCGTTCGGCGGCGGGTACTGGTTCCAGCCCTCGCGCATCGCGGCGGCGGCAGCCTCGACCGCCGGCGCGGGCGCCGGATCGTCCGGTAGTCCCTGGCCCAGGTTCACTGCTTGATGTCGTTGCGCGAGTTCAGACATCGCCGCGAAGATCGATATCCGGGGCTTCCCGGCCCAATCGGTCGCATTCATTGCTACCCCCTTTCACCATCGTGGCGATAATCGTCGCAGTTTCGCCGGGTCAGGGCCGGGTTTCGCGCAACTTGCGACCGCGCGACCGGAAGCATCCAGAGCGGCCGCCGTCGGGTGCTGGGCTTCCCGGCGCACTTGGCCGAGGGACGGGGCGCCGTTCAGGCGGCTTTCGCCTGCGGTCGGAACGTTTTGCGGTAGGCGCTCGGTGTGACGCCGAGGAGCTGTCCGAACTGCGAGCGGAAGTTGCTGGTCGTGGGAAATCCGGTCTGTGCGGCGATCCGTTCCACGGTGTGGTCGGTGGTTTCCAGCAGCTCTTGGGCGTGTCGGATGCGCACGCCGCTGAGCCATTGGATCGGGCTCTGCCCGGTTTCGGCGGTGAAGTGGCGGGTGAGTGTTCTGACGCTCATGTCCGCCGCCGATGCGATCTCGGCCAGGGAGAGGCTGCGGTGCGCGTTCTCCTCGATCCACGCCAGGACTCTTTCGAGGCTCGCGGTCTGATAGCCGGGGCGGTTGCGGAGGATGTACTGGGCCTGGCCTCCGGTACGCTGCAGCGGCGCCACCGCGAGGCGCGCAGCGTCGGCGGCGACCGCCACCCCGTGATCCGATTGGACGATGTGGAGGCACAGATCCAGTCCGGAGGCGGCGCCCGCGGCGGTGAGGACGCCGCCGTTGTCGGTGTAGAGGACATCGGGGTCGACGCGGACTGCCGGGTACCGGCGGGCGAGCTCCTCGGAGGAGAGCCAGTGTGTGGTCGCGTTCTTGCCGTCCAGCAGCCCGGCCTCGGCGAGGGTGAACGCGCCCACGCAGATCGAGGCGATGCGGGAGCCGCGCGCCGCCGCGTCGCGGAGCGCGTCGAGCACCGCCGGAGGGGTCGGGCGAGTGGGGTCGTTCCGGCCGGGGACGACGACCAGGTCGGCGCGCTCGACGGCTTCCAGGCCGACGTCGGTGCCGATGCGGAGCGGACCAGCCGATACTTCGGGCGCCTCACCGGCGACCAGCACCCGGTAGCCGGGGCGTCCATCGGGCAGTCGCACACGGCCGAATGTCTCGACCGGAGTGGCCAGATCGAAGGCAATCGTGTCCTGCAGAGCCAAGACTACGACAGTGTGCATCGATGAATCATAGCCGATCTGTCACTGATCTACCGCGCAAGAGGCTCATGAGCCCCGCTTGGCCAGATTCAGTCTGAACATGTCCTGATAGCCATTGGTGATGTCTGCGGCGCCGAGTGAGCATGGGGGAGCCACTTTTCGAAAGGAAGGTTCTCCATGACCCGGTTGAACGCCCACTTCGTGCTCTTCGACGGCTTCGACTCCCTCGACGTCATCGCCCCCTACGAGGTGCTCTGCGCCGGAAGCGACTTCCTCGGCGGCGGGATCGACATCCGACTGGTCGCCGCCGAAGGCCCCGGCCCGGTCGCCTCCGGCACGCCCGGCATCGCCTTGACCGCCACCGCCGCGCTCGATCCTTCCGCGGCCGACCTCATCGTCGTCCCCGGTGCCGCCGGTCCAGTGGACGGCGATCCCGACGCCGGGGAGGCGACGATCCCGGTGCTCCTCTCGCGCTTCGCGTCCTCGGAGGCCGCCCCGCTCATGCGGCAGGCGATGGAGAACCCGAAGGTGACGGTCGCGACCGTATGCGGCGGATCCCTCGCCCTGGCCATGGCCGGACTCCTCGAAGGTCGCCACGCCAATACGCACGCCCTCGGCGTCGAGATGCTCGCGGCCACCGGTGCGATCCCGGTCCGCGCCCGCGTGGTCGACGACGGCGACCTCATCACCGCCGGGAGCGTCACCTCCGGCCTCGACTTGGGCCTCTACCTCCTAGAGCGCGAGTTCGGTCCCCGGATCGCCCACGCGGTGGAGGACCTGTTCGAGTACGAGCGCCGGGGCACCGCCTGGAAACACGACGGCGCAGCCGTCACCGCCTGAACCACGGGGAGAAGGAACACACGTCATTGACTTCCTCCCCTCCCTTAAAGGGAGGGGGTTCCAGCCGTCGCCGGCTGGGTTTCCTGCTTCGTTGCCGACTGCCCGCCCGGAGGTTTCCGTTGAGGTCTTACACCGGCTCCACAGGCCGCAACCGCCAGCCCGGCGGCCAGAATGTTCTTCGCCGCGTTCACATCGCGGTCCTCGCGGTGGCCGCAGGCGGCGCACTCGAAGACCCGCTGGGCGAGCGGCATCGCAGGTTTCATGGTGCCGCAGGCCGAACAGGTCTTGGACGAGGGCAGGAACCGGTCGACGACGACCAGGCCCCGGCCGTACCACCCGGCCTTGTACTCGATCATGCGGCGGAAGGCGGCCCAGGAGGCGTCGGCTATGGCGCGGGCGAGGGTGTGGTTCGAGAGCATCCCGCGCACGCTCAGGTCCTCGATCGCGATCGTTTGGTTTTCGCGAACCAATCGAGTGGTGAGCTTGTGCAGGTGGTCGTGCCGCCGATCCGACACCCGCGCGTGCGCGCGGGCCAGGCGAACCTGGGCTTTCCTGCGGTTGTTGGAGCCTTGCTGTTTGCGCGACAGCTCACGCTGCCGCCGCTTGATGCGGGCCCGGTCGCGGGCCTCGTGGCGCGGGTTGGTGAGGTGCTCGCCGGTCGAGAGCGTCAGCAGGCTGGTGATCCCGGCGTCGACCCCGACCGCCGTGTCGTTCTCTGGAAGGGTCGGGAGGTCCTCTGCGATCAGGAGCGAGACGAACCAGCGCCCGGCCGCGTCGCGGGAGACGGTCACCGTCGACGGGGCCGCCCCGTGCGGCAGCGGCCGGGACCACTTGATGCGCAGCGGCGCATCGTGCTTCGCGAGCGTGAGCTCGCCGCCGGTGTACTTGAACGCCGAGCGGGTGTACTCGGCCGAGCCGACCAGGTGTCGCTTGCGTTTGAAGCACGGGTAGCCGGTGCGCTGCTCGAAGAAGTTCGCGAAGCCTTTCTGGAGGTGTCGCAGGGCCTGCTGCAACGGGACCGAGGAGACCTCGCCCAGGAACGCGAGGTCGTTCCGCCGCTTCCACTTGGTCAGCAGCGCCGAGGTGTCGGCATAGGTGACCCGCGCCTTGCGCCGATACCACGCTTTGGTGCGGGCGTCGAGCGCCTTGTTGTAGACCAGGCGCACACATCCGAACGTCCGGGCCAGGTTCGCCGCCTGGCCCGGGGTCGGGTAGCACCGGAACCGGTAGGCCCGGTGGCGCGCATGGACAC
>NZ_PGGV01000022.1 GCF_002798405.1 Glycomyces xiaoerkulensis | reverse complement strand
GGGTGGTGGACGTCGGGTTTGCCGCAGTCGCCGTCGTAGGTCTGGTCCTCGGGCGGGTGGACCCGGGTGGTGAGGCAGGCGCGGACGGTTACGACATCGATGTCGGGTGGCTCGATTCCGATCCAGGCGGTGGGGGTGAGCTGGGCGCGGAAGTCGATCGGGTTGTCGTCGGGGATGGGGACGACCTCGCGGTCCACTGCGGTGGCGGCGGTCTCCCAGTCCGCCTCGTCGGCGGTGTCGTCGAGGTCGTAGGCCTGGAGTTCGATGTAGGGGACGACCGGTACGAGGTAGTTGCAGTCGCCGAGGTTGGCCGACTGCGCCTGTCCCCGGAGGTTGACCGCCGGGGGCTGGGGAGGGTGCGTGGCGGCCCAGGACAGTTGGCCCTTGGTCTCGGTGAAGGTGCAGGTGTCGTCGTGTTCGGCGAAGAACGGTTGCGGTGGTCCTTCGGGGTGGTGGCCGGCGGCGGGCGCGGTGAGGCCGAGGGCGAGCAGGGTTCCCGCGGTCACGGCGAGCGCGGTTTGGGCCAAGCGCAAGGGTTTCATTCGGACTCTCCTGTGAATAGTCGGTTCGGAATGGAGAGTGCTCTACGGCGGAGGGTGCGTGTACAGGCAGGGCCGTGGATTTCGAGGACGTCGCCTCCTGTTGGGGGCCTTACGTACTGCGATGTCAGCTCGAGCGGTGAGGCAAGCCTAACATCGAGGAATATCGATAAACAAGGGAACGCCCGGCCGTCGATTCGGAAACACTGCATTGACGGCCGCGGTGAGGCGCCCGCCCCGCAGAGGAAGTGGTCGACGCCGAACCTCCACGTCGGGCGGTCCCTACGGTCCTGGCACGAACGACCGCGCCCCGGGCGGCCGACCGCCAGAGCGCCACGGAGGCACTCGGGGACGACATCGTCGCGCAGTGGCCGAAGGGCACGGCCCGAGGGACCACCGGGACCGTTGGCGCGAGCAACTCGACAGGAACGTCGCGCGCAAACCGAACCGGCCGGGAGGCCGACATGAGCATCCGGGACCAAGCGGCAGTGGCGGGCACACATGGCTCGCGTCAAAGCGATACGGTCGACTACCGGATCGTCGACGATGAGATGCAGAAGTATCCGTTCAAGGTCGGACCGGCGTCGTTGACCGACGGGGGCCTGCTGTCCGAGAGCCTCGATCTCTTCGAGAGCGGCGCCACCTCAGGCAAGGGCGCCATAGCATTGATCGGCCCCGACATGGCCGCCTCCTGCGACGGCCTGATCGGCGACTCGCCAACATATGCCGACCTCTACCAGGAACACCTAATCGGTTGCTACGGGGCTCTCTGGGCGTGGCACCGGCGGCGAGGAGTCCTCCGGCCGCAGGTATGAGGGCGAGGAGCCATACGCGGTGCCTGCCGCCTGTGAGCAGGAGAGCGGTTATGAAGGTGGCCGTGTAGGCGAGACCGTGGAGCGGGCCGAGGACACTGGACACGGATGGGTGGTGGACGGTGGCCAGGTTCGCGATCATGAGGGTGAACGTGGCCAGTTCCGCGGCTCCGAGGAGGTGAAGGGTGCGGCGCGGGCTCACGGGCCGACTCCCGTTGTCGATCCCGGACGGTAGACCATCAGGACGACCACGATCGCCCAGAGCAGGTTGAAGATCCCGGTGTCCATAGCGAGCCGCCGCCTGGCCCGAGAAGAGGTGCCCTCGGCGCTCGGGTTCGCATCGATCGCGGCCAGGGCGAATCGCTGGCCGGGGAGGATGCGGGTGATGAGGATCGTGGCCGCGGCGCTGGTGAGGACTATAGAGGCGATGAGCCAGGCGTCGGTGAGGACGCCGAGGCCGGCGGCGGTGGCCAGGCCGAAGACCGGCACGAGGATGCCCACGACCGCGTAGACGCGCGTGATGCGGTGCAGCACGGCTGCCACCGCGGGTTTCCGCGGGTCGTCTTTCGCTTCGGCGGCCGCGAGCGCGGGTGGGAACATGCTGGAGGCGATGGCGATCGGTCCGACGGTGAGGATCGCGGCGAGCACGTGGACCGACAGGAGGAACGCGGTCATGCGCCGCGCCGTTCGCCGGTCACCTCGGTGCGTGGGAGCCTCCCGGCCCGCGAAGTACCGGTGAGCCGGTCTCCGGCTACGGTCACCTCGAAGGCGAGGTTCAGCCGCAGCGGTTTGGTGATGCGCTGGGTCCAGGTGACGCGCTCGCCTCCAGGCACCGGCTCGCGGGCGAGGTCGTCCACGGGGACGGTCTCTCCGGCGGCGCTGGCGGTGCCGTTGGTGCCGGTGCCGGTCTCGGTGAACTCGTAGTCGGCGTCAATGGTGCCGATGGGGGTCTTCATGCGCAGGTGCCAGGTGCCGATGATGCCGTTCATCAAATCTCCTTCGAGGAAACCCTGGCCTTCAGGCCAGGGAGGAATCGAAGCCCCACCCCAATGTGGGGCTTACACGCAAATTGTCTATGATGTGAGGCGTGAGTGTCCATGCGCGCCACCGGGCCTACCGGTTCCGGTGCTACCCGACCCCGGGCCAGGCGGCGAACCTGGCCCGGACGTTCGGATGTGTGCGCCTGGTCTACAACAAGGCGCTCGACGCCCGCACCAAAGCGTGGTATCGGCGCAAGGCGCGGGTCACCTATGCCGACACCTCGGCGCTGCTGACCAAGTGGAAGCGGCGGAACGACCTCGCGTTCCTGGGCGAGGTCTCCTCGGTCCCGTTGCAGCAGGCCCTGCGACACCTCCAGAAAGGCTTCGCGAACTTCTTCGAGCAGCGCACCGGCTACCCGTGCTTCAAACGCAAGCGACACCTGGTCGGCTCGGCCGAGTACACCCGCTCGGCGTTCAAGTACACCGGCGGCGAGCTCACGCTCGCGAAGCACGATGCGCCGCTGCGCATCAAGTGGTCCCGGCCGCTGCCGCACGGGGCGGCCCCGTCGACGGTGACCGTCTCCCGCGACGCGGCCGGGCGCTGGTTCGTCTCGCTCCTGATCGCAGAGGACCTCCCGACCCTTCCAGAGAACGACACGGCGGTCGGGGTCGACGCCGGGATCACCAGCCTGCTGACGCTCTCGACCGGCGAGCACCTCACCAACCCGCGCCACGAGGCCCGCGACCGGGCCCGCATCAAGCGGCGGCAGCGTGAGCTGTCGCGCAAACAGCAAGGCTCCAACAACCGCAGGAAAGCCCAGGTTCGCCTGGCCCGCGCGCACGCGCGGGTGTCGGATCGGCGGCACGACCACCTGCACAAGCTCACCACTCGATTGGTTCGCGAAAACCAAACGATCGCGATCGAGGACCTGAGCGTGCGCGGGATGCTCTCGAACCACACCCTCGCCCGCGCCATAGCCGACGCCTCCTGGGCCGCCTTCCGCCGCATGATCGAGTACAAGGCCGGGTGGTACGGCCGGGGCCTGGTCGTCGTCGACCGGTTCCTGCCCTCGTCCAAGACCTGTTCGGCCTGCGGCACCATGAAACCTGCGATGCCGCTCGCCCAGCGGGTCTTCGAGTGCGCCGCCTGCGGCCACCGCGAGGACCGCGATGTGAACGCGGCGAAGAACATTCTGGCCGCCGGGCTGGCGGTTGCGGCCTGTGGAGCCGGTGTAAGACCTCAACGGAAACCTCCGGGCGGGCAGTCGGCAACGAAGCAGGAAACCCAGCCGGCGACGGCTGGAACCCCCTCCCTTTAAGGGA
>NZ_PGGV01000021.1 GCF_002798405.1 Glycomyces xiaoerkulensis | reverse complement strand
TTTTTGGTGTGTCGACTGCGCGCTGTTTTCCATCCTTGAGGCCTGCTGGGGGCTCGGTCGTGTTGGCGCGGCGGGGTTGCCGGTGGGTCTCGCACCCTGTTGGGGTTCTGAGGCAATGGGTCTCGGAGCCTGGTCATGCTGCGGGCACGCGGTGCGTGTCGGGTGTGGTTGGTGTGTTGTTTGAGATTTGTATAGTGTGCGTGAGTGTCTTTGTTTCTGCCTTGACTGACAGGGCTGCGCTGCCGTGTGGGCTGTGGGTGGTTGATCTTCGGGTTGATGGTCTGCGGTTCGGTTGGGGCGCTGGTTCGTTTTCGGGCTGGTGTCCCTGGTGGTGTGGTTTGTGGTGTTGGTTAAGTTGTGTAGGGCGCATGGTGGATGCCTTGGTGCCGGATGGCCGATGAAGGACGTGTGAGGCCGCGTTAGTCCTGGGGGAGTTGTCAACTGTGCTGTGATCCCAGGGTTTCCGAATGGGGTAACCTGGCCGGGTTGGTGCCCGGTCGCCGCTTTCTGAATGTATAGGGGAGTCGGTGGTGTGGCGGGGAAGTGAAACATCTTAGTACCTGCTGTGGAGAAAACAAGAGTGATTCCGTGAGTAGTGGCGAGCGAAAGCGGAGGAGGCTAAACCGGGTTCGTGTGATAGCCGGCAGGTGTTGCGGGCTCGGGGTTGTGAGGCATGGGCGTTGTCCGCTGCCGCGGGCAGGTGTCTGGTGTGTTGGTTAGCTGAACGGTCTGGGAAGGCCGGCCGGAGTGGGTGAGAGTCCCGTAGGTGAAGGCTGATGTGCTGGGTGCGGCTTGTGTGCTCGAGTAGTGCGGGGTTCGTGGAGTCTCGTGTGAATCTGCCAGGACCGTCTGGTAAGCCTAAAGTGGTCCGGTGACCGATAGTGGAGAGTACCGTGAGGGAATGGTGAAAAGTACCCCGGGAGGGGAGTGAAAGAGTGCCTGAAACCATGTGCCTGTAAGCCGTCAGAGCCCGGTGTGGTGGATTCGTCTGCTGCGGGTGGGTGATGGCGTGCCTTTTGAAGAATGAGCCTGCGAGTCGTGATGTGCAGCGAGGTTAACCCGTGTGTGGGGGAGCCGGAGCGAAAGCGAGTCTGAAGAGGGCGTTGAGTTGTGTGTTGTGGACCCGAAGCGGGGTGATCTACCCATGTCCAGGGTGAAGCGGCTGTAAGAGGTCGTGGAGGCCCGAACCCACCTAGGTTGCAAACTGGGGGGATGAGGTGTGGGTAGGGGTGAAAGGCCAATCAAACTCCGTGATAGCTGGTTCTCCCCGAAATGCATTTAGGTGCAGCGTCGTGTGGTGCACCGGGGTGGTAGGGCGCTGGTTGGGTGATGGGCCGTGTCGGTTACTGAGCTCAGCTAAACTTCGAATGCTCTGGTGTTGAGTGCGGCAGTGAGTCCGCCGGTGAGAAGATCGGTGGTCGAGAGGGAAACAGCCCGGATTACCGGCTAAGGCCCCTAAGGGTGTGCTGAGTGGAAAAGGATGTGGGGTCGCGTTGACAGCCAGGAGGTTGGCTTAGAAGCAGCCATCCTTGAAAGAGTGCGTAATAGCTCACTGGTCGAGTGGTTTCGCGCCGATAATGTAGCGGGGCTGAAGTACACCGCCGAAGCCGTAGCAGCGCTGGGCAGGTTTTGCTTGTCCGGTGTTGGGTAGGGGAGCGTCGTGCCAGAGGTGAAGCCGAGCCGTGAGGTAGCCCTGTGGGGTGTGTTGGTGGATTTGGTGCGAGTGAGAATGCAGGCATGAGTAGCGTGACGGCTGTGAGAATCAGCTGCGCCGATTGACTAAGGGTTCCAGAGGACGGTTGTTCCGCTCTGGGTTAGTCGGGGCCTAAGGCGAGGCCGAGAGGCGTAGTCGATGGTGAACCGGTTGATATTCCGGTACCCGAGTGCCGCGATGGACGCGATAGCGGTTGTGCTAACCGGTCGGTTGCTGGTGCCGCTGCCATTTCGGTGGTGGTGGTGTTGGTTGCTGGTTGGGGTCCCTGCCGTGTGTAGTGTAGTGATGGGGTGACGCAGTGGGGTAGCCGTACCGTCTGGTGGATCAGGCGGGGTAAGGTGGTAGCCCGTCCTCTCAGGCAAATCCGGGGGGATGTGGGGTGAGCGCTGAGGCGTAGCCCGTCAGGGTGAATTCGGTGATCCCGTGCTGTCGAGAAAAGCCTCTAGCGAGTGGTGTCTCGGCCCGTACCCGAAACCGACACTGGTAGTCAGGTAGAGTATACTGAGGCGTTCGAGTGATGTGTGGTTAAGGAATTCGGCAAATTGCCTCCGTAACTTCGGGAGAAGGAGGGCCCTCGGTCGTGGCCGGAAGCCGGCGGAAGCGGTTGGGGGTTGCAGAGGCCAGGGAGAAGCGACTGTTTACTAAAAACACAGGTCCATGCGAAGCCGTGAGGTGAGGTATATGGACTGACGCCTGCCCGGTGCTGGAACGTTAAGAGGATCCATCAGCCCTTCGGGGTGTCGTGGTGAATTGAAGCGCCAGTAAACGGCGGTGGTAACTATAACCATCCTAAGGTAGCGAAATTCCTTGTCGGGTAAGTTCCGACCTGCACGAATGGCGTAACGACTTCTCCGCTGTCTCAACCACATGCTCGGCGAAATTGCAGTACGAGTAAAGATGCTCGTTTCGCGCGGCAGGACGGAAAGACCCCGGGACCTTTACTATAGCTTGGTATTGGTGCTTTGTCTGGTTTGTGTAGGATAGGCGGGAGCCGTGGAGTCCGCCACGCTAGTGGCGGCCGAGGCGTTGGTGAAATACCGCTCTGGTCAGGTGAGGCTTCTAACCTGCGGCCCTGGATCGGGTCGGGGGACAGTGCCTGGTGGGTAGTTTAACTGGGGCGGTTGCCTCCTAAATGGTAACGGAGGCGCCCAATGGTGCCCTCACGTCGGTTGGAAACCGGTGTTTGAGTGTAAGCGTAGAAGGGTGCTTGACTGTGAGACTGACGGGTCGAGCAGGTGCGAAAGCAGGGGCTAGTGATCCGGCACCGGTGTACGGATGCGGTGTCGCTCAACGGCTAAAAGGTACCCCGGGGATAACAGGCTGATCTTCCCCAAGAGTCCGTATCGACGGGATGGTTTGGCACCTCGATGTCGGCTCGTCGCATCCTGGGGCTGGAGTTGGTCCCAAGGGTTGGGCTGTTCGCCCATTAAAGCGGCACGCGAGCTGGGTTTAGAACGTCGTGAGACAGTTCGGTCCCTATCCGCCGCGCGCGTTGGAGATTTGGTGGAGGGCTGTCCCTAGTACGAGAGGACCGGGATGGACGAACCGCTGGTGTGCCAGTTGTCCCGCCAGGGGCATGGCTGGTTGGCTACGTTCGGGAGCGATAACCGCTGAAAGCATCTAAGCGGGAAGCGTGCTTCCAGATGAGATCTCCGTCAACGAACCGTTGGTGAGGCGCCCGGGAGATGACCGGGTTGATAGGCCCGACATGGAAGCGCCGCAAGGTGTGGAGTGGACGGGTACTAACCGCCGAGGACTTAACCCAACATGCAAGCAAACCCGCGAAAGGCGGGCCCTGCGCAGTCTCCGCTGGTGGGGACGGGGGCGCTCACGCACGCTATGCGATTCTGAGGCAACACACCGCCCGCCTCGGGCGGCCCCGCTGGGCGGGGCCGACCGGAGGGGGGCGGGGCTCACTGGTTTGTTTGGTGGTGAGAGCGGAAGTGGCACACCCGGTCCCATTCCGAACCCGGTCGTTACGGCTTCCAGCGCCGATGGTACTGCACTCGCGAGGGTGTGGGAGAGCAGGACACCGCCAAACAACACAACACGAAA
>NZ_PGGV01000020.1 GCF_002798405.1 Glycomyces xiaoerkulensis | reverse complement strand
CCGAACCGGCCCACGCCGACTGGGCCGGAACCCATTCCGGCCCCCTCATCGCCGCCGCCGTCCGCATCTGGCTCGACACGTTCCGCGACTGCGAAGGATGAACGAGGTGCTCGGGGACGAGCGCGGGACGGCGCCGTGCGGTGAGCGGGCAAGCTCATGGGCGGAGCCCATCCCTTTGCAGCTCAGGGTCCCCTATGGCCGCTGGTGCGATTCGCGGCGGGGAATCACATCGGAACCCCCCGGTCGGCACCGGAGGACGCAGCACCGGACCACGGCCACGGGCCAAGGGACCCCGGCTGCAAAGGGTGCGGCGCCGCCGCAGAGCTTGCCATTGCAACCAATACCGGACACCAACAGTAAGGACAGGATCCACCCACATGCGCACTGCGACCAACACCCCGGCCCCGGCCCTGCGGCCGCGGGCCTACGCCCCAACCGGCGCGAGGGGCGCCGCTGGGACATCGACGCCGACGACCGCCGCGGCTGGATGCTGGTCAACCCCCGGCAAGCCCACTGGGCCATCGAAGCCGGGGAAGAACTCCTCCGCGCCGCCATCGGCCACTACAACCACAGGCGGGCCGACCGGGAGGGAAGGACGGATACTCGACGTGGACGGAATTGATCGATGCTGAACGGCCGGTTCAGCGGCAAACCGGTGAACCTGCCGCATCATCGCCATTGGGGCCGCGCTCGGGCCTCGTCACAGGAACCAACTGGTCTTGTAGAAGAAAACCGCCGCGCCGACGGCTATGACCATTGCCAGGACGAAGACCGTGACTCCGGCGGCGGTGCCGGCCACCGCTCCGACGATCGCCGCGGCTATACCACCGCCGACCAGCCCCATGATGAGCGGGAGGATGATGTAGACGACATCCATGCAGGAGTGGAAGCCGGCGCCCGGCGGCTTGTTCGGGGGATACCGGTAGGACATGCGCACTCCCTTTCGGAAGAGGGTGGGCCTGAATCCTCAATGATCGCATGGAATGTCCTTCTCGCGCAGGTCCGAACGGGCTCGTGCGTCAACCGTGCAGAACCCGTGTGGCAGCCGCATACGTTGAGGGTCGGACCGCGACGACGGGCACCAACTCGCGGTCGCGCACATCGGCCCGCCCCGACCGTAGCCGGGGAGATTGGACTATTCGCTCTGCCAGAACGAGGCCGACAAGCACAACTGGTTCGCCTGGCACTGCCGGACCGACACCGGGGACGGCCGGACCGCCTACGAACTGTGGTACATCCCGTTCCAAAAAGGGCTTTCATCTCGGAGGCGGCGGGTCCGGCCGGTCGGTGACCGGCCGGACCCGCTCTGGCGGGCGGACCCCATAATGAGATCGTGCTCGCGAACAGACTCCCCCGATGGTTCGTCGAACGCGTCGAACCGGCCAAAGACGAGGACGACCTGCGAGTCAGCACCCTCGAACTGTTCTTCGACCTCGTGTTCGTCTTCATCGTCACCCAGTTCACCTGGGTCATCGCGCACGACCCCGCCGCCGGGATCGTCCAGACCACGCTCATGCTCGGCTTCCTGTGGTGGATGTTCGCCGGATACTCCTGGCTCACCAACGTCATACCGCCGGTGCGCCCGGCCCGGCGCGTCCTCATCCTCTGCGCCATGGCCGGATGGCTCCTGGTCGGACTCAGCGTCCCCACCGCATTCGCCGACGGCGACATCTGGATCGCGGTCGGCATGCTCATCGCCGTGGTCATCCACGGCCTCATGTACCTCCAGGCCACCCGCACCTTCGGCCCGGTCTTCGCCGCCAACCTCGCCGCCGTCGCGGCCGTCTTCGCCGCCCAACTCGGACCGGACGGATGGTGGCGCTACCTCCTCTGGGCGGCGGCGGTCGCCATCGTGTGGTCGGTCCCGATCTTCCACAGCCAGCGCGGACTCACCCTCCACCCCGGCCACATCACCGAACGCCACGGCCTGGTCGTCATCGTCGCGCTCGGCGAATCGGTCATCGCCATCGCCATGGCCGGCACCGGGCTGCCGGTCGACCGCGACCTGATCCTGCCCACCGTCCTCGGCCTGGTCGTCGCCGCCTGCCTGTGGTGGGCGCTGTTCTCCCGCGACCTGCCCGGGACCGAAGCGGCGCTGGAGGCCGCCACCGACCCGGTCGACCGGGTCCGCAGAGTCCTCGCCGGACTGTCCTACTCGTTCATCCCGGTGCTGCTGGGCATCATCGTGTTCGTGGCGGGCCTGAAGCACTCGGTCGGCCACGCCACCGAACCGCTCGAGGCCGAATGGACCCTCCTCCAGCCCGGAGGGGTCGCGCTGTTCCTGCTGGGGACGGCCGGGTTGCGGGCCTCGATGCGGCTGCCTTCCCGGCTCGGCCGGGTGGCACTGGCGGCGGCGGTCCTGCCGTTGGCGTTCCTCGGGCCGGTCAGCGCCGCCGTCCAACTGGCCGCCATCGCGGCGGTGCTGGCCGCCGGGCTCGCGGTCGAGCGGCGGCGGGCCCGCTCGGCGGCCCCTACCGTCCGGTCCGCGCCCCGGCCCGCGGAATCACCAGCGGCGTAGCGGTCTCGGGGTCGTCGATGATGCGGCAGGGCAGGTCGAAGACCTTCTCGACCACGTCGGCGGTCACGATCTCGTCCGGCGGCCCCTCGGCGACGATCGCGCCCTCGCGCATGGCGATCAGGTGGGTCGCGTAGCGGGCGGCCTGGTTGAGGTCGTGGAGCACCGCCACCAGCGTGCGCCCCTCGCGGTGCAGGCGGCCGCACAGGTCCATCACCTCGAGCTGGTGGGTGATGTCGAGGAACGTGGTGGGCTCGTCGAGCAGCAGCAGCGGGGTCTGCTGGGCGAGGACCATCGCGATCCACACCCGCTGGCGCTGGCCGCCGGACAGTTCGTCCACCCCGCGCGCGGCGAGGTCGGCGACGTCGGTGGCGTCCATGGCCTCGGCGACGACCCGCTCGTCGGCGGCGGACCACTGCCGCAGGATGCCCTGGTGGGGGTAGCGGCCGCGGGCGACCAGGTCGGCGACGGTGATGCCGTCGGGTGCGATCGGCGACTGGGGCAGCAGGCCGAGGCGGCGGGCGACGGTGCGGGTGGGCCGGGAGTGGATGTCCTCACCGTCGAGCAGCACGTGGCCGTCGGTGGGTTTGAGCATGCGCGCCAGGGCCTTCAGCAGGGTGGATTTGCCGCAGGCGTTGGGGCCGATGATGACGGTGAACTCCCCTTCGGGGACCTCGACGTCGAGGCGTTCGCAGACGGCCTTGCGGCCGTAGCCGATCGTGGCCTGTTCGGCCAGCAGCGGCACGGTCATGACATGACCCCCTTCTTCCGGTGGGTGACCAGCAGCCACATCAGGTAGAGGCCGCCGACGACGCCGGTGACGACGCCGGTGGGCAGTTGGCGTTCGCCGACGCCCGCGACGGCGATGGCGTCGGCGGCGGTGACGATGAGCGCGCCGACCAGGGCGGCGCACAGGAAGCTCCGGGTGGCGCCGGTCAGGCGGGCGGCGATGTGCGGGGCGGCCAGCGCGACGAACGCGAGCGGCCCGGAGACGGCCACGCCGCCGCCGGTGAGCACCGCGGCCGTGATCAGGGCGATCGTGCGGACGGCGGTGACGTTGACGCCGAGGCCGACGGCGCTGTCCTCGCCGAGGAGCATCGCTTCGAGGCCGCGTCCGATGAAGACGGCGACGGCGGCGCCGAGGGCGAGGACGGCGGCGACGGTGCCGGCCTGGTTCCAGTCGCGGCCCGACAGGTCGCCGGTGATCCAGAATACCGCGCGGGCGGCGTCGACGATGTCGCTGCGGGTGAGCAGGAAGCCGTTGACGCCGACGGCGATCGCCGAGACGCCGATGCCGACCAGGACCAGGCGGTAGCCCGACCGGTCGCCGCCGCGGGTGAGCAGGTAGATCACCGCGCCGGTGACGATCGCGCCGCAGGCGGCCGATCCGGCGACGAATCCGGTGGTGGCGCCGGTGGTGGTGATGATGGCCAGGAGCGCGCCGGTGGAGGCGCCGTGGGTGAGGCCGAGGAAGTCGGGGCTGCCCAGCGGGTTGCGGGTGAGGGTCTGGAAGACGGCCCCGGCCAGGCCGAGGCAGGCGCCGACGGCCAGGCCGGTGGCCAGGCGGGGCAGGCGGACCTGCCAGACGATGAAGTCTTCGGCGGCCGTGCCGGATCCGGCGAGGGCGGGGCCGAGGCGGTCGAGGCTCAGTTCGAAGGTGCCGGTGGTGGCCGTCCAGACCGCGACCGCGGCCAGGGCGGCCAGGACGCCCGCGGCGGCGGCCGCCGGGCGGGGGCGGAGGCGGACCGAGTAGTCGCCGAGTCGGATCACGGTCACAGGCGGGCCACCTTCCGGCGGTTGATGAGGTAGAGGAAGAACGGTCCGCCGACGACGGCGCAGACGATGCCGACCTGGAGTTCGGCGGGGCGGGCGGCGACGCGGCCGAGGACGTCGGCGGCGAGCATGAACGCCGCGCCGCCCAGGGCCGAGTAGGGCAGCACCCAGTTCTGGTCGGGGCCGGTGTAGGCGCGGACGATGTGGGGCACGACCAGGCCGACGAAGACGATCGGGCCGCAGGCGGCGGTGGCGGTTCCGGCCAGGACGGTGATGACGGCGATTCCGGCGATGCGGAGGACGCGCGGGTCGACGCCGAGGCCGGTGGCGGAGGCGTCGCCGAGGGCGAGGGCGTTGAGCGGCCGGGAGAGCAGGACGCCGGCCGCGGCGGCGGCCGCGATGAGCCCGACCACGATACCCAGGGGGACGTTGTGGGCGTTGACCAGGGAGCCGACCGACCAGAACCGCATCTGCTCCAGGGTGGCGGTGTCGAGGATCTGGATGGCCGAGACGTAGGCGAGGCCGGCGGCGGTGACCGCGGCGCCGGCGAGCGCGAGGCGCGCGGGGGTGGCGGCGGCGGCTCCGGCGATGAGGTAGCAGGCGACGGCGGCCGCGGCCGCGCCGAGCCAAGCGAAGCCGAGGGTGGCGCCGAAGGTGGACAGTCCGAGGAAGTGGACGGCGCTGACCACGGCGGCGGCCGCGCCGGTGTTGACGCCGAGTAGGCCCGGGTCGGCCAGGGGGTTGCGGGTCATGGCCTGCATGAGCGCGCCGGACAGGCCGAGGGCGGCTCCGGCGGCGAGGCCGAGGGCGGTGCGGGGCAGGCGCAGTTCGGTGACCACGGGGTAGGCGTCGGAAGCGGTGTCGGCCAGTCCGGCCCAGACCTCGCCCATGCTCATGGCGCGGGCGCCGAGGGCTACGCTGAGGGCGGCGAGGACGACCAGGGCCGCGGTCAGCGCGAGCAGCCCGGTGACGCGGCGGGCGCGCTGCGGTGCGCTCGTGGACGTTGCGGTTGCGGTGGACACGGGGTGCGGACTCCGGACGGACTCGAACGATTTTGTTTAGGCTAACCTAATCTCTCATCTTCATTCTCCGCACACCACCCCGAGGAGTACCGCATGTCACCCGTCCCTCCCCTGCACCGGAACCTGGACCGCCGCGGCCTCTTCGCCGCCGGCGGCGCCCTCGGCGGGGCCGCGCTGCTGTCGGCCTGCAGCTCCGACGGTGAAGCCGAAGCCTCCGGCGACACGGAGGGTTCGCAGCCGTGGACGTTCACCGACGACCGCGACCGGACCGTCGAGCTCGACGCCGCGCCGTCCACCGTCGTGGCCTTCACCGGCCTGGCCGCGGCCATGTACGACTACGGCGTCGAGATCACGACGGTGTTCGGTCCCACCACGACCGAGAGCGGGGAGCCCGACCTCCAGGCCGGGCGGATGCCGGTCGGGGAGCTGACGGTGCTGGGCAACGTGTGGGGCGAGTTCGATCTCGAGCGGTACGTCGCGGCCGAGCCCGACCTGATGGCCTCCCACTTCCACGAGGGCTTCGACGAGCTGTGGTACGTGCCCGAGGAGGTCGGGGACGAGGTCGAGCAGGTGGCGCCGACCATCGGCATCGCCACCGGTGACCGCCCGCTGGAGGAGGTCCTGACCCGCCACGTCGAACTGGCCGCCGCGCTCGGGGCCGACATGGACTCCGAGGTCGTCGCCGCCGGGCGGGACCGGTACGAGGCGGCGGTCGAGGCCGTCCGGGAGGCGGCGGCCGACAACCCGGTCCGGCTCATCGCCTGCAACGCGAGCCCCGAGGCGCTCTACGTCGGCAACCCGCAGGCGTTCGACGTGCTCGCCAAGTGCGCCGAACTGGGCGTCGACCTGGTCATGCCGGACAACCCCGAGGACGGCGGCTACTGGGAGACGCTCGCCTGGGAGAACGCCGACCGGTACCAGGGCGACGCGATCCTGCTGGACCAGCGCACCGGGAACCTCAAGCTGGAGACTCTGGCCGAGGAGCCCACTTGGGCCTCGCTGCCGGCGGTGGAGGCCGGGCAGGTCACGCCCTGGAACCCCGAGCCGGTGTATTCGCACGTGGGGGTGGCCGAGATCCTCGAGTCCATCGCCGAGGCCCTCTCCGGCGCCGAGCCGGTCGTCAGTGGCTGAGGCCACGCCGGCCACCTGACCCGGACCCCCGGTATTTGCTTAGGCTAACCTAAGCCCGACGCTGATACCGGCGACCCGCCCTGCGCTAAGGAGACGCAACATGCCCTTCGAAGCCGAACGCTTCACCCTCGCCCGCCGCCGACTGCTCACCGGCGGCGGCGCCCTCGGACTGACCGGCGTCCTCGCCGCCTGCGGCTCCGGCGACGACGAAGACGACGCCGCCGAGTCGTCCGGCTCCTGGTCGTTCACCGACGACCGCGGCGAGACCGCCGAGCTCGACACCACCCCCACCGAACTGGTCGCCTACACCGGCATGGCCGCCGCGCTCCACGACTTCGGCGTCACCGTCAAAGGCGTCTTCGGCCCCACCACCAAAGAGGACGGCAGCCTCACCACCCAGGCCGGAGACCTGCCGGTCGAAGAGCTGACGGTCATCGGCAACACCTACGGCGAGTTCGACATCGAGGCATACGCCGCGCTCGCCCCGCAGGTGCTGAGCACCCACTATTACGGCGACCCCTCCGACCTGTGGTACGTGCCGGCCGAAAGCCTCGACGAGATCAGCGACCTCGCCCCCGTGGTCGCCATCGACGTCAACGACGGACAGAACACCCTCCCCGAGGTCATCGAGCGGCACGCCGAACTGGCCGCCTCCCTCGGTGCCGACCTCGAATCCGAGGCGGTCGAGGCCGCCAAGGAACGGTTCGACGAGGCCGTCGAGGCCCTCCGGCAGGCCGCCGCCGACAACCCCGTCAAGGTCCTCGCCTGCTCGGCCGGACCCGAAGACTTCTGGGCCTCCAACCCCGACTCCGCCAACGACATGCGGTTCTTCACCGAACTCGGCGTCGACTTCATCGTCCCCGACGACCTCGACGAAGGCGGCTACTACGAGACCCTCGCCTGGGAGAACGCCGACAAGTACGACGCCGACCTGATCTTCCTCGACGCCCGCGAGCAGGCCATCCAGCCCGACGGGCTGGCCGACTTCCCCACCTGGAACGCCCTCCCGGCCGTCCAGGCCGGCCAGATCGCCGCCTGGGACGCCGAGCCGCTGTACGGCTACGGTCTGGCCGAGCGCTCCGTCCGGGCGCTGGCCGAGGCGATCGCCAACGCCGAGAAGCTGTTCTGAACCGGCGCAACAGACCGGGGGCCGGGCGAAAGCCCGGCCCCCGGCTGCGTCCGGGCGACTACTTCTTCAACTTGTTCAGCCGGAGCGTGACCACCTCGGGGTCGTGGTCGGAGACGCCGTAACTGCCGTAGGCCGGCTCCTCGCCCGAGGCGTAGGCGTCGGCCGGGTAGTCGGCGTTGATGTGCGCGGTGGCGACGTCGGCCAGAGCCTTGGCCACCGTGCGCGAGGCCCACATCTGGTCGAGCGTCTGCGCCTGCCCCTGGTAGGTGTAGGAGTAGGCCGCCTCCGGGTGCTCGGCCAGCGACCGATCGTACAGGTTCGACAGGCCCGAATCCTCATACAGCGCCGCGAGCTGGTCGGACGGCCCCGTCCAGTCCCCGGAGATCGTCTCCCCGGCGGCGTACGGGTCGTCCGGGCGCGGGAAGACGTTGAGGTCGCCTCCGGCCAGGACGTTCGCCTTCTTGTCCCGCTCCAGGATCCCCGCGCCGATCGCGGCCAGGTAGTTCGCCTGCTCGGTGCGGTGCAGGACCCGGCGGTCCGGACCCGAGGAGAAGTGGTTGTTTACCAGGTAGATCTCCCGGTCCTTCCACTTGCCGCCGTCGAGGACGAACTTGGCGACCTGCGCCGGACGGCTGAACACGTCGAAGCCGTTGCAGGCGAACACGCCCGAACTCGTGCAGCGGTCCAGGACGTCCTGGGGCAGGGCCGCGTTGAGCGCTTTCGGGTTCTCCACGTCGGCGTTGATCTCGTCCGGCTCGGTGCCGTAGTCGACCTGCGGGCTCGCTCCGAAGACCGGATCGGCCGCATCGACCTCGGACAGCTCGGCCATCTCGGCCCGGTAGAGGAAGCCGGTCATGATGCCGCGGGTGTCGGAGGCGTCCAGGTCGCCGGCGGCCGTGTAGTCCGGTCCGCCGATCTCGGCGATGACCAGCGCCAGCTCCTGCAGCGAATCGGGGGCGCCGTCGGAGCGCTCGTTGGCCTCGCCGACGCCCTCCAGGTCGCACACCAGCCGGTCGGGGCCGAGGTCGGAGTCGGCCGTCCATTCCGGGTTGACGGTGCAGACGTCCTGGGCCTCGCCCTCCTGGGTCATCAGGATCGCGGGGGCGTGCAGGTCGTTCACGATCTGATCGGCCTCGCGCAGCATGCGGGACTCATACTCCTCGTAGGAGTCCGGCACGTAGTCGAACGGCGGGTCCACATCGCCCTCGGGGTCGGCGGGGTCGACGCAACCGGTGTCGGAAGCGTGGTCGCAGCCGGAGTTCGGATCGTCCCGCCGGTCGTAGAGGTTCTCGATGTTGTAGGAGGCGATCGCGACCTCGCCCTTGCCTACCGGTTCGACCGGCCGGTTCGCCGACGGGTCGGGGCCGTCCGCGAGACGCAGGTCCTCGGCGACGTTGACGGTGAACTTGCCGAAGGTGTAGTAGACCCCGCCGGTGGCATCGGCGGTGACGGTGTCGAAGGTCTTGGCCGGGGCGATGACCGCGTCGGGGTCGCCCTCGGTCGCCTTGAGGCCGAACGAGCCGATGGTGAACAGGTAGCCGTTGCCGTCGTCGAAGGTCTCGCCGGGCACGTTGTCGAGCGGATGGGCGTCGCGGAAGGCCCGCCGGGAGTAGTCGTCGCGCCCGGCCACCTCGTGATCGCCGCGCATCGCCCAGACCTCGCCGTCGGTGCCGAAGACGTCGCGGCCGGCGGTGACGGTCGAGCCGGCCGGGACGGTCATCTGCATGCCCAGGTGGCGCCGGAAGTGGCGGCGGGAGTCCTCGGCGTCGTCGGGCGGGTCCACCTCAGCGACTTCGACGACCTCGGCCGGGTCGAGCCCGGTGTCGACCACGTCGTATACGAAGGCCGACGAGCCGGAGAACTGCACGTTGCCGAAGTAGGTGCCCACCCGGGCGCGCAGGACTATCTCGTCGCCGACCGTCACCGTCCAGTCGGCGCCGTACTCGGCCTCGGCCGGGGAGTCCCAGACGGTGCGCAGGGTGTCGAAGCCGCCGTTGAACACGAAGACACCGTCCGAGGAGTGCGGGTCGCCGTCGGTCGCGTCGGCGCGCTCCTGCAGGAAGAAGCCCTTGTTTCCGCTGCCGTCCAGGTAGTGCTGGGTGACCACGCCTTGGACGGTGACGGTCTCGTTGTGCACCGGCGAGGAGAAGTCGGTGTCGCCGTCGCCGATCGAACCCTGGACCTCGCCGATGGGGACGATCTCGGGTTCGTCGGCACGGGCCGGGGCGGTGGACATGAGCCCGCCGATGACCACCGCCGCCGCGCCGAGGGCGGCGGTCGTCATCCGGGCTCTGAGTCGGAAGGAGGACACGAGGGAATGCTCCAATGCTGTTGTCGAGGCACGCGCGGCTCGCAGACACACCGCACGAAATCGGCTCACCTTCACTCAATCGCGGCCGGCCGAATCGCGCAAGACCGCCGGGTGAATTCCTCGTATCATCCTACGTCTGCCGACACGACGAAGGCGGGGTCCGAAAGGACCCCGCCTCGCTCATGCGGTCACCGCAGCTGCTCGGCCACCCGGCCGGCCTGGTAGGCCAGGACCGTGCCGGCCTCGCCGCCGATCCACTCCGCCTTGTCGGCGAAGCGCTCCAGGGCCTTTGCCGCCTGCCAGTCGCGGCCGTGGTCCAGATGGCGCTCGGCCGAGTCCAGCTTGGACTTCAGGACCACGTACCACCACCAGGGCAGGTCCCCCGAGTCGCGGTAGTCCTCGAGGGTCGACCGCAGCTCCTCCAGCGCACCGGGCGCGTGGAAGTCCGGCACCTCGACATCGCCGAAGTCCATGTCGGAACCCAGGTAGAAGCTCGTGTACTGCGGCTGGTTGTAAGCGGTCTGCTGCGTGGCCGCGCCGACCCGGTACTGCGGGTCCTGCATCAGCGTGTGCAGCTTGTGCTCGGTCACCTCGGTGGAGAGGTAGATCCGCACCGCGTTGGAGTCCTCGGTGCGCGTCACCATCTCCTCGCGCCAGTCGCCGAGCACGTCGGCGACCAGGCCCGGGTTGCCCTTGGTCCAGTTGTTGGTCAGAGTGCCGGTGGCCTCCAGGACCACGCCGTCCTGCCAGTCGTTGATCTCGGGCGTCTCCAGCACATCGGTGGCCGCGCCGGTGATGTACTGCGTCGTCAGGTCCCCGGCCCAGCGGATGGACATGTTGGTCCCCGGCGTCGGGCCCTCGATCGGCTCCCCGGCGGCGGTGAACAGCCCCTCGGGGTCGCCCTCCTCATTCGGCGGCAGGGAGGCCCAGACCTCCAGGCCCGGGATGTCCGGGTCGATGTCGCCGGCCATACCGCGGCCCGTGTCGCGGCCGGTGTAGCCGCCCCACAGCACCTCGCCGGTGGCCGCGTCGCGCATGGCGTAGCCGTAAGGCGCCCAGGGGCCGCCCTCGAAGACCGAGAAGATCTCCAGGCCCTCGCGCGCGGGGTCCATGTCGCCGAGGTGGTGGGCGTCGCCGTGGCCGAGCTTGACGTACTCTCCACCCACGTTCGACTCCGGCGGCGCGTAGTCGTAGGAGGAGAACAGCAGTGAGCCGTCATCGTCGAGCGCCGCGGCGCCGTAGATGATCTCCTGCTTGCCGTCCCCGTCCACGTCGGCCGCGCCCATGGAGTGGTTGCCCTGCGTTGTGAGGGTGCCCCACTCCGGGTCGGGGCCTTCGACGCCGTGCGGCCCGTCGTTGAACGGGTTCGACATCGGGGCGTGCCCGGAGTCGGCCAGCCACCGCAGCGACAGCTCCTCGCCGTCCCAGTCGTAGGCGGCGATCGTCGACCGCGTGTAGTAGCCGCGGGCGAAGATCGACGAGGCCTGCTCGCCGTCGAGGTAGGCGACGGCCGACAGGAAGCGGTCGACGCGGTTGCCCGGCTCGATGCGGGACATGGCGTAGTCGCCCCACAGGAGGCCGTCGTCGCCGCGCTCGACCGCGTAGTCGACCGTGTCCAGCTCCAGACCGGTGGCGCCGTCGAACACCGTGAGGTACTCGGGGCCGCTGATCACGAAGCCCTCGAAGTTCCGCAGGTCGTTGCGCCCCGAGCGGTCGGGGGCGTAGACGTCCATGAAGTAGTCGGTGAGGGTCTCGGCGTCATCCTGCGAGAGCGGGTACTCGAAGTCGAACTCGTCGTCGGCCCCGAGAGCGGCCTCGATGGTCGCCGGCCAGTCGCCGTTCACCACCTCCGGGTGCTCGTGCCAGCCCATGAACATCCCGACCACGTGGTCGTAGTAGTCGTCGGCGCTGAAGCGGTAGTCGTCCTCGTGGGTGACGCCCGCGGCCCGGTCGTCCTCGGGGATGGTGATGAACGCTTCCTCGCCGGTCACGTGCGAAGTGGACTTGACGCCGGGGGCGGTCTTGAACATCACCTCGGCGATGCCGTCGCCGTCGAAGTCGTAGACGTTGAACTGGAGGTAGTGCGCGCCCGCCCGGATGTTGTCGCCCAGGTCGATGCGCCAGAGCTGCTCGCCTTCCTGGGTGTAGGCGTCCAGGTAGACCGGTCCGGTGTAGCCGACCTGCGAGACGTCCTTGGAGTTGGACGGGTCCCACTTGACGACGTACTCGTAACGGCCGTCGCCGGTGAGGTCGCCGACGCTGATGTCGTTGGCGGAGTATGTGTACTCCTCCCCCACCGGGGTGACGCCGTCGGCCGGCTTGTTGATCGATACATCGAGGTAGGACTCCGACCAAGGGCTCACCGAGTCGGAGAAGTCGACTTCCTGCCCGTCGACCACGGCCACGACCCGGTAGTCGGAGTCGTCGGCGCCGTCGGCGTCCAGGTAGTTGGTGCTGTCGGAGACCGAGGCGATCCGCTCGCCGTCGCGGTAGACGTTGAAGTCGGCTCCGGTCAAACCTGAATCGTTATAACCGGACACCTCGTCAGCAAGCAGACGCCAACTGAGGAAGACGCCGTCCTCGGTAGTGGCCGCGACGAGCCCGCGATCGAGGTTTTCGAGCTGGACACCGGAGCCGGCGCCGCCGTCGGCGTTGCCGTGCGCCTGGGCGGATACCGCCACCATGGCGCCCGCACCAGCGACGGCGGCCGCCAAGGACGCCGCCGCCACACTCCGGAGCTTGTTGGGAGGACTCATTGAAGGGGCTCCTTGTCATCGTGCGAGGCCGACGGGGGCGCGCCAGGCTGGATCGCGATGGGGGCCGAGCTCGCCAACCTCTTTTGAAACGATTTAACGCATCGAAGGTTATCGACGAAATATGACCCTGTCAAGCACCGATCCGCACCTCAGGGGACACCTACATCACTGTCGAACCACCAGAACCGGCCGCATCACATGCCCCACTGCTGTGACACTCGGTACGCCCCAACCCCCACCGCAGCACCGCCCCGTCGACTGAGGTAAAGTTCATCCCGGTCCCGGACGATTAGCTCAGCGGGAGAGCACTGCCTTCACACGGCAGGGGTCACTGGTTCGATCCCAGTATCGTCCACCACATTTCCCCAGGTCAGCGACCTGGGGACTTCTAATGCCCGCTTGAGACAACCTCGCGTGGTACGGGATGTGGTGCGAATCTACCCAATGTCGAACCATCTGGACGACCAACTCAAGTCGATCCGCGAACGAGGCAGGCTCGAAGAACTCCCTCAGAGTGTCACTGAGGCTAGCCATCGAACCAGATACCGGCCAGTGCACCCGTGTCCGGTGCACCTCATGGTCATCGCAGAGGAACCCCGGACGAAACCTCATCCGCCGCGCTACCCAGCGCAAAGTCCGCCCAACCATCTGATTCCGGATCAATCATTGTGATCCAACACTATAGACCTGAATGGATCACTCTTTGCTGAAGATTCCCTCATCTCTAATCGAAAGATCTACATCATAGATGTAAAACCGAGGATCCTCAACTTCACCTGTGAATACAAGTTCTCGCCAAACGCTACTTCCGTCAATTTCATTTATGGATACGCTTATCCACATTGCAGACTTCTCGGATTCTCCGCACCTGTCACCTCCCTCTAGTTCTCCGGACGTAATATCATGCGAGCACATCCTCCAGGTTCCATCGAGGCTCACTGGATAGGAACCGCTGTCAAGACCTCCATGCCAAGGAACCCTACTCACAGAAGAGTATTCCAATGTGCCGTCTTCGAAAAACTCGAATTCCTCTCCTGCACTGTTTACCCAAGAACCGATAATCTGACTTCTCGGGACCTTGCTGTCGACCGACTCAAGGTATGGCGTGGAGTTCGCAAAGCATCCGGCACCAAGTAGGAGTACTACCGCCATAACGAGCCCCCGAACTGCAGTTCTCAAAATCGCTCCGATCATCCTTTTCAAGTTCGTTAGCTCCGGCCGTTCACTTGATCGTTATCTATTCCGACCATGAAACCCTCTGAGCCCGATTGGCACCTGATCCAGGCCTTCAATCCGAAATGAGGCTGGTCCTGGTTCCCGGAGTTCGCGTTCCAGAATTTCCTTTAGCAAGCTTCACGCCTTTGTGAAGCATTCATTCTACCAGCCTGCAAATTCACTTCCCGCGTCATTCATTCCTAGGTAGCGGCACACGTAGGATCGAGGTTAACGAGGTCCTGCACACACTCCCGTTCATGAAGCGCTTAAATTGACTTGCCATACGCCAGTGAATGAACAGAGCTACGAAAATGCTTAGGATCATGGACAATCCGCCACCGACCATGATCAGAAACCCCTGCGACATAGCGTACAGAGATGTAAGAACATAAGGCACCGGATGCAACTTCCTTATCGGTGAAGTTCCCAATCGCCACGACGAAGCAGCAGCCGACGGAAGCACCACAATAATAATGTGTGGAACCAGGGTAAGGAGAAGAATGTAGGAAATAAGACTATCCCATGCACCAGTTCTTTTCCAGATATCGACGCCAATAATTATCCACAGCGCACCAAGGCTTGTGACTGAAGCACCTCCCCAGAACAGTAGGTTTCGGCTTGCCAGCCGAAACCTACTGAGTCTGTTTCAAGCTGAGTGGTGTTCGTAGCTGTTGAGGACCTGGACGGCTTTGGCGATCTGGGTAACCTGGTGCGGGTCGCAGCGGATCTGGTCGAGAATCGACCAGGTCTTGAGCTGGGCGAACATGCGCTCGCCGGGGCCGCGGAGCCGGGCGTGGAGCCGGTGGTACTCCGTTTGCCACGCGGGCTTGTTCTTGCCTTTGATCGGCGTGACCACCAAATCGTGGTCGAGACCGTCATAGCCTCTGTCGCCCAGGGCGAACAAATCGTGCTCGGCCAGCAGCCAGGGGATTCGCCAGATCCAGGCGGCTTTGGTGTCGTGGATCGAGCCGCGGATCGCACCGGAGATCCACAGCAGGTTCCCGCGCGCATCGGCGATGGCCTGAGGTTCATTCCATGTCGCTGGTGCTTGCCGGAGTAGCAGGGCCGGTCGATTCGGTTGCGGTCGATCCGGACCAGGGTGCCGTCGAGCATCACGAAGGCTGCGCCCGACCGATTGGCGTGGCGCAGGGCGTCGCGGATGCCCGGGGCCAGGGCGGCGAGCAGTCCGATGGTCTCGCGGGTACGTCGCCACGCGGTGGCGGCCCAGATGCCGAAGCCGGCCGCGAGATCGCGCAGTGTCTCGCCCTTGCGCAGGTAGGCGAGCGTGAGCAGGGCTTGGGTGCCGGGATCGAGGG
>NZ_PGGV01000002.1 GCF_002798405.1 Glycomyces xiaoerkulensis | reverse complement strand
AGGCACAGGCCGGAGTAGCGGTTGACGATGTTGGAGTAGCCGCCGCCGGCGTCGACGATCTCCCACTGCTGGACCTCGTTGCCGTTGCAGGTCCACTGGCGGACCTCGGCGCCGTCCTCAGTGCCCCACTCGTAGTCGTCCAGGCACAGGCCGGAGTAGGCGTTGCGGATGGCGTGGTAGCCGTTGCCCAGATCCTCCAGCTCCCACTGCTGGAC
>NZ_PGGV01000019.1 GCF_002798405.1 Glycomyces xiaoerkulensis | reverse complement strand
TTAGTACTCCAGTGAGAGTTCAGGTTGTGAGCTGCGGGGATGCCGTCGCTGGGCGCGGGACGGCCGCCGTGATCATTGTTGTTGTGAGGCAACTGAAGAGCACGACGGCCGCTTTGGCGAGTGTAGACGTGGGCCGCTGGCGGTCTGACCTGGACGCGCTGTGGGCGCGCCTGGCTTCGGCGTTCCGGCGGATCGAGACCAGGCAGAACGCGAAGCGCCTGACGCAGGCGATGATGGCGCATCTGGAACGGCGCAACTGCTGGACCCTGGCCGAGCATGCAGGCGAGGCCGGGCCCTGGCGGTTCCAGCACCTCCTCTCCCGTGCGAGCTGGGACGATGCACAGGTCCGGTCCGAGATCCGCGCCTGGGCGTCCGAGCAGCTGAGCACCGGAGCGGGCCTGCGGGTCCTGGCCGTGGACGAAACCGGCGATGTCAAGAAAGGCGATCGGACGGTTGGGGTGCAGCGGCAGTACTCGGGGACGGCGGGCCGGATCGAGAACTGCCAGTTGGGGGTCTACCTCACCCTGGCGACCGCGGCCGGGCACGCGCCGGTCGATGTCCGCCTCTACCTGCCGAAGTCCTGGACCGACGATCCCGGGCGGTGTGCGGCGGCGGGTGTGCCCGAACAGGTCGGCTTCGCCACCAAGCCCGAACTGGCCGGCGATATGATCGAGGCCGCGCTCGATGCCGGAATCGGCGCCGACTTCGCTGTCGGCGACGAGGCCTACGGCGTCAACCCCGACCTGCGCGCCCGGCTCGAAGCCCGCGGCCTGCCCTATGTCCTGGCCGTCGCCTGCACTACCCCGGTCGCTGTCGAAGCGGGTAAGACCACCGCCGCCGAAGCCATCGAACAGGCAGGAGTCGCCTGGCAGCCCCGATCGGCCGGAGACGGCGCGAAGGGCCTGCGGTGTTATGACTGGGCCTGGATCGATCTCGTACCCGAACGCGGCGGGCACGCGCATCTGCTGGCCCGCCGGAACCGGCGCACCGGCGAACTCGCCTACTACCTGGCCTGGACCCTCACAGCAGTCCCGCTCCAGACACTGGTCACGGTCGCCGGGATGCGCTGGAGGATCGAGGAGACCTTCCAGGGCGCCAAGGAACTCGCCGGACTCGATGAGCACCAAGTCCGGACCTGGACCTCGTGGCACCGGTGGGTCACCCTCGCGATGCTCGCCTACGCCTTCCTCGCCGCGACCCGCGCCCGCGAATCCGACCCGGACGAGTCCGACATGATCCCGTTGACCTGCAACGAAATCCGCCACCTGATAGTCAGTGCAGCCGCGCCCGACCTCAACTGGCAACACCGGCTCCGCTGGTCGACCTGGCGACGCCGCCACCAAGCCACCGCGAAACAGCTCCACTACCAGCGACAACTCACCCTCGCCGCATGAAACCCGAACCTACAACTGGAGTATTAGATTCACCGGCTTCGAATCGTAACTGGTAAAGTGGTCGAGAGCCTTCCTGATATCGTCAAGGACCTATGCGATTGGGGGTAGCCTTCACCTGTGGTCGCTTCAGCAGGTGCGGCACCGGTCGCGTACGAGTCTGGCATCGGTGCGGCAGCGGTCTATTGCGGTTGGTCGGGATACGCGTCGACTGGCCCACCCCAAAACGGAGCCACGGAGGCATCCATGCAAAGGGTTCCCCCGGCCCAGAGGAGGTCGGGGTCGTGCGCAGGGACTGCTGGGCTCCTCACGATGCCTCCTGCTGGTCCAGTTCCGGCTTCGTCCCTCCGTGCAGCACTGCTGGCCACAGAACACCTATAATGATATGTTTCAATATGACCGGCCTATCTTAGCGAATGTCGAACAATCACCCGATCGGAGTCGAATGCTGACAAATGCTGCAGATGAGTTTCGGGAGAAGCTTGCGTATCGGGACCTGATCTGGGGCATTCGCTGTATAATCTTCTCTCCGGTCGCTATCGTACAGCTTATGATTCTGGACTCCAATGACCCAATGCCACTTGGAGGTTGGATCTTCCTCCTCGGTTCCTACTATGTAGCGTCGATTGTCTGGTGGTTGAAGGGCGTCAGGGGCCTTCGCAGATATGAAAAACGGAGCTTCGAAGGAGGTGAGTTCGGTGAAAATCGTAGGGAGTTCAGAATTGTGATCGCTCGAATGGTGGCGAAGGATACGGTGAACCCACGATTCTGGAGGTAGGAGTGCATAGTTGAGCATCCGAACCGAGAGACTCGTCTTAAAGCGAGTTCCCTCGGATTACGGCCCCGAGGTTCGGTACTGGATGCACTGATCGAGTCGGTGGGATCAGTGGAGCGGCTCAGTCGACGATCGATCTAAGAATTGATAGTCGGTATCCTGTTCATGATCCTTGTTGGAGAAGTGAAGGTTTGCTTCGAATGCCTAGTATTGGATTATAACAAATGAAACAAGTAGAAAGCTTTCGAAAGACACGGTATCACTGGCAAATTGCCTGGGCGTTTCGTATAATACTCTTCTCTCCTGCCTGGATGTCTCCTATAATCCTTGGAGAATCCTGGTTCGGAGGAGATTTGAGCATTCTATCCAGTACCGTGTTGATCGCAATCGTGATCTATTGCGTTTTCCTTTTCAATGGAATATGGGGCATTTCTCGGCATGTCGCCGATGCGGACTTCGATGGCGCAGATAGATGGGAGCTGGACTCGATCAGGAAAGCGATGTGGTTCTCAGCGCTGCGGAGGTCCGTATTCAGGAAATGCTAATTTCCTGCTCGGTCGCCATTCTTCCGTGCTCGTGTGGATCGAATATGTTGTTGCAATGAAACGGAGTTGAAGGTGGAACCTAGAATGAGGTCTTCTCATCCTGACTGGCGTTCTTGATGGTTGAGAGTGGCGATGGCTCGGGCGATCTGGGTGGCTCTGTGGGGATCGCAGCGGAGTTTTCCCAGCACATTCCACTTCTTGAGTTCGGCGAAGACGCGCTCGCCAGGGCCGCGGAGCCGGGCATGCAGCCGGTTGTGCGCCTTCTGATATTCAGGTTTGCCCCTGCCCTTGTAGGGCGTGACCACGAGCTCATGGTCCAGTCCTTGATAACCCTTGTCGCCCAGAGCGAAGAGGCCGTACTCGCGCAGCAGCCGGGGTATTTGCCAGATCCGGGCCGCCGCGGTGTCGTGGATCGAGCCGCGGATCGCGCCCGAGACCCACAACAAGTGCCCGTCCGGATCGGTGATCGCTTGGAGATTCATGCCGTGGGATCGGTGTTTGACCTGATAGTAGGGCCGGTCGGCGGTGAGGCGGTCGGTGCGGATGAGGGTGCCGTCGACGATTACGAAGCCTCGCCCCGACCGTTTGGCCTTGCGCAGTCCGGACCGGAGCCTCGGCGCCTGCGCGGCCGGCAGGTCGATCGCCTCGTGGACGCGACGGGCGGCCGTGGCGCGGGAGATGCCGAACCCGGGCGCGAGGGCCTCGTAGGTGTGGCCATGGTGCAGGTAGGCAAGTGTCAGTAGTGCCTGCTGGCCGGCATCGATGGTCCGCCAGCGGGAACGGATCGATCTGCGGTGGGCACGGATGAGGCCGGCGGTGTAGTTCAAGGTCCGCGTCGACAGCGGCAGCGCTGCCTGGTACAACAACATCGAGGGGCTCCTGGGAGACAACGAGTTTGGTCGCTAGTTGTTGTACCAGGAGCTTCTTCGTTGCCCTGCAACGGAACTCATCCACGATGAGAATGGCTTAATGCGACAGAGCGTTTCGGCCTTGGTCACGGAACTACGTGGATCTATGAGAGCATTGCTGCTCCACGTTGGCAGTCTCTCCTTGTCGGGAGGGACGACGGTCGGATTGATATTTCGGCCTCCCAGGAGCCCTCGTGTTGTTCTACCCTGCCGCACTGTCGCTGTCCACCGCGACCCTCAACCGAGTAGCCGGCCTCATCCGGGCCCACCGCAAGGCCATCGGCTCGCACTGGCGCGCCCTCGATCCCGGCACCCAAGCCCTGCTCACGCTCGCCTACCTGCGCAAGGGCGAGACACTGCGCGATCTCGCGGCCGGCTTCGGCATCTGGGCCGCCACCGCGTGGCGACGTACCCGCGAGACCATCGGACTGCTCGCCGCCCTGGCCCCGGGCATCCGCGACGCCCTGCGCCACGCCAATCGGTCGGGCGCAGCCTTCGTGATGCTCGACGGCACCCTGGTCCGGATCGACCGCAACCGAATCGACCGGCCCTGCTACTCCGGCAAGCACCAGCGACATGGAATGAACCTCAGGCCATCGCCGATGCGCGCGGGAACCTGCTGTGGATCTCCGGTGCGATCCGCGGCTCGATCCACGACACCAAAGCCGCCTGGATCTGGCGAATCCCCTGGCTGCTGGCCGAGCACGATTTGTTCGCCCTGGGCGACAGAGGCTATGACGGTCTCGACCACGATTTGGTGGTCACGCCGATCAAAGGCAAGAACAAGCCCGCGTGGCAAACGGAGTACCACCGGCTCCACGCCCGGCTCCGCGGCCCCGGCGAGCGCATGTTCGCCCAGCTCAAGACCTGGTCGATTCTCGACCAGATCCGCTGCGACCCGCACCAGGTTACCCAGATCGCCAAAGCCGTCCAGGTCCTCAACAGCTACGAACACCACTCAGCTTGAAACAGACTCA
>NZ_PGGV01000018.1 GCF_002798405.1 Glycomyces xiaoerkulensis | reverse complement strand
GGGTGGTGGACGTCGGGTTTGCCGCAGTCGCCGTCGTAGGTCTGGTCCTCGGGCGGGTGGACCCGGGTGGTGAGGCAGGCGCGGACGGTTACGACATCGATGTCGGGTGGCTCGATTCCGATCCAGGCGGTGGGGGTGAGCTGGGCGCGGAAGTCGATCGGGTTGTCGTCGGGGATGGGGACGACCTCGCGGTCCACTGCGGTGGCGGCGGTCTCCCAGTCCGCCTCGTCGGCGGTGTCGTCGAGGTCGTAGGCCTGGAGTTCGATGTAGGGGACGACCGGTACGAGGTAGTTGCAGTCGCCGAGGTTGGCCGACTGCGCCTGTCCCCGGAGGTTGACCGCCGGGGGCTGGGGAGGGTGCGTGGCGGCCCAGGACAGTTGGCCCTTGGTCTCGGTGAAGGTGCAGGTGTCGTCGTGTTCGGCGAAGAACGGTTGCGGTGGTCCTTCGGGGTGGTGGCCGGCGGCGGGCGCGGTGAGGCCGAGGGCGAGCAGGGTTCCCGCGGTCACGGCGAGCGCGGTTCGGGCCAGGCGCAAGGGTTTCATTCGTGCTCTCCTGTGAATGGTCGGTTCGAATTGGAGAGTGTCGAGGAGATGAAGGGGGCACGGGAAAGCGTGCCGCGTCCCGTTGGGGGCCTGAGGCACAGCGAGGTCGGATCGGGCGGTGAGGTTACCCTAACATCGATGTGTATCGATATCAAGCGAATGCCGGGTGGCCACTTCGGAAACACTGCATATCGACGGCCGCGGTCCGACGCGGTTATCGTGGGGCCGTGGCCGCCACCCTCTCCTGTCGGGCCGCCTTGTCCAGGGTTGTTCCGCCCGGCTCCGCTGTCGCGATGTCGGTGCTGGCGCGGCATCCGGCCTGGTCGATCGTGTCCGCCGCACCTCAGTGGTCAGGCACCGGCGACGTGAGTGCTACCTTAAATTAATGGTAAATATAACCGATAGAAGAATAGCTCGATCCAGGTGCCGTTCTCACAGCGACCGGCACCTATGAAAGAACCAAATAGGTATCGGCGATTGCCGACGAGGCGCCGCCGTCCGCTCCGCCCACGGCGACCGGAACCGGATCTCCAGCAGCGATGCGGCCGTCAAGGACTACCGCAGCGGCCGGTCCCAGGCACCGCCGAGGCAAGTCCTCATCCGCCCCGACCCACCCTCCCGGGCCACCGACCGACTACGGAGTTTGCATGGAAGTCGAACTGAAATCGGCGTCGGCGATCATGGGCGCACTGGCGCTCACCATGGCGGCCGGCTGCGTGGCATCCGGCACCGACGAAGTCGACCAGCCCGACCGCTCGACGGAGGAGTTCACCTCCAGCGTGCTGACGACCGGTCTGAGCGACCCGTGGGAGGTGCTGCCGGGCCCGGACGGGCGACTGTGGATCACCGAGCGCACCGCCGGACGGGTGACCCAGGTCGATCCCTCCGACGGAAACTCCACCACCGTGCTGGACATCCCGGAGGTGGTGGTCTCCGACCAGGCGCAGGACGGACTGCTCGGCATGGCCCTGCATCCCGATCTCCTGGCCGGTGACGATCACCCGTTCGTCTACCTCTCCTACGTCTACGGGGACGTCTCGGGAGCGGCGTTCGAACGCCGCGCCAAGATCGTCCGCTACACCTATGACGAGCAGGCACGGCAGCTCTCCGAACCGGTCGACCTGCTGACAGGGCTGCCGGCGAGCGTCGACCACAACGCCGGCCGACTGGTGTTCGGCCCGGACCGGAACCTGTACTACACGATCGGCGACCAGGGCAACAACCAGTTCGGGCGGTTCTGCGAACCGAACCTGGCACAGCGGCTGCCCACGGAGTCCGAGGTCGCGGCCGAGGACTGGACCGCCTATCAGGGCAAGATCCTCCGCCTGGAACCGGACGGTTCGATCCCGTCGGACAACCCGACGCTGGACGGGGTGCGCAGCCATGTCTACAGCTACGGTCACCGCAATCCTCAAGGGCTGGTGGTGGCTCCGGACGGACGACTGTTCTCCGGGGAGCACGGGCCGAAGAGCGATGACGAGCTGAACCTGATCGAGGCCGGCGGCAACTTCGGCTGGCCGTTCGTGTCCGGATACGCCGATGACCGAGCCTATGTCTACGGCGACTGGTCCGCCTCCTCGAATCCGGATTGCGCCGAGCTGGAGTACGACGACTTCGACATCCCCGACTCGGTCCCGCAACGGGCCGAATCGGAGTTCGACGATCCGGCCTTCGTGCCGCCGTTGCGCACCTTCTTCACCGTGGACTCGGACTACCTCTTCGAGGACCCCGAGTGCTCGATGTCCTACTTCGTCTGCTGGCCGACGCTCGCGCCGTCCAGTCTGGAGTATTACGACGCGGCCGACGGCGTTCCGGGCTGGGCCGACAGTCTGCTGCTGCCGTCGCTGAAGAACGGCACCGTCTACCGCCTGCCGCTGGACGACGGTGAGGTCGGCGAACCGGTCGCCATGTGGGACACGGTCAATCGGTATCGGGACGTCGTGGTGGGATTCGAACCCACCGTCTTCTACGTGGCTACCGACAGCGGCAACATCGCTCGTGGCGACAGCGGTAGGCCGACCGACGCCTTGGAAGAGCCGGGAGCGATTCTGGAGTTCCGGCATGCCGGTTCTGAATGACCGCACCCGCCCGGCACGACCGGTCGGACCCGGGCATGAATCGAACGGTCGATCCGGGCGGTGCGCCCCGGTCGGGCTGCGACCGAGTCGGAGAGCGAGGCCCTCGCCGGTGGGATCCTGTTGCGTGACAACAGAAGCACCAGGCGAAAGCCTCGCTTGCGCCAGGGCGTTGACGCGGTAGCGGAGCTACTGAGTCCGGACGGTCACCCCTATGGCCTCATCGAAGTCGTCGACCCGGGAGAAGACGTTCTTCCCGCCGCAGTCGCCGACGTGCGAGCCGTAGGCGCGGTTGCCCCACGACCAGGGGCCGCCGGAGTCGCCGCCGGTGGTGACGTCGCCGTCCATCTGGACCAGGCTGTCGATGGTGGTGCCGCTGAAGGTGCAGGAGACCCACGCGTCCTCCACGTCGAGACCGCATTCGCGGCTTCCGGTGGCCCGCCCGAACATGCAAATGGATTCGCCGACGGTGAAGTCCGACCACGGTTCGATCGAGAGAGTGTCGCGCAGGTTGTTCGGGGAGGCGTAGAACCGCGCCGGCTCGATGTGGTTGGTCGTGTGCCACTCGACATCGCCCCAGTAACCCTGGTACTGGGTCTGGAAGGTCATGTCGAAGACGCAGCAGCCGTCCTCCTCGATCTCGTTGATGCCGTTGCAGTGCCCGGCGGTGGTGACGCCGGTGGTCCCGTCGGGGGCCTCGACCGTCCAGCCGCTGGTGCACTCGAAGAACCCGTCGTCGTAGAGCACGGCACCCCCGTAGGCGTGCTCGGCGCGGTTGTCGAGTCCCTTGACGACGGACAGGTCGATGCCGGTGCGGAGCTCCTCGGAGAGCCGTCCGGCGATCTGGTCGGCCTCGACGATATTGCCGCGCGGTGCCGCGACCTCGGCGCTGACGGTGCCTTCGGTGATGTCGACGGCGCTGACGATGTCGCCGTAGCCGAGCTTGATCAGCTCCTCGGTGAGTTGCAGGCTGCGTTCCTGGAGTTCGACGAACGAGTACGGCTGGCCGTCGGCGACGATGACCTTCTGGCCGCTCTGCTCGATCACGCGCTCGACGAACTCGTCGGCCTCTCCCTTGAGGTAGAGCGTCGGCGCGCCGCCGGGCTCCTCGGACAGGGCGGTGCCCACGAACGCCTCGGGGCGCTTCGGGGCGATCTCGCCGGCGATGTCGCCGATGGCTTCGGTGACCTCGTACTGGGCCTCGGCCTGCTCGAACGTCCACCCCTTGGCTTCGGCGGTGAGGCGGAGGTCGTGCTCGAGGCTCTCCTCGGGGGTCTGGTAGTCGGATTCGGCTGCGGTGTCGTTCTCTTCGGCGGCGACCGTCGCCGGCGTCGCCAGCAGCAGTGCAGGCGCCGCGAGGGCAACGATTGCGCGCTTCGAGATGCGCATTTTCATTGAGTATGTCCGATCTGCTCGTTCTGCTTCGAGAGGATGGGTATACGAGAGTCGGGCCCGACACCAGGCATGATGACCTGGACTTACAGTGACGCTACTGCTACACGGAGATCAACTCAAGTCCTCAGTGGTGCCAGGTTCGGCCGTTCCTCCGCTGCGGAGCCGCCGACCTCAACCGGGCTGATCGCGTCACCTCGTGCCGCAACCGCCTTCCACCCCGTGGCCTCGTGAAACCTGTCCCTGTGTCGACGGTTCGCGCCGCATCGCAGCGCCGATTCGGACGATTCACAAAGAGCGCAATAAGTTCATATTGGACATAATTGGAGCGAGTTCGGTCCCCAAAGTGTTCTTCGAAACCGGTCTTGCGCGGCAAGTGGCCAACAGGTACAGTCATGGCCCGTAAGCAGTTGAATACCGATGCGAGCCAGGATCCCCAGTCGGCGCGCGTGCGCGGTCATCCAGCATGAGCCCACCCGAAAGACCGCTGCGCCGGCTCCTCGCCCGAGTCGTAAGGATGCTGATGACCCCTTCCCCCGAGGCCGCTTCAGGCCATGCAGAGTGGACGCACGACCGAACACTTGGATCGCATTTACTGACGGACTGCGCGGCGTCGGTTCTGGAATCTCACGGACTCCAAGACTGGAAGCTCACCGAAGACGGCGTCTGGTGCCACGTTCGGCCCCCGAAGCCGGACGGCACCCTGCAGGGCTGGAAACTCCACGTGTCGGCCACGCCGCTGTCGGCGGCCATCGTCCTCAATCGAGTGGCGACGGTACTGGCCGGCCACCGGTACGGCTACAAGTTCGCCAAGAACCTCGGTGAGGTGCAGAAACTGCTGTCGCGCCAATGCGAACGCAGCGCCGGAGGCAAGTTCATCACCGTCTACCCGGACGGGAACGCCGATCAACTGCGGGACCTGGCCGAGGAACTGCACCAGGCGACCAGAGGTCTCCCCGGTCCCGGCATCCTGTCCGACCGCCGCTACAAACCGGGCAGCCTGGTCCACTACCGTTACGGCGCGCACCACGGCGTCCCCTTCCTCGGCAACGACGGCGACCACCAGGCGATGCTGATCGCCCCGGACGGCAGGCTCGTCGAGGACGAACGACGCCCCCAGTACGTCGTACCGGCTTGGGCGCCGGAGGATCCGTTCCGCAACGCGCCGAAGGGGCTCGTGGAACGAAGCGCCCAGCGGCGCCCGCGGTCGGTGCGGCTCAACGACCGCTACACCGTCACCGGGGCGGTCCGCCACACCTATTGCGGCGGCGTCTACCGGGCCGACGACGAGCGCACCGGCCGAAGCGTGATCATCAAGCAGGCCAGGGAGCACACCGAGGCGACCGTTCTGGGAACCGACATCCAGTCCCGTCGCCGCCATGAGGCCCGGATGCTGACCGCGTTCGCCGACACCCCGCGGACACCGGACCTGATCGAGGTCTTCGAGCAGCAGTCCGACCTGTTCGTGGTGCTCGAGGAGGTGCAGGGCGTCAGCCTGCTCGAGTGGGTGAACGATCGGCCGCCGGTCGGCGACCGCGAGGAGACGGCCTGGTCGCCCGAGCCCGAACTGGACCTGGCCCGGCAACTGATCGACATCGTCGAGCTCGTCCACGACAAGGGGTACACGATCCGGGACCTCAGCCCCGGCAACCTCATGGTCACCGACGACGGCACGCTGCGGCTGATCGACCTGGAGCTGCTGTGCCGCCCCGGCGACTGGGTCACCAACTCCTACACGCCGGGCTACGCCGCCCCGGAGGTGGCCGGCGCCGAGGCCGCCGGTCCGGCCCCGCAGCAGCGGTCCGACCTGTACGGCCTGGGAGCCATGCTGTTCCACCTGGTCGCCGGGTTGCACCCGCTGATGCCCGCCGCATCGCCGGACCAGCGCCCCGACCACGAGCGGATCGGCGACTGGCTGGCCGCCATGGGTCCGTCCGATCCGGCCGTGGCCGCGCTGAGCGGCGTCATCGTCGACCTGATGCGGGACGATCCGAGTCGGCGGCCCGGCCCCGGCGAGGTCCGGCGGCGGCTGGCCGCCCGCACCGCCGACCGTCCCGCCGCCGGAGTCCCCGAACCGCGAGTCGGCACCGGCGACCTGGACGAATGGATCGCCGACGGTCTCGACTGGATCGAGGCCACCGTGGACCTCGACGACCCGTCCCGACTCCACCGGTCCGGCCCGTTCGGGCGGACCACCGATGCGTGCAACGTCCAGCACGGGGCCGCAGGCGTCCTCGGCGTCCTCAACCAGGCCCACCGCCTGACAGGGGATGCGCGGACCGCGCGGACGATGGCCGGCGCCGCCGAGTGGATAGCCCGGCGACTGGCCACCCGCACGCGCATCCTCCCCGGCCTGCAGTTCGGCCACTCCGGTCCGGTGTGGGCGCTGGCCGAAACCGCCGACGCCCTGCAACACGACGACCTGATGGAGCGGACGCTGCCGCTGGCCGACCGCATACCGCTCCAGTGGCCCAATCCGGATCTGTGCCACGGCGCGACCGGGGCCGGCATGACGTTCCTGCGGCTGTGGGAACTGACATCCGAACCGCGCTACCTGGAACGGCTCGCCGCTGTCGCCCGGCACCTCAGCGACGCCGCGGAGGAACGCGACGGCCACCTCCTGTGGCCGATCCCGGCGGACTTCGAGTCCAAACTGGCCGGGATGGCCGAACTCGGCTTCGCCCACGGCACGGCCGGGGTCGCCTCACTGCTGCTGTGCGCCGGGCAGGTGCTGGACGAGCGCCGATTCCAAGACCAGGCGGTGCGCGCCGCCGAAACCCTCGCCGAGACCGCGGAAGTCGAGGCCGGTGCGGCGTACTGGCCGACCGGCGGCAAGTCCAGCAGGCTCACCCGCTGGTGCACCGGATCCTCCGGAATCGGCACCTACCTGGTGCGCGCCTGGGACGCGACCGGCGACGACCGGTACGGGAAGCTGGCCGCTCAAGCGGCGGCCGGGGTGCACCGGGGCCGATGGCGGACCGGTACCGCACAGTGCCACGGCCTGGCCGGTGATTCGGAGTTCCTACTGGACCTGGCCGATCGCACCGGGGACGAGGCCTACCGGTCGTGGGCGCGCGACTGCGTCGACGCCGTCTACGCGAGGGCCGCGACCCGCGACGGTCGCACCCTGCCCTCGGACGAGTCGGGAACCGACGTGACCGCCGACTACGGCGTCGGGGTCTCCGGGGTGCTGTCGCTGCTGCTGCGACTCCGCCACGGCGGCTCCCGGCTGTGGCTGCCCGCGACCTTCGACCGGATCGGCCGCTAGCCGACCGATGAGCACGAGAAGACCAGGGGGAGGATCGATGAGCGCGCTCCCAGGCGAGTCCGCAGCCGAGATCGCCCCGTATTCGTCCGCCGGAACCGCGGCGGATCCGTTCCGAACGACCGCGCCGAAAGGAGGTGACCGAGATGAACACGCACTACGTGATGGAGCACGAAGAGCAGGACGTCGACGCCCTGCAGCTCCTCGAGGCCGACGAGGCCGAAGCCGGCCTCGCGGCCGACGACTGCACGTGGACCTGCACCTGGACCTGCAGCATTACCAGCTTCCAGCAGTAGCGGGTTCCGAAGGATGACGGCCTTGCTCCCAGGACCAGTGGGAGCAAGGCCCATCGACCGAAAGCGAGCCACTTTGACCCAATTCGACATGACGTCCCTCCCGAAGGAGGAACTCAGCGGGTCGCGGCGGCTGAATTTCCGGTTCTCACCCAACGGTACTCGGGCGACGTGCCTGGTCGCCAGCGCCGACGGCCGACTGGACGTCGAGACCTGGCTTCTTATTCAAGGCGGGGTCCGCGTCCGCCGCGTCCGGTTCGGAACCGGTTCGGCCGCAGCGGTGCAGCCCCTGCCGACCGACGGGGGAGCAGTGGTGCTGGTGCACGCCTCCGGATCGCGGCGGGAAGTCGGCCTCCTGCCCGCCGAGGGGCGGACCGGCCCTCCGGTGACGCTGGCCGAACTCGACTGCCGTGGTCTCCGGGCCGTCCCCAGCACCGACCCCGAAACGCTCGCCTGGCTGGTGGCGATCCACGGCACCGGCAGGTCGGCACTGCACCGCGTCGACGCCGCGACGCGGTCGGTGACGCCGATGATGGAGGTGCCGGGCTTGATCGCCGGCGAGCGCGTCCTGTCCGAGGACGGATGGCTGCTGGCGGCCGACGTCGTGGCCGATCGCCGGCGGCGCATCGGCCTGATCGACCTGCGGCGCCGGTCGATGCGGCTGCTCGACGCCCCCGGTCGGGTGGCGCTGACCGATCCGGCGGGAGGGCGCGTCCTCGTCGCCGGACCCGGCGATCGCGACCGTCTGTCCTGGATAGATCCTTCGAACGAGGGTGAGCGGGTGCCACTGCCGCTGCCGGACACGGCCGAACCGCCCCGCCCGATCGCGGTGTCCCCCGACGGCGGCGCCGTCGCCCTCGCCGTCACCACCGGCATCCGCGACGGCCTGGTCGTGTGCGACCGCACCGGCGCCGCCTCCCGGCCGACCGTTCCCGACGGGGTGATAGGCCCGGCGGCCTGGAGCGACGCCGGTCTGCGCGTGCTGCTGTCCACTCCGCAGGACCCCCTCGTCCTGGCGACGATGGACCGAAGATTGAACGTGGCCGTCGGATCGCCCGGACCGCGGCCGGACACGACCACCGATGCACGCGGCGAGCGCTTCCCCGGCGAAGTCGGCGATATCGAGGCGGTCGTCTACGGACCGGACTGGCGGCACAGCCGCCACGCGCTGGTCGCCCTGCACGGCGGTCCCGAATCGCACTGGAACCTCGCCAACCGCCCCTTCCTCCGGCATCTGGCCGAAGCCGGCATCGCCGTCATCGCCCCGAACCAGCGCGGCAGCACCGGCTACGGTGCGGCGCACCGCACCGCGATCGTCGGCGCCTGGGGCGGACCGGACCTGGCCGACGTCCTGCGCCTGCGCGCCGCGGTGGCCGACCAGCGCGGCGATCGCCGTGAAGCGCCGATGCTGCTGGGCACCTCCTACGGCGCGTTCCTGGCGCTGCTGGCGGTGGCCGCCGAACCCCACGCCTGGTCGCGCTGCGCGGCACTGGCGCCGTTCACCTCGGCCCGGAGCCTCGAGCGGCACGGACCGCCGCAGATCCGCGCCCAGGTCAGACGGTTGCGGGGCCTGCGGGCGGTCGACGACGAACTGGGCGAGCGGGACCTGCTGCGCCTGAGCGACCGCATCCGAGTCCCGCTGCTGATCGGGCACGGCCGCAGCGACGAGCGGGTGCCGCCGTCGCAGTCGCGGGCACTGGCCGACCGGTTGCGGGCCACCGGCCACGACCGGCTGTCCTATCGCACCTACGCCGGCGCCGGGCACCACCTGCTCGACGATCCCGGCGCCGACCGGGTCGAAGCCGACCTCCTCGACTTCCTCTGCGGACGTTCGGCCCCGGACCACCTCACCCAGGGGCCGCAGCCATGACCCCATCGGCCTCCGAGGCTTCCCCGAACCCGTCGATGCCCCGGCTCGTCGGACTCGCCCGCATGGCGCCCGGCACCGTGGCGGTGACCGCCGCGCTGCTGGTCGTCATCGCGATCGCCTCGGTGGCGATACCGGCGGTGTCCGCCGATGCCGTCGACGAGGCCGTCGCCGGCGCCGGACCCGGCACGGCCCTGCTCACGCTGTCCGTACTGCTGGTGGTGCGGGTGGCGGCCGAGGCGTGCAGCGGCATCGCCGCGGTGGCCGCGACCACGCGCATCGCCGCCGGAATGCGCCACCGGCTGCTGCGCGCGGTACTGGACGCGGACCTGCGCGGCCTGCGCGACCATCCTCCCGGCGACCTGGTGACACGGCTTACGGCCAACGCCGCCGCCGGTGCCGGAGCCGTGGTCACGTTCGTCCGGGTCGCGGTGGCGCTGGCGACCTCACTGGCGGGCTTGACAGCGCTGTGGGTCATCGACTGGTGGCTCGGCGCCGCCTTCACCGCGGGACTGATTCCGGCCCTCTTCCTGATCCGCCTGGTGATGCGCCGCATCACCAGCACCCAGGCCGACTACCTGAACCGCCTGGGGGCCATCGCCGCCCGCATGCTCGACGCGCTGGCGGGCCTGCGCACCATCCGCGCCTGCGGGACCGCGTTGCGCGAGGTCGACCGGGTACTGCGGCCACTGCCGGACCTGGTCGCCGCCGGTCACCGCACCTGGCAGGTGCAACGCGGGATCTCCTGGCAGGCCGAGCTGATCCTGGCCGGCCTGCGGGTGTGCATCCTCGCCCTGGCCGGCTTCGGACTGGCGGTCGGGCGCCTCTCGGCGGGGGAACTGCTGGCCACCGCGCTCTACCTCGCGATCGCGCTGAGCATTCTCGATCAGATCGACGTGCTGTTCGGACTCGGCCAGGCGCGGGCGAGCGCCGCCCGCGTACTGGCGGTAGCCGGTGAAGGCCCGGCCGACGGCGGCTCGGAGGCCGGGCGCCGTCCCAGGCTGCCGGGCGGGCCCGGCGAGGTCCTGCTGGAGGGCGTGACCGTTCGACTCGAGTCGCAGACCGTACTGGACGACGTGCACCTGGAGATCCCGGCCGGATCCAGTGTGGCCGTGGTCGGCCGATCCGGTTCGGGCAAGACCACGCTCTCCCAGGTCGTCGGCGGCCTGATTCGGCCCGACCGAGGCCGCGTCCGCATCGACGGAGCCGACACCGCCGAGGTCGATCCGGACAGCCTCAGGCAGGAGGTCCGCTACGCGTTCGAAGAACCGGTGCTGCTGGGCGGCACCGTAGGGGAGGCGATCGGCTACGGCCGCCCCCGCCCGACCGCCGAACGCGTCCGGCAGGCGGCGGCGCGCGCGGAGGCGTCCGGGTTCATCGAACGCCTCCCGGCGGGATTCGACACGCCGCTGGACCGGGCGCCGCTGTCGGGAGGCGAGCGCCAGCGGCTCGGACTGGCCAGGGCGATCGCCGGCGACGGCAGGATCCTGGTTCTCGACGACGCCACCTCCAGTCTCGACACCGTCACCGAGGCGCAGGTCTCGGCCGCCGTCACCGAGGCCGCCGCCGATAGAACCCGCGTCGTCGTCGCCCACCGCACCGCCACCGCCGACCGGGCCGACCGGGTCGCCTGGCTGGAACGGGGCCGTCTGCGGGCGATCGGAAGCCATCGAAACCTGTGGGCGACCCACCCCGAATACCGGGCCGTGTTCGCCGACCGACCAACGGCGTGAGGAGTCCCGACATGCCGCGACACCACGCCGCCGCCGTGCTGCTGCGCGAACTGACCGCACGCAAAAGCCACCTGGTGTGGCTGCTGCTGTGGTCGCT
Organism: Glycomyces xiaoerkulensis; assembly: GCF_002798405.1. Classification (GTDB taxonomy): domain Bacteria; phylum Actinomycetota; class Actinomycetes; order Mycobacteriales; family Micromonosporaceae; genus Glycomyces; species Glycomyces xiaoerkulensis. The sequence continues at coordinate 63,355 of NZ_PGGV01000018.1, read as the reverse complement.
CCTGGAGTCGGTCCCGGCGCTCCTGTCGGGCCTGCTGCTGGCCCGCGCCATCGACCAGTTCCTGGCGGACCGGATCCTCGCCGGCTTCGCCTCCCTGACCGGACTGCTGGCCGCCGCCGGGGTGGCCGCGATCGCGGTGCGGCGCCTGTTCCCGCATATCGCGGCGCTGGTCGAGCCGGTACGCGACGCCCTGCTGGAAGCCGTGGCCACCAGCCTGGTCACCGCGCCCGATCTCACGGCGGGCAAACTCGACAGCTCCGGCATCAACCGGATGACCGAGCAAATCCAGACGGTGCGCAACATCCTGTTCGCGACCCTGCGCACCATGCGCCAGGTCGTGTTCACCGTGGTAGCCGCCTTGATCGGGCTCGCCCTGCTGACCCCGCTCCTGGCCGGACCGGTGGCGGCGCTGGCGGTCGCCACGCTCGGCCTGTTCGCTCTGCTCCTGCCGGCGCTGGCCCGCCGCAGCAGGACCGTACTGCTAGCCAAAGAGGACGTAGCCACGCACGGCGGACTGGTGTTCACCGGAAAGCGGGACATCATGGCGTGCAACGGCCGGTCCCAGGCGGTCGCAGATATGGCCGGACACATCGACGCCGAACTGGCCGCGACCAGGGCGCTGGCCCGGGCGTCCGCGTCGCGCAAGCTGCTGGTGTTCCTCGGGGGCCAGCTCCCGCTGCTGGGTCTGCTGGGAGCCGCGCCCTGGCTTATCCGAGAGGGCCGGTTGAGCGTCGGCGAGGTCGTCGGGGCCGCCGCCTATCTCAGCGTCACCCTCGAACCGGCGCTCCGCAACCTGATCACGATGGCGGGCGGATGGGGGCTGGAGCTGATGGTGACCCTCGACCGGCTGGGGGAGAGCCTGCGGCCGGCGAGACCCCCCGAGATCGGCGACCGGCTTCGGGGAGACCGCGACGCGGACCGGCCGGCGTCTTCGGGCGACCGACTGGAACTGCGCGGGGTCACCTTCCGCTACGGCTCGCGCGCCGCACCCGTGGTCGAGGAGTTGAGCCTCGCCGTCGACGAGGGCGAGCATCTGGCCGTCGTAGGAGCCAGCGGCATCGGCAAGTCCACACTGGCGGACCTGCTGGCCGGACTGCGACGGCCCGATGAAGGTTCGATCCTGCTGGGCGGAGTACCGCTGCCCCGGATCGGCGAGCCGCTCCTGCGACGGCGCATCTGCCTGATCCCGCAGGAGGCGTATGTGTTCGCGGGTTCCATTCGCGAGAACCTCACCTACCTGGCGCCGCATGCCGACGACGCCGAATGCCTGGAGGCCGCCCGCGCCACCGGATTGGCGGGCGTGCTGCACCGGCTCGGCGGACTCGACGCGCCGATCGGCACCGGCGGCGCCGACCTGTCGCTGGGGGAGCGGCAACTGGTCGCCCTGACCCGGAGCCGACTGTCACCGGCGCGGGTGCTCATCCTCGACGAGGCCACCTCGCATCTCGATCCGGCCGCCGAGGTCCGGGCCGAGGCGGCGGTGGCGGCCCGCCCCGGCACGCTGATCGTCATCGCCCACCGCATCAGCTCGGCGGCGCGTGCCGACCGCATCCTGCTGCTCGATACCGACCACGTCGCGATCGGCGGCCACGACCGGTTGCTGGAGACCGACCGCCGCTATGCCGCCCTGGTCGATCACTGGCGGGCGGCGGACTCGGAACCGAGTGCCGGCGAAGCGGTGCCGACGGGCGGGCGGGCATGGACCGGACCGGCCTGACCGGACCGTCGTCGGGCCCCGCGGCCGATCAGTTCCGCCCTTTCGCGATTTGTCGGTAATTCCGGGACTTTCGCGGCCTGAAGATTGATGATAATCTATATGTGGCCCTGGTGGGGCCTCCGAAAGCGTTATCGGTAACCGCCGTTACTTTCAGATCGGCGGCGCGGGCGGGGCGAGATCCGTGTCCACGCCCACGCATCCCCTCACCGGCAACCCGATCCGCTCTTCTCCTCGGAGAACGACCAAGGAACGGCAATGACCGACAGTGCGCCGCCGGTTTCCGTCCACCCAGTCCCCGGAGTCGCCCGGAGTCGCCCGGCGTCCTCGGCGATCCCCCCCTCTCCGTCCACGCTGTCCGGTGATCGATAACAACCATCGCCCCTCGACTCGACAAGAAGGGAACGAACCACATGACCACACGTCGAAACCGACCCCAGGACACCACCGCGAAAGCGCTCAGCCGGAGGACCTTCCTGGCGATGAGCGGACTCCCGGTACTAGCGGTCGCGGCGCCGCCGGCCGGGGCGCAGGCCGGCGTGGTCGTCGACCCGTCGGCGGTGCGCCAGACGATCCAAGGCTTCGGCGGCATGAACCACACCGCCTGGATCGACGACCTGACGCCCGCCCAGCGGGACACCGCGTTCGGCAACGGCCAGGGGCAGTTGGGCTTCTCGGTGCTGCGCCTCCCGGTCCATGAGAACCAGTCGAACTGGAGCGGCGAGGTCGCGACGGCCCAGCGCGCGGTCGAGCACGGGGCGAAGGTCATCGCCGCGCCGTGGAATCCCCCTTCGCACATGGTCGAGACCGTCAACGGCGACCAGCGCCTCCGGTACGACATGTACGGCGAATACGCGCAGCACCTGAACGACTTCAACCAGTACATGAGCGACAACGGGGTGGACCTGTACGGGATCTCGGTGCAGAACGAGCCCGACTACGCCGAGGACTGGACCTGGTGGACCCCGCAGGAGATGGCCCGGTTCATGCGGGAGAACGCCGGTTCACTCGCCACCAGGGTCATCGCACCCGAGTCGTTCCAGTACCGCAAGAACCTCTCGGACCCGATCCTCAACGACCCCGAAGCACTCGCCAATCTCGACATCCTCGGCACCCACCTCTACGGCACGCAGTTCGGCGACTTCGACTACCCCCTGTTCGAGTCGCGGGGCTCGGGCAAGGAACTGTGGATGACCGAGGTCTACTACCCCAACAGCAGCGATTCGGCCGACCAGTGGCCCCAGGCGCTCGATGTGGGGGAGCACATCCACTGGGCGCTGGTGGACGGCCAGTTCCAGGCGTACGTGTGGTGGTACATCCGGCGCTACTACGGCCCCATGCTGGAGAACGGGCAGATCAGCAAGCGAGGCGCCAACATGGCGCACTTCTCGAAGTTCGTCCGGCCCGGGTATGTGCGGATCGATGCGACCGCCAGCCCCCGTTCGAACGTCTACACCTCGGCGTACAAGGGCGGCGACAACGAGATCGTGATCGTCGCGGTCAACAAGGGCTCGTCGGTGAGCCAGTCGTTCACCATGCGGGACACCACCGCCTCCAGCGTGTCGTCGTGGGTGACCGACGCGGGCGGCAATCTCCAGCCCCAGAGCGCGATCAGCGTTTCCGACGGCTCCTTCACCGCAGTGCTTCCGGCCCAGAGCGTGACGACGTTCGTGACCGGCGAGAGCGACGACGGCGGGGACGATGACGACGACGGCGGCGACGACGACAACGGCGGCGGCACCGGCGACTGCCGGGGCCGGGTCGAGGTGGTCAACGACTGGGGCTCGGGCTGGCAGGGCAACGTGACCATCACCGCCGGGAGCCAAGCCGTCGACGGCTGGAACGTGAGCTGGGACTGGCCCGGAGGCCAGCAGGTCAGCAGTTCCTGGAACACCGACCTGTCGCAGTCGGGGTCGACGGTGACCGCCTCGGACGTGGGTTGGAACGGCCGCATCGAGGCCGGCCAGAGCCGCCAGGTCTTCGGATTCATCGCCTCCGGGTCGGCGGTCGACCTCGAATTCGACTGCTAGAACGGCGAGGGTGAGCGCCGCCGCCGGTACCATCCGGTCATGACGATCTGCGTATACGGCGCCGGGAGCATCGGCTGCTACGTGGGGGGCCGGCTCGCGGCCTCCGGGGCCGCGGTGGACTTCGTCGGGCGCGAGCGCATCGCGCGACAGGTCGCCGGCAACGGCCTCACCCTCACCGACTGGCGCGGCACCGAAATGCGTGCCGCCGACGCCCGGATCCAGATCGCTCCGGACGCGGTGGCCGGGGCCGATCTGGTCCTGGTCGCCGTGAAGTCGGGCGCGACCGCCGCGGCGGGGGAGGAGCTGGCGCCCCGGATCGAACCCGGCACGGTCGTGGTCAGCCTCCAGAACGGCCTGCGCAACGCCGAGGTCCTGCGCGAGAAGCTTCCCGGCGCCATCGTGCTCGCGGGCATGGTCGGATTCAACGTGGTCGGCCGGGGCGAGGGCCGGTTCCACTGCTCCACCGCCGGCGAGCTCGAGGTACAGCGGCACCGCGGACTCGATCGCTGGTCGGAGGCGTTCGCTCGGGCGGGTGTGCCGCTGAACCAGCGCGACGACATCGGCGCCGTCCAGGCCGGCAAGCTGCTCATCAATCTCGAGAACGCGATCAACGCCCTCTCGAGTCTGCCGATCAAACAGGAGCTGTCGCAGCGGGCCTACCGGCGCTGCCTGGCCCTGGCCCAGCGCGAGGCGCTGGCGGCGTATGACGCGGTCGGCCTGGCCCCGGCCAAGCTCACGATGCTTCCTCCCAAATGGATGCCGACCCTGCTCGGTCTGCCCGACGGCGTCTTCAAGCGGGCCGCCGGCAGGGTGCTCGAGATCGATCCGCACGCGCGCTCGTCGATGTGGCAGGACCTGGAAGCGGGGCGTCCCACCGAAGTGGACTACCTCAACGGCGAGGTCGTCGGCCTCGCGCGCAGGCACGGCCTGGCCGCCCCGGTCAACGCCCGCCTGGTCGAGCTGGTCCACGACGCCGAGCGGGGCGGACGCCGCGACTGGTCCGGCCGGGAGTTGCTGGCCGACCTCGCCGGCCGTTGATGTCAAGTATAATTGACATTATGTCGTGAATACTTTACTCTTGTGGGCGTATAGAACCTCAGATGTCCGGAGCATGCGATGTCCTTCGACGAACGCCTCACCCGCCCGACCGGCCACCGGGGAGGCCCCGCGTCATGACCGAACCGTCCGACCGCGACCGTCCCCATGGGCCCGCCCTGCCCTACGGCGAACGCTACGCCTGGGGCTACCTGACCACCGCCGTCGCGGTCCCGGCCGTCTACGCGGTGATCATGCTCGGCCGCCTCGGCGACGCCCCGGCCGACCAGATCGACTTCCAGCGCCCGCTCCTGATCGCCATCGCGGCCTCGATCGTGGCGAACATGTTCCTGGCGCCCGGGCCCCGCAAGGGCCGCGACCGCCGGGACGAGCGCGACCGGGGCATCGACCGGCGCGGTGAGAGCGCCGGTTTCCTCACCCTGGCCGTCGCCGTCCTCGGCGCGTTCGCGCTGACGATGTTCGAGGCCCCGTACTTCTGGATCGCCAACGCGATCTACTTCGCCTTCGTCCTCTCGGCGATCGTCCAGTCGGTCGTCAAGGTCGCCGCGTACCGACGAGGATTCTGACCGTGGGCAAACGGACCAGGGTCACCAACAACATCCGCGCGCTGCGGTTCGCCAACGGGGAGATGACCCAGGCGCAGCTCGCGGACCGCATCGACGTCACCCGGCAGACCGTCATCGCGATCGAGCGGGGCCGCTACTCGCCCTCGCTGGAGATGGCCTTCCAGATAGCCCGGGTCTTCGACGTCCCCCTCGACGAGGTCTTCGGCTACGACGACTCCGGAGACTGAACCGTGATCGCGGTCGGCATCCCTGACGTGGATTGACAAAGTTTGGCTTGTAAACTTAGTCTTGCATCGAGGCCTGTCGATCGCCCCGGTGGGCGTCGCGCCTCGAACCGCTCACCGATGACTAAGGAGTGCAATGCAAGCTGTGCTGCGAGCCCGAAGGCGGCTCATCCTCATACTTTCATCCACTGTGGCCCTAATAGCGGGGCTCGGGATCGTCACGCCGATGATCGCCCAGGCCGCCGCCGGCTGCGAGGTGGACTACCGCGTCCAGCACGAGTGGCCCGGCGGCTTCACCGCCAACGTGGACATCACCAACCTCGGCGAGCCGATCGACGGCTGGGAGCTGACCTGGACGTTCCCCGACGGCCAAGAGGTCAGCTCGGCCTGGAACGCCACCGTCACCTCCTCCGGCGGCCAGCAGACCGCCGTGGACGCCGGCTACAACGGCCACATCGCCTCGAACGGCTCGACCTCCTTCGGCTTCAACGGCTCCTGGTCGGGCAGCAACACCGACCCGACCGACTTCGCCCTCAACGGCACCGTCTGCGACGGGGACGTCGACGACCCGACCACCTCGCCGACCACCACCGCGCCGACCACCACGCCGCCGCCCGACGACGACACCGACGCCGCCGAGACCGTCGCGGCGATGCAGCCGGGCTGGAACCTCGGCAACTCGCTCGACTCGGTGGGCGAGGACGAGACCGCCTGGGGCAACCCGCGGATCACCCAGGACCTGATCCAGAACATCAGCGACGAGGGCTTCAACAGCATCCGCATCCCAGTCACCTGGGACGACCACCAGGGCCCGGCACCCGACTACGCCATCGAGTCGGACTACCTGGACCGGGTCGAAGAGGTCGTGGGCTGGGCGCTCGACGCCGACCTGTACGTGCTGATCAACATCCACCACGACTCGTGGATCTGGATGGCCGACATGCAGAACAACCGCGCCGAGGTCATGGACCGCTACGAGGTGATCTGGAACGAACTGGCCGACCGGTTCCGGGACGCCCCGCCGGAGCTGCTGTTCGAGAGCGTCAACGAACCGCAGTTCGACAACGTCGACGACGCCACCGGCGACGACCTGCTCGACGAGCTCAACGTCGCCTTCCACGACATCGTGCGCGGCTCGGGCGGCGGCAACGCCGACCGCGTGCTCGTCCTGCCGACGCTGCACACCAACGCCGAGCAGGAGCGTCTCGACGCGCTGGTCGACACCATCGACTCGCTCGACGACCCGAACATCGCCGCGACCGTCCACTACTACGGCTTCTGGCCCTTCAGCGTGAACGTCGCCGGCTACACCACCTTCGACGACGAGGTCCGCCAGGACGTGATCGACAACTTCGACCGGGTCCGCGACACCTTTGTGAACCAAGGGGTCCCGGTCATCATCGGCGAGTACGGCCTGCTCGGCTTCGACGCCCACACCGGCACCATCGAGCAGGGCGAGAAGCTGAAGTTCTTCGAGTTCGTCGGCCACTACGCCAACGAGACCGACATCACCCTGCAACTGTGGGACAACGGGCAGCACTTCGGACGCACCTCCTTCGAGTGGAGCGACCCCGAGCTGTACGAGATGCTGGAGGCGAGCTGGACCGGCCGCTCCGGCACCGCCTCGACCGACCAGGTCTTCGTCGAACGCTCCGGCACCATCGGCGACGCCGACCTCACGCTCAACCTGAACGGCACCGCGTTCGAGGGCCTGCGCGAGGGCGGCACCCCGCTGGAGGAGGGCGCCGACTACACCGTCTCGGGCGACCAGCTCACCATCACCGCCTCGGCCCTGGAGCGGCTGGTCGGTTCGCAGGACTACGGCGTCAACGCCGACCTGTACGCCGAGTTCTCGCAGGGCGCGCCGTGGCGGATCAGCATCGTCTCCTACGACGTGCCGGTCCTCCAGGACGCCTCGGGACCGACCGACTCCTTCGCGATCCCGACGCAGTTCAACGGCGACCAGCTCGCCACCATGGAGGCGGTCTACGAGGACGGTGCCAACGCCGGCCCGCACGACTGGACCTCCTACAAGGAGTTCGCCCAGGCCTTCCAGCCCGACCGGGACGCCGGCCAGATCGAGCTGACGTCCGACTTCTTCGACGAGGTCGACGACGACCGGGCGGTGACGCTCACCTTCCACTTCTGGAGCGGCGAGACCGTCACCTACCAGGTCACCGAGTCCGGCGGCAACGTCACCGGCTCGGCCTCTTAGTCCGCGGTACGCCTCTCACCCGGGCCGCGGCGGCTCCGGCCGCCGCGGCCCCGCCCCGTCCGCCGGCCTGCGCGATAAGCTGGCGCGGGCCGCCGGAGCGGCGCGGCCGTCGAGCAGCGAAGGAGCGGAGCATGTCGAACCTGAAGGTCCTGTTCATCGGCGGCAGCGGCGCCATCAGCACCTCGTGCGTGCACGAGGCGGTCGGCCAGGGCATGGACGTGACGGTCCTGAACCGCGGCGAGAGCAGGATCCGGCGACTGCCCGACGGCATCACTCGCCTCAGGGCCGACGCGAACGACCCCGACTCGGTGCTCGAGGCGATCGGCGAGGCCCGCTTCGACGCCGTCGTCAACTGGGTCAACTTCGTCCCCGAGCAGGTGCGGCGCGACATCGACCTGTACGCCGACCGTACCGACCAGTACCTGTTCATCAGCTCCGCCTCGGCCTACCAGACCCCGCCGACGCGCATGCCGGTCACCGAGTCGACGCCGCTGAAGAACCCCCACTGGCAGTATTCGCGCGACAAGATCGCATGCGAGGAGCTGCTGGTCGAGGCCTACCGCGACCGGGACTTCCCGATGACGATCGTGCGACCCTCCCACACCTACGACCAGACCCTGCTGCCCTGCGAGGGCGGCTGGACCGCCGTCGAGCGGATGCGCGCGGGCAGGCCCGTCGTCGTCCACGGCGACGGCACATCACTGTGGACGCTCACGCATGCGCGCGACTTCGCCGTCGGCTTCGTCGGCCTGCTCGGCAAGGAGGCCGCGATCGGCGAGGCCTTCCACATCACCGGCGACGAGGCCCCGACCTGGGACCGGATCTTCCGCGACCTCGCCGCGGCCGCCGGGGTCGGCGACCCCGAGCTCGTCCACGTCCCGACCGACGCCATCGCCGCCTCCGACCCCGACTGGGGCGCCGGCCTCATCGGCGACAAGTCGCACACGATGCTCTTCGACAACTCCAAACTCAAGTCCCTCGTCCCCGAGTTCGGCCTGCGGCCCACGCCGTTCCGGCTGGGCGCCCGCGAGATCGTCGACTGGTACGACGCCCACCCCGAGCAGCGGACGGTCGACCCGGAGCTGGACGCCCTCATGGACCGCCTGATCGAGGCCCACCGGCCCCGCGCCCTCTAACCTGAGCGCCGGGACCTCGTACGTGAGCGTCCCGGCGTCCGCGTCCAGCACCGCCGGCAGGCCCAGCGGCACGGTCAGCGCCGGTCGGCAGTGGCCGAACCCGAAGTCCTCGACGACCGGGACGCCCAAGTCGCCCAAGCGGTCGAGCGCCACCGCCCGCAGGGCCCCGACCGAGTCGCCGCCGTCCCACGGCCCGAGCGCGACACCGGCGAGGCCGTCGAGCCGCCCGGCGCGGCGCAACTGCGTCAGCAGCCGGTCGAGCCGGTACGCCTCCTCCCCGGTCTCCTCCAGGATGAGCAGGCCGCCCGCGGCGTCCGGGCGCGACTCCGGCCCGCCGACGCCGGCGGCGAGCAGGCTCGCGTTGCCGCCGAACGTGATGCCCGAGGCCCGCCCCGGCACCAGCGGCCGGGCGTCGGGCGGCGCGAGCCGCCGCACCGGTTCGGGATCGAACAGCGTCCGCCGCAGGTGCTCCCGGGTCGCGGCGTCGTCGACGAAGGTCGACCAGGCCGGCATCGGGGCGTGCAGCGTCGCCCGGCCGAGCCGGAGCGCGATCGCCTCGTGCACGGCGGTGACGTCGCTGAAGCCCGTGAACACCTTGGGTCCGGCCGTCGCGAGTGCCTCCCAGTCGAGCAGGTCGAGCATGCGCTGGCAGCCGTAGCCGCCGCGCGCGGCGAACACGGCCGCGAACGACTCCTCGCACCAGGCCCGCCGGAAGTCGTCGGCGCGGTCGGCGTCGGTGCCGGCCAGGAACGAGTGCCGCGGATGGGCGTCGAGCACGTGCGGCATCGTCTCGACCTCCAGGCCCCAGCCGCGGAGGACGTCCAGGCCCAGTTCGAGCAGGTCCGGCGGCACCGGGCCGGCCGGGGCGACGATCGCCGCCCGGTCGCCCCGCCGGAGGCGGCGGGGCCGGGCCAGGGGCTCCATGCTCACGTCCGCAGCTCCAACGCCGCCGCCTCGGGGGCGTCGAACCCGAAGGTCCGGGCGTAGAGCCCGAACTCGGATCGGACGGCGCTGACGATGCTGGACTCCATCCGGAAGCCGTGCTGCTCGCCCTCGTAGGCCAGGTAGGCGTGCGGCACGCCCCGGCCCCGGAGGCGCTCCAGGAATCGCTCGCAGTTCTCCGGCGGGCAGATCGCGTCCTCCAGGCCCTGCAGCAGGACGAACGGCGCCGAGATCCGGTCGGTGTGGTTGACCGGCGAGCGGTCGCGGTACCGCTCGGGCACCTCCTCGTAGGGCCCGACCAGCGACTCCAGGTACCGCGATTCGAAGTCGTGGGTGCCGATGCCGAGCCAGCCGGCCAGGTCGAGGATGGGGAACATGATGGCCGCGCACGCGTAGAGCCCTTCGGCCGCCGGGGAGGTCAGCGACGCGGCCGCGGTCCAGCCGCCCGCGCTGCCGCCGCGCACCGCCAGGCGCTCGCCGTCGGCGGTGCCCTCGGCCGCCAGCGCCCGGGCCACCGCGGCGCAGTCCTCGACGTCGACCACGCCCCACCGGCCGCGCAGCCGGTTCCGGTACTCCCGGCCGTAGCCGGTCGAACCGCCGTAGTCGACCTCGACCACGCCGATGCCGCGGGAGGTGAAGTAGGCGATCTCCAGGTCGAGCACCGACCGGTGGCTCCCGGTCGGGCCGCCGTGGACCCAGACCGCGAACGGGGGCGGCTCGCCTTCGGGGCCTTCGAAGTCCGGGTTGCGGGGCCGGTGGACCGAGGCGTGGACGTCGCGTCCGCCCGGACCGGCGAAGGTCCGGTGCTCGGGCTCGGGGTAGTAGGCCGGGTCGACCCGGTCGACGTGCTCGCGGCCGACCACTTCGGCCGTGCCGGCGCCGTCCCAGGCGACGATCTCGTAGTCGCGGCTCGGGCCGCCGGCCAGGCCGATGATCCGCCCGCCGTTGGAGACGAGCGTCGGGGCCCATTCGGTCCAGGGGCCCGGCGCGTCGGTCACCGTTCCGGTGGCGGGGTCGAGGAGGCCGAGGCGGGCCTCGCCGCGCCCGTGGATGCAGGCGATGCGGCCGTCGTCGAGGACCTCGAACCACTGCGAACCGATCGTCCACAGCGGTCCTGCGAATTCCTCCTCGGCCGGGTGCAGCCCGACCGCCCGGCCCGAGTCGGGGTCGAGCCGGTACAGGTTCCACCAGCCGGTCCGGTCGCTCGCGACCACCAGCGATCCGTCCGGGGCCCACTCGGCCTGGGGGATCGACTCCTCGCGCCCGCCGGCGACGGTGCGCGCGTCCTCGAATGCGCCCGCGTCGGTCACGGCCGCCGTCCGCAGCTCCGTGCCGTCCCAGGGCATGTCCGGGTGGTTCCAGGCGATCCACACCGCCCGCTTCCGGTCGGGGGAGATCCGCGGCCCGGTGGTGAACCGGTAGCGGTCGCCGGTCAGCTCCCGGAGCGCCCCGCGGTCGGCGGCGGCCGACCCGTCCAGCGGCACGGCCGCGATCGTCCGCCGCACGTCGGTCGGCCGCTCGCCGGTGAACTCCTCCATCGCCGCCCAGACCTCGCCGCGCCCGGGGTCGAGCGCCATGTCGCACCAGCGCAGGCCGCCGGGAATCCGCGGCACCGGCGTCAGCGGCGCCGGGTCGGCCTCCGAGCCGGGCTCGTAGCGGTAGAGCCGCTGGTCGTCGAAGTTCGAGAACACGATGAGCGATTCGCTCCCGACCCACGGGGCACCGCCGTACTCGTGGACGCGGTTGCGCACGTTCCACGGTTCGGGCAGCACCGCCCGCGGCCCGTCCGCGCCGGGGCGGACCAGTGCCCGCCGCCCGCCCTCGGAGGGGCGCGGCTCGGTCCACCAGACCTCGTCGCCGACCCGGCCGAGGAACGCCGGCCGCCCGTCGGCGCGCGCCACCAGTTCGGCGGTGACCTGGGACCGCCAGGCTCCGTAGGTTGCGATGGTCACGATGTCGGTCCTCTCCTCGAGCGGATGCGTCCCGTGCGCCAGTGTGCCGCCGCCGGCACCGCGTCGGCGCCCCCGGTGGTGTCGGTGGGCACGCATACTCTGAGACCCATCAGACAGGAGTTCGATCTTGCGTCCGCCCCCCGGTTCGGTATGTTGAACTCATACACACGTTCGATATTGTCACGGGGGTCGAAGTGTTGGAGAGGACCGTTCCGGCCGAGCTGGCCGCCGAGTACGGGCTGCGGTTCGCCGGGGAGCTCAAGGCCGCCGCCGAGCCGTCGGCACCGGCGCCGGCCTCCTCCCGCCACACCCTGCCGGTCACCCCCGACCTCTCCGGACTCCTGCCCTACGGCGGCCTGTCGACGGTGACCGCGCTCCCGGCCGCCCGGACCGGGGCCACCTCGCTGCTGTGGCGGCTGCTGGCGGGCCCCAGCCAGGCGGGGGCCTGGTGCGCGGTGGTCGGCCTGCCCGGCCTCTATCCGCTGGCGGCGCGCTCGGCCGGGGTCGACCTGGACCGCCTGGCGCTGGTCGAGGCCGACCGCGGGCAGGTGCCCGACGCGGCCGGTGCGCTGGCGGCCGGCGTACCGGTGCTGGTGGTGCCCAGCGCGGGCTTCACCCCGAAGCAGATGCGCCGCCTGGCCGCCAAGAGCCACCGCTCGGGCACCGCGATCGTGTGGTGGGAGACCCGGGCCGTGGACGCGGCCGACGCCCGGCTCGAGGTCGCGGCGGTGCACTGGCAGGGCCTGCGGGCGGGCTCCGGACGCCGCTACGGGACCGGCCGCCTCACCGGCTGCGAGCTGGAGGTCGCCGCCCGGTGGCGCGCCGGCGGGAAGCACCGGGCCCGGATCCGCCCCTACGGCGGGGTCCCGCCCGGCAACGTCGTCGACCTGGGCCTGCGGACCCGTGGTTAGGACGCTGGTGGCGCGGCTGCCGGACTGGGAGGACGAGGACGCGGCCTCCTTCGAACCGGTCCTGGACGCGCTCGACCTGCTCACCCCCTACGTCGAGGTGCTCGGTCCCGGTTGCGCCGCCATGCCGCTGCGCCGCCTGGCCGGCGACGAGGCCGCCTTCTGCGAGCGGCTCATCGACACCGTCGCCGGCCTGGTCGACCGGGACTGCCAGACCGGCGTCGCCGACGGCCTGCTCGCGGCCGCACTGGCCGCCCGCTCGGGCCGGATCGTCCGGCCCGGCCGCGACGCCGAATTCCTCGCCCCCTTCGACATCGCCGCCCTCCGTCACACCGGCCTGGTCGACGCCGGCACCTGCGAGACCCTCCGCCGCCTGGGGATCGACACCCTCGGCGCCTTCGCGGCCCTGCCCGCCGCGGCCGTGGCCGAGCGGTTCGGCGCGGCGGCCCGCCGCGCCCGGTCCCTCGCGGCCGGGGGAGGCGCCCGGCCGCTCGTGCCCCGCCGGACCCCGCCCGAGTTCACCGTCGCCGTCGAGGCCGAAGAGCCCTACGAGACGGTCGAGCAGGCCGCCTTCGCCGCCCGGCCCTTGGCCGAACGGCTGCTGGCCGACCTCGGCCGCCGCAACCTCACCTGCACCCGCGTCACCGTCACCGCCCGCACCGCCGGCGGCCGGGTCCGCGAACGCACCTGGCAGTTCGATCCGGCCGGACCCGCGACCGAACTGGCCCGCCGCGTCCGTTGGCAGCTCGAAGGCTGGCTCTCGGGCGAGGAGGCTGACGCCCTGTCCGCGCTCGAACTCGCCGCCGACGGAATGCTCGGCCTGGTCGACGCCGGACGGGGCCTGTGGGACTCCAAGGACGCCGCCACCGTCCGCGCCGAGGCCGCGCTCCGCCACGCCCAGGGTCTGCTCGGCCCCGACGCCGTCGTGCTCGCCACCGAGACCGACGGCCGCGACCTGCACGAGCGGTGCCGCCTCGTTCCCTGGGGCGCCGGGAGCGCCCTGGCCCGCTCCGGTCCGTGGCCGGGCGCCCTGCCCGACCCCCTGCCGGCATTGACCGGGACCGACGAACCGGTCGCGGTGCTGGACGCGGCCGGGGTGCCGGTCTCGGCCCCCGCCCGCGGCGGCCTGTCGGCCGTCCCCGCGCTGGTCTCCCTCGGCGACCGCCGCGTCCCGGTCATCGCCTGGGCCGGCCCCTGGCCGGTGGTCGAGCGCTGGTGGGACCCTCAGACCGCCCGCCGCTACACCCGGCTCCAGGTGGTGCTCGGCGACGGCCGCGCCGCGCTGCTCCACGCCGAGCACCGGCGGTGGAGGATCGCCGGCTGGTACGACTGACGGGCTCTATAACGTGGACGCCGTGCGGGCCGCCACACCGTGGGCCGGGCCGCCTTGACGACGAGGTTCAGGAGCAGAGCATGACCGATCCACGCGGGACGGGGCCGTTCGTCGCGGCCATCGACCAGGGCACGACCTCCAGCCGCTGCATCGTCTTCGACCGCGGCGGCCGCACCGTCGCGGTCGACCAGACCGAGCACCGGCAGATCTTCCCCGGCCCCGGCTGGGTCGAGCACGACGCCGCCGAGATCTGGACCAACGTCCAAGCGGTCGTGGCCGGCGCCGTGGCGGCGGCCGGAATCTCCCGCGACGACGTCGCCGCGATCGGCGTCACCAACCAGCGCGAGACGACCCTGCTGTGGGACAAGCGCACCGGCGAGCCGGTGCACAACGCGGTCGTCTGGCAGGACACCCGCACCGACGACCTCTGCCGCGAGCTCGGCGGCCCGTCCGGCCAGGACCGCTTCCGCCGCCGGACCGGCCTGCCGCTGGCCACCTACTTCGCCGGTCCCAAGATCGCCTGGCTGCTGGACAACGTCGACGGGCTCCGCGAGCGGGCCGAGGCCGGGGAGCTCCTGTTCGGCACCATGGACTCCTGGGTCATCTGGAACCTCACCGGCGGCCCGCGCGGCGGCGTCCACGTCACCGACGCCACCAACGCCTCCCGGACCCTGATGATGGACCTCGACGGCCTCGAATGGGACGAGGACATCGCCGCCGAGATGGGCGTCCCGGTCCGGATCCTGCCCGAGATCCGCTCCTCTTCGGAGGTCTACGGCCGCGTCGCCGGCGGCGCCCTCGAGGGCGTACCGGTCGCCTCGGCGCTCGGCGACCAGCAGGCCGCCCTGTTCGGACAGACCTGCTACGGCGCCGGCGACGCCAAGTCCACCTACGGCACCGGCACGTTCATGCTCATGAACACCGGCGACAAACCCATCCGCTCCGAGTCCGGCCTGCTCACCACCGTCGGCTACCGCATCGGCGAGGCCGACCCCGTCTACGCCCTCGAAGGCGCCATCGCCGTCACCGGCGCCCTGGTGCAGTGGATGCGCGACCAGATGGGGATGATCGGCACCGCCGCCGAGATCGAGCCCCTCGCCGCCTCGGTCGAGGACAACGGCGGCGCCTACTTCGTGCCGGCCTTCTCCGGCCTCTTCGCCCCCTACTGGCGCTCGGACGCCCGCGGCGTCATCGCCGGGCTCACCCGGTACGTCACCAAGGCCCACCTCGCCCGCGCCGTCCTGGAGGCCACCGCCTGGCAGACCCGCGAGATCGCCGACGCGATGGCCGCCGACTCCGGCGTCCAGCCCTCCGAGCTCAAAGTGGACGGCGGCATGACCGAGAACGACCTGCTCATGCAGATCCTGGCCGACGTCGTCGACGCCCCGGTGGTGCGGCCGGTGGTCGCCGAGACCACCTGCCTCGGCGCCGCCTACGCCGCCGGTCTCGCCGTCGGCTTCTGGGAGTCCACCGACGACCTGCGCGCCAACTGGCGCCGCGACGCCGAATGGACCCCGCGGATGGACCCGGCCGTCCGCGAACGCGAATACCGCAACTGGCTCAAGGCCGTCGAACGGACCATGGGCTGGAACGAACCGCAGGCCTAATCGCGGCCGGGGTCGGGGTGGATCGCCAGGAAGACCGAGTACGGGTGCCCCCGGCCGCTCGGCTCCCGGGCGGCCAGCTCGTCGAGCAGCTCCTTGATCCGCTCCTTCAGCTCGGCGTACTCCTCGTCGGTCAGCCGCAGCCCGAGCCGCGAGATGTCGACCGTCCCCGGGTCCGGTAGCTGCCCCACCTCGGTGAGGAAGGCGTCGAGCATCGCGCTGCTCAACTGCGGGTACCGGTCGCCGAACCGCAGCCGCCAGGACTTGCGCGTCGCCAGGTACGGGACCTCCCGCGCCCCGCGGGCCCCGGAGCGCTCCTCCTGCGCCTCCAGGAAACCGGTCGAGACCAGCTTGCGAACGTGGTGCAGCACCGTGGCGGGGTTCGCCTCGAGCCGGGTCGCGATCTCCTTGTTCGTCAGCGGCTCGTCCAGGCACATCCGCAGGATCCGGATCCGCACCCCCGAGGCGAGCGCCTTCGCCTCGGCCTCGGTCGCCAACTGGCGCGGATCGTCTTGGTCGCTCTCCTCTGCCACGCCCTCATGGTAACGGCACCGTCGATTGACTAATCCCAATCGATCGGGAATACTCAATCGTATGGCAACCGCCCCCACCCGGCCGCCCCGCGGCGGCCTGCTCCGCGACCGCGACTTCCGCGGGCTGTTCCTCTCCACCACCGTCAGCCAGTTCGGCCAGCAGGTCACCGCCCTCGCACTCCCGCTGGTCGCCGTGCTCGCCCTCGAATCCGGCGAGCTCGAAGTCGGCGCCCTCTCGGCGCTGACCACCCTCGCCTTCCTCCTCATCGGCCTGCCCGCCGGCGCCTGGGTCGACCGGATGCGCCGCCGCCGCGTCCTCATCGCCGCCGACCTGGTGCGGGCCGCGATCCTGCTGACCGTCCCCCTCGCCTGGTGGACCGGCACGCTGACCATCTGGCAGTTGTTCGCGGTCGCCCTCGTCCTCGGCGTGTTCACCGTCTTCTTCGACGTCGCCTACCAGAGCTACCTGCCTCACCTGGTCGGCCGCGCCAACCTCGTCGAAGGCAACGCCAAGCTCGAGGCCGTCCGCTCGACCGCCGGTCTCGGCGGACCGGCGCTGGCCGGGCAGCTCATCGCCTGGCTCACCGCGCCGGTCGCGCTCGCGTTCGACGCGCTCGCCATGGGCGCCTCGGCCCTGTTCGTGGTCCGCATCCGCCGCCGAGAACCCGCCCCCGAGGTGCCCGCCGACGCGAAGCTCCTCGCCGACATCAGGGAGGGCCTGGCGTTCGTGCTCGGCCACCGGCTGCTGCGCGCCATCGTCGGCTGCACCGGCTGGTACAACCTCTGCTTCGCGGCCTTCATGGCCATGCTCGTGGTCTACCTGCCGCGTGACCTGGGTCTCGGCCCCGGGGCGATCGGCCTGCTCATGTCCATGTTCGGTCTCGGCGGCCTGCTGGGCGCGCTGGTGGTCCGGCGGGCCGCGGCATGGATCGGCGAAGGCCGCCTCATCTGGGTCTCGGTGGCCGCCACTGCGCCGTTCGCGCTGCTGGTCCCCGCCGCCGAGCCGGGATGGCGGATCTGGGCCGCGGGGGCGGGGATGGTCGTGATCGGCGTCAGCGTGGTCGTCTACAACGTCACTCAGGTGAGCTTCCGTCAGCGGGTCACCCCCGACCGCCTGCTGGGCCGCATGAACGCCACCGTCCGGTTCCTGGTCTGGGGCACGCAGCCGATCGGCGCCCTCATCGGCGGCGCCCTCGGCCACCTCTACGGGGCCGAGGGCGCACTGTGGATCGCCGCGCTCGCCGGATGCCTGGCGTTCCTGCCGCCGTTCCTGTCGCCGCTGCGAAGCATGCGCGACCTGCCGGAGTCGGCCGAACCCGAACGGCCGGCCCCCGTCTGACCGGGGCGGCCGCCGCGATAACGGTTCCGGCTCGACCCGCTCGGCCAGTTCGCCGAGCCGCACCGGCGCCGCCACCGGGCGCCGCGCGAACGCCTCGGCGGCCTCGGGCAGCTCCGCCAGTTCGGCGACGTTGCGGCCGCAGATCCGGCCCTGGCAGGACCCCAGACCGGCCCGGGTGGTCAGCTTCAGTGCCCGCGCCCCGCCGACGTCGCGCCCGGCGATAGACCGGCGCAGGTCGCCGTAGGCGACCTCCTCGCAGCGGCACACGATCGTGTCGTCGTCGAGCCACGTCCGCCAGCCCGGTCCGACCGGACAGGCCTCGGCGAGCGCGTCGGCGAACCTGCGGCCCGCCCGGGCCCGGCCCATCGCCCGCAGCGGCGGCTTCACCTTGGCGCCCAATCGTTTCGCGGCCGCCGCCCCGGCGACCGCACCCTGGTCGGCGGCCGGTTCGGCCCCGGCGATCCCGGTCAGGTCCCCGGCGGCGTACACGCCCGGCACCGACGTGGCCTGCACGGCGTCGACCGCCGCGAATCCGCCGCGCAGCTCGCAGCGCGCCGCCACCGCCAGCTCCACCTGCGGCGTGAACCCGAACCCGACCGCGACCGCGTCGACCTCGAAGCGTCGCTCGCTGTGCCCCAGCGGGATCCAGTTCCGGTCCAGCCGCGCGGTCAGCACCGCCCGCACCCGGTCGGACCCGTGGGCGGCGACCACCGCGCTCTGCGGCGAGAACGCCACCCCGTGGGCGACCAGGAAGGCCAGGTCCTTCGACAGCCCGCGGGACCTGCGCCGGCCCGCCAGCGCCCCGGCCGGGTGCGACACCCAGCCCCGCACCGGGTCGCCCGCCTCCAGGACGCCCACGACCCGCGCTCCGGCCTTGACCAGGGACACGGCGGCCGGCAGCAGGAACGGGCCGGTCCCGGCCACCATGACCCGGTCGCCGACCGCGACGCCCTGCTCCTCGGCCAAGGACCGCGCCGCCCCGGTGGTGAACACGCCGGGCAGGTCCCATCCGGGGAACGGCAGGACCCGGTCGTAGGAGCCGGTGGCCAGGACCAGCGCCTTGGTTTCGATCACCCGGCCGGTCCGGTCCGGGCCGTCGGCGGGCCCGGTGCGGATGTGGACGCGGTGGCCGCCCTCCGCGGTCGCCTCCAGCGCCCACACCGCCGATTCGGGCAGGTGCTCCACCTCGTCGGGTATGGACGAGCGGTCGCCGGGCCCGGCGGCCGCGTCGATGAGGACCACCTCGACCCCGGTGCGGGCGGCGGCCTTCGCCGCGGCCGTCCCGGCCGGTCCCGCCCCGACCACCACCACGCGCTTCACGGCCGCGTTCCTTCGTCGTCCTGCGACTGCACCCGGTCACCCTTGGTGAGGACGCGCACACAGGCCCGCACGTCCCGCACGCCGTTCACCCGGACCAGGCAGTCGTGGCAGACCCCGATGCCGCAGAACAGTCCGCGCGGGCGGCCCCGGACCCGGGTGGTGCGCCAGGAGTCGCGCCCCATCGCCAGCAGCAGACCGGCGACGGTCTGCCCCGGCATCGCCTCCGTCTCGATCCCGTCGACGCTTACTCTCATCGTCGATCCCGACTCCGCTCGACAACCTGTTCCGGCAGGGGCGTCAAGGGCCCACCTCCATCATGATCTCGGGCCGGTCGACCCGGTACGGACGCGGATCGACCGCGGGTTCGGCGCCGGTGAACAGATCGGCCAGGAGGCGGCCGGTGGCCGCGGCCAGGCCGATCCCGGCCCCTTCGTGGCCGGCGGCGTGCCACAGGCCCGGTACGCGCGGATCGGCGCCGATGACCGGGAGGCGGTCGGGGGTCCAGGGCCGGAAGCCGCCGTAGGCGCTCATGACGGTGGCCCGCGCCAGCGCCGGGAAGAGCCGGACGGCGCCGCGCGCCAGCGCCCGCAGCTCAGAGACCTCCAGGTTGTCGTCGAAGCCGGTGAACCGGCGGCTCGAACCGATCAGGACGGACCCGGACCGAGTGGACTCGACCACCGGCGAGGTCCGCACGCCGCCCTCGACGCCGGAGACGGCCTCGACGTAGCCGCAGTCGTAGACCTTGTGCCGCACGCGCTCCGGCAGCGGCGCGGTGACCAGGACCGTCCCGTGCCGGGGGACGACGTCGATGGGCGCTCCGGCGGCGATCGAGAACCGTCCGGCCCAAGGGCCGCAGGCGTTCACGACCGCCCCGCACGGCATGCCGTCGGTGCTGCGGCGGACGCCGACGGCCGCGCCGGAGTCGCTCGTGACCAGTCCGGTGGCCTCGACGCCGCCGCGGACCTCGCCGCCGCGGGCGCGCACGGCCGCCAGCATCGCGGTGGCGGCCGGCACGGGTTGGAGCCGAGCGTCGTCGGGGTAGCGGGCGGCGGCGGTCAGGTCGGCGGTGAGCAGCGGCTCGAGTTCGCGGGCCCGGTGAGGATCGAGGTCTTCGACGCGGAGTCCGGCCTCGCGCTGCCGGGCGGCGAAGGCCGCGAGTGATTCGGCGGATTCGCCGGTGGTGGCGACCGCCAGGCCGCCCGTGGGATCCCATTCGACGTCGCCGAGCCGATCCCCGAGCTCCTCGCGCAGGCGATCGAGCAGCCGGGGCCAGCGCCGCAGCGATTCCCGGCCCAGGTCGAGGCGCGGGCCGGGGGGCTTGTCGGAGACGAGCACGTCGCCCTCGCCGGAAGCGGTGGTCGCGTCGGCGGGGGCGCGCCGGTCGACGACGAGCACCCGCAGTCCGGCGGCGCTGAGTGCCTCGGCGCAGGCCGCGCCGATGATGCCGGCCCCGACCACGATGACGTCGGCGGATTCGATGCCGGTCACCTCCTCGCCTGGTCACGTGTGCTCTGCAATCAGATTGGCACAGCCGGCCCCCGGCTGGGGCGGTTCCGCTCAGGCGCGCTCGGGCGGCGTGCCGCGCACCGGCCGGTAGTGGTCCAGCTCGGTCACGAACACCGCCCGGCCCTGGGTCAGCGTCGGCAGGCGCGCCCGGAAGCCGTGGACCATCTCGGTCGCCATCGCGCCCCGCAGGTATCCGGTGCCCCCGGCCGCGAACCGGCCCTTGATCTGCGCCGCGCAGTCCCGCAGTGCGGCCAGTACCGCGTTGCCGGTCCCGCTGGGGAACTCCAGGTCGAAGCGGTTGACCGGTTCGTGCACCGTCGTGCCCGCCTCCTCCAGCATGCCCTCCAAGAGGAACCTGGTGACCTCCCGGAAGTCGCCGGCCTTGCTCACTCGTCCGATGTAGCCGGTGGCGGTGAGGGCCACCCGGCAGTCGGTCACCGCCCAGCCGTACCGTCCGCGCCGCAGCACCTGGTGCACCGTCGATTCGACGGCGTTGCGCAGCGCCCGCGTCAGCGATCCGCGCTCGACCTCCAGGACGTACCGCAGTCCCGAGCCCGGCTCGCCCGGTTCCAGTCGCAGGCCCACCGTCGCGATGTAGGGCGTGGTCTGCCACCGGCCGATCTCGTGCAGGGCCGTCACGGTCCGGTTCGGCCGCTCGATGTGGATCGCCCGGCTCTGCTCGAACTCGACCTCGATGCCGAACTCCTCGTCCAGCAGCGCGGCCACGACCTCCTTCTGCACCTCGCCGTAGAGGCGGACGGCGATGTGGTCGGCCAGCCCGTCGAGGTGCGGGTCCACCAGCGGATCGCGCTCGGCCAGGCTCGCCAGGGCCCGGTTGAGCCCGATCCGTTCGGCCGGGTCGACCGGGCGCACCACCGTCTCCAGTGTCGGCGGCGTGAACAGGCCGCCGTCGGCCAGCTCGGAGGCCGAGCCGATCGCGTCGCCGATCCTGATGTCGCTCAGGCCCCCGACCTTTGCGATGCCGCCGGGCGGGGCCGCGCCGCCCACCGTGCCGGCGCCGCGGTCGAACACCTCCACCGCCGTCACCTTGCCCGAGTGGGAAGTGACGGCGCCCTCGGCGTCCCTCCGGTAGGCGGTCACGCGCGCCCGCGGACGCAGTGTCCCGCTGCGCAGGCGCACATAGGCCAGTCGCCGCCCGGCGGACCCGTGTTCGACCTTGAACACCGTCCCCCTCGCCGGACCGCCGGGATCGGGCGCGGGCGTCGGCAGGAACCGCCTGATTCCTTCGGTCAGGGCCGGAACGCCGGCGCCGGTCACCGCCGATCCGAAGTAGACCGGATGTGCGGCGGTCCGCCGGGTCTGGGCCGCCAGTTCCGCCTCCCAGTCCAATCCGGCCGCCGGGTCGGACTGCTCCAGATAGGCGGCCAGGAACTCCTCGCTCCCCTCCGCCAGCACCTCGGCGGCCCGCTCGAACCGCTCCGGGCGCCCGAAGTCGTAGGGCCGCACCTCGGCTGCGGCGGTCCCGATGGCGCGCACCCCGCCCATCGGCAGGATGCCCGGCGCCAGCTTCCCGGCGATGTCGGCCAGCAGCTCGTCCTGCCGGGCGCCGGGGCGGTCGATCTTGTTGACGAACAGGATCGTCGGCACGCCCAGCCGCAGCAGCGTCCGCATCAGTGCCCGGGTCTGCGCCTGGACGCCCTCGACGGCCGAGACCACCAGGACCGCGCCGTCGAGGACGTGCAGCGCGCGTTCGACCTCGGCGATGAAATCGGTGTGCCCGGGCGTGTCGATCAGGTTGACGGTCAGGTCGCCGAGGGCGAACGCGACCACCGCCGACTGGATGGTGATCCCGCGGCGCCGCTCCAGCTCCGAGGAGTCGGTCTGGGTGCTGCCGCGGTCGACGCTGCCGATCCGGTCGATGATCCCGGCGTCGTACAGCAGCCGTTCGGTCAGACTGGTTTTACCGGCGTCGACGTGCGCGAGTATCCCCAGGTTCAAGAAGTTCACGGCGGTGCGAAGTCCTCACGTGGTCGATCCGGTGGCCTGGCGTGCGGCTCTCCGTGGTTCGGCGCATCGTGGTCTCCCGGTCCCCTTCTCGTCGGACTTCGATGGCAGGCAACCTAAACGATCGCGGACCGGCGCGCAAGCGATTTATCCCCGAGCGGTCCTGCGATAGAGTCCGAACCATGAGCTCCAGCAACGGCAAGACCACGCTCGAGCAAGCACTGCGGGCCGCGGAGATCGAGGCGGCCAACGAACTCACCCGCCGGTGGCTCACCTCGCGCGAGGAGGTGCCCGCGGCGGCCTCGGCGCTCGGCGTCTGGCCGCTGCTGACTGCGCTCGCGTGCGGCGCGACCGGCCTGACCCGCGAGGAGCTGCTCACCGCCGCCGGAGTGGACGCCGACCGCGCCGAGGAGGTCGCGGCCGCGCTCATAGGCGCCGCCGGGGCGGCGTCGGGCATCCGGCTCGCCCTGGGCGTCTGGGCCGGCTCCCGCCTGGCCCTCGACCCCGACTGGACCGCCGCGCTCCCGGCCGAGGCGGTCGGCTCGCTCACCGGCGAGGCCGAAGCCGACAAGGCCGAGCTCGACGCCTGGGCCTCCCGGAACACCGACGGCATGATCGATCGGATGCCGGTCGACCTCGGGGACAAGGTCGACCTGCTGCTGGCCGGCGCCCTGCTGGTCGACACGGCGTGGGTCACCGAGTTCCGCGACCTGCCGCGCCGCTTCCGCTCCGGCCCGTGGGCCGATCTGGGGCAGTGCCGGGCCCTGGAGGCCACCGTCTTCGACGACGTGCTCCGCGTGACCGACGAGGCGTCGGTCCTCACCGTGCCCGGCCGCGACGACATCGACGTGCTGCTGGCGCTCGGCCGGGACGACCTCTCGCCCCACCAGGTGCTGTCGTCGGCCGTCGACGCCGCGGGCGACCCGGACTGGGGCCGTTCGGCCGCCACCGAGCTGGCGGTGGGGGAGCGGGCTCCGGGCGTCGCGGTCACCGAGTACCGGCATCACGAGCCGCAGCAGGGGCCGGAGGTCGCCGTCGAGGCGGTCCGGTTCTCGGTCGCGGCCGACCTCGACCTGTTCGAGGACGCGGCCGCGCTCGGCCTGGTCCGGGCGTCCGATGAGGACAGCGCTGATTTCGAGCGGCTGGCGGCGCAGCGGACCTACGTGAGCCAGGCCAGGCAGGCCTGCACCGCCGTCTTCAGCGCCACCGGGTTCAAGGCCGCCGCCGTCACCACCGTCGCGATGGCCTTGGCCGGCGCCGCCGTGCCGCCGAAGGCCCGGCACCGCCGCGTCCGGGCCACGTTCGGTATCGACCGGCCCTTCGCCTATCTGGCCCGGCACCGCCCTTCGGGGCTGATCCTCGTCGCCGGCTGGGTCGACGAACCCGAACTCGAGGACTGATCTAGCGTTCGCCTTCGGGAGCGGCCCACCAGCGCCACTTGGCCTGCCTCGGGTGCCCGGGCAGCGAGCCTCTGCCGGTGGCCCACAGCAGGGTCGGCCACGGCTCGGCACCGGTCGGGGCGTCCGGGAAGAGCCTGCCGAGCACCCGCTCGCACAGTTCGGCGGGCGGGCGCCACGCCAGGTCGAGCCCGCTGCTGACGTCCTCGGTGTGCACCAGGATCTCGACCACGCCCATGGCCGCGAAGCCTTCGGGGTCGGCGATACCCATGGAGTGAAAAGCCCGGACGTCCTCGGGCGCGGTGCGGACCACGGCGCTCAGCAGACCCGCGGCGGCCTCCAGCACCTGCAGCAGCCCCGGCGGCCCGGCGCTGCGGTCGGCGACCAGCGCGGACTCCGGTCCGCCGCTGCGGCGCGGCTCGACCAGGACCGGCACGTCCCGGTTCAGCGGGGGATGCCGCGGCCCCATCTGGAAGGCGTAGGCGAGGAGCACGTCGGCGATGTGATCGACCGTCTCCCAGCAGGTCCACTTCAGCGGGCCCGCCCGGTAGTCCCAGGCGTCGGTCTCCGCCCGCTGGAGCAGGTATACGGCCACGTCGACCGCCAGGTCGACATCGGCGGCCGTTACCCGAGAAGTGTTCACTGCTGCACCATACCGGAGTCCGGCGCCCCGTCCGAGGCTCGCGAACGGTCGCCCGGCCCGGGTTTCGCACCTGGTCGGCACCGGGCATCCCGATCACCTCGACTACGGTTGTCGCATCGGCGGGCGCTGAGCCGCCTGCGACCGCCTCAGCAACACGAAAGTAAGCGCCATGGATACGCCCAAGCCGATCGGATACTGGCTCAAGCACCTTCACAACCTCATGGAACGCCACTTCGAGGCCAGCCTCGAGGGCTTGAACCTGGGCCGCCGCCACTGGCAGGTGCTCAACGTGCTCTACGTGGGCGCGCGCACCCCCGACGACCTGGACGAGGCCCTGGAGCCGTTCTGGGACGGCGAGGGCATCGCGCTCGAGGAGGTCCTCGACGGATCGGACGGCCTGGTGACCCGCGGCTGGGTCAAGCGGGGACCGATCCTGCTGAGCCTCACCGACGACGGGTTCGACGCCTACCAGAGGGTCGCGGCCCGGATCGACCGGGCCCGCGAGACCATCCTCACCGGGTTGAGCCCCGAGCAGTACGCCGAGACCATCCGCAACCTCTCCATCATGTCCGAGAACATCGAACGGTCCCTGCGCAAGCCGCGCTGAGCCGCAGAACAGGGCCGGGCAGGTCAGTCGGCGTCGCGCAGGCCCAGCAGCCTGCGGGCCTCGGCGGCCGCCATCGGCGGGCGCTGCGCCAGTTCGGCGGCCTCGGCCGCCCGGCGCACCAACTGGCCGTTGCCGGTCACCGGCGTCCGCCGCGCGAACGACACCGTGTCCTCCATGCCCACCCGCAGGTGCCCGCCGTGGGCCAGCGAGGCCAGCATGACCGGCAGCGTCGTCCTGCCGATTCCCGTGGCCGAGAACGTGGTCCCCTCCGGCAGGTACCGCCGGACCGCCTCGGCGAAAGCGGTCACCGTCGCCGCGTCCCCGGCCGCTCCTCCGGGCACGCCCAGCACGAAGTCGACGTGCACGTGAGCGCCGAACGGCAGCCCGTGCCGCTCGAGCAGGCGCTCCAGCGACGGCAGGTGGCCCAGGTCGAACAACTCGTACTCGGGGACCACCGCCCGGTCCCGCATCCGCTCGTGCAGCTCCACGATGAACTCCCAGCGGTTCATGAACACGCCGTCGCCGAAATTCACCGTGCCCATGGTGCACGAGGCCATGTCCGGGGCCGCCTCGAGCACCGCGAGGCGATCACCCTCCGCATCGGTGACCGCCCCGCCGGTCGAGAGCTGCACGACCAGATTCGTCGATTCGCGCAGCGCCGCAACCGTATCGCGCAGCCGACCCAGGTCCAGAGTGGGTCCGGACGCGTCGTCGCGGATGTGCACGTGGACCATCGCCGCCCCGGCGCGCTCGCACTCGATCGCGGCCGACACCAGTTCCTCGAGCGTGGTCGGCAGCGCCGGGACCTGCTCCTTGTCGACCTCGGCCCCGGTCGGCGCCACGGTGATGAGCGTCCCGCTCATGGTCGGGCCCCGGTCGGCCGGTCCTGCTTCTCGCTGGCCTCGCGCGAGCGCGCCGCCGCCTCGTCCCCGGCGGCCCTGACCTCCTCGGGCGGATCCATGCGCCGCCACCACTCCCGGCCGGCCCGGGGGAGGGTGTCGATCGGGTCGTAGTACGGGTAGCGGCGGGTCAGCGCGTCGGGGTCGTCGGCCTCCAGGCTGGTCCGGTAGTTCTTGGTCCAGTAGGAGATGCCCAGCTCCCGGTCGTATTCGGACAACTGGTGGACCCAGCGCTTGCCGACCATCGGCACGTCGCAGATGATCCGGGGCGTGGCGTAGCCGGGGAGGTAGCCCATGAGCGCGTGCTGCAGGTCCTGCGCCCGCGCCACCGAGGTCCGCCAGTGCTCGGAGTTGGGGATCATGTCGCACATGTAGAAGTAGTACGGCAGGATGTTCGCCTCGCCCTGCATCGCGAAGCAGAGGTCCAGCAGCGCCTCGGGCGAGTCGTTGACCCCGCGCATGAGCACGCCCTGGTTGCGCACGTCCCGCACGCCCGCCTCCAGCATCGCCGCCGCGGCCCTCGCCACGGCCGGGGTCACGGAGTTGACGTGGTTGACGTGGGTGTGGATCGCGAGGTTCACGCCCTGCTCGGCGGCGCGTTTGGCGACCCGGCCCATGCCGTCGACGATCTCGTCCTGCAGCCAGTGCTGCGGCAGGCCCATGAGCGCCTTGGTCGCCAACCGGATGTCGCGGATGGTCTCGATCTCCAGCAGCGCGTCCAGGAACCGCTCCAGTTGCTTCCACGGCATGTTGGCCACGTCGCCGCCGGAGACGACCACGTCGCGCACGCCCGGGTGCTCCCGGAGGTAGTCCAGGATCGCCGTCTGCCGGTCGACCGGTTTGAGCGCCATGCGCCGCTTGTCGACCGTCGGGGTGGAGTTGCCGACCAGGTCCATGCGGGTGCAGTGCCCGCAGTACTGCGGGCAGGTCGACAGGAGCTCGGCCAGCACCTTGGTGGGGTAGCGGTGGGTCAGGCCCTCGACCGCCCACATATCGTGCTCGTGCAGCGAGTCGCGGGTGGCGAACGGGTGCGAGGGCCACTCGGCCAGCCGGTCGGAGGCCACCGGGAGCATGTAGCGGCGGATCGGGTCGGCGTAGAACGCCTCGGTCCACGACCCGGGCGCGGTCTCCTCGGCCTCCGGCACCATCGTGTTGAGCATCTGGGGCGGCAGCAGCATCGACATCGTCGCCCGCTCGCGCATGTCGCGGTCGAGGTCGTCGTAGAACCCGTCGGCGAGCCGGTCGCCCATCAGCGACCGCAACTGCTTCACGTTCTTGACGCAGTGCGCCCGCTGCCACTGCGCCGAGGCCCACTCCTCGGAGGTGACGTCCCGCCACCCGGGGAACCGCGACCAGTCGGGCTCGGCGAGGATCCTCCGCCGGTACTGGTACGGCTGCTCGATCACGGCGGGTCGTTGATCACCGCTGGTTCGGTCGGTCACGTTCGCACCTCCATGTCCGGGATGTTGTCCCGGCGCGTTTCGGGAACGGCGGTTGGCCGTCTTGTGACGAGGATAACCTTCCGTTACAGTTGAGCGCTAGGTCTCGCATATTGAGATCCTATAAAAATCCTCACAAACGGAAGGGCGGCAACGATGTCGACAGGCTCACCGGTCGGCTCGCACCGAGTCGTCAGTCCCGCCGGGGCGCTGCCACAAGCGGCGGACCGGCTGGACGACCAACCCGATATCGCCGATAACGAAGTCCGCGTCAGCGTCGAACGCCTCAACCTCGACGCCGCCTCCTACCGGCGGCTCCGCACCGACCACGCCGGCGACGGCGACGCCGTCCGCGCCGAAGTCCGCGACATCGTCGAACGGCGCGGCAAGATGCACAACCCGCGCACCGGCTCCGGCGGCATGCTCATCGGCACCGTCGACGCCGTAGGCGAACGCTCGCCCCTCGGACTCCGGGCCGGCCAGAGGATCGCCACCCTCGTCTCCCTCACGCTGACCCCCCTCCGCATCTACGACGGCCTCGAACGCTGGGACGGCCTCACCGAACAGGTACCCACCTCGGGCCACGCCATCCTCTTCGCCCGCTCCATCGCCGCCGCCCTCCCCGGCGACCTGCCCGAGGCGCTGTCGCTCGCCGTGTTCGACGTCTGCGGCGCCCCCGCCCTGGTCCGCCGCGTCGTCGCCCGCCGCTCCAACCCCGCGCACGCGCCCGCGACCGTCGCCGTCCTCGGCGCGGCCGGCAAATCCGGCTCCCTGTCCCTTGCCGCCGCCCGCGACGCCCGCGCCGCCACCGTCCTGGGCATCGTCCGCGACCGCGACGAGGCCGCCGAACTCGAGGCCGCCGGCCTCGCCGACCGCATCGCCGTCGCCGACGCCACCGAACCGCTCGCGCTGGCCGAGACCGTCACCGGCGCCCTCGACGGCCGCGGCGCCGACGTCACCGTCGTCTGCGCCGACGTCCCCGGCTGCGAACACGGCGCGATCCTGTCGACCGCCGCCGGCGGCACCGTCGTGTTCTTCTCCATGGCCACCTCGTTCCCCGCCGCCGCGCTCGGCGCCGAAGGGCTCGCCGCCGACGTCGAGATGCTCATCGGCAACGGCTACGTCCCCGGCCACGCCGCCTACGCCCTCCACCTGATGCGGCACCAGCCCGGTCTGCGCGACCTGCTCACCCGCCGGACGGAGGCCGCCGCATGACCGCCCGTCCGCTCCTGAGGCTCGACCCCGACCTGGTCGAGCGCGCCCGCCGCCTCGCCGGACGGGCCGGCCGGCCCGTGGTCGACATGGCCCGGACCCACACCACCGTCTCGGTCGAGCGCGCCACCCTCCGCCTGGCCGGGCTCACCGGCGCCGACGCCGACGGCATCCCTTGGGTCAACCGCCTGGTCGACGCCGTCGCCGACCAGGTCGGCATCGGACACGGCGTCGCCGGACCGGTCTTCGCCGCCCTCGCCGGCGCCGAGCACCCCGACCTGCTGCGCCTGGCCCACGCCGCGGCCGCAGGCGGCGTCAAGTTCGAACCGCCCACCGGCCCGACCGCCGCAGCCGCCCGCGAGACCGCCCGCGCCGCCGTCGCCGGCGGCATCGAACGCATCGACGCCCAGCGGCGGGCCCGCACCGAACTGGTCGACCGGGTCGGCGACCCGCCCCAGCGGCCCTGGATCTACCTCATCGTCGCCACCGGAGACATCTACGAGGACATCCCCCAGGCCCAGGCCGCCGCCAAGGCCGGGGCCGACATCATCGCCGTCATCCGCTCCACCGGGCAGTCCCTGCTCGACTACGTCCCCGAAGGCGCCACCCGCGAAGGCTTCGCCGGCACCTACGCCACCGGCGAGAACTTCCGGCTCATGCGCGCGGCGCTCGACGAGACCTCCCGCGAGATCGGACGGTACGTGCGGCTGTGCAACTACGCCTCCGGCCTGTGCATGCCCGAGATCGCCGCCCTGGCCGGCCTCAACCGCCTCGACATGATGCTCAACGACTGCATGTACGGCATCCTGTTCCGCGACATCAACCCCGTCCGCACCTTCATCGACCAGCGGTTCTCCCGCCAAGTACATGCCCGCGCGGGCATCATCATCAACACCGGCGAGGACAACTACCTCACCACCGCCGACGCGGTCGAGGCCGCCCACACCGTCACCGTCTCCCAGTTGCTCAACGAATACTTCGCCCACGAGGCCGGACTCCCCGACCGGCTCCTCGGCCTCGGGCACGCCTTCGAGATCGACCCCGACGTCCCCGAGTCGTTCCGGCTCGAACTGGCCCACGCCCTGCTGGCCCGCGGGCTGTTCCCCGACGTACCGCTGAAGTGGATGCCGCCGACCCGGCACATGAGCGGCGACGTGTTCCGCGGCAACCTCCTCGACGGCTTCTTCAACCTCGCCGGCGTCATGACCGGACAATCGATCCTCCTGGTGGGCATGATGACCGAAGCGGTCGTCACCCCCTGGCTGTCCGACCGCGACATCGCGCTGCAGAACGTCCGCTACGTCCTGAACGCCTGCTCGGGCCTGGTCGAGGACTTCCGCCCGCCCGCCGACGGCTTCATCGCCGACCGCGCCGACCGGGTCCTCCGCGAAGCGGTCGACCTCCTCGAACGCATCGTCGACGACGGACTGCTGGGCGCGATCGCCGACGGCACCTTCGGCATCATGAAGCGACCGGCCGACGGCGGCCGCGGCCTCGAAGGCGTGGCCGAACGCGCCGAGGACTACTTCAACCCCGCCGCCGAGATCCTCGACGCCGAACGGGAGGCGGCCCGATGACCCGGATCGTCCGCCCCTACGGCGACACCGGCGGCGACGGCATGGTGCAGCTCTCGTTCACCCTGCCGGTGCCGCACGACAAGCGCGCCGAAGGCGCCGCCGCCCAACTCGCCTCCAAAATGGGCATCGACAGTGCGATGGTCGTCCACGCCAGGCAGATCGACCGCGATCACACGTTCTTCGTCGTCTACGGCGCCGCCCGCCACCTGGTGAACCTCGACGAGGTCGACGTCGTCGAACGCGACTTCCCGGTCCTGAACCCCAAGCAGGTCAACGAACTGGTCAAGGAGCGGCTCGGCCGCAAGCTCTGCGTGGTCGGCGCCTGCATCGGCACCGACGCCCACACCGTCGGCATCGACGCGATCCTCAACATCAAGGGCGTCGCCGGGGAGAAGGGCCTGGAGTACTACCGCGAACTGCGCGTGGTCAACCTCGGCGCCCAAGTCGCCGTCCCCGACCTGGCCAACCGCGCGGTCGAAGAGTCCGCCGACGCGGTCCTGGTCAGCCAGGTCGTGACCCAGAAGGACGCCCACCTCCACAACACCCGGGAAATGGCCGCCGCCTTCCGCGAGGCGCTCCCGCCCGGGCGCCGGCCCCTGCTCGTCGCCGGCGGCCCCCGATTCGACGAACGCTCGGCCGCCGAACTCGGCGTCGACCGCGTCTTCTCCCGCGGCACCACCCCGGGCGAAGTCGCCTCCTACCTGGTCCACCGCCTCATCACCACCGAGAGGGAGCCGATCGCATGAACGACCACGACGGACTCAGCGTCACCCACCGCGCCTACATCCCCCACGGCCGCGCCCACTACGGCGGCGGCCTGGTCGACGGGGCCTACGCGCTGGCCGTGTTCGGCGACGTCGCGACCGAGATCTGCATCAGGACCGACGGCGACGAGGGCCTGTTCGCCTCCTACTCCGACGTCCAGTTCAAGGCCGCCGTCCGCGCCGGCGACGTGGTCGAGGCGACCGGGACGGTCACGCGCACCGGCAACCGCAGCCGCACGATCGAGTTCACCCTCCGGGTCGTCTGCCGCTCCGACCCCGAGCGGAGCGGATCGGCGGCGTCGGCGCTGGACGAACCGATCCTGGCGACCACCGCCACCGGCACCGTCGTGGTGCCGTGAACGAGGTCGTCGCCTGCGTCGACGTCGGCTCCACCTACACCAAGGCCGCGGCCGTCGACGCCGAATCCGGCGGCCTGCTCGGGACCGCCTCGCATCCGACCACGCTCGGAACCGACGTGATGGACGGCCTCGACCGGGCCGTCCGGGCGGCGGTCCCAAGCCGTGCGCGGGCGGTCGAGACCCTGGTGTGCTCCTCGGCGGGCGGCGGCCTGCGCCTGGGAGTGGTCGGCAGCGAGCCCCTGGTGACGGCCAGGGCCGCTCACCGCGCCGGCCTCTCGGCGGGGGCCAGAGTGGTGCGCGTCTGCGCCGGCGACATCGGGCAGGCCGACTGGAACGCCCTGGCCGAGGCCCGACCGGACGTGCTGCTGCTGGCCGGCGGCACCGACGGCGGCGACCAGACGGCACTGCGCGCCAACGCCGCGGCGTTGGCCGCCACGGGGATCCGGGTCCCGGTGGTCCTCGCGGGCAACCGCGACGCGGCCGACGACCTCCACCGGCTCCTGACCGACGCCGGATTCGACGCCACCTGCGCCGGCAACGTCCTCCCGCGCATCGGCGACCTCGACCCGGCACCGGCCCGGACCGCGCTCCGCGACCTCTTCCTGCGCCACGTCATGGCCGGCAAGCACCTTTCGGTCCGCGCCGACTTCACCGGCCTGGTGAAAGCCCCGACCCCCGACGCGGTCCTGACCGGCATCGAACTCCTCGGCGACCTGCTCGGCGAAGACCTGCTGGCCGTCGACGTCGGGGGCGCGACCACCGACGTCTACTCGGTCCTCACTCCCGACCCCGAGCTGAGCGGACCCCGCACCGAGGTGGCCGGAACCGCCTGGCGCTCGCGAACGGTCGAAGGCGACCTCGGGATCCGGCACACCGCCACCGGCATCGTCGCAGCCGCCGAGACCGGCGACCTGGAGCCGAGCCCGGCCCTGCGCGACGCCGCCCGGCGCCGAAGCGACCGGCCCGACCTCCGCGCCGAAACCGCGGACGAGCGGGCGACCGACGACCTGCTGAGCGCGCTCGCGGCCCGCGTGGCGGTGGGTCGCCACGCCCGCGGCGAACGCATCGGCGGGCCGATCGAGCCGCTGCGAGGCGGGAAGGACCTCGCGGCCGTGAAACTGGTGATCGGCTCCGGGGGAGCGCTGCGGCTCGATCCGGCCGCGGCCGAGTCCTGGGTCCGCGAAGCGGTCTGCGAGTACACCTCGGGCGGCTTCCGGCCGCCGCCGGCGGCGGCCCGGGTCGTCGTCGACGCGGACCACGTCCTCGCCCCGGCCGGCCTCCTAGCAGCCGACGGCCGCCGAGCGGCCGCGACACGACTCCTCCGCGCGGAGCTGGTCGAACGCTCGCACGCCGATGCGACCGCACCGGACGAACGATTTGGGCTGTTATGCCGGGCCCGGCGGCGGTATCCTCAGGTGACACCCGAGGGAACTGGGGGAGGGGCGCCATGCGAATCAGCGACATACTGCGTTCCAAGGGGTCGGCCGTGGTCACCATTCGCCCCGAGGAGTCGGTGCGTACCCTGCTGGCCGAGCTCGCCGAGCACAACCTCGGTGCGCTGGTGGTGAGCACCGACGGCTACACGGTCGACGGCATCGTATCGGAGCGCGACGTGGTCAGGGCGCTGCACGCCGATCCCGGCCTGCACGACGCGCCGGTCTCCCGGATCATGACCGGCGACGTGCGCACCTGCTCGTTCGACGACTCGATCGACGACCTGATGGTGCTGATGACCGACCAGCGCGTCCGGCACGTCCCCGTCCTCGCCGGCAACGGCGTCCTCGCCGGCATCGTGAGCATCGGCGATGTCGTCAAGGGCCGCATCGGAGAGCTGGAATTCGAGATGGAGCAGCTCGAAGGCTACATCTCCAACTCGGGCTGACCTGGCCTATGACTCGGGCCGTTTCTGGTTCTCGATGTACTCCTTGATGATCGCCAGCGGTGCACCCCCGCACGAGGCGGCGAAGTAGGACGGTGACCAGAAGTGGTCGCCCCAAAGATACTGGCGGATATGGGCGCTGAACTCCTTGCGGAGCAGGCGCGCGGAAACCCCTTTGAGTGATCCGACGAGAGTGGAAAGGGTCAGACTGGGCGGGTAGTGGACGAGCAGGTGCACGTGATCGGTTGCACCGTTGAACTCGGCCAGTTCGGCCCCGAACTTGTCACAGGTGTCGCGCATGATCTGCTCGCATCTGGTCAGGATCGCGTCCGTGAACACCGATCGCCGATGCTTCGGATTGAAGACCAAGTGCGCGTGGAGGTTGAAGACAACGTGTCTTCCCCTGCGTATATTCGGGTCTGGCTCCCATCGAGGTGACATAGACAGAACGCTATCCTGGAGTCGTGAAGCAGGTCGTGGTGGTGAAACTGGTCCCGGACGCGGCCTCGCGTGCGGTGCTGGTCGAGACGCTGCGGGTGTGCAATGCCGAGGCGAACCGGATCGCCGCCATCGCGTTCGCGCACCGTGACACCGAGACCGGGCGGATCGAGCGCGAGTACGCACTCAGGGGCCGGGTCTATGCCGAGGCGAAGGCCACCGGGATCGGCTCCCAGCTCGCGCAGCACGTAGTCAAGAAGGTCTGCGACGCGTATCGGACGGTGTATGCCCAGGCCCGATCCGGCCTGCTGCGCGGGCGGCGTGCCGCGAAAGCGCTGGCCAAACCGGTGGCGTTCCGTGCCGGGGCCGCGCAGCCGTTCGACGACCGGTGCCTGTCGTGGGACCTGGAGGCGCGGACCGTGTCGATCCGGGCCGCTGAGGGGCGGCGGCGGGGTATCGGTTTCGCCTGCTCGAAGCAGGACCTGAAGGTCTTGAGGGCGCACCGGCAGGGCGAGTCGGACCTGTTCGAACGCGACGGCGAGCTGTACCTGGCCGCGACGGTCGAGGTGCCCGAGACTGATGAGCAGTTCGAGCCGGTCGACTTCATCGGGGTCGATCGGGGCATCGTCAACCTCGCCACCACCTCCGATGGCGACAACTATCAAGGCAAGGGCCTGGAACGCTACCGGCGCCGGATGGCCCGGGCACGGGCCGAATTGCAAGCCAAGGCCACCAAGGCCGCGAAGCGGAAACTCAAGCAGCGTGCCCGCAGGGAGCGGCGGCACGCGAGCCATGTGAATCACAGGATATCGAAAGAGATCGTGTCGGCGGCCGAACGCACCGGTCGCGGGATCGCCCTGGAGGACCTTGAGGGCATCCGCGAGCGGGTACGGCTCACCCGGTCCCAGCGCGGCAGGATCTCGAACTGGCCGTTCTACCAGTTGGCGCAACACATCGCGTACAAGGCGAAGCGGGCGGGTGTGCCGGTCGTCGTCGTGGACGCCCGGCACACCTCACAGAGGTGCCCGCTGTGCTACCACGCCGAACGTGCCAACCGAAGATCGAGAGACAGATTTGAATGTCGTGGGTGCGGTCTCGCTGGACCGGCCGACGCCATAGCCGCCGTGAACGTGCGTGCACGTGGCCGGATGGCTTGGGCTGTGAGTCAAGGGTCCCGAGTGGCCGCATAGCGGCCGCGATCTACCCGACCACGTCGCAGCCAGCGACGGCGGACGAGGTACAAACCTCCGGACTCATCCGGAGGCCACTTGACAATATACCCCACGGGTTTCGAAGGCCGGGGTACCGCCTTCGTTTTCGCAGTTCACGAAGGGTGCAGAATCGTTTCTCGGAATCAGGAACAACGACGGTTTCGGGAGATCGAAATGCGTGTGATGCTGACGACCATCGGATCGCGCGGCGACGTCCAACCACTGGTGGCGTTCGCGGCCCGGCTGCGCGAACTCGGGGCGGACGTGGTGATGTGCGCCCCGCCGGACCCCGAGTTCGAAGAACTGCTGGCCCGATACGGGGTCGAACCGGTGCCCCTCGGCCAAGCGGCCCGCCCCATGATCAGCGCCGACAAGCCCAGACTCTCCGACGCGCCCAAGATCGCGGCCCGGATGGTCGCCGACCAGTACGACACCGTCATCGAGGCCGGGGAGGGCTGCGACGCGATCGTGGCGACCGGCATGACGCCTGCCGGCGTGCGACTGGCCGCCGAGCGGCTGGACATCCGCTACCGGCACGCCTGCTCCATCCCGCGAGTCCTGCCCTCGCCGCACCACGCGCCGCTGCCCAGGCCGGGAAAGCCGTTCCCCGAGGGCGAGACCGACAACGAGGTGCTGTGGGCGATCGACGCCGAGAACCTGCAGCACCTCTACGGCGTGCCGCTCAACCGCATACGGGCCCGGCTGGGACTGGAGCCGATCGAGGACGTCCGCGGGTACGTCTACACCGACCGGCCGTGGCTGGCCTCCGATCCGGTTCTCGGGCCGTGGCCCGAGACCGAGGGCCTCGACGTCGTGCAGACCGGCGCGTGGATCCTGCCCGACGAGCGCCCGCTCCCGGACGACCTCGAGGCGTTTCTGGACTCCGGGGAGCCGCCGGTCTACATCGGTTTCGGTTCCATGCCGTGGCTGTCGACGAAGAACGCCGCGCAGTCGGCCATGCGGCTGGTCCGCGACCAGGGACGCCGGGCGATCGTCTCGCGCGGGTGGGCCGACCTGGGCCTGCTCGAGGACGGCGACGACTGGTTCGCCCTCGGCGAGGCCAACCACCGGAAGCTGTTCCCGCGGGTGGCCGCGGTCGTGCATCACGGCGGGGCGGGGACCACCACGACCGCCGCGGCGGCGGGGGCGCCGCAGGTGGTGGTGCCCCAGATCGCCGACCAGCCGTACTGGTCCGAACGGGTGGCCCGACTGGGCATCGGCGCCGGTCTCGACACCGCGGAGCCGACCGTCGAGGCGTTCGCGGCCGCCCTGGAGTCGGCGTTGGACCCGCGGACCGTCGCCCGGGCGCGGGCCGTCGGCGGCGAGGTCCGCACGGACGGGGCCGAAACCGCGGCGAGGCTGCTGGTCGGCGCGTCCTGAACGGTGCTCGGCTCCGGGGCCGCGCGGTCCCGGCCTGAGCCGCGCAGGCGCCTGCATGAGACGTGACCGGAACACGGCACTGCGGTGCTCGACGAGAGCAGACGGGCGGCGGCCGCCGAAGCGGACGAGCCGTCGCCCGCCGCCCCCGAAAGAGAGGACATCTCAGTATGCTGCGGGAAGCCACTGAAGGAGGCCCCCGTGACCGATCAGGACACCCTCGCCCACTACACCCGTCCCGGCCGCCTCACCGGCGCCGGAGCCCACCACGACGCCCTCCGCGCACTCCCGGCCGACGTCCCGGCGCTGTTCGAGGCCGTCCAAGGGCTGGTGATCCACGAATACCTCCCGGACCTCTACGGGCTCGACCGCGAACCCGGATACACCGAGACCGCCCACCTGCGATCCGTCGAGCACATCCTCGGCCGGCTCCTGGCCGATGGGCGCCCCCTGACCGAACGCCGCGAACCGGCCGACCGGTTCGGCGGTTGCTGCTGCCACTTCACCGTCATCGCCGTGGCCGCCCTCCGCGCCCACGGCGTCCCCGCCCGAGCCCGCTGCGGCTTCGCCACCTACTTCCAGCCCGACTGGTACGAAGACCACTGGGTCGTCGAGCGATGGGACGCCGACCGGTCCGAATGGATCCTGAGCGACCCCCAGATCGACTCCGTCCAGAAGTCCGGACTCCCGGTCGCGATCGACCCGCTCCGCCTCACCCGGGACGAGTTCGTCGTCGGTGGCGAGGCGTGGCGGCGCTACCGCGAGGGCCGGCTCGATCCCGACCACTGCGGCTTCGCCGCCCACAGGGAGTTCGGCGGCTTGCACTGGATCGTCAACGACCACCTCAAGGACGTCGCCGCGCTGGCCGGCATGGAGATGCTGCCCTGGGACTTCTGGGGTCCCATGGTGCCGCCCGGAGGGTCGGTGGACGCCGAACCGGCCGGCCTGCTGGATCGGCTCGCCTCGCTTACCGCCGACCCCGAGACGGCCGCCGACGTGCGCGCCGTCTACGAATCCGAGCCGCGCCTCCAGGTCCCCGAGCAGGTGAACAACTTCGTGCTCGACCGGATCGAGCCGGTCGTGGCTCCCTGATCGACCGGCTCCCCGTCACCGGCCGCGGTCGGTCTCGAGTCGGGGCGGGGTGAACGCCCTGCGGCGGTCGGCCGCTTCGGGGCGGAACGCGCAGCCGGACTCGTGGTCGTTGACAAGACCCATGGCCTGCATGAATGCGAACGCGGTGGTGGGGCCGACGAATCGCCAGCCGCGCTTTTTGAGATCGCGGGACAGGGCCGCCGATTCCGGTGACGTCGATCGGGATTGCGGCGGCTCGGCCTGGTTCGGGTCCGGCTCGTAGCTCCAGAGATAGGCCGCCAGCGAACCGTGGGCCGCGATCAGTTCGAGGGCGCGTCCGGCATTGTTGACGACCGCTTCGATCTTGCCCCGGTGGCGCACGATGCCGGGGTCGTGCAGCAGCCGGTCGACATCGGCCTCGGTGAACCCGCCGATCGCGTTGCAGTCGAAGTCGGCGAAGGCCGCGCGGAAGCCCGGTCGTTTCGCGAGGATGGTGCGCCAACTGAGTCCTGACTGGAACGCCTCGAGGCTCAGTTTCTCGAACAGTGCGGTGTCGTCGTCGACCGGGAAGCCCCATTCGGTGTCGTGGTATGCGAGGAACTCCGGGGCTCCCGCCGCCCATCGGCATCGGGGGCGGCCGTCCGGGCCGGTGAACATCCGATCAGGCCTCCTGCAGGAATCCGAGGCGTTCGTCGACCCGGCCGGGAGCGATCTCGATGATGTCCGGTTCGGCGATGCGGTGGGCGACCAGCGGGTCGTCGTCGAGGCGCCGCTCGAGTTCGGTTCGGCTGAGCCGGTGGGCGATCACCGCGCCGCCGGTCGCGGATTCGAGGTTGCCGGTCAGCAGGAAGACCCGGTCGGCGAAGCCGTCGGCGATCCACTGCAGGTGGGCGTGCATGTGCTCGGCGGCCTTGGCCTTGTCGCCGATGCGCAATAGGACAATGAACATGATTCGGATTCCCGTTCTGTCGGTGTGTTCGGTTGCGGTGGCCCCTGCGGGCTCATTCGTGTGCGACCGTTTCGAGCGTCCGGAGCCAGGCGCGAAGGTCGGCCACCTCGCGCTGCACGAACGCCCGGTCCTGGTAGGCGTTGGAGAGGGTGGCGATGCCCTGGCTGGCCGAGAGCACTCGCATGGCCAGTTCGTCGGCGTCGTCCGCTTGGCCGAGTCGGACGAACTGGTCGCGCAGCCAGGTCCGGAACAGCGTCAAGATCTCGACGGCCTCGTCGCGGCAGGGGTGGGCGAGCTTGGCGAGCTCGGTGGTGAGGGTCCCGACCGGGCAGCCGTATCGCTCGATGTCGGGGCCGTTGACCGTGACGATGTCGATGTATCGCTCGATCCGCCCGCGAGCGGTCGGTTCTTCGGCCTCCCAGCGCCGCAGCATGTCCCGCTTGGATTGCAGGCGGGCCTCGATCACGGCGCGGAGGACCTCGGCCATGGTCTTGAAGTGGTAGTAGATGTTGCCCTTCGAGATCTCGACGGCGCGGGCGATGTCGGTGAACGAGGTGTGCTCGAAGCCTCGACGATAGAAGAGGTCGTCGGCGGCGTGCACGATCTGTTCTCGAGTGATGCTGGTGGTCATCGTGTTCCTCCCTGTCGGTCGGTGCCGTAGACCGGGTAGTCGGTGTAGCCGGTCGATCCGCCCTGGTAGAACGTCGCCGAGTCCGGCCGGTTGAGCGGCAGGCCCTCGCGGTAGCGGGCGACGAGGTCCGGATTGGCCAGGAAGGGTGCGCCGAAGGCCACCAGGTCGGCGTGGCCGGATCGGACCGCCCTCCG
Organism: Glycomyces xiaoerkulensis; assembly: GCF_002798405.1. Classification (GTDB taxonomy): domain Bacteria; phylum Actinomycetota; class Actinomycetes; order Mycobacteriales; family Micromonosporaceae; genus Glycomyces; species Glycomyces xiaoerkulensis. Next base: position 24,365 of record NZ_PGGV01000018.1, on the reverse strand, counting down.
GGCGCGATCGAGATCGTAGCCGTTGTTGGCGATGTAGACGCCGTTGTACGACCGTCGCAGGGCGGCGTAGTCGACCGGCCCGCCGCCTCCGCCCATGTCGCCTTCGAGGAGGTGCAGGTAGGCGAGCCGGTGGCGATCGCTGAGACGCCGGAGAACGTGGTCGAAGTGCCGTTGCGGATCGGAATCGGAGATCGAGTTGAAGCTGTTGTCCGGGCTGAGGCGAAGGCCGACCCGGTCGGTCGGCCATGTTCGCGTCACCGCGTCGAGTACCTCCTCGAGCAGCCGCATCCGGTTCTCCACGCTCCCGCCGTACCGGTCGGAGCGGCGATTGGTCCGGTCGCGCAGGAACTGGTCGAGCAGGTACCCGTTCGCGCCGTGCACCTCGATCCCGTCGAATCCAGCCTCGGCGGCCAGTCGCGCGGCCGTCGAGAACTCGGTGACCACCTCGCCGATCCGGTCGGCCTCGAGCGCGCGCGGGGTCACGAACTCCCGCATGCCCTCGTAGGTGATCGCGTTGCCGGACGGTTTGATCGGAGACGGCGCCACCGGCGCGGCCCCGCCCGGCAGCATGCTGGGGTGGGAGATCCGTCCGCAGTGCTGGAGCTGGGCGAAGATGCGGCCCCCGGATTCGTGGACGGCGTCGGTCACCGCCCGCCAGGATTCCATCTGGTCCTGCTCGTAGAGGCCCGGTGTGTAGGGGTAGCCCACGCCCATGGGCGAGATCGGGATCGACTCCGACACGATCAGCCCGGCGGTCGCGCGCTGCCGGTAGTAGGCGGCCATCATGGCCGTGGCGCGCCCCCGGCGGTCGGCCCGGTTGCGGGTCATCGGCGCCATCGCGAGCCGATTCGGCACCTTCAGGTCGCCCACGACGGTCGGCTCGAACAGATCGGCGGTCACAGTTGCCTCCAGTGGTATTCCGATCGCGGTTAGGACGGTCGTCCTACCGACGGCTTCGAAGTCTAGGACGGACGTCCTAGACTGTCAAGTCAGCCGGCGCGGGCACCGATTCGAGTCCCATGAGGCGGACGGATCGACGAAGATCCGCCTACAGAGGCCGATAGCCGGGCCAACCTGTACAAGACGCCGCGCGTCATATAGCTTGATTGCACCAAATGTATTGGGGTGCAACGGAAGGACACGATGCAGCGACGCGGTGTGTTCAAGTTCGGCGCGGGCCTGACGGCCCTCGGCGCCACGGTCGGTGCGGGGACGGGGTGCGCACTGGTGGACACCGTGCCGCTGGAACCCGACCCCGTCTACGACGCGGCGGGCGCCGCCGACCGCATCCGGCGGATCTTCGAGGCCGAATCGACCCGCGCCGGCGGGACCTGGCAGGCGAAGATCACCCTCCTCGACGGCGCCGAGCGGACCGCCGCCGTCGACACCGACTCCGGCGCCCGGAGGACCGCCGCCAGCGTCAACAAGCTCGGCATCGCCGTGGCCGTGCTCGACAAGGTCGACCGCGGCGAACTCGCCCTCGACGACCGGATCACCCTCGACCCCGACCTGGTCATCGAAGGCTCGGGCCTGTACTTCCACCAGACCGCCTACGGCGACGAGCTCACGGTCGCGAACGTCCTGGTCACCCTCCTGATGCCCTCCGACAATACCGCGGTGCGGCTGTGCGGGCTGCTCTGCGCGCCCGAGGAGGTCAACCGGACCCTCGAAGCCAAGGGCTTCACCGACACCCGCGTCGTCCCCAGCGACAGCGACCCGAACCGCATGGGACTGGGCGAGACCACCCCCGCCGAGACCACCGACCTGCTCGTCCGCCTCGCCGGAGGCGACCTGCTCTCGCAGGCCGCCGGCGGCTTCCTGCTCGGCATCCTCCGAGGACTGTCCGGCTACCACGACGGCTTCCGGCGCAACATGTCCTCGGCCGAACGCTCCCGCATCGCCCTGAAGTACGGCGCCGACGGCCCGACCCGCAACGAGTCCGGCCTCGTCTTCGGCGACGACGGCGCGCCGGTCCTGGTCTACTCCCTGATGGCACAGCTCGACGGCCACCACGACGACTACGGCGCCACCCACCCGGCCGTCCAGGCCCACGCCGCCATGGGCCGCCGCATCCTCGACGTCCTCGACCGGATCGAGCCCTCCGCCTGACGACCGCGACCGGCCGGAGCGAGCACTCACCGGCCGATGGGCCGCCGCGCCGCGCTGGGGTACCGTTCCCTTCGTACCGACGACGAAGGAGTTGACCGACCGTGGACGTGGAGCGCACCGAACTGCCCGGCATCGGTGTCCGGTTCGAGTTCGAGACGAAACGGGGCGTGCACCTCGGCATCGTCGCCCACCGTGAGGGCCGCCGCGACTTCATCCTCTACGACCCCGACGATCCGGACTCGGCCCTGGAGTGCATCGTCCTCGACGCCGACGAGTCGGCCTCGGTGGGGGAGCTGCTCGGCGGCGCACGCATCGTCGAGAAGCTCAACCGCCTGCACCACGAGATCGACAACCTCGTTTCACGGCAGGTGAAGGTCGGCGCCACCAGCCCGTACGCCGACCGGCCGCTCGGCGACACCCGCGCCAGGACCCGCACCGGCGCCTCGATCGTCGCGATCGTCCGCGACGACGGGGTCGAGACCGGCCCGGCCCCCTCGGAGCCCCTCCGTGTGGGCGACCGGCTGGTCACCATCGGCACCGAGGAGGCCGTGGACCAAGTCGACCGCATCCTGCGCGGGCGCGAGTAGTCATGCACCACCTCGTCGAAATCTTCCTGCAGTTGGGGCTGCTGATCCTGGGCCTGGGCATCCTGGGCGCGGTCGCCGGCCGCTTCGGGATTTCGGCCATCCCCCTCTACCTGCTCGCGGGGCTGGCCTTCGGTACCGGCGGCCTCCACGACCTCGAACAGATCGCGAGCTTTCTCGACATCGGGGCCGAGATCGGGATCGTCCTGCTCCTGTTCACCCTCGGCCTCGAATACACCCCGCGCGAACTGCTCGGCACCATGCGCACCTCCTGGAGGGGCGCGATCGTCGATCTGGTCCTCAACGCCTCCCCCGGGGTGATCTGCGCGCTCCTGCTCGGCTGGGGGCCGCTGGCCGCGGTCGTATTCGGCGGGGTCACCTACATCTCCTCCTCGGGCATCATCGCCAAGGTCGTGTCCGATCTGGGCTGGCTCGGCAACCGCGAGACGCCGACCGTGCTCTCGCTGCTCGTGGCCGAGGATCTGGTGATGGCGATCTACCTGCCGATCGTCACCACCGTCCTGGCCGGGTTGGCGTTCGCGCAGGCGGCCTGGGGCCTGGCGCTGGCGCTGCTGGCGGTCGGCGCGGCGTTCTTCGTCGCCGCCCGCGGAGGCACCATGCTGTCGAGGTTCCTCGACTCTCCCAGCGACGAGATCCTCATGCTCAAGGTCCTGGGCGTCATCCTGGTCGTCGCCGGGCTGGCCGAACAGGTCCACGTCTCGGCCGCCGTCGGCGCCTTCTTCGTCGGCATCGCGCTCTCCGGCGACGTCTCCCACACCGCCGAACGCACCCTGGAACCGCTCAAGAACCTGTTCGCGGCGGTATTCTTCGTGAACTTCGGACTGCAGACCGACCCGAGGTCACTGCCGCCCGTGCTCGCGATCGCCGCGCTGCTGGCGGTGGTGACGATCGGCACGAAGTTCGCCACCGCCTGGTGGGCCGCCCGCCACTCCGGGGCGGCGTTCACCGGCCGATTGCGCGCCGGTCTGGTCCTGCTGCCGCGCGGGGAGTTCTCCATCGTGATCGCCGGTCTCGGCGTCGCCGCCGGGCTCGATTCGGAATTGGGCGCCATGGCCGCCGCCTACGTGCTGATCATGGCCGCCGTCGGCCCGCTCGCTCCGCGGCTGGCCGACCCGATCTCGGCCAAACGCCGGGCCCGGATGCGCGCCCGCCGCTTGAAGGCGGGCGCGACCACCGGCCCCGCGGCGTGATACGCGGGCACGCGGCTTGATAGAAATCAACGATGGCTGAAACCGCGAACCCGCCCCGCCCCACCGACGAGGTCGTCGACATCGCCCGCGACCTCATCCGCATCGACACCACCAACACCGGCGATCCCGACACCTCCAAAGGGGAGCGGGCCGCCGCCGAATACGTGGCCGAGAAGCTCGCCGAGGTCGGCCTGGAGCCGACCATCTACGAGTCCCTGCCGGGCCGCGCCACGGTGGCCGCCCGCTATCCGGGCGCCGACCGCGACCGCGGGGCCCTGCTGCTCCACGGCCACCTCGACGTCGTCCCCGCCGAGGCCGGCGAGTGGAGCGTCGACCCGTTCGCCGGAGAGATCATCGACGGCTACCTGTGGGGCCGGGGCGCGGTCGACATGAAGGACTTCGACGCGATGCTGCTGGCGGTCGTCCGCGCCTGGCGGCACGCCGGGAAGGTCCCGCCGCGGGACCTGGTGCTGCTGTTCACCGCCGACGAGGAGGCCGGCTCCGACCATGGCGCCCGCTTCATGGTCGAGCAGCACCGCGAAGTCTTCGAAGGGGTCACCGAAGCGGTCGGCGAGGTCGGCGGTTTCTCGGTGACCCTGAGCAACGACCTGCGCGTCTACGTCGTCCAGACCGCCGAGAAGGGCCTGGACTGGCTGCGGCTGCGCGCCTCCGGCCGCCCCGGGCACGGTTCGATGCTCCACGACGACAACGCCGTCACCCGCCTGTCCCGCGCGGTCGCCGACATCGGACGGCACGAATTCCCGGTCGAGATGACCCCCACCGTCCGCCAGTTCCTGGAGTCGGTCTCGGAGATCACCGGCGTGGAGTTCGACCCCGACGAGCCCGACGAGACGGTCGCCAAGCTCGGCCCGGTCGCGCGGCTGGTCGGGGCCACGCTCCGCAACACCGCCAACCCGACCCGCCTGGAGGCGGGCTACAAGACCAACGTCATCCCCTCCGGCGCCGAGGCCGTGCTCGACTGCCGCTCACTGCCGGGACGCAACGACGAACTGGAGGAGACGCTCCGCGAACTGGCTGGCGAGGGCATCGAATTCGACTACGAGATCCGCCAGCCCGGCATCGAGACCTCGTTCGACGGCCCGCTGGTCGATGCGATGGCCGGGGCCATCCGCATGTCCGACCCGGGCGCGGCGACCGTCCCGTACATGCTCTCGGGCGGCACCGACGGCAAGGCCTTCGCCTCGATCGGCATCCGCTGCTTCGGGTTCGCACCGCTGAAACTGCCGGCCGACCTGGACTTCACCGCCCTGTTCCACGGCATCGACGAGCGGGTCCCGATCGACGGCCTCGAGTTCGGCGTCTCCACCATGCACCGCTTCCTGTCCCAGGTTTAGGAACGGCGACCCTCACCGCTGCGCCGTGACCAGCGCTCGACCGGCCGAGGCGCACTGGGCCGCGTACTCCGCCGGAGGCGAGCCGATCAGGTCCTTGAAGTCGTGCGTGAAATGGGCCTGGTCGGACCAGCCCAGCTCCGCGGCGAGCCTCGCCAGGTCGACCTCGGGATCGGCCGCGAGCCGGTCGGCGGCGTCATGCATCCGGTACCGGCGGATCAGCCATTTCGGGCCCAGCCCGACGTAGGACCGGAACAGCCGCTGGAGCGCCTTGGGCGTCGTGGCGAACCGATCGGCCACCTGGCCGACCCGGGTGATGCCCCGGTCGCCCAGCATCGCCGCCACGATCTCCAGCAGCAGCTCGTAGCGCCGGTCGCGCCGCGGTGGCGTCCGCGCGGTCAGGAACTCCGTGACCACCTCGATCGCCGCCCGGTCGCCCCCGTCCACCACACTCGAGTGCAGGTGGTCGACCTCCGGACCGAACACCGTGCGGGCCGAGACCGTCCAGTCGGCGAAGGAGGCCCACGACCGCCCGGTGAAGGCGACGAAGCCGCCGGGCCGGAACTTGACCCCGAAGACCCGCCCCTCGCCGGAGAGCGGGTGCCGCGAGACGGCCGTCCCCGGGCCGTGGACCTCGGCGCCGAGCACCGGCATGAAACTGAGATTGACGCACGGGTGGGGGATGACCACCGACTCGTACGAGGCGCCCTCGGGAAGCGCCCAGTGGACCGCCCAGAACCGCTCCACGTACGCCCCCAGCCCGCCCTCGACCGGGTATCTGCGCAGGTCGATGTGCTGTGCGGCCTCCTGCGGCCGCAGCACGCCCTTGTCGCTCGCGGTCGGTCCTCCCATGAAGTGAATCCTAGGCCGCGGGTACGTCGCCTTTTTACAAGCGCGCTCGAGGCGTCCCGGCACAGACTGGCCCCATGAGCGAAACCGATGTCGACCCGATCCCCGAGGGATACCACACGATCACGCCGTTCATCGCCTGCAACGAGGCGGCCGGAGCCGTCGACTGGTACCGGCGGGTCTTCGACGCCGAAGTCCTGACCCGCAACGACGGCCCGGACGGCTCGGTCATGCACTGCGAGCTCCGGATCGGCGACTCGATCCTGCAGCTCGGCGACCCGAACCCCGCGTTCGGGCTGGCCGCGCCCGATCCCGAGCAGGCCACGGCCACGCTGGTGCTGTACGTGCCCGACGTCGACGCGGTCTACGCCCGCGCCGTCGAGGCCGGAGCGACCGTCCGCGAGGAACCGGCTGAGTTCCTCACCGGCGACCGCTTCGCCACCGTCGCCGACCCGTTCGGCCGTCGCTGGACGATCATGACCCGCGTCGAGGACGTCTCCCGCGAGGAGGGCGAACGGCGCGTCAACGAATGGATCGCCTCCATGAGCGGCGGTCAGTAGGACTCCGGGTAACCCACCTGCGGCGCCGACACGTCGTCGAGGGCCAGCCGGATCTCCGGGGGCAGGAACAACTGCTCCGCGGCCAGGGACGCCCGAAGCTGCGTAGCGTTGCGCGCGCCCACGATCGCGCCGGCCACCCCCGGTTGGTCCCGCACCCACGCCAGCGCGACCTCGAGGGGACTCACCCCGAGCCCGTCGGCGGCGGTCGCGACCGCCTCCACGATCCCGGCCGACCGCTCGTCCAGATAGGTCTGCGCGAACCGCGCCCACTGCGCCGAGGCCGCCCGCGAGTCCGAGGGCCGCCCGTACCGGTACTTGCCGGTCAGCACCCCGCGCCCCAGCGGCGACCACGCGAGCACGCCCAGCTCCATCGCCAGGCACGCCGGCAGGACCTCCCGCTCGATGCCGCGCTGCAGCAGCGAGTACTCGACCTCCGAGGCGACGACCGGGGTGCGGCCCGGCCAGGCGTGCTGCCACGCGCACGCCCGCGCCGTCTGCCAACCGGTGTGATTGGACACCCCGACGTAGCGGACCTTCCCACTGGTGACGGCCGCGTCCAGAGCCCCCATCGTCTCCTCCAGCGGCGTGTCGGGGTCGTGGACGTGCAGCAGCCACAGGTCGATGTAGTCGGTGCCGAGCCGGCGCAGCGAGTGCTCCAGGGACCGCACCAGCCACCCGCGGGAGGTGTCGCGCTTGCGCTCCGAGCCGTCGGTGCGCACCCCCGCCTTGGTGGCGATCTGGATCTCGCTGCGGGCCACCACTTTGCCGATGAGCTGACCGATCGCGGCCTCGGCCGTGCCCTGCCCGAACACGTCGGCGGTGTCGACCAGCGTTCCGCCGGCCTCCACGAAGGTCTGGAGCTGCGCCGCGGCGTCCTCCAACCCGGCCTCATCGGTGGTCCAGGTCATCGTCCCCAGCCCGAGGGAGGAGACCTCGATGCCGCTGCGTCCAAGTGGTCGGCGTTCCATGACCACACAAGTTACATCGAACGGTCCTCCGAAAGACACGCCCGGGACCGGCGAACGCCTCGGCCGTACGTCCGAGACGATCGCGTCCCATCCGCCTCCGGACCCGGGTCGGCCGACCCGCACCGACCCGCCGGGCGGCGTCAGGTGGATCGCCCGAGCGCTGGGCGGCTAGGCTGTCGGACGGCAAAAGCTGAAGGGAACGCGACTTGGAAATCTGGCAGGCTTTCGTCCTGGGGATCGTCGAAGGACTCACCGAATTCCTCCCGGTCTCCTCCACCGGGCACATCGCCGTGTTCTCGGCCTTCATCGGCCTCGACCCCGCCGCCTCGGAGGTCATCGCCTTCAACGCCGTCATCCAGGGCGGGGCGATCCTGGCGCTCCTGGTCTACTTCTTCGCCGACATCGTCGCGATCGTCAAGGGCTTCTTCGTCGGCCTGTTCGACCGCGATCGCCGCGGCAAGGACTACCGCATGGGCTGGTACGTCATCATCGGCTCGGTCCCGATCGTCATCGTCGGCCTGCTGGTCGAGGACCACATCGACCGCGTGTTCAACCTCTACGCGGTCGGCATCGGCGCCATCGGCTGGTCGTTCGTGATGTGGTTCGCCGAGCACGCCGCCACCCAGCAGCGCAGCGAGGGCCACATCAACCTCAAAGACGCCCTCTTCGTCGGCGGCCTCCAGGTCCTGTCGCTGTTCCCCGGCGTCTCCCGCTCCGGCGCGACCATGACCGCCGGACTCCTGCGCGACCTCGACCGCCCCACCGCGACCCGCTTCGCCTTCTTCCTCGGCATCCCGGCCCTCGTCGGCGCCGGCGTCCTGGAGATGGAGGACGCCGTCGGCGGCGACCTGCCGCTCGGATCCCTCATCGTCGGCATCGTCGTCTCCGCGGTGGTCGCCTACGTCTCGGTCGCCTGGCTGATGAGGTTCGTCGCCGGTCACACGTTCATGCCGTTCGTCTGGTACCGCATCGCCTTCGGCGTGACCGTCATCGGCATCGCCGCCGCCGGCCTCGTCCCCGCATAGCGGCCGAGCGCTGGCCGGGCGCGGCGGCGCGAACTACGATCGCCAGCATGGAATCCTGGACCGCGCCCGACGTACCCACCCTGCCCGGCCACGGCCCCGACCTGCGGCTGCACGACACCTCCAGCGACGCCAAGCGCCCGACCGTCCCGGCCGGCGCCCACAGCGCCGCCATGTACGTGTGCGGGATCACGCCGTACGACGCGACGCACCTGGGGCACGCCGCCACCTTCATCACCTTCGACCTGGTCCACCGGTACTGGCTCGACCAAGGCCTCGAGGTCCGCTCGGTCCAGAACGTCACCGACGTCGACGAACCGCTGTTCGAGCGCGCCGAACGAGACGGCACCGACTGGCAGGTCCTGGGCCTGCGCGAGACCGCCCTCTACCGCGAGGACATGGAATCCCTCCGCGTGCTCCCACCGACCCACTTCGTCGGCGCCGTCGAATCCATACCCGCGATCGGCAAGGCCGTGGCCCAGCTCCTGGAATCCGGCCACGCCTACCGCCACGCCTCCGGCGACATCTACTACGACATCGCCGCCGACCCCGCCTTCGGCTCGGAGTCGAACTACGACCGCGAGACCATGCTCCGCTTCTCCCGCGAACGCGGCGGCGACCCCGATCGCGAAGGCAAGCGCGACGCGCTCGACCCGATCCTGTGGAACACCCCCCGGCCCGGAGAACCGTCCTGGGACTCCCCGGTCGGGCCCGGCCGCCCCGGCTGGCACATCGAATGCGCGGGCATCGCCCTCGAATACCTCGGCGAGACCGTCGACGTCCAGGGCGGCGGCACCGACCTGATCTACCCGCACCACGAGATGTCGGCCGCCCACGCCGAGTCGCTGACCGGCCGCCGGCCCTTCGCCCGCACCTACGTCCACACCGGCATGATCGGCCTCGACGGCGAGAAGATGTCCAAGTCCCTGGGCAACCTCGTGTTCGTCTCCAAGCTCCGCGCCGAAGGGGCCGACCCTGCCTCGGTGCGCCTGGCGGTCCTGGCCGGCCACTACCGCGCCGACCGGCAGTGGAGCGCCGCGCTGCTGGCCGAGGCCGAACTGCGGCTCGGCCGCTGGCGCGAGGCCGTCTCCCGCGAACTGGCCGTACCCGCCGGCGCCATGCTGAACGCCGTCCGCGCCCACCTGGCCGACGATCTGGACACCGCAAGTGCACTGTCCGCAGTCGACCGATGGGCCGCCGAGACCCTTTCCGCTGGTGGCGAGGACCCGTCCGCGCCCGCGCTGGCCCGCGACACGATCGAAGGACTCCTCGGAATAGACTGCTCGCGATTATTGTGCGAATTGTCGAGACTCGGTACGCTCTGGTACTGAGCGTGGCCGACTCCACACGCGCCAGAGGAGTCGCAATTGAAAATCCTGCTGCTGGTGTCGGCCTTCAACGGCCTCACCCAGCGTGTCTGGTGTTCCCTCCGTGAACAGGGGCACGAGGTCGGTGTCGAACTCGCACCGGCCTTCGGCACGCCCGAAGCACTGACCCGAACCGTCGAGCAGACCGACCCCGACCTGATTCTCTGCCCGTTCCTCAAACACCGCGTGCCCGAAGGGGTCTGGCAGCGGTGGACCACCGTCGTCATCCACCCCGGACCGGTGGGCGACCGCGGACCGTCCTCACTCGACCACGCCATCCGCGACCGCAGGCCCCGGTGGGGCGTGACCGCCCTGTCGGCGGTCGAGGAGATGGACGCCGGCCCCGTGTGGGCCACCGCCGCCTTCGAGATGCCCCCGGCGATCTCCAAGAGCGCCCTCTACAACAGTTTGGTGGCCGACGCCGCCCTCGAATGCGTCGACACCACCGTCCGCAAGTTCGCCTCCGGCTCCGGCCCGGTCCCGGCCGCCGAGCACCCGCGCGAGATCCCCGGCACCGGCGAGGCGCCGCTGCTGCGCCGCAAGTCCTTCGAACTCGACTGGAACGCCCCCGCCTCGGAGCTGGAGCGGCTGGTCAACGCCGCCGACGGCGCCCCGGGCGCCCCGGTCGACCTCCGAGGGCGGCCCTACTGCCTCTACGACGCGGCCGCCTCCGACGAACCGCACGACGCCGCACCCGGCACCGTCGTGGGCCGCAACCTCGAAGCGATCGCCGTCGCCTGCGGCCGAGGCGTCCTGTGGTTCGGCTACGCCGCCCGACTCGAACGCAAACGGGGCCCCAAACTCCCCGCCACGATGGTCGTCGACGCCGACGGCGCCCCGTTCCTGCCCGCCCCGGCCGCCCTCGCCGAGACCGCCTACCGGCGCGAAGGCGACATCGGCTACCTGACCGTCCGCTCCTACAACGGCGCCATGCACACCGAGCAGTGCCGCCGCCTCGCCGCCGCGGTCGAGAAGGCACTCACCGAGGACACCCGGCTGCTGGTCCTCACCGGCACCGAGCACACCTTCTCCAACGGCATCCACCTCGGCGTCATCGACGCCGCCCCCGACCCGGCCGCCGAAGCCTGGGCCAACATCTGCGCCATCGACGAGCTCTGCGTGGCCCTGGCCTCGGCCGACCAACTCACCGTCGCCGCCTTCAGCGCCAACGCCGGGGCCGGCGGCGTCATGGCCGGACTGTGCGCCGACATCACCGTCGCCCGCGACGGCGTCGTCCTCAACCCCTACTACGACATGGGCATCTTCGGCTCCGAACTCCACACCTGGTCGGTCGCGAGCCGCATCGGCGAGGGACCGGCCGCCCGGCTCCTGACCGAGAAGCTCCCCGTGTCGGTGCGCCAGGCCGCCCAGAACGGCCTCATCGGCGCCGTCGGCCCCCGCGACTGGTCGGAATTCCAGAGCTGGCTCCGCGCCGTCGCCGCCGGCTACAACGAGCCGATCAGCCGCGGCCGCATGTTCGCCGCCAAGGAGCGCCGCCGCTCGGCGGCCAAGCCCCTCTCGTACTACCAGACCATCGAGCTGGCCGAGATGGCCCGCGACTGCTTCGACGACCGCCACGGCTTCGCGGCCAAACGCCGCGACTTCATCTCCAAGGCCGCCCCGGCCCGGACCCCGGCCAAGCTCCGGTTCTGACCGTCCGTGGCGGCCTCGTTGACAGGTCGCCACGGACCTGGTGAACTGGCTATATGTTCGAAGAAGGGCAATATTTCGCGCCGGTCAACACCGACGCAGACGGATCGGTCGTCGTCGAACTGGGTGAGAACCACCCGGGCTTCGCCGACGCCGGATACCGCGAACGGCGCAACGCCATCGCGGCACTCGCATTGGACTGGGAGCCCGGCCAACCGCTGCCGGTCGTCTCCTACACCGATGCCGAACACGAGATCTGGCGGCTGGTCAGTGCGGAACTGGCCGTCAAGCACCGGCAACTGGCCGCACGCGAATACCTGGAGGGCAGCGACCGCCTCAAACTCCCGGCCGACCACGTTCCGCAACTGGCGGAGGTCTCGCAGATGCTGGAACCGCTCACCGGCTTCAGCTACGTGCCCGCCGCGGGCCTGGTCCCGCTGCGCGAGTTCTACGGGGTGCTCGAGGACGGCAAATTTCACGCCACCCAGTACATCCGGCACCACTCGGTACCGTTCTACACGCCCGAACCGGACGTGATCCACGAGGTCATCGGCCACGCGAACGCCCTGGCCAACGACCGCTACGCGGCGCTCTACCGCGTCGCCGGGGACGCGGCCCGCCGCGTCGAAGGCGACGAGGCGCTGGAATTCGTGTCCCGGGTCTTCTGGTTCACCCTGGAGTTCGGCCTCATCCGCGAATCCGACGGTCTCAAGGCCTACGGCGCCGGCATCCTCTCCTCCTACGGCGAGATCGACGAGTTCCGCGACATGACGATCCTGCCGCTGGACCTCCCGACGATGGGCACCATCGACTACGACATCACCAAATACCAGGACAAACTGTTCGAAGCCGCGTCGATGGACCAGCTCGAGGACGTCGTGGGGGAGTTCTGGGCCCACTGCGACGACGATTCGATCGCCCGCCTCAAGGCGGAGGCCACCGGCTAGTAGAGCTGCTTCTCGTACTCCTCGCCGTAGTACCGGTGCAGCTCCTCCAAGGTCTCGGAGACCGACTGGGTCTCCTTGACCATCTGGGCGTGCGGCGGCAGCGCGTCGGGATCCCACGACTCGGGCCGCCACAGATCGGCTCGCATGAACGACTTGCCGCAGTGGAGGAAGATCGTGTCGATCTCCACCACCAGCGCCAGGATCGGCCGGTGCCCCTTGACGACCATGTCGTCGAAGAAGGGGGCGTCCGCGACGATCCTGGCGCGCCCGTTGATCCGGAGCGTCTCGTTGCGGCCCGGCACCAGCGACAGCAGTCCGACGTGCGGGTTGGACAGCACGTTGTGGTAGCCGTCGACCCGCCGGTTGCCCTTGCGCTCGGGCACGGCGACCGTCGTGTCGTCGAGGACGTGGACGAGCCCGGCCGGGTCGCCCTTGGGTGAGGCGTCGCAGTTGCCGTCGGCGTCGGCGGTGGCGACGACGCAGAACGGGGAGGCCGCCAGCCACTCCCGGTCGCGCCGGTGGAGCCGGGGGCGCTCCTTGGTCGCGGCCCGGGGCTTGACATCGCCGACGATGCGGCGCAGCTCTTCCGGGTCGGCAACAGTGGTCCACTTGCTAGTGTCCGCGTTGTCCATGCTCGTCCCTTCCGGACTGGGGAGTCGGCGCCGATGCTACGCGGTCACGGCTGTCCGGAGCCACCCCGATCCCGTCGCTCGTCGGCGTCCGCGATGCCGTCACGCACGCCCAAGCGCACGACCCAATACAGGAAATAGCAGGCGATCAGGAAGAACAACAGATAAATGAGGGCGGGATAGAGCATCACACCATCGTAGGACGCAGGTTGTGATATTCGCCCGACAGCACGTCCAAACAGTGATACGTGCTTCCCGCCTCCCGGCACGCCCCAGTACCCTGGACGGCGTGTCCGCGCAGAACCGCTTCCTGGAGGCCCTGTCCCGCCGCGTCGTGATCGCCGACGGAGGCATGGGCACCATGCTGCAGTCCTTCGACCCCACCCTGGACGACTACGACGGCTACGAAGGCCTGTCGGACATGCTGTGCCTCACCCGCCCGGACATCGTCCTGGGAATCCACGACGCCTACCTCGCCGCCGGCGCCGACTGCGTCGAGACCAACAGCTTCAACGCCAACTACGGCGGCCTGATCGAATACGGCATCACCGAACGCGCCCGCGAACTGGGCCGCGCCGCCGCCGAGCTGGCCCGCCGCAAGGCCGACGAGTACGCCACGCCCGAACGGCCGCGCTTCGTGCTCGGCTCCATGGGCGGCGGCACCCGCCTGCCGACCCTCGGACACGCCCCCTACGCGACCCTGCGCGACCACTACGCCGAATGCTCGGCCGGGCTGATCGACGGCGGCGCCGACGCCATCCTCGTCGAGACCGCCCAGGACCTCCTGCAGGCCAAGGCCGCCGTCATCGGCGCGGGGCGCGCGAACGCCGAGCTCGGCACGAACGTCCCGGTCATCGCCCAGGTCACCGTCGAGACCACCGGCACCATGCTGGTCGGCGGCGAGATCGGCGCCGCCCTCACGAGCCTGGCCGCCCTGGACATCGACCTCATCGGCCTCAACTGCGCCACCGGCCCGGCCGAGATGACCGAGCACATCCGATACCTCTCGCGCCACTCGCCGGTCCCGATCTCGGTCATGCCCAACGCCGGCCTGCCCCAGCTCGGCACCGACGGCGCGGTCTACCCGCTCACCCCGTCCGAGTTGGCCGACGCCCACGAGGAGTTCGTCACCCGCTACGGGGTCGGCCTGGTCGGCGGCTGCTGCGGCACCACCCCCGAGCACATCCGCGCCGTCCGCGAGCGCCTCGACGGCGCCGAGCCCGCCCCGCGCGAACCGGTCCGCGAGCCGGGCGTGTCCTCCTCCTATCACCACGTCCCCTTCAAGCAGGACGCCACCATCCTCAACGTCGGCGAACGCACCAACGCCAACGGTTCCAAGGCGTTCCGCCAGGCCATGCTCGCCGCCGACTGGGACAGGTGCGTCGAGATCGCCCGCGAGCAGACCCGCGGCGGCTCCCACCTGCTCGACCTGTGCGTCGACTACGTCGGCCGCGACGGCGCCGAGGACATGCGCGTCCTCGCCTCCCGCTTCGCCACCGCCTCGACCCTGCCGATCATGCTCGACTCCACCGAGCCGAACGTCATCGAAGCCGGCCTCGAGGCCCTCGGCGGGCGATGCATCATCAACTCGGTCAACTTCGAAGACGGCGACGGCCCCGACTCCAGGTACCGGCGCGTCATGCCCATCATCGCCGAGCACGGCGCCGGCGTCGTCGCCCTCTGCATCGACGAGGACGGCCAGGCCCGCGACCGCGACTGGAAGGTCCGCGTCGCCACCCGCCTCATCGAGGACCTCACCGGAAACTGGGGCCTGGACATCGAGGACATCTTCGTCGACGCCCTGACCTTCCCCATCTCCACCGGCCAGGAGGAGACCCGCCGCGACGGCATCGAGACCATCGAAGCCATCCGCGAGATCGCCCGCCGCTACCCGGGCGTCAACTTCACCCTCGGCGTCTCCAACATCTCCTTCGGCCTCAACCCCGCCGCCCGCCAGGTCCTCAACTCCGTGTTCCTCAACGAATGCGTCGAAGC
The DNA here is from genome assembly GCF_002798405.1 of Glycomyces xiaoerkulensis. Lineage (GTDB taxonomy): Bacteria > Actinomycetota > Actinomycetes > Mycobacteriales > Micromonosporaceae > Glycomyces > Glycomyces xiaoerkulensis. Next base: position 9,122 of record NZ_PGGV01000018.1, on the reverse strand, counting down.
CGGGCTGACCAGCGCCATCGTTCACTCCAGCAAGATCCTCCCGATGGCCTCCATCCCCGACGAGCAGCGCGAAGCCGCCCTCGACATGGTCTACGACCGTCGCACCGAGGGCTACGACCCGCTCCAGAAACTCATCGAACTGTTCGACGGCGTCAGCCTCGCCGGCACCAGGGAGGCCCGCGCCGAAGCCCTGGCCGCCCTCCCGCTCGGCGAGCGCCTCTCCCAGCGCATCGTCGACGGCGACAAGGACGGCCTCGGCACCGACCTCGACGCCGCCCTCGCCGAAGGCCGCACCGCCCTCGACATCGTCAACGACCACCTCCTCGAAGGCATGAAGATCGTCGGCGACCGCTTCGGCGCCGGCCAGATGCAACTGCCGTTCGTACTCCAGTCCGCCGAGGTCATGAAAGCCGCCGTCGCCCATCTCGAGCCGCACATGGACAGGACCGACGACGACGGCAAGGGCACCGTCGTCCTGGCCACCGTCCGCGGCGACGTCCACGACATCGGCAAGAACCTGGTCGACATCATCCTGTCCAACAACGGCTACACCGTCGTCAACCTCGGCATCAAACAGCCCATCAACGCCATCCTCGACGCCGCCGAAGAACACGACGCCGACGTCATCGGCATGAGCGGACTCCTGGTCAAATCGACCGTCATCATGAAGGACAACCTCGCCGAGATGATGGCGCGCGGCCTCCACAGCCGCTGGACGGTCCTCCTCGGCGGCGCCGCCCTCACCCGCTCCTACGTCGAAGACGACCTCCGCGGCATGTTCGACGGCGGCGACGTCCACTACGCCCGCGACGCCTTCGAAGGCCTGTCGCTGATGGACCGCGTCATGGCCGCCCGCCGCGGCGAAGGCGGCCCCGTCATCGACTCCGACCGGGCCGAGAAGATCGCCAAGCGACGGGAGCGCCGCGCCCGCCAGGCCACCATGGTCGCCGACACCCTGCCCGACCTGGACGACACCTCGGTCCGCTCCGACGTCGCCACCGACGCCGACCTGCCCACCCCGCCGTTCCACGGCTCCCGCGTGGTCAAGGGCCTCCCGCTCGCCGACTACTCGGCCATGCTCGACGAACGCGCCACCTTCCTCGGCCAATGGGGCCTCAAACCCACGCGCGGCGACGGACCCTCCTACGAAGAACTGGTCGAGACCGAAGGTCGCCCGCGGCTGCGCTACTGGCTCGACCGTCTCGCCACCGACAACGTCCTCGAAGCCAAGGTCGTCTACGGCTACCTGCCGTGCTACTCCGAAGGCAACACCCTCGTCGTCCTCGACGAGAACGGCCACTCCGAGCGGGCCCGCTTCACCTTCCCCAGGCAGCGGCGCGACCGCCGCCTGTGCCTGGCAGACTTCTTCCGCACCAAGGACGGCCAAGAACTCGACGTGCTCGGCCTGCAACTGGTCACCCTCGGCTCCAAGGTCTCCCAATACACCAACGACCTGTTCGAAGCCAACGCCTACCGCGACTACCTCGAAGTCCACGGCCTCACCGTGCAACTCACCGAGGCGCTCGCCGAATACTGGCACCGCCGCATCCGCCGCGAATGGGTCCTGCCCGGCGGATCCACCGTCGCCGACGCCGACCCCGCCGACCTCCAGGGCATCCTCGAGGTCGACTTCCGCGGCTGCCGCTACTCCTTCGGCTACCCCGCCTGCCCCGAGCTGTCCGACCGCGCCACCCTCGTCGACCTCCTCGGCGCCGACCGCATCGGCGTCGAACTGTCCGAAGGCGACCAGCTCCACCCCGAGCAGTCCACCGACGCCATAGTCCTGCACCACCCGGAGGCCAGCTACTTCAACGCCAAATGACCCGACAAGGCACACTGACGCCCATGTCGAACGAACTGGTCGCCTACCTCGGGGTCATGGACGCCGGAAAATCCACCCTCGCGCTGCAGTACCACCACTCCCTCGGCGAAAGCGGAGTGCTCTACACCTCGATGGACCGCAGCGGCGAGGGCGTCATCTCCAGCCGTATCGGACTCAGCCACAAAGCCCGAGAAGTCACCCCCGACCTCGACGTCTACGACGACCTGGCCGAGATCCGCCCGCCCTACGTCGTGGTCGACGAAGTCCAGTTCCTCACCGCCCCCAAACAGATCAACCACCTCGCCGACGCCGTCGACGGACTCGACCTCGACGTGTACGCCTTCGGCCTCAAGACCGACTTCCTCGGCCGACTCTTCCCCGCCTCCCAACGCCTGATCGAACTGGCCGACCGCGTCGAAGAACTCCCGGTGCGCGTCAACTGCTGGTGCGGCGAACGCGGCACCCACAACGCCCGCGTCCGAGACGGCGTCATGGTCTTCTCCGGCGACGTGGTCGAGATCGGCGACATGGACAGCTACACCGTCCTGTGCCGCCGCCACCACCGCGCCGGACTCGCCTGATCTGTGAGCCGCCTCGCGACAGTCCGGTAAACCGACCGGCCGCACCGGTCCCCGCCGTACCGTTGCAGACGTGACCCGATTTCCACACGCCGTGCTCTTCGACATGGACGGCACCCTCGTCGACTCCGAGCCCCGCTGGGACATCGCCCTCCACGAACTCGCGCGCCTGCTCGGCGGGGACCTCGCCCCCGAAGTGCGCGCCCGAATGGTCGGCACCAACGAAGGCGCCTCGGTGGTCCTGCTCCTCGAAAGCCTCGACCAGCCCCTCGAAAAAGCCCCCGAATACCAGGCCTGGGTGCGCCGGCGGATGCGCGAACTGTTCGGCGAAGGAGTCCCCTGGAAACCCGGCGCACGCGAGCTGCTCACCGAGGTACGCACCGCGGGCCTGCCCACCGCCCTGGTCACCTCGACTCCGCGCGAACTGACCGACATCATCCTCGACCAACTCGGCCACGAGAACTTCGACGTCACCATCTGCGGCGACGAGGTCGAACACAAGAAACCCGACCCGGAGCCCTACCTGACCACCGCCGACAAGCTCGGGGTCGACATCGACCGCTGCGTGGTCCTCGAAGACTCCGTCACCGGAGTCAGCTCGGCGCTGGCCGCCGGCGCGGTCACCCTCGCCATCCCCAGCGAAGTCACGCTCCCCGGCGACCTCCAGGTCCGGACTCTCGAGTCCCTGTCCGGCATCGACCTCGCCTACCTGCGCGGCCTCACCGCCTGACCCCGAGCGCCGCCCTGGGTCAGACCTCCCGGCCCGACCCCAGCAGCCGCAACTTGTCGAAATCGTCGGTCCCCGGCGACGCCGTCAGCGTCACCAGCATCTGACCGCTGCCGTCGGCGACCCGGAACTGCTCCTTGTGCAGCGTCAGCGGCCCCACGATCGGATGCTCGAACCTCATCGTGCCGACGTAGGAATCCTTCACCTCGGCCCGCGCCCACAGCTCGCTGAACGACCGGTGCCGGACCGACAGTTCGCCGATCAGCGCCGCCAACTCCTTGTCCTCGGAGAACAGCGCCGCGACCTTCCGCAACTGCGCCACCGCCTCCGCCGCGCACGTCTCCCACGCAGGGAAGAACGGCCGCGAATCGTCGTCGAACAGCAGCTTCGCCAGATTCGCCCGCCGCGACACCGGCCACCCCAGCGGCTCGTACAGCGCCCGCGACGCCTCGTTCGCGACCAGCACCTCCATGCGGTGGTTCTGCAGCAGCGCCGGAAACCCGTCGATCGCCTGCAGCATCGTCCGCAACTCCGGCCGGACCTCGGCGGAAGGATGATCGGGCTCCAACCGCGTGTAGCCCGCCAACCGGTGCAGATGCTCCCGGGTGGTCTCATCCAGCCGCAATGCCCGGGCGACCGCGTCCAGCACCTGATCGGACGGCCGCTTCGCACGACCCTGCTCCAAACGGGTGTAGTAGTCGACGCTCACCCCGGCCAGCAGCGCCAGCTCCTCGCGCCGCAACCCCGGCACCCGCCGCCGCGAATCACCGGGCAGACCCACCTCCGCCGGGTGTACCCGCGCCCGGCGCGCCTGCAGGAACTTGCCCAGATCGGCGACGTCCTCGAGCCGATGGATCTCTACCGCCTCGGGTTCCATGCGGACCACCTCCGCCCGCAAGTATTCCGCCCTGTAGCGCGAAGTGCCCAGCCCTGTCAGTCCTAGGAACGAACGACCCCGGGTCGAACAGGCGTCTGGCTACCGGAGTCGAACCGCACCAACATGGAACCCATGCACGTTCACATCGTCTACGCACACCCGTCGACCGGTTCGCTCAACGCCGCACTCCGCGACGAGGCGATCCGCACGCTCGAAGCCCGGGGACACAGCACCACCCTCAGCGACCTCTACGCGATGAAGTGGAAGCCCGTGGCCGACTACGACGATCTCGGACCGGTCACGGACGAAAACTTCATGGAGGCCTCCGGCGAGGCCCACCGGTCCGGCACGCTGTCGGACGACATCCGCCGGGAGCAGCAGTTGCTCCTGGACGCAGACGCGGTGATCCTCCAGTTCCCGCTGTGGTGGTTCACCATGCCGGCCATCATGAAGGGCTGGGTCGACCGGGTCCTGACCAACGGCTTCGGCTACGGCACCGTACGCGGCTGGCGTCGCTACGGCGAAGGCGTGCTGGCCGGCAAGCACGGCCTGGCCATCGTGACCACCGGCGCCGCCGAGGCCCACATGTCCGACCGCGGCATCAACGGCAGCATCGACGACCTGCTCTTCCCGATCAACCACGGCATCTTCTTCTACACCGGGATGGACGCGCTGCCGCCGGTCCACATCGCCGGCGCGGTCCGGCTCGACGAGGACGGCTACCGAGCGGGGGTGGAGCGCCTGCGGCGGCGCCTCGAGGCGCTGGAGGAGACCGAGCCGATCGCCTATCGCGCCCAGCGCGGCGGCGACTACGACGAGCATCGCCGCCTCAAACCGGGCTTGGAGCGCCCCGGCGCCTCGGGCTTCGACCTGCACATCGCCTAGGCGAACGAAAGCCGGAGCGGTCCGATGACCGCTCCGGCCTTCGCATGCCGGTTGTTGCGAGGGCCTACCGGTACCGCCCCCGGTACTCGGCTACGCCTCGAACGGGAACTTGTCGGCGAACGCCGGCTTCAGGTCGTCGACCCAGACCGCGTTCTCGTCGAACTTCGCGAAGAACGGGCGGCCGACGATCTCCGGGTCCCGAGCCTGGAGCATGCGCAGCGCGAAGACCTTCTCGCCGTTGATCTCGGTGACGCCGTCGACCGTGACCTTGCCGGGCGTGGCCGACATCGACGGGCCGCGGACGGTCCTGCACAGGCCCGACACCCGGCTGAACCCGTCCCGGTAGATCTCCCAGGCCCGCCACAGCGGCACCGAGAAGTAGTCCTGCGGGCCCGTGTCGCGCTCGACGAACATGTAGTAGGGGATCATCCCCATCTTGTGCTGGGTCCGCCACATGTCGGCCCACTGGTCGGCGTCGTCGTTGATGGTGCGGATCAGCGGCGCCTGCGTCCGGATGGTGGCCCCGGTCGCCTGGATGCGGCGGACCGCCTCCTGGACGATCTCGGGCTCGAGCTCCTTGTGGTGGGAGAAGTGGGCCATGAACGCCAGGTCCCGTCCCGATTTGACGACCTCCTCGAACAGCCGGAGCGTGGCGTCGGCGTCCGGGTCGGTGACGAATCGCTGCGGCCAGTAGGCCAGCGCCTTCGATCCGATCCGAATCGACTCCACGTGGTCCAACTCCAGCAGCGGGTCGATGTAGCGGCGGAGCACCGTCTCGCCCATGATCATGGGGTCGCCGCCGGTCAGCAGGATGCTGCTCACCTCCGGGTGGCGGGCCACGTAGCCGGTCATCTCGTCGACGTCGTTGTTGGCGATCTTGAGGTCGTCGAGGCCCACGAACTGCGCCCACCGGAAACAGTAGGTGCAGTAGGCGTGGCAGGTCTGCCCCTGTTGGGGGAAGAACAGCACCGTCTCCTTGTACTTGTGCTGCAGTCCCTGGACGACGTCCTCGCCGGCCTTGGGGATGTTGAGTTGGATCTGCCCAGCGGGGTGGGGATTGAGCTTGTACCGGATCTGATTGGCCGCGGTCGTGATCTCCTGTTTCGAAGCGCCCTGCGTCAGCAGCTCGGCGATGTGATCGACATCGTCGGCCGGCAGCATGTCCTCCTGCGGGAAGACCAGCCTGAACATCGGGTCGTCGAACGCGTTGTCCCAGTCGATGAGCTCATCGACGACGTAGGTGTTGGTGCGGAACGGCAGCACCGACGCCACCGCCCTCGTCCGGAGCCGCTGCTCCTCGGTCATGCGCGCGCGCTTCAGCAACTCGTCGAGGTGACGGATGGTGTAGGCGCGGAATCGCCGACCGGCGCTCTCGGGAGTAGTCACGACGAACTCGACCTCCTCTACGGTGTGAGTTTTTCAAGCTGGGCAGACAGGCATAGTTACAAACATGTGCGCGAAACCAACATCCACCGCGTCGGTCCGCAAGCTGGACCACATGCGGAGACCGACTTCATGACCCGGAGGTCACGAATGGTGCACCTGCTGCCTTCGCGCACAGTGTGTGTCCGGTATGAAGTTTTAGAGTAATTCTCGACCCTAGCTCAGGTTGACCTCAACCGTGATCGGCACCGACTTGAGCGCCTGGCTGACGGGGCAGCCTTCCTTGGCGCCGTCGGCGACCTTGTTGAACTCGTCGGCGTCGATCCCCGGCACGCTGGCGCGGACGGTCAGAGCGATTCCGGTGATGCCGGTGCCCGGCGTGAAGTCGACTGCGGCCTCCGAGACGATCTCATCCGGCGTGTATCCGGCCTTGCCCAGCGCGCCCGACAGCGCCATGGAGAAGCAGGAGGCGTGAGCGGCGGCGATGAGCTCCTCGGGGCTCGTCTTGCCCTCGGGCTCATTCGCACGGGACGCCCACGTCACGTCGGTGTCCGGCAGACCGGATGAAACGAAGCTGGTGACTCCGCCCCCTCCCTGGAGGTCGCCGGTCCAACGAGTGGTTGCGTTGCGAGTGACTGACATGCCTTCTCCTCTGAATCGCGCAGTTGCTAGTGCTCGCAGGCTAACAGCCGAACCTGGACGCGAACGATCGTCCGCGCCGCCGGCCGGGCATGCGCGCCGGTCGTGGGAATCCGGCGAGCGGCTTGATGTCTGCGCAGCTCACGGGTATCGTGGAAGGCAAGACGTACCCCCCTGGTTTGCACCCCTTCAGGGGTGTGTATATTTGTCTCTGCCCGCGGGGAACGGGACAGCCGGAGAGGCTGGCCCGGAGATCAAGGCGGAGATACGCGACAGATCGCAAGAGCGCTGGCGCGGTCCGTGGATCGAAGCGCGGGAATCACCTGAGACTTGATAGAGGCTCGGCTGGCTGTTGCCAAGGTTACGTTTCCTGGGTTAGACGGTGCAGGGCAGAGCTGCTAATTTAGTCGGGTTGCTCCGGCCAAGGCCGATCTGAGTAGTTTCAGTATCGCTTGGTTGTGGCGTGTTGTTTGAGAACTCAACAGGGTGTTTGGATGGTCAGCGTGCGGGCTGGCTGGGCTGTTCCTGGTGTTGTGCTGGGGGTGGTTTGGTTGGTTTGTTTGACTGTCTTTTCCTTTTGGAATCGGTCAGGTCTGCTTCGATGCATGCTTTGATGCTGGCTGCTGCTGCGGTTGTGGTGGTGGTTGGTGTTGTTTGGTTTTGGTTGGAGAGTTTGATCCTGGCTCAGGACGAACGCTGGCGGCGTGCTTCACACATGCAAGTCGAACGGAAAGGCCTGCCTTTGGGTGGGTACTCGAGTGGCGAACGGGTGAGTAACACGTGGGTGACCTGTCCCTGGCTCTGGGATAACCGTTGGAAACGGCGGCTAATACCGGATGTGACTGCTGGATGCATGTTCAGTGGTGGAAAGCTTTGGCGGCTGGGGTGGGGCTCGCGGCCTATCAGCTGGTTGGTGGGGTGATGGCCTACCAAGGCGGTGACGGGTAGCCGGCCTGAGAGGGCGGTCGGTCACATTGGGACTGAGATACGGCCCAGACTCCTACGGGAGGCAGCAGTGGGGAATTTTGCACAATGGGCGGAAGCCTGATGCAGCGACGCCGCGTGAGGGATGACGGCTTTCGGGTTGTAAACCTCTTTTGTTCGCGACGAAGCCGGTCGTGTTCGGTCGGTGACGGTAGTGTTCGAATAAGCGCCGGCTAACTACGTGCCAGCAGCCGCGGTAAGACGTAGGGCGCGAGCGTTGTCCGGATTTATTGGGCGTAAAGGGCTCGTAGGCGGCTCGTCGCGTCTGTCGTGAAAAGCCATGGCTTAACTGTGGTCGTGCGGTGGATACGGGCGGGCTTGAGGCAAGTAGGGGAGACTGGAATTCTACGTGTAGCGGTGAAATGCGCAGATATGTGGAGGAACACCGGTGGCGAAGGCGGGTCTCTGGGCTTGTGCTGACGCTGAGGAGCGAAAGCGTGGGGAGCGAACAGGATTAGATACCCTGGTAGTCCATGCTGTAAACGGTGGGCGCTAGGTGTGGGGGCACGTTTGTGGTCTCTGTGCCGTAGCTAACGCATTAAGCGCCCCGCCTGGGGAGTACGGCCGCAAGGCTAAAACTCAAAGGAATTGACGGGGGCCCGCACAAGCGGCGGAGCATGCGGATTAATTCGATGCAACGCGAAGAACCTTACCTGGGTTTGACATCACCCCGATGGCTGTGGAGACGCAGTGTCCTTCGGGCGGGGTGACAGGTGGTGCATGGCTGTCGTCAGCTCGTGTCGTGAGATGTTGGGTTAAGTCCCGCAACGAGCGCAACCCTTGCCCCATGTTGCCAGCACGTAGTGGTGGGGACTCGTGGGGGACTGCCGGGGTTAACTCGGAGGAAGGTGGGGATGAGGTCAAGTCATCATGCCCCTTATGTCCAGGGCTTCACGCATGCTACATTGGCCGGTACAGCGGGTGGCGATACCGTGAGGTGGAGCGAATCTCTGTAAAGCCGGTCGTGGTTCGGATTCGAGTCTGCAACTCGGCTCGATGAAGGTGGAGTCGCTAGTAATCGCAGATCAGCAACGCTGCGGTGAATGCGTTCCCGGGCCTTGTACACACCGCCCGTCACGTCATGAAAGTTGGCAACACCCGAAGCCTGCGGCCCAACCGCTTTGTGCGGGGGGAGTGGTCGAAGGTGGGGCTGGCGATTAGGACGAAGTCGTAACAAGGTAGCCGTACCGGAAGGTGCGGCTGGATCACCTCCTTTCTAAGGAGTCC